>JAEUPB010000043.1 GCA_016789955.1 Rubrivivax sp. | reverse complement strand
TTGACCGCCTCGGCACCGCCGGCGATGTCCTCATCGCTGTACGGCACGCCGATGGTGCGCAGCGCCTTCATCTTCGGCGCCATGTCGTCCGGGTTGACCGTGGCCGCGGCCAGCCACGGGTAGGCCGGCATGTTCGATTCGGGCACCAGGTCGCGCGGGTTGATCAGGTGCACGCGGTGCCATTCGTCGCTGTAGCGGCCGCCGACACGCTGCAGGTCGGGGCCGGTGCGCTTGCTGCCCCACTGGAACGGATGGTCGTAGACGAACTCGCCGGCCAGCGAGAACGGGCCGTAGCGCAGCGTCTCCGAGCGGAACGGCCGCACCATCTGCGAATGGCAGTTGTAGCAGCCCTCGCGGATGTAGACGTCGCGCCCGGCCAGCTGCAGCGCGGTGTAGGGCTTCAGGCCCTCGACCGGCTGCGTCGTCGAGCGCTGGAAGAACAGCGGCACGATCTCGACGATGCCGCCCACCGCGCAGGCGAGCAGGATCAGCACGATCATCAGGAAGTTGCTGGTCTCGATCTTCTCGTGACCCGACACATGCGATGCCATCTCTAGTCGCTCCTTGGCGTGGCTGGGCTCAGGCGTGGGCAGCAGCCACCTGCGGGATCGGCGCCGCGGCGGCGCGGCCGCTGCGAACCGTCATCACCACGTTCCAGCCCATGATCAGCATGCCGCTCAGGTACAGCAGGCCACCGAGCAGGCGGATCACGTAGTACGGGAAGGTCGCCTTGACGCTCTCGACGAAGGTGTAGACGAGCGTCCCGTCGGCGTTGACGGCGCGCCACATCAGGCCCTGCATGACGCCGGCGATCCACATCGCGGCGATGTACAGCACGATGCCGATGGTGGCGATCCAGAAGTGCAGCTCGATGGCGCGCACGCTGAACATCTGCTTGCGGCCGTAGAGGCGCGGGATCAGGTAGTACAGCGAGCCCATGCTGATCAGGCCCACCCAGCCGAGCGCGCCGCTGTGCACGTGGCCGACGGTCCAGTCCGTGTAGTGGCTGAGCGCGTTGACGGTCTTGATCGACATCATCGGCCCTTCGAACGTGCTCATGCCGTAGAAGGACAGGCTGACGATCAGGAACTTCAGGATCGGGTCGTCACGCAGTTTGTGCCACGCGCCGCTGAGGGTCATGATGCCGTTGATCATGCCGCCCCAGCTGGGCGCCAGCAGCACCAGCGAGAAGAGCATGCCGATCGACTGCGCCCAATCGGGCAGCGCCGTGTAGTGCAGGTGGTGCGGGCCCGCCCACATGTACGTGAAGATCAGGGCCCAGAAGTGCACGATCGACAGGCGATACGAGTACACCGGGCGCTCGGCCTGCTTGGGGATGTAGTAGTACATCATCCCCAGGAAGCCGGCGGTCAGGAAGAAGCCCACCGCGTTGTGGCCGTACCACCACTGCACCATCGCGTCCTGCACGCCGGCGTAGGCGCTGTAGCTCTTCGTCAGGCTCACCGGGATGGCGGCGCTGTTGACGATGTGCAGCAGCGCCACGGCGATGATGAAGGCGCCGAAGAACCAGTTGGCCACGTAGATGTGGCGCACCTTGCGCGTGCCGATGGTGCCGAAGAACACCACCGCGTAGGACACCCAGACCACGGCGATGAGGATGTCGATCGGCCACTCGAGTTCGGCATATTCCTTGGCCTGCGTCATGCCCAGCGGCAGCGTGATCGCCGCGGCCAGGATGACGAGCTGCCAGCCGACGAAGGTGAACAGCGCCAGCTGTGGCAGGAACAACCGCGTCTGGCAGGTGCGCTGCACGACGTGGTACGAGGTGGCGAACAGCGCGCAGCCGCCGAAGGCGAAGATCACCGCGTTGGTGTGCAGCGGCCGCAAGCGGCCGTAGCTCAACCACGGAATGCCGAAGTTCAGCTCCGGCCACGTGAGCTGGGCGGCGATGATGACGCCCACCAGCATGCCCACCACGCCCCATAGCACGGCGGCCAGGGAAAAAAGGCGTACGACGGTGTCGCTGTATTCGCGCGCGGGCGAAGACGATGCGACCGACTCCTGTGCCATCCGGATCTCCTCACAACGATGCCTGTCGCATCGACAAACACGAATTCTTCGCTGGCGGCAGGGTCAATCGCTTGATCCGAGTCAAGCAGGCCGTCCGCGAGGCGTCAGGGCGGCGTCAGCGCATCGCCGCGCGTGTTCAGTCCTCGCCGAGGATGCGCTCGCCCTCGCGCCCGAGTTCGTCGAACTGCCCGTGGAAGACAGCCCAGCCGAAGACGCCGACGATCGCCAGCAGCAGCACCGTCGAAAGTGGAATCAGCAGGTAGAGGATGTCCATGCGAAGAGTCGGTTGGGCGCTTGTCTTCGTTCGACCGCTCAGCGCCCCAGGCGCAGCGCGTTGCCGACGACGACGAGCGAACTGGCCGCCATGCCCAGCCCGGCGGCCCACGGCGGCAGCCAGCCGGCCAGCGCCAGCGGGACGCAGGTGGCGTTGTAGGCGGCGGCCCAGGCGAGGTTCTGGTGCACGATGCGCACGGCGCGCTGCGCCGTGCGCCGCGCCGCGAGCAGCGCATCGGCACGGCCCGATGCCAGGACAAAGCCGGCCTCCACGCGCGCGGCCAGCGCGCCCTGCCCCATCGCCAGCGCCACGTCGGCGCGCGCGAGCACCGGCGCGTCGTTGATGCCGTCGCCGACCATCGCCACGCAGCGGCCCTCGGCCTGCGCGGCGGCCACCGCGGCGAGCTTGGCCTGCGGCGTCGCCCCGGCCACGACATCGGTGATGCCCAGCCGCGCGGCCAGCGCGCCGGCGCGCTCGCTGCGGTCGCCCGACAGCAGCGTGACGCGCACCCCCTGCGCCTGAAGCGCGGCGACGGTCTCTTCGGCGCCGGGACGCAGCGACTCCTCGAAAGCGAAGGCGGCCATCGCCACGCCTTCGAGCGTTAGGCAGGTGGCTGAATCCGCGGCCGCGTCGGCGCGCGCGGCGTGGCCGGCATCGCGCGCCACGGCCCAGGCCGCGGCGCCCAGGCGCCAGGTGCGGCCCGCGGAGTCGAGCGCCTGCACGCCCTGCCCCGGCATCTCGGCAAAGCCTTCGAACGCCGCGGTGCCCCCCGCGGCGCGGGTCGCCATGGGCGTTGCCAGTGCCGCCCGCACCAGCGAGCGCGACAGCGGATGGCTGGACCATGCTGCCAACGCCGCCGCGGCGGCGAGCGCCGCGGCTTCGCTGTCCTCGAAGTGGCGCCGGCCGGCTGCGGTGAGCGCGACGCCGGCCAGCGCCGGCTCGCCGGCGGTCAACGTACCGGTCTTGTCGATGAACACCTGGCCGGCCTTGGCCAGCGCCTCGATCGCGTCGAGCCTTTGCACCATCACGCCCTGGCGCGCCAGCGAGCGTGCCGCGGCCAGCAGCGCGGCCGGTGCCGCCAGCGACAGCGCGCACGGGCAGGTGACGATCAACACCGACACCGCCACCCACAGCGCGCGCGAAGGGTCGAGCACGCTCCACAGCGCCGCACCCCCCGCGGCCAGCAGCACAACCGCCCACAGAAACAGTGCGGCGAAGCGATCGGCCACGCGCGCCAGCGCCGGGCGCTGCGTGGCCGCGCCGCGCATCAGCGCGACGATGCCTTCCAGGCGCGTGTCGGCACCGGCGCGCAGCACGCGCATCAGCACCGGCGCGCCGCGGTTGAGGCTGCCGGCGACGACGGCATCGCCGACGGCCTTCGGCACCGGCTGCGATTCGCCGCTGAGCAGCGACTCGTCGCATTGCGTGCTCCCGGCGAGCAACGTGCCGTCGGCGGGGAACGCGTCGCCGAGCGCCACGCGCACGCGGTCGCCCTGGTGCAGCCTCAAGACGCTCACCGTCTCGGCGCGCCCGTCGTCGGCCTCGCCTTCGAGCACCCGCTCGGCGGTCTCGGGCAGGCGGGCCAGCGTCGCTTCCAGTTCGTCGGCGGCGCGGTGGCGCGCGCGCAGCTCGAGCCAGCGCGCCGCGAGCAGGAAGGCGACGAACATCGTCAGCGAATCGAAGTAGACCTCGCTGCCGAAGACGCCGCCCGGATCGAACGCCGCGCCGCTGCTGGCGATGAAGGTGACCGCGATGCCCAGCGCCACCGGCACGTCCATGCCGATGCGCCGCGCGCTTAGGCTGCGCCAGGCGCCGGCGAAGAACGGCCGGCAGGCAAACGCGAGCACCGGCAGCGTGAGGAGCCAGCTTCCCCAGTCGAGCAGGCGGCGCATGTCGGCGCCGAGTTCACCCGGGGCAGCCACGTAGGCCGGCGCCGCGAGCATCATCACCTGCATCGCGCAGAAGGCGGCCACGAAGAGGCGCCACAACGCCAGCCGCGCTTCGCGCTGGCGCAGCGCGCGCGCCGGCGCGGCGGCGTCAGGAACGGCGTCGTAGCCGGCCCGGCGCACGGCCGCGACGAGGCGCGAAGGCTGGGTGCGCTCGGGCTCCCACAGCACCGTGGCGCGCTCGCTCGCCGCGGCAACGCGCGCTTCGCGGACGCCGGGAACGGCGGCGAGCGCCGCTTCGATGATGCCGGCGCAGGCGGCGCAATGCAGGCCGGCCAATTGCAGGCTCGATTCGCCCAGGCGAGCGCCGTCGCTCGCGGCAACCCAGCGCGTGAAGCGTGCCACCTCGAGCGGGTCGTCGAGCACCGCAGCGGCGTCGTCCACGAGCGCGCCGCGCGGCGCCGCGGCACGCGCGAGCGCCAGGTTGTCGTCGGCAAGGAGGGTGGCGGCGTTCATCGGCAAGCCGACGTCGGGCTCCTGCTGCGCAGGCCCTTTCACGCCGACCTGAGAATCTATGCTGCCCTTGCCCAGAGCCTCATGATGCATGTCAACCAGCCCCGTTCCCCCCGTTCCTCCCGTAGCCTCCGCCACCGCGCCGCTGCGGCTGCACCCGCTGCCGCACCCGCTGCCGAATCCGCTGCCGCCCCTCCGGCCGCCGCTCGACCGGCCGCTGCGGCCGCCGCTTGGCTGGCCGCGCTCCTGGCCGCGTTGCTGATGCCCCTGCACTCGGCGCGGGCACAGACCGCCGCTCAGCCGCGCCTGCCCACGACGGACCTGCGCGCAGGCATGCACACCATCAAGGCCGAACTCGCGCTGACGCCCGAGCAGCAGGCCACCGGCATGATGTTCAGGAAGGAGATGAACGGCAACGAGGGGATGCTGTTCGTCAACGACGACAAGAGCCAGCGCTGCTTCTGGATGAAGAACACGCTGGTGCCGCTGAGCATCGCCTTCATCGCCGACGACGGCACCATCGTCAACATCGCCGACATGAAGCCGCTGGACGAGCGCTCGCACTGCGCCAAGGCGCCCGTGCGCTTCGCCCTCGAGATGCCTCAGGGCTGGTTCGACAAGCGCGGCATCAAGGCCGGCTTCAAGCTCGCCGGCAAGCCGTTCGCAGCAGCGAAGTAGCCTTCGGCCCCGAAGGCCGAAGGAAGCGTCGCCGGCGGCCCGAGGCGGCGGCGAGCATCGCAGCCGAAAGGCCTTGCCGCGAGATGCGCCGGGGCGAGCTCGGGGCGCGCAGCCGCTTCGTTCGCGGCTTCAGGCGAAGTTCTTCTCGGCGAACGACCAGTTCACCAGCTTGTCGAGGAACGTCTCGACGAACTTCTGGCGCAGGTTGCGGTAGTCGATGTAGTAGGCGTGCTCCCACACGTCGACGGTCAGTAGCGCCTTGTCGGCGGTCGTCAGCGGCGTGCCGGCGGCACCGGTGTTGACGATGTCGACCGACCCGTCGGCCTTCTTCACGAGCCACGTCCAGCCCGAGCCGAAGTTGCCCACGGCGCTCTTGACGAAGGCCTCGCGGAAGGCGGCGTAGCTGCCCCACTTCGCGTTGATCGCGGCGGCCAGCGCGCCGGTGGGCTCGCCACCGCCGGCGGGCTTCATGCAGTTCCAGAAGAACGTGTGGTTCCAGATCTGCGCGGCGTTGTTGTAGACACCGCCGGACGACTTCCTGACGATGTCCTCGAGCGACATCGACTCGAACTCAGTGCCCTTCTGCAGGTTGTTCAGGTTCACCACGTAGGCGTTGTGGTGCTTGCCGTGGTGGAACTCGAGCGTCTCGCGGCTGTAGTGCGGCGCCAGCGAGTCGATGGGATACGGCAGTTCAGGCAGCTTGTGTTCCATGGATTCCTCGTCGTGTGGGGTGGTGGGTGTGGCGCGAAGCGGGCGCGATTGTAGGCAGCCCGTCCCCTGCGAGGCGCGCAGGGTCTCCGCTCAGCGCGGGTCGCCGCCGCAAACCGCGGAGGGCTCGACGTCGACGGCCTGCACGAGGGTCGAGGCACGCCCGTCGGCCCAGCGGGCCTGCACGGTGTCGCCGACCGTGAGCGCGGACGCGCTGATGATCGGGCGGCCGCTGGCGTCCTCCACCCACGCATAGCCGCGCTGCAGCACACGGTGGGGGTCCAGCGAAACCAGTCGCTGGGCACGCGCGTCGAGTCGCCGCGCATGGTCGGCCTGCGTCACGGCCCAGGCCCGAGGCAGCCGCGTGGAGAGCTCCTGCAGCGCTTGCCGCTGCGCGGCCACCGGCAGCCGCAGGGCCGCCGCCATGCGGGCGCGCAGCAGGGCCAGCCGCTGCTGCTGGGCGCCCACCATCCGGGCCGGCGCTCCGAGCCGCAGCGACAGCCGGTCCAGCCGCTGGGCCTGGACCTGCGCGGCGCGCTGCAGCGCACGTTGCAGCAGCTGTTCGCGGGCGGCGAGGGCTGCGAGCAGTTCGTCGCGCGATGGCGCGGCCAGCTCGGCAGCGGCCGTGGGCGTGGGCGCGCGCAGGTCGGCCACGAGGTCGGCGAGCGTCACGTCGGTCTCGTGGCCGACGCCGCACACCACCGGCAGGCGCGACTCGGCGATCGCGCGCACCACGCGCTCGTCGTTGAACGACCACAGGTCCTCCAGCGAGCCGCCGCCGCGCACCAGCAGCAGGGCCTGCACCTCGGCACGGCGGTTGGCCTCGGCCAGCGCCGACACGATCGACGGCGGCGCTTCGGTGCCCTGCACCGTGCACGGGTACACCACCACGCGCACGTTCGGAGCCCGCCGCGCCAGCGCGGTGAGAACGTCGTGCAGCGCCGCTGCGCCGAGCGACGTGACGACGCCCAGCGCCCGCGGCTCGCGCGGCAGCGCACGCTTGTGCGCAGAGTCGAAGAGCCCCAATGCCGCCAGGCGGTCGCGCAGCCGCAGGAACTGCTCGTAGAGCGTGCCGGCCCCCACGCGCTGCATGGCCTCCACGACGAGCTGTAGCTCGCCACGCGCCTCGTACACCGACAGGCGACCGCGCAGCCTCACCTGCTGCCCTTCGGCCGGCACGAAGTCGAGCATCGCCGCTGCACGCCGGAACATCGCGCAGCGCAGCAGGGCGGGCGCGCCGTCGGCGTCCTTCAGCGTGAAGTAGCAGTGCCCGCTGGCAGCCCGCGTGTAGGCGCTGATCTCGCCGCGAACGTCGGCGGCGCCGAATCGGGCCGCCACGGCGTCGCGGGCCGCGAGCAGCAAGGCCGCCACCCCCCACGGGCCTGCGCCCGCGCCGACGGCGACCGCCTCATCCATGGTGCAGGGCCCGAGTGGCCTCGCTGCAGAACTCCACAGCCGCGCCAGTGCTGGGCGAAATGCCCGTTGCGATGCGCGCAGGGCTGTGATGAACGGTTAAGCCCTTGAATTGAAACGACTTTCTGCTGCTCAAAAATGAGGCAGTCCGATCGCGAGAGCGCCGCGACGCCCCATCGTGGCGCGGCCCGGCCGCTTCTCCACAGAGTTGTCCACAGGCTGCCGGACGCGATCGACCGGACCGTTGGTACAACGCCGCAACCGCCGGGCGCCGCACCCTCATCGGACATAATCCGCGCCCATTCCAGCGGGACCTTCCGGGCCCCACACGATTCGAGGATTGCTTGTTTTCGATCATCCAAGCCGCGGGCTGGCCCATCTGGCCGTTGATCCTGATGTCCATCGTCGCGCTGGCGCTGATCATCGAGCGTTTCTACCACCTGCGCCGATCGCGGGTCGCCCCGCCCAAGCTGCTGGACGAGGTCGTGGCGGTCACCCGCAGCAGCCTGCCGGCTGCTGACGTCGTCAACAAGCTGGGCTCGAGTTCGGTGCTGGGCAGCGTGCTCGCCGCCGGGCTGCGCAGCGTGATCGCCGACCCGCGCACCACCGAGGCTGCCGTGCGGCAATCGCTCGAGAGCGCCGGCCGCGAGGCGGTGCACACCATCGAGCGCTACCTGAACGCGCTGGGCACGATCGCCGCGGCCGCGCCGCTGCTGGGCCTGTTCGGCACCGTGATCGGCATGATCGAGATCTTCGGCTCGCAGGCCCCGGGCGGCCCCGCCGGCGGCAATCCGCAGCAGCTCGCGCACGGCATCTCGGTGGCGCTCTACAACACCGCCTTCGGCCTGATCATCGCCGTGCCGTCGCTGATGAGTTACCGGTACTTCCGCCGCCGCGTCGAGGAGTTCGAGCTCGGCATGGAACTGGCCGCCGAACGCCTCGTGCCGCACCTGATGCGCTTCACGATGCGCGCGCCGCAGTCGAACTGACAGGCCTCCGAGCAGCTGCAGCCCGATGAAGTTCTCGCGCCATCACCGCGAAGAGCCGGAGATCAACCTGATCCCGTTCATCGACGTGCTGCTGGTGATCCTGATCTTCCTGATGCTGTCGACGACCTACTCGCGCTTCACCGAGCTGCAGGTGAACCTGCCGTCGGCGGACGCGGAGAAGTTGAAGGACAGGCCCGCGGAAATCGTCGTGGCCGTGTCCGGCGACGGTCGCTATGCGGTGAACAAGACCGCGGTGGAGGGCCGCAGCGTCGAGATCCTGACAGCCGCGCTCTCGTCGGCCGCCGCGGGCCGCAACGACACGATGATCATCATCTCGGCCGACGCCACCGCCTCGCACCAATCGGTGATCAACGTACTCGACGCAGCACGACGCGCCGGCCTCTCGCGGCTGACGTTCGCAGCGCAAGGCGGCGGCAACGGCCGCTGAAGCCACCGTGGCGGCCCCCGCGTGGCTCGAGAGGGCCTGGTGGTCGCCGGAGCGCTCGGCGTGGTCGACGCTGGCCTGGCCGGTGGAGCAGCTCTACCGGGCGCTCGCCGCGCTGAAGGCGGCCATGACATCCCGTGGCCGGGTTCCGGTGCCGGTGATCGTCGTGGGCAACCTCGTGGTGGGCGGCGCGGGCAAGACGCCCACCGTCATCGCGATCGTGCAGGCGCTGCAACGCGCCGGCCGCCGCCCCGGGGTGATCTCGCGCGGCTACGGGAGCGGAGCCACCGCACCGCGGCCGGTGCATGCCGGCAGCCGGGCGGAGGACTGCGGCGACGAGCCGCTGCTGATCCGCCACCGCACCGGCGTGCCGGTGTGGGTGGGCACCCGACGGGTCGCGGTGGCGCAGGCGCTGTGCGCGGCCCGGGCGGAGGTCGACGTGATCGTCAGCGACGACGGGCGCCAGCACGCGGCACTGCCGCGCACGGCGGAAGTGCTGGTGTTCGACGCGCGCGGTGTCGGCAACGGCCGCCTGCTGCCCGCGGGGCCCCTGCGCGAGCCGCTTCCGGCCCGGCTGCCGGCGAACGTGCGCGCGCTCTACAACGCGCCGGCCCCGAGCACACCGCTGCCGGGCGACCTCGCCGTCCGCGCGTTGCCGGCAGCGTGGCCGCTGCACGCCTGGAGCCGCGGGGACGCCTCCGCGACACGCCCGCTCGCCGCGTGGCGCGGAACGCCGCTGCATGCCGCCGCCGGCATCGCCGAGCCCGAGCGGTTCTTCGGGATGCTGCGCGCGCAAGGCCTGACCTTCACCGAGTGGCCGCTGCCGGATCACCACGACTACGCCACCCGCCCCTGGCCCGACGCGCCGTTGGACGTGCTGATCACCGAGAAGGACGCCGTCAAGCTCGCCGCGCGCGCGGGCACCGCCGCGCGACTGTGGGTGGTGCCTCTAGACTTCGTGTTGCCCGCGTCGCTCGAGCACTGGCTGATCGGGATGTTCAGCGACTCGCCGACCGCCCTCCACTCCGACACCCCGCCATGAGCCTGGACCGCCGACTGCTGAGCCTCATCGTCTGCCCGCTGTGCAAGGGGCCGCTGGTGCTGACGCACGATGCCGACGTGCGGCCGAAGGAACTGGTCTGCCCGGCCGACCGGCTCGCCTTCCCGATCCGCGACGGCATGCCGGTGATGCTCGAGGACCAGGCGCGCGCCCTGCCCGACACCGAAGACGTGCCACGCGCCACTGCGTGAGCTACACCGTCCTCATCCCCGCGCGGCTCGCGTCGACGCGGCTTCCCGACAAACCGCTGGCCGACATCGCGGGCGTGCCGATGGTGGTGCGCGTGGCGCGTCGTGCCGCGCTGTCGCAGGCCGCGCGCGTGGTCGTCGCGGCCGACGACGAGCGCATCACCGCGGCCTGCGCCGCCCACGGAGTGCAGGCGCTGCTGACGCGGCCCGACCATGCCAGCGGCAGCGATCGCCTCGCAGAAGCCGCCACGCTGCTGGGCCTGCCGGACGATGAGCGCGTGCTGAACGTGCAGGGCGACGAGCCGCTGATCGAGCCCACGCTGATCGACGACGTGGCCGCACTGCTCGCCGCGCGCACCGACTGCGTGATGAGCACTGCCGCACACCCGCTGGCCAGCGACGACGAACTCGACAACCCGAACGTCGTGAAGGTGGTGCTGGATGCCGCCGGCCGCGCGCTGTACTTCAGCCGCGCACCCATCCCGTGGTGGCGCGACGGCCGGGCGCGTGGGCAGCGGTTGCCGCAGGCCCCCGAGGCGTTGCGCCACATCGGCCTCTACGGCTATCGCGCGGGCTTCCTGCGGCGCTTCCCGAGGCTGCCGCCGGCGCCGCTGGAACAGGCCGAGGCGCTGGAGCAGCTGCGCGTGCTGTGGCATGGCGAACGCATTGCCGTGCACGTGACGGCCAGCGACCCCGGGCCTGGCGTCGACACCCCGGCCGACCTCGAGCGCGTGCGCCGATTGTTCGCCTGACGGCAGCCCGTGCGACGCTGGAACGAGGGGCCTGCGGTGCCAGTCTCGCGTCAGCGACGCGCAGAACTCGCGTGCTATTCTCGATCGGAGACAAGCCGCTGCCTGCGTGATCGTGGCGTGCCACCCGCAGCGAGCGCCGAGACATCCCACTCCGAGGACTTCCGATGAGATTGATCCTGTTGGGCGCACCCGGCGCCGGCAAGGGCACGCAAGCCGCCTTCATCTGCCAGAAGCACGGCATCCCGCAGGTCTCCACCGGCGACATGCTGCGCGGGGCCATCAAGGCCGGCACGCCGCTGGGCCTGGCCGCGAAGAAGGTGATGGACTCCGGTGCGCTGGTCAGCGACGACATCATCATCGGCCTCGTGAAGGAGCGCATCGCGCAGCCCGACTGCGCCAACGGCTTCCTGTTCGACGGCTTCCCGCGCACCATCCCGCAGGCCGACGCGATGAAGGCCGCCGGCGTCAAGCTCGACGTCGTGCTCGAGATCGACGTGCCCGACGAAGCCATCATCGAACGCATGAGCGGGCGGCTGTTCCACATCGCGTCGGGCCGCAGCTATCACGTCAAGTTCAACCCGCCAAAGGTCGCCGGCCGGGATGACGTCACCGGCGAGCCGCTGATCCAGCGCGACGACGACAAGGAAGCGACGGTGCGCAAGCGGCTCGAGGTCTACCAGAGCCAGACCCGCCCGCTGGTCGACTACTACGCCCGGTGGGCCTCCACCGGCGACGCGCAGGCGCCGCGCTACGCCCGCATCAGCGGCGTGGGCAGCCTCGACGAGATCAAGGCCCGCGCGTTCGCCGCGCTCGGCTGACGACACGAACGACACGACATCCAGGAGTCGAACAGATGGACATCGCAGGCAAGGTCTTCATCGTCACCGGCGGGGCCTCGGGCCTCGGCGAAGGCACCGCACGCATGCTCGCGGCGAACGGTGCGAAGGTCATCGTCGCCGACATGAACGCCGAGCGCGGCGCCGTGGTCGCGCAGGAGATCGGCGGCACCTTCGTGAAATGCGACGTGACGCAGGAGGCCGACGGCCAGGCCGTGGTGGCCGCCGCCACCGCCGCCGGCAAGCTGATGGGCCTGATCAACTGTGCCGGCATCGCCACCGCGGCGCGCACGGTGGGCAAGGACGCGCCGCACGCGCTGTCGCTGTTCACCAAGACCATCATGGTGAACCTGATCGGCTCGTTCAACATGATCCGGCTGGCCGCCGAGGCGATGGCCAAGAACCAGCCCGAGCCCACCGGCGAGCGCGGCGTGCTGATCTCCACCGCCAGCGTGGCCGCCTACGACGGCCAGATCGGCCAGGCCGCGTACTCGGCCTCCAAGGGCGGCGTGGTCGGTATGACGCTGCCGATCGCGCGTGATCTCGCCCGCAACGGCATCCGCAACATGACCATCGCCCCGGGCATCTTCGGCACGCCGATGATGTTCGGCATGCCCAAGGACGTGCAGGATTCGCTGGCCGCCAGCGTGCCCTTCCCCAGCCGACTGGGCACGCCGGCCGACTATGCCAAGCTCGTGCACCAGATCGTCACCAACGACATGCTCAACGGCGAGGTGATCCGCCTCGACGGCGCGATCCGGCTCGCGCCGAAGTGATCGGCTGAAGCCGCCGGCGGTCCCTCAAGCCGGGACCGTCGCCAGCCGCTTCAGCTGAGCTTGCACGAGCGCCGCGCCGCGCTCGAGCAGCGGCCCGCGCGGGCGCTGTGCCGAAGTGGCGATCCACAGCGACGTGACCAGCAGCGCGCGCCCCGCACGGATGGGCTGCGCGAGCAGCGTCGCTTCGCGGCCCACCAGGGCGTCGCGCGTCAGCACGGCCGCGAGGCCGCCCTGCTCCACCAGGTCGAGGATCGCCGGCACGCTCTCGATCTCCAGCGCCACGCGCGGACGCAGGCCGGCTGCAGCGAGGGCCGTCTCCACGCGCATGCGGATCGCATGCGGCCGGCTCGGAATCACGAGTTCGCGCGCGGCCACGTCGCGCAGCGGCACGGCCTTCGCGACCGGTGTCGACTTCCCCGGACGCACGTTGCGCCGGCTCACCAGCATCAACGGCTGCTCGAGCACCGGCACCAGGTCGAGCGCGGCCGACGGCGCGGCGTTGTAGACCACCGCCATGTCGATGCGGCCTTGCGCCAGCCATTCAAGCACGTAGGTCGATAGCCCCTCCACCATCGTCAGCGTCGCGCGCGGCAACTGCTCGCGGAAGGCCTGCACCAGCGATGACGTCAGCAGCCGCCCGACCGTGGGCGGCACGCCCAGTGCCAGCCGGCCGACCGGCGCGCCACGCGCCTCCTCGAGGTCTACACGGGCCCGCTGCACCTGCTGCAGGATGCCGCGGCCATGCGCCAGCAGCCGCTGGCCGGGCTCGGTCAGCGCCACGCCGCGCCCGTTGCGGTGGAACAGGTTCAGCCGCAGTTCCACCTCCAGCGCCCGCACCTGCCGCGACAGCGCCGGCTGCGCCACGCGCAGCACTTCCGAGGCCCGCGTGAAGCTGCCCAGTTCGGCCACCTGCACGAAGTATTCGAGCTGCTTCAGATCCATGCCGAAGCGTTATACCAGCTAGTGCGGAAATCGCGTTGATGGGAGATCCGCGCAGGCCAACAATGCGCCGCATGGCTGCTCCCCTCACCGGCATCTCGTCGATGGCCACCAAGGCCCTGCTGGCCGACCTGGCTCGCGCCTACGAGGCCCGCGCCGGGCAGGCGGTGGCGATCGAGTCGGTCGGCGGCGTCGATGCGGCCAAACGCGTGCAGGCCGGCGAAGCGTTCGACGTGGTGGTGCTGGCGTCGGACGCGATCGACAAGCTGATCGCCTCGGGCCATGCCCGAGCCGGCACCCGCACCGACGTCGTGCGGTCGGCGGTGGCGATCGCCGTCCGTGCCGGCGTGCCGCAGCCCGACATCGGCACGGCAGCGGCACTGAAGGCCGCCGTGCTCGCCGCGAAGACCGTCGGCGTCTCCACCGGCCCGAGCGGGGTGGAGTTGCTGCGTCTCTTCGAGCGCTGGGGCATCGCCGAGGCGATCCACAGCCGCATCGTGCAGGCCACGCCTGGCGTGCCGGTGGGAGCGCTCGTTGCGCGCGGCGACGTCGAACTCGGTTTCCAGCAGCTCTCGGAGCTGATCCATCTCGACGGCATCACGATCGTCGGCGGCATGCCGCCCGACGCGCCGATCCTGACCACCTTCAGCGCGGCGATCTGCAGCGCATCGGCGCGCGCCGACGACGTGCAGGCGCTGCTGCAGTTCCTGCGCTCGCCCGACGCCGCCGAAGCCAAGCGCCGTCAGGGCATGGAGCCGGCCTGAGCGCCGCCCCGAACCGCCCGCCCGAACGCCTTCACCGCACACCGAGGAGACCGCCCGTGATCATCGACATCCACGGCCACTACACCACCGCGCCGAAGGCGCTGGAGGCCTGGCGCAACCAGCAGATCGCCGGCATCAAGGACCCGGTGCAGAAGCCGAGCCCGGCCAACCTGAAGATCTCGGACGACGAGCTGCGCGAGTCGATCGAGACCAACCAGCTGCGCTTCATGAAGGAGCGCGGCAGCGACCTGACGATCTTCAGCCCGCGCGCCAGCTTCATGGCGCACCACATCGGCGACTTCGAGGTCAGCTCGACCTGGGCCGCGATCTGCAACGAGCTGTGCTTCCGCGTCAGCCGGCTGTTCCCCGACCACTTCATCCCCGCGGCGATGCTGCCGCAGAGCCCGGGCGTCGATCCGAAGACCTGCATCCCCGAGCTCGTGAAGTGCGTCGAGCAGTACGGCAACGTGGCGATCAACCTGAACCCCGATCCGAGCGGCGGCCACTGGACCTCGCCGCCGCTGACCGACCGCCACTGGTACCCCATCTACGAGAAGATGGTCGAGTACGGCATCCCGGCGATGGTGCACGTCAGCACGTCGTGCAATGCGTGCTTCCATACCACCGGGGCGCACTACATCAACGCCGACACCACGGCGGTGATGCAGCTGATCCAGGGCGACCTGTTCAAGGACTTCCCCGAGCTTAAGTTCATCGTGCCGCACGGCGGCGGCGCCGCGCCCTACCACTGGGGCCGCTATCGCGGCCTCGCGCAGGAGCTGAAGAAGCCGCTGCTGGCCGACCACCTGCTGAACAACGTCTACTTCGACACCTGCGTCTACCACCAGCCCGGCATCGACCTGCTGACGAAGGTGATCCCGGTGAAGAACGTGCTGTTCGCCAGCGAGATGATCGGCGCCGTGCGCGGCGTCGACCCCGAGACCGGCTTCAACTACGACGACACCAAGCGCTACATCCTGGCCGCGAACCTCAGCGATGCCGACCGGCACGCGATCTTCGAAGGCAACGCGCGGCGCGTCTATCCGCGGCTGGACGCCGCGCTCAAGTCCAAGGGGAAGTGAGATGTACGAACTCGGCGTCGTCTACCGCAACATCACCCGCACCGACGCGGCCACCGCCGACGCGCTGGCCCGCTACGGCAGCGCCACCGTGCACGAGGCGATGGGTCGCGTCGGCCTGCTGAAGCCGTACATTCGGCCGATCTACGCCGGCGCGCAGGTCTCGGGCACAGCGGTCACGGTGCTGCTGCACCCCGGCGACAACTGGATGATGCACGTCGTGGCCGAGCAGATCCGGCCGGGCGACATCGTGGTCGCCGCCATCACCGCCGAGTGCACCGACGGCTACTTCGGCGACCTGCTGGCCACCAGCTTCATGGCGCGCGGCGCGAAGGCGCTGGTCATCGACGCCGGCGTGCGTGACGTGAAGACGCTCACCGAGATGGGCTTCCCGGTGTGGAGCAAGGCCATCAGCTCGAAGGGCACGATCAAGGCGACGATCGGCTCGGTGAACATCCCCGTGGTCTGCGCCGGCGCGCTGGTGCATCCGGGCGACGTGGTCGTGGCCGACGACGACGGCGTCGTCGTGGTGCCGCGCGCGCTGGCCGCCAAGACGCTCGAAGCCGCTGCCGCGCGCGAGGCCAACGAGGGCGACAAGCGCGCCAAGCTGGCCGCCGGCGTGCTGGGTCTGGACATGTACAAGATGCGCGAGCCGCTCGAGAAGGCCGGGCTGCGCTACATCGATTGACATGCGCGTCGCACTCATCGGCTACGGCGAAGTCGGCCGCATCCTGGCGGAAGACCTGCGCCAGCGCGGCGCGGCCGTCGGCGCCTACGACCTGAAGCTGGACCCGTCCGACGGCGCCGACCGCGGCGCACCGATCCGCGAGCACGCGGCCGCGCAAGGCGTCGTCCTCGCCCGCGGTCACGCGGAGGCTGCGCGCGGTGCGGACCTCGTCGTGTCGGCCGTCACGGCCAGCCAGGCCGTCGCGGTGGCCGAGGCGGTGGCGCCCGGTCTCGATCCGGGGGCTTGGTTCCTCGACTTCAACAGCGCATCGCCCGGCGCCAAGATCCGCGCCGCCGGCTTCGTCGAGGCCGCCGGCGGGCGCTACGTCGAAGGCGCGGTGATGACCTCGGTGCCGCCGTACCGCATCCAGGTACCGCTGTTGCTGGGCGGCCCGCATGCCGCCGCGCTCGAACCGGTGCTGAACGGGCTCGGATTCGCAGCCAAGGTCGCCAGCGAGACGCTCGGCGTGGCCAGCGCCACCAAGATGTGCCGCAGCGTGATGATCAAGGGCCTGGAGGCGATGGTCATCGAGGCGTTCACCACGGCGCGCCACTACGGCGTGGAAGACGCGGTGATCGCATCGCTGGTCGAGACCTTCCCGGGCATCGACTGGGAGAAGCAGGCGGCCTACTTCTTTCAGCGCGTCATCGAACATGGCCGCCGCCGCAGCGAGGAAGTGCGCGAGGTGGCCGTGACGGTGCAGGAAGCGGGCCTCGCCCCCTTCAGTGCCAGCGGCACCGCTGATCGCCAGGCCTGGGTGGCCGACCTCGCCGACGCCGGCCTGTTCGGCGCCAAGGGCACCCCCGACTACGCGCGCAGCCCCGACTGGCGCACCGAGGCCGACCGCCTCCTCGCCCACCTGGCCCCCGCGGGCCAAGCCTGAAAGGCTCGCATGCGCACCCAAGTCGCCATCGTCGGCGCCGGCCCGGCCGGGCTGCTGCTGTCGGAACTGCTGCACCGGGCCGGCATCGAGAGCGTGGTCGTGGAGCGCTCCAGCCGCGCGCACGTGCTCGGCCGCATCCGGGCCGGCGTGCTCGAGAGCACCACCGTCGACGTACTGCGCCACCTGGGCCTGAACGAGCGCATGGACCGGGACGGCCACCCGCACGACGGCATGCGCATCGTCTGGGCCGGGCGCGATGGCCTGTTCATCGACACGCAGCGGCATCTGGGTCGGCGCTTCATGGTGTGGGGCCAGACGCAGATCCAGGAAGACCTGTACGCCGCCGCCGACCGGCGCGGCCAGGTCATCCTCGACGAGGTGCCCGATGCGGTGCTGCACGACCTGGAGAGCGGCCAGCCTTACATCAGCTACACCCGCCACGGAAGCGCCGGCCGCATCGACGCCGACTACATCGCGGGTTGCGACGGCTTCCACGGCGTCTCGCGCCAATCCATCCCGACGGGGGTGCGACGCGAGTTCGAGAAGGTCTACCCCTTCGGTTGGCTGGGCATCATGGCCCGCACCACGCCGCTGCCCGACGTCACCTACGCCAACCATCCGCGTGGCTTCGCGCTGGCGTCGTTCCGCAGCCAGACGCTGTCGTGCTTCTACATCCAGGTGCCGCTGGACCACCGCGTGGAGGAGTGGCCCGACGAGCGCTTCTGGCCCGAGCTGAAGGCGCGCTTCCCGGCCGAGCTGGCCGAGCGCATTGTGCCCACGCCGTCGATCGAGAAGTCGATCGCACCACTGCGCAGCTTCGTGGCCGAGCCGATGCGGCACGGGCGGCTGTTCCTGTGCGGCGACGCCGCGCACATCGTGCCGCCCACAGGGGCCAAGGGCCTGAACCTCGCGGTCTCCGACGTGTGGTACCTGTCCCAGGCCCTCGCCGGCCACTACCGCCGCGGCGACGACAGCGGCATCGACGGCTACAGCGCGCGCGCGCTGCGGCGCGTGTGGAGCAGCGTGCGCACGTCGTGGTACCTCACCAACCTGCTGCACCGCTTCCCCGGCGCGAGCGACTTCGACCAGCGCGCGCAGGAGGTCGAGCTCGACCTGCTGAAGTCCAGCGACCGGGCCCAGGCCTGGCTGGCCGAGCAATACGCCGGCATGCCGTTCGAAGGCAGCGGCCCGGCGCCCTGACCGCAGTCCGCAGAGAGAGAACCGTCATGAGCTTCGAGAAGACCCCCGGCTGGCTGGACTGGTACGCCGGCCCGAGCCAGCCCCGCTACGTGCTGCCGCCGGGCAGCGTCGACGCGCACTGCCACGTGTTCGGCCCCGGTGCCGAGTTCCCGTTCGCCCCCGAGCGCAAGTACACGCCGTGCGATGCCAGCAAGCAGCAGCTGTACGCGCTGCGCGACCACCTGGGCTTCTCGCGCAACGTCATCGTGCAGGCCACCTGCCACGGGGCGGACAACCGCGCGATGGCCGATGCCTGCCGCGCCAGCGGTGGCAAGGCGCGCGGCGTCGCCACGGTGAAGCGCAGCGTCAGCGATGCCGAGCTGCAAGCGCTGCACGAGGCCGGCGTGCGCGGCGTGCGCTTCAACTTCGTCAAGCGCCTGGTGGACTTCACTCCCAAGGACGAGCTGATGGAGATCGCCGGGCGCATCGCCGCGCTGGGCTGGCACGTCGTCATCTACTTCGAGGCGGTGGACCTGCCCGAGTTGTGGGACTTCTTCACCGCGCTGCCCACCACCGTGGTGGTCGATCACATGGGCCGCCCCGACGTGCGCAAGCCGATCGACGGCCCCGAGTTCGGCCTGTTCCTGAAGTTCATGCGCGAGCACGGCAACGTGTGGAGCAAGGTCAGCTGCCCCGAGCGGCTGAGCGTCGCCGGCCCGCCGGCGCTGAACGGCGAGCGGGCCGCGTACCGCGACGTGGTGCCGTTCGCGCGCCGCGTGGTCGAGGAGTTCCCGGACCGCGTGCTGTGGGGCACCGACTGGCCGCACCCGAACCTGAAGGACCACATGCCCGACGACGGCCTGCTGGTCGACTTCATCCCCCACATCGCGGTCACGCCGGAGCTGCAGCGCAAGCTGCTGGTGGACAACCCGATGCGCCTGTACTGGCCCGAAGAAGGCCGTTCGTGAGGAGACATCCGATGACCCCGACCCCTCGCGTGGCGCGCGCAGCCCGCGGCGTGCGCCCGGCGATCGGCCTGACCACCGTGGCCCTGGCCGCGATGCTGGGCGCCTGCAGCAGCGGCCCGAGCGATCCCGGCGCACCGACGCGGCTGGCCCCGGCCACCGGTGCCGCCCTGCAGGCCTGCGAGGCGCTCGCCGCCCGCTTCAGCCACCCCGGCACGAGTCTGCAGAGCGCCGCAACCGCCGCGCCCGGGCCGATCGTCGCCGGCGGGCCGGCCGCCGGTGCGCACTGCCTCGTCAAGGGACAGATGCGGCCGCGCAAGGGGGTCGACGGGCAAGACTACGCGATCGGCTTCGAGGTCCGCCTGCCGCAGGCCTGGAACGGCCGCTACTTCCACCAGGCCAACGGCGGCATCGATGGCGTGGTGCAGCCAGCCCAGGGCGCGCTCGGCGGCGGCCCGGTGACCGGCGCGCTGGCCCAGGGCTTCGCCGTGCTGAGTTCCGACGCAGGCCACACCGGGCGACAGAACCCGCGCTTCGGCGTCGACCCGCAGGCCCGCGCCGACTACGGCTACCAGGCGACCGCCGCGCTCACGCCGATGGCCAAGGCGCTGATCGCCGCCGCCTACGGCAAGGGCCCCGACCGTTCCTACATCGGCGGCTGCTCCAACGGCGGCCGGCACACGCTGGTGGCCGCGGCGCGCTACGGCGACCAATTCGACGGCTACCTCGTCGGCGCACCGGGCTTCCGTCTGCCCAATGCGGCACTCGCGCAGTTGTGGGCAGCCCCGCAGTGGAAGGCGCTGGCCACACCGGGCGCGACGATCCCGCACCCCTTCAACCCGCAGGCGCGCATCACCGACCTGGGCTCTGCGCTCACCGCGCCCGAAAGGCAGGCGGTGGCCCGCGGCATCCTTCAGCGCTGCGATGCACTGGACGGTGCGCGCGACGGCATCGTGGCCGACACCGCAGCCTGCCAGGCCGCGTTCAACCTCGAGCGCGACGTGCCCACGTGCAGCGGCGAACGCAACGGCCAGTGCCTGACGGCGCCGCAGAAGCGGCTGCTGAACGCCGTGTACGCCGGCGGCCGCACACCCGGCGGACAGGCGATCTACAGCCCGTTCCCGTGGGACGCGGGCCTGTCGTCGGCGAACTGGGCGCAGTGGAAGTTCGTCAACGCGCAGGTGCTGGACCCGGCCGCGGGCTACATCTTCATGACACCGCCGCGAACGGTCGACCCGTTCGCGGTGGACGTGGACGACGCCTACCGCGCGATCTACGCGACCGACGCGACCTTCCGCGAGTCGGCCGACGCGCAGATCACGATGCCCGGCAAGGAGAACCCGACGAACCTCGCGACGCTGAGGACCCGCGGCGCGAAGATGCTCGTCTACCACGGCGTGAGCGACGCGATCTTCTCGGCCGCAGACACCGTGGCGTTGATGGAGCGGCTCGACCGTGCGCAAGGCGGCCGCGCGGCGGACTTCGCGCGCTACTTCCCGGTTCCCGGCATGGCGCATTGCCAGGGCGGCCCAGCCACCGACCAGTTCGACGCGCTGACGCCGCTGGTGCGCTGGGTCGAGTACGGCGAAGCGCCTGAAGGCCTTCCGGCGCGCGCCCGCGGCCCCGGCAGCGCCGGTGGCGTGAACGCCGAAGTGCCGGCCGACTGGGCCCCCGGCCGCACGCGCACGCTGTGCCGCTGGCCGGCCGTCTCCCGCTACAAGGGCAGCGGCAGCGTCGACGACGCGGCCAGCTACACCTGCGCGCCGTAGCGCATCCTGAGCGCCCCTCACGAGGTACCCGATGGCACTCGACAAGCCCTACACCGACATCCCCGGCACGACCATCTTCGACGCCGACCAGTCCCGCAAGGGCTACTGGCTGAACCAGTTCTGCATGAGCCTGATGAAGGCCGAGAACCGCGAGCGCTTCAAGGCGAACCCCCGCGCGGTGCTCGACGAGTGGCCGATGACCGAGGAGCAGAAGCAGGCCGTGCTGGCGCGCGACCTGAACCGCTGCATCGCCGCCGGCGGCAACATCTACTTCCTGGCCAAGCTCGGCGCCACGCTGGGCAAGAGCTTCCAGCAGATGGCCGGCAGCATGACCGGCATGACCGAGGACGAGTACCGCGACATGATGGTCAAGGGCGGCCGCTCGGTCGAGGGCAACCGCCGCATCGGCGAGGACGGCAGCGCGCAGGCGCACCGCCAGCCGCAGGGCTCGAGCCCGTCCACCACGCTCTGAGCGCACGCACATGGCCCGCATCTCCGCTTCCGTCTACACCAGCCACGTGCCCGCCATCGGCGCCGCGATGGACCTCGGCAAGACCCAAGAGCCGTACTGGCAGCCCGTGTTCGCCGGCTACGAGCCCTCGCGGCGCTGGCTGGCCGAGAACAGGCCCGACGTCATCTTCCTCGTCTACAACGACCACGCCACGGCGTTCAGCCTGGAGGTCATCCCGACCTTCGCGATCGGCACCGCGGCCGAGTACGCGGTGGCCGACGAAGGCTGGGGCCCGCGCCCGGTGCCCAGGGTGATCGGGCACCCGGAGCTGGCCTCGCACATCGCGCAGAGCGTCATCCAGAGCGACTTCGACCTGACCATCGTCAACCGCATGGACGTCGACCACGGGCTGACCGTGCCGCTGAGCCTGATGTGCGGTGCGCAGGACCCGCAGACCGGTGCCTGGCCCTGTCCGGTGATCCCGTTCGCAGTGAACGTCGTGCAATACCCTGTGCCCTCGGGCAACCGCTGCTTCCAGCTCGGCCGCGCCATCCGCCGCGCCGTCGAGAGCTACGACCAGCCGCTGAACGTGCAGATCTGGGGCACCGGCGGCATGAGCCACCAGCTGCAGGGCCCGCGCGCGGGGCTCATCAACCGCGAGTGGGACAACCGCTTCCTCGACCGCCTGATCGCCGACCCGCAGGGCCTGGCGCAGGTGCCGCACATCGAGTACGTGCGCGAGGCCGGCAGCGAGGGCATCGAGCTCGTGATGTGGCTGATCGCGCGCGGCGCGATGTCGGACATCGACGGCAGCGGACGTGCACCGCAGGTCCGCCACCGCTTCTACCACGTGCCCGCGTCGAACACCGCCGTCGGCCACCTGATCCTGGAGAACGCATGAAACCCATCAAGGTCTGCCTCGCCGGTGCCGGCGCGTTCGGCGTCAAGCACCTCGACGCGATGAAGCTGATCGACGGCGTCGAGGTGATCTCGCTCGTCGGCCGCGAGCTCGACAAGACGCGCGAGGTGGCGGTGAAGTACGGCGTCGGCCACGTCACCACCGACCTCGCCGACAGCCTCGCGCTGAAGGAGCTCGACGCGGTGATCCTGTGCACGCCGACGCAGATGCACGCGTCGCAGGCGATCGCCTGCCTGAAGGCCGGCAAGCACGTGCAGGCCGAGATCCCGCTGGCCGACTCGCTGCGCGACGCCTATGCGGTGGTGGCGATGCAGGAGGCCACCGGCGTGGTGGCGATGTGCGGCCACACGCGGCGCTTCAATCCCAGCCACCAGTGGGTGCGCCAGCGCATCACCGCCGGGGAGTTCAACATCCAGCAGATGGACGTGCAGACGTACTTCTTCCGCCGCACGAACATGAACGCGCTGGGCCAGGCGCGCAGCTGGACCGACCACCTGCTGTGGCACCACGCCGCGCACACGGTGGACCTGTTCGCCTACCAGTCGCGCAGCCCGATCGTGAAGGCGAACGCCGTGCAGGGCCCGATCCACCCGGCGCTGGGCATCGCGATGGACATGTCGATCCAGTTGAAGGCCGAGAGCGGCGCCATCTGCACGCTCTCCTTGAGCTTCAACAACGATGGGCCGCTGGGCACGTTCTTCCGCTACATCGGCGACACCGGCACCTACCTCGCCCGCTACGACGACCTGGTCGACGGCAAGGAGAACAAGATCGACGTGTCCAAGGTCGACGTGTCGATGAACGGCATCGAGCTGCAGGACCGCGAGTTCTTCGGCGCGATCCGCGAGAGGCGCGAGCCGAACGCCAGCGCGCGGCAGGTGCTGCCCTGCTACGAGGTGCTGCACGACCTGGAGCGGCAGCTGCGCTGACGATCTGCCCACGACTCGCGGTGGCGGCGCGTTGCGCTCCCATCCACCCCAGAAGGGATGCGCCTGCGGGAGCCGCCTTGCCGGCGGTCGCCGGCGCGCCGTATAACCGCTGCTGGGTTGCGGCGGAGCGGAGGATCCCCATGGTGAAGCCACGAAGCGTCATCTCGACCATGTTGGCGATCAGCGTCGTGACGACGCTGACCGCCTGCGCGATGCCGTTCATCGACGCGTCTGCACGAGCCAGGCCGACCAAGTGTGTGGTCAACGTCTACGTCGACGACGACGGGCAGGTGTTGATCGACCATGAACCGGTACGGACCAAGGCCTGCGGGGAGAGCGAGAAGGTCGTCACCTGGAGTCTGCAGCCCGGTTCGGGCGTCTACACCTTCGCTCCGACCACCGCCACGCATCCGGGGATCGAGTTTCCGGCCCAGAAGAACCCCTCCCCTCCGGCCACCCCCAATTGCTCCCGTCCGAACGACTACACCTACCGGTGCAAGTGGAGCGGTGCCAGCGGCTACAAGTGGACCTACGCGATCAACGTGCTGAAGAACGGCGCCGCCTTCAAGACGCTGGACCCCACGGTCTTCAACGACTGAACGCTTCGCCCGGCCCCTCGACGGCCTGCAGCCAGCCCATCATCTCGCTCATCGAGTCGTCGTAGCCCTGCGATCGACCGGTCTCGCTCTCGGCGGCGTGGGCCGCAGGCCCGAGTTCGTCGCGCGCACGAGCCCACAAGGGATCGAGGAAGGCCCGATCGGCAGGATCCAGGAACATGCCGGTCTGGCGCGTCTCGGCCAGCGACGCGGCCGCCAGCCGTGCGGCTCGCCGCCAGTCCCTGCGCAGGGCGGCGAGACCGGATCCGAGCGCCAACAGGCATTGACCCGCCGGGCGCGACGACAGCGCCAGCGCGATGCCTCCCGCCTGTCGCAGCAGCCGGCACGCAGCCGCCTGATCGCCGCGAGCCATGGCGACGATCGCCAGGTTCATCACCGCGACGCTGATCGTCTGCTGGTCGCGCAGTTCGCTCGCCAGATCGAAGGCACGGCGGTACATCGCATCGGCGGGAGCCAGTTCGCCCTGCACGCGGTGCCAGTGCGCCATCGTCGTGACGGCCGCCACCAGCTGTCGCCGATCGCCAGCGACGCTGGCACGTTCGAGCCCGCGCTCCAGGTATCCCCGCGAAGTCTCCATGTCGCCTTGCGCCAGCGCGGACATTCCCATCTCCTGCAGCACCATGGCGGCCCGCCCGTGCTCGCCGACCTCCTCGGCGATGGCGAGCGCCTCCTGCAGATGCGGCATGGCCTCATCGCGGCGGCCCAGCACGCCCAGAACCTGACCCATCGTGTGCACGACCTTGCACCGCAGCGACGTCCGTGGCTGCGCGTCGGCACGCCCGAGGGCTTCTTCGAGGCTCCATCGCATGATCTCGAACTGACCGCGGTTGTAGAGGTACAGCTTCAGCGCGAACGCCAGTCGCAGCCCGGCGGTTCCGCCCTCCCGGGTCTGACCGCACCAGGCGTGCGCCGCCATCAGGTTCTCCTGCTCGGCGTCCAGGCGGGCCAGCCACTCGGCCTGCATCGGGCCCGACAGGAAGCCGCGCGCCTGCTCGGCAAGCGACAGATAGCAGGCGAGGTGCCGATCCCGCACGGCCGGACCTTCGCCGCTGGTGGTCAGCCTGTCTTGCGCGTACTGGCGCATCGTCTGCAGAAAGCGGTAGCGACGGCCATCGGCGGCGCGCATCACGAGGGACTTCTCGACCAGGCGGCCCAAGAGCTCCGGAACGCGCTCCGCGGGCACACGGTCGCCCGCCACCACCGCCTCCGCGGCGTCCAACGTCCACGAGCCGGCAAAGGCGGCGAGGCGGCGGAAGACCACGCGCTCGCCGTCGTCGAGCAGATCATGGCTCCAGTCGATGGTCGCACGCAGGGCCTGTTGACGCGGCTCCGCTCCTCGCTCGCCGCCGACGAGCAGGCTGAAGACCTGACCGAGCCTGCGCTCGATGTCGTCGAGCGACATCACGCGCAGGCGCGCGGCGGCGAGTTCGATCGCCAGCGGCACGCCATCCAGATGCCGGCAGATGCGCAGCAGCGCACGCGCCTGCCCAGCGTCGGCAACGAAGCCGGGCAGCGCGGCACCGGCCCGCTCCAGGAACAGCCTGGTTGCTTCGAACGCACCGAGCGCGTCGGGCGGGAGATCCTGGCCGTCGTCGGGCAGCGTGAGCGGTGGCAGCGGGAACGCGAGCTCGCCGGTGATCCGCAGCGGCTCGCGGCTGGTTGCGAGGACCTGCAGCTTCGGCGCGCCCGAGAGCAGCCTGCGCACCAGGCCCGCGCAACCCATGGCGACGTGCTCGCAGTTGTCCAGCACGATCAGCGCGCGCCGATTGCGCAGCATCCGCAGCAGCGCCTCCTCCGTGGCCTGGCCGGCCTGCTCGTGGATGCCGAGCGAGGCAGCGACCACCTTGGGCAGCAGCCGGTCATCGTCGATCGACGCCAGCTCGACGAACCAGACGCTTTGCGAGGGCGTGCGCAGCTCCGCGATTCGTTGTGCGAGCCGCGTCTTGCCGATGCCGCCCGGGCCGACGATCGTGATCAGTCGATGCTGGGCAGCCAGGTTCCGCAACGCCTGGATCGGCTCTTCGCGTCCGACGAACGAAGACAACGGCTGCGGCAGGCGGACGTGCTGCACCCCGCCCGCTCGTGTCGACGCCCGGGTGAGGATGTCCCGCGCATCGGGCTCGCCGCCCCATCGCACGTGAAACACCCTGACGGGCTGCCGCACGTTCTTCACGACATGCTCGCCGGCGTACTCGAACGCAACCGGAATGCGCCCGTGAACGAGATCGTGCACCGCCGCCGAGACGCACACCCCGCCCACCTCGCCCAGTGTCTGCAGGCGGGCGGCCACGTTCACCGCGTCGCCGTACAGCGCTGCCTCGTGCTCGAGGATGTCGCCGATGTTCAGCCCGATGCGCAGTTGCATGCGGCGAGCCTCAGGCTTCAGTGCATTCTCGGCAGCCAACTCCTGCTGGATCGCCACGGCCGCCCGCAGCGCGTCCACCGCGCTGCCGAAATCGGCCAGCATCGAGTCTCCGGCGGTGTCCACCAGCCTACCGCTGCAAGCCGCCACGTGGCTGTGCAGGACCCGCCGCGTCGCGACGATGTCGTGCAGCGTGGCGACGTCGTCGTCACCCATCAGGCGCGAGTAGGCCGCCACGTCGGCGCACAGGATCGCCGCGATCTTGCGCACGGGCGCCGCCGGGCCGCGGGCAGGCTCGCTGGACTCCCGAGCGGGCGTCGGGCGCAGGTCGGGAACGGAATTCGGCACGGTCGTTCTTCGGCGTCGCCGCGGATGATGCGCACGCCGCACCGCCAAGTCCAGAGGGCTGGGCCGGCTGCCTCCACAATGTGCCGGACGCTCGCGCTCCAGATTCCTGGCATGAAACCCCGCCCCCTCGGCCCTCGCCCCGTCGCCCCCATCGGCCTGGGCTGCATGAACTTCTGCTGGGCCTACCGGCCGCCGCTGCCGGAGGCCGAGGTCGGGCGCCTGCTGCTTGAGGCGCTGGACCTGGGCGTCGACCACATCGACACCGCGGCGCTGTACGGCTTCGGCATCAGCGAGACGCTGGTCGGCCGCTACCTCGCGCCGCACCGCTCGCGCTTCCTGCTGGCCAGCAAGGGCGGGCTGGCCGGCGAGACCTTCCCCGACGGCGTGGTACGCCGCGTGATCGACGGCCGACCCGAAACACTGCGGCGCCACGTCGAAGCCAGCCTGCAGCGGTTGCGCACCGACGTGATCGACCTGTACTACCTGCACCGCTACGACCGCCGGGTGCCGATCGAGGAGAGCGTCGGAGCGCTGGCCGATGCCGTGCGCGCCGGCCACATCCGGGCCATCGGGCTCTCGGAAGTGTCCGCCGCCACGCTCGAACGTGCCCACGCCGTGCACCCGATCGCGGCGGTGCAGAGCGAGTACTCGGCGTGGAGCCGCAACGTCGAGATCGGCGTGCTCGATGCCTGCCGGCGCCTGGGCGCCGCCTTCGTCGCGTTCAGCCCGGTGGCGCGCGGCTACCTCACCGGCACGCCGCCCGACCCGGCCACCTTCGATGCCAAGGACATCCGCCGCGCGATGCCGCGCTTCGGCGCCGACTGGTGGCCGCGCAACCTCGAGCGCCGCGCGGCGTTCGTCGCGCTCGCGGAGGAAGCCGGCTGCTCACCGGCACAGCTCGCGCTCGCCTGGGTGCTGGCGCAGGGGCCGCATGTGGTGGCAGTGCCAGGCACGGCGTCGATCGCGCACCTCCGCGAGAACGCCGCGACCACCCGCCTGCAGGTGTCGCCGGCCCTTCTCGCCCGCGTCACCGCCCTCTTCCCGCCCGACGTGGCCGGCCCGCGCTACAGCGACGCCACGCAGCGCGAGATCGACACCGAGCAGTTCCCCGCGCCGGGCGCTGCCGTGGCCTGAACCCGCACGGAGCCGCACCGATGCGCGCCTGGACCGTCGATGCCGACGACATCCGCGTCGCCGAGGACTTCGACGAATCGCTGCTGCACCGCACGCCGGAGATCGATGCCTTCCTCGCGCCCGACCGCGACGACAAGTTCATCGTCATCGGCACCAAGGGTTTCGGCAAGACGCTGCTGCTGAAGGCCAAGCGCATCCTCTACCAGCGCGAAGGCAAGTCGGCCTGCCTGCCGCTGGGCAACCTGCTGGACAAGCCGATCGGCGACAAGATATTCAGCCGCGAGTCGCTGGCCTTCTTCGCCGATTCGCCGCTGCCGTGGAGCAAGGTGTGGCTGGCGGCGATCGCGCTGGCGGTGCTCAAGCACGCACGCGCCACCGAGGGGCTGAAGGTCGGCCCACGGCTGGCCAACCTGCTGCGCGACGATCAGCTGCACGGCGTCATCGACCACTTCGTGCGGCTGCTCGACCTCTCCCCGGGCGAGCTGCAGCGCTGCGCCACCGACACCGACGGCCACCTCGTGCCGCGGCTGCGCGCACTGAAGGCGACGGTGGCGATCTTCATCGACGGCATCGACGAGTACTTCAACAAGCACGTCGAGGACGGGCCACATCACCCGTCGAACCCGTTCGTCACCGGAGAGCTCAGCCCCAAGGTCTGGCACTACGCGCAGCTCGGGCTGGTGGAAGTGGCCTACCAGCTGCGGCGCATCAACCACCACCTGAAGGTGTTCGCGGCCATCCGCAAGGAGGCCTACGCGATGCTGCCGCGCCGCACCGCGATGGCGCAGCAGTACCGCGGCAGCGCGGTGGACATCGTGTACTCGCCGATCAGCCTGCGCGAGATCTTCGTCAACAACGTGCGGCTGGTGAAGCAGGACCGCATGGTGCGCCCGGCCCGCGCACGCGTGAACGCGCTGGAGGCCTTCCTCGGCCGCAGCAGCGTCATCGACACCTACACGCGCGAGGAGGAGGACGCGCTCGAGTACCTGTGCCGCCACACGCTGCTGCGCCCGCGCGACCTGATGACGATCGGCGAGCGCCTCGCCGCGCTGCGCCCCGACGAGCGGCGCCACGAGCTGCGGCTGAAGGAGGCCGTGGACCGTGCGGCCAGCGAGATCGCGCAGGAGTACCTGGCGGAAGTGGCGCCCTACGTCGGCGAACTCGACCTGGACGACCTCTTCCGCCGCCTGCCCGCGCAGATCCTCACGCGCGCCGAGGCCGAGGCGCTCGACGCGCCCGCCTCGGCTACCGGCGAGCGGCGCATGCTGCCGGTGCTCTACCGCGTGGGGCTGCTGGGCTACGTGCAGCACGATCGCATCCGCGGCGAATGGCGCCAGCGCTTCCTGCGCCCCGGCGAGGCGGCGCTGGATGGCGACGAGTCGCTGCCGGCGTCCACGCACTACCTGCTGCACCCGGTGCTGATGGAGCTGATCGGCGCCGTCAACCCGGAGTACCTGCAGCGCGTGGACCGTGCCAACGTCGTCGGCTACGACCGCCCCTGGCGCGATCCGGGCCTGGGCAGCGACTTCGTCACGCACGAGCACATGAGCTGCGTGCTGAAGGCCGACGTGCAGGGCTTCGGCGTGCTGATGCAGGCCGGCCAGGACATGGCCGTGCGCAAGGCGCTGGAAGACGGGCTGCGCCAGCGACTGCCCGCTGGCGCCATCCACGAGACCAGCGGCGACTCGGTGCTGGCGGTGACCGACGATCCCATCGCGCTGGCGCAGGTGGCGCGGCACCTGATCGACGAGATCTACGCGCTGCCCGGGCAGCCGCTGCTGCGCGTGGCGCTGCACTACGGCGCGGTGCAGACGAGACAGCGCGACACCGACCTGGAGCACGTCATCGTCGGCGGCGACGCCGTGCTGGCCGCGTCGCGCATCGAGCCGCACGTGGAGGGTGGCCAGATCTGGGCCACCGAGGAGTTCCGCCAGCAACTGCTGCAGCGGCCTTCGCTGTGGCGCACCGTGCCGCTGCCGCACGGCGGCGGATCCGAGCATCGGATCAACGTGAAGAAGCCGGGCAGCGGCGAGGGCGACCTGTGGGTGCGGCTCTACCGGCTGGAGGTGTAGCCGCCCCCGAGCACGGATGACGCGGCACCCGCCCGGGCGGGGTTCACACCGCCATCGCGAGCACTCGTCGGCCGCGGCTTGCCTCCGGGAGCGGGGCGCGCATATCCTGCGGCGAACCCGGCCAGGCCCGTGATCACGTCGCTTCCACTGCCCCGCCCGCGCCGGCACCGCATCGGCGTCGCGTCGGCGCTGGCGCCGATCTCGCCGCGCATGCTGGGGGTGATCCTCCTGCTGATGCTGGCCCGCGCCGCGACCGGGCCGCTCGAGACACAGACCGAGCTGCTGCCCGCCGTGCGCTACACGGCATTGGGACTGTTCCACCTGACGCTGATGGTGGCGCCGATCCTGGTCGCGGTGGCGATGGCGCTCGGGCTGGACCCCTCCATGGGACGGCGGCGATGGATCGCGATCGGTGCTGCCGTGGTGCTGTCGCCGGGGGTGGGCGTGGCGCTGCGGATGCTCGCGCGCGAGCTCACCGGCAGCGGGCCACCGTGGTCCCACTTCGCCGGATTTGCCGGCCAGACCTGGCCTCGCTACGCGCTGCTCGCGGGTGTGCTCGCGCTCGGTCTGGAGGTCCGCCGGCGCCAGCGCCGGTCGATCCACGAGGCGCACCAGGCCGAGGTCGACCAGGAGGCGCTCGAGCGCGAACTCGCGGAGAGCCGGCTGCTCGTGCTGCGGGCGCAGATCGAGCCGCACTTCCTGTTCAACGCGCTCGCCAGCGTGCGCCGCCTGGGCGACAGCGATCCCGAACGGGCCGCCGCCATGCTCGCCAGCCTGTCGCGCTACCTGGAGGTGGCGCTGCCCGGCCTGCGCGGCGCCTGCGCCACGCTCGGACAGGAGTTCGAGCTGGCCCGTGCGTACCTGGAGGTCCAGCAGATCCGCATGCCGAGCCGGCTGGCGTTCGACTTCGACCTGCCGGCGGAACTGCGCGACCGCGAGGTGCCGCCGCTGATGCTGCTGACGCTGGTCGAGAACGCCGTCAAGCACGGGCTGCAGCCGTCGCGGCGCGGGGGCCGGATCCGCGTCAGCGCGCGGCGGGAAGGTGCTGCGCTGGTGCTCACGGTCGCCGACACCGGCGTCGGCTTCGCGACGGGGTCGGGCACCGGCACCGGGCTCGCCAACATCCGCGCCCGGCTGGCCGCCGCACACGGTGCCGCGGCCAGCCTCGACATCGGGAACAACGAGCTGGGCGGCGTCACGGCGACGCTCCGGCTGCCGGCCCGATGACCGCCGCGTGGCCCCCGGCGCTGCGTGCGTTGGCCCTGACGAGCGCAGCCTCGGCCGTCCTGTACGCATGGATGCTCATCGAGCTCGCGCTCGGGCCGAAACAGCAGCCCATTGCCGATTGGGGCGCCCCCTGCGGCACGCGGGCGCTGATCCACGTGTCGATGGCGGCCACCTTCGCGCTTGCGCTGGTACGCGCCGACGAGGCGGTCGGTCGCGGTGCACGGGCGTTCGCCGCGTACGGATGGGCGACCCTCGGTGCGGCGCTGGCCGGGGCGGTCCTGCAGTTCGCGCTGCACCGGGCCTTCGGCTGGCCCGATGGCCTGAAGGGCGATGGCGCGGTCCCGATCGCACCGCTGCAGATCCTGCGCATGCTCCTCGAGTACCTGCTGTGGGGAGCCGCGGGCGTCTATGCGTACGCCGGACTGCGGTCCGATGCGCGGGCCGCCGAGCGACTCAGGGCTGCGCTGCTCGGCCGCACGCGGCTGCAGCGCCGAGCCGCCGAGTCGAGGCTGCTGGCGCTGCAGTCCCGCGTCGAGCCGCACGTCCTGTTCGAGACGCTGGCGCGCGTGCGCAGCCTGTATTCGATCGATGCGACCCGGGCCGGGTCGCTGCTCGCCGATCTGGTGGCCTTTCTGCGTGCCGCACTGCCGCAGGACTCGGGCGGCGGCACGACGCTGGCGCGCGAGCTCGAGCTGTCGCGCGCCTGGCTCGCCATGCGACTCGAGCGCCCGGGCGACGACGTGCTCCGGCTTGACGCCGATGCCGACTTGCTGGAACGACACTTCCCGCCGCACGTGCTGCTGCCGGTGATGGAGGCGCTGCTCGGCATGATCCACACTCCGTCGGTGCGCCTGCAGGTCTGGGCCGGTGTGCAGGCGGGCGAACGCGTGGTGCAACTGGTCCCTACTCACCCCCTTGCAGGCGCCCCGCAGGTCGACGAGGTCCGCGCACGGCTGAACGAGCTGCACGGCGGCGCTGCACGGCTGTCGATCGACGAGGGTGGCGACGGCAGGGTTCGTGTCGTCATCGCGCTGGCCGACGAACCACCGCCATGACTCGACCCACCGCGCTCATCGCCGAGGACGAGCCGCTGCTGCGCGACGAACTGCGCGAGCTGCTGGGTCGGCTGTGGCCGCAGCTTCAGGTGGTCGCCGAGGCCGCCGACGGCGTCGATGCGCTGCAGGCGCTGGAGCAGCACCGGCCCGACGTGGTGTTCCTCGACATCGAGATGCCCGGCGCATCGGGCCTGGAAGTCGCCCGGCGCGCAAGCGGCCGCTGCCACGTCGTGTTCGTCACCGCGTACGGACACTACGCGTTGCGCGCCTTCGACGAGGGGGCCGTCGACTACCTGCTGAAGCCGATCGATCCGGCGCGCCTCGCCACGGCCCTCGCGCGGCTGCGCCAGCACCTGCGCGGCCCGGCCCCGGATCTCTCCGCGCTGCTGCGCGAGATCACCGAGATGCGCTCGGCCGATCGCCGCTACCTGCGCTGGATCACCGTCGCGCAGGGGCGCAGCCTGCAGCTCATCACCTGCAGCGACATCTGCTACCTGCAGGCCGACAACAAGTACACCGTGCTCGTCACCGCCACCGGCCGGCCCCTGATCAACCGGACCATCCGGCAGCTCGTCGCCGAGCTCGACCCCGAGGTCTTCCTGCAGATCCACCGCGGCACTTTGGTGAATGTCAACGCCATCGCGTCGATCGACCGCGACCTGCGCGGCGGCATGACGGTGCGGCTGCGGCAGCTGCCCGACCGGTTGCCCGTCAGCGCAACCTACGCGCACCTGTTCCGGCACATGTAGGCCGGGTGCGTCGGCACCGGCACGGGATCACACCACGAACGGCCGGCTTCGTCGGCCCGTTGTTGAACGGCGGCCCGCTGCTCTCCTAGCCTGCGCGGCGTCCGGGCCGCCAGGCGAGGCCCGCAGGGGCCGACGATGAGCGAGATCCGCAGGCTGTTGACGATCGCCGCGCTGCTGACGGCTTGCGGCGGGGGCGGCGACGACGCCGGCGAAACGCGCTCGTTCGTCAGGCGCCTGGCCGCGGTGTCGCCCACCGAACGGATCGCATCGGTGGCCCCCGGCGTCGATGCCGAAGCGCTGCTGGACTGGGCGCAGTGGAAGTTTCCGGCGCTCTTCCCTCAGGGCGCCGCGACGGTGGACATCGAACACCAGGGCGTGGCCTACGCGGTGCGCGCCTACCCCGGCGGCAACTACCTCGGCGTGTCGCGCCAGGGCGAGGTCTGGGGCTTGGGCGGTTACACCGGCGGTCAGCTGCAGAGTTTCGGGCCGGTGGCCGGTTACGCCGCGCAGGTGCGCGCCGACCGCTGCGGCGTGTACGCCGACCGGTGCGCGGCACCGACCGCGCTGGACAACGAACTGCGTGCGCTCATCGCCCGCGAAGGCCTCACCGGCGATCCCACCGCGGGCCGCGCGCTGCCGCACATCGCCGATGCGCTGCCGCAGCTGGGCAAACTGCTGTTCTTCAGCAAGTCGCTTTCCGCCGGCCGCGACACGGCCTGCGCGAGCTGCCATCACCCGGTGCTCGGCGGCGGTGATGGGCTGGCCGTCTCGATCGGCGCGGGGGCGCAGAACCCCGACGTCGTCGGGCCCGGCCGCTTGCGGGCCGACCGCCAGTTGTTCGTGGCACGCAACGCCAACACCTTCTTCAACACGGCGCTCTATGACCGCGTGCTGTTCGCCGATGGCCGCGTGGAGGCGTTGACCGCACCCGGTGCCGCGGCCCCACACGGCGGCCAGGGAGCGGCGATCCGCACGCCCGACGGTGCGCCCGACCCCCGCGCCGGCCCCACCCTGCTCGCCGCCCAGGCGCGCTTCCCGATCACCGGCACGGCAGAGATGCGCGGCGCGGCGCTGCCGGGCCTGAGCGACCACGACGTGCGCGAGCACATCGCGGCGCGTTTGGCCGCGGAGGCCGCCGCGCAGCCCGAGGGCACGGGCTGGCTGCCCCACTTCCGCAAGGCCTACGGCAGGCCCGGCGGCAGCGCCGCCGCGCTCGTGACGTTCGACAACATCATGCTCGCCATCGCCGAGTACGAGCGTTCGGCCGTGTTCGTGAAGTCGCCATGGCAGCGCTATGTGCTCGGCGAGAACCTGGCCATCAGCGAGCGGGCCAAACAGGCGGCGTTGCGCTTCTTCAGGCCGGTGAGCGAGCGGGGCTTCGAGTGCGCCCGCTGCCACAAGGGCGACTTCTTCAGCGACGAGAAGTTCCACCCGATCGGCTTCCCGCAGGCGGGCCCCGGGTTCGCCGGCGACGGCATCGATGCCGGACGGCAGCGCGTGAGCGCCGCCGCCACCGACCGGCAGGCGTTTCGCGCGCCTTCGCTGCTGAACGTCGAGATGACCGCCCCGTACGGCCATGTCGGTTCGTATGGCGGCCTGTCCTTCGTCAATCGCCACTACATCTTCGAGCGCGACGAGGTGCGCGCCTTCGTCGACGGACGACGCTGGTGCCTGCTGTCGCCGTTCAAGGAGCAGGCCGGTTGTGCCGCGCAGCAGAGCGTCGTGTCGCGGGAATCCTTCGCGGCGCTGAACGCGATGGGCACGCTGCGCACCACCGACCCCGCGGCCGGCCTGCCGAGCATCCAGCCGCTGGTGGAGGAGTTCTCGCTGCTGAACGGCATCTCGGGGCCCGAGGCGAACGACTGGCTGCAGGAGTTCATGGCCACGCTGACCGACCCGTGCGTCAAGGACCGCGCGTGCCTCGCGCGCTGGATCCCGCGCCCCGACGAGGCGCCCGACGCCCACCAGCTCAATGCGATCGACTCCACGGGGCGGCCGCTGTGACCTGACGCCTTCGCGGGCCGACCCGAGGGTCGAGCCGGGCGTCCGCGCCCGGCCGCCACGCCGGTATGCTCCCGACCGGTCGCCCGCCGAGTCCGGCGGCTGCGGACAGGTCCACGACGGAGGCGGCTTCACCTCATGGCCACGAAGGAAAAGGACGATTGGCTGCAGCGCGTGCTGGGCGTGCCGCAGCCGACCAGCAACGCGCCGACCACACCCGACCCCGCGCGCAAGAAGGAGCTGACGGCCCGGCTGCTGTCGGTGCGTGACGACGCGAAGGTGCAAGGCGTGCTGGCCGACCTCGCCGGCGCGCTGCGCGAGGCGGGCACGGCCGTCCAGGGCGGAGGCCCCGAGGCCGAGCAGAAGGTCGATGCGCTGGAGGGCCGCCTGGCCGAGCTGGTGCGGGCACTGCGGGTGCAGCAGGCCCGGCAGACGATAGGCGAGTCGGCCCCGCCGGGCGGCAGCGTCGTCGACTTCGCCCAGGCACGCCTGCGGCTGGAAGCGGCGCGAACAGCCTTCGACGAGGCGGTCGAGGACCTGAAGGCGGCCTGGATGGCGCTGCTGGCCAGCGACGACTTCGTCGATGACCCGCGCAGCACCGAGCCGGCGACGCTGGCCGCGATCGCCAGCCTCGGCGAGACGGTGCCATCGTTCGGCGAGGTGGGCCAGCGCATCGAGGACACGCTCGACCGCATGGCCAACGCCACGGAGGCGTCGCAGCGCGAGGCCGAGGCGAAGGAAGCGCTGCGCGGCATCACCGAGTTGAAGGGCCGCATCCGCGCCGACGCGATGCTGAACGCGATGGAACACACCGAGGCCGGCAGCTACGCGATCGCCGGCAGGATGATCGAAGCGCTGGACGACGTGGCGTCCGCGCTGCAGGGCTGAGAAGCTGACGAAGGGACAGGCACATGGGCGAAGGTCCGGAAGTCCAGGAACCACCGAAGCAGCAGGGCCAGACCAAGGAGTACCTGTTCGGGCTGCTGAAGGTCCGCTCGCTGACCGAGGAGGAGAAGCGGCAGCTCGCCTCTCGCAAGCAGGCGCGCAAGCAGCACGAGCAGCAGACCAAGGTCGACAAGAAGCAGGCGAAGAAGGAAGGCAAGCTCGAGAAGGAGCGCCTGCTGTACGAGGCGCGCGTCGAGCAGACGAAGACGGCGCTGGCCACGCTGCGCAGCTACCGGCCGGCCGCCGACGACCTGACGAGCGAGTTCGAGACGGCGCTGGACGAGGCGGCGGTGCTGGCGCAGGACGGCAAGCCCGCGGAGGCGCTCGAGCGGCTGAAGAAGGTCGACCCCGCCAAGGCGGTGCAGAAGGCCGACGAGCTCTGGGGCAAGGCCAACGAGAAGGCCCGCAAGCTCTCGCCGGGTGGCATGGAGGCCGTGAAGCAGATCAACCAGCTGCTGGCCGGCAAGGACCTGCCGCTGCCCCTTGGCGAGGTCACCGCCTTCCGCCGCGAACAGAACCTGTCGGGGCGGCGGCTGCTCGCCGACAAGCCCTCCTCCGACGACGTCGAGCAGGCGACGCAGCAGTTGCTGGACCTGCAGCATCGGCTGGAGCAGCGCATCGCCGACGCCGGCGACCAGCTGCGCGCCATCGAGCAGTTGCACAAGCAGGTGCGGCTCGAGCTCGAGACGGTGGCGCCGCTCTCGGGCAAGACGCCGCCGCTGCTCACCGACCGCGAGTCGGCGCCGATGCGCCTGGCGCTGGACAGCGCCCGCACGTCGATCACCGCCCGCGACTACGACGCCGCGGCGCAGACGCTGCAGCCGTTGCTCGTGGAGTTGCAGGATGTGCAGCAGCGCGTCGGGCCGATGCGGGCGCAATGGCTGCAGGCCGAACGCGACCTGCCCGCGCGGCTGGACGAAGCGAGGAAGGTCGCCGCCACGGCGCAGGCCCCGCACGTGCGCCAGGCGGCCATCGAGCTGCGCGACCGGCTGCAGGCCGTGCAGACGACGGGCGTCGGCAAGAGCATCGGCTACCCGGATGCACTCGATCGCGTAGGCGGCGCGCAGGCGAGCCTGCAGCGCCTCGCCGAGCAGGAGAAGGCCTGGCTGACCTTCCAGGGCAAGCCCGGCGGCGACCCCGGCGGCGATGACAAGCTGAAGCAGGCCCGGCTGCAGGTGGAACAGGGCTTCACCGCGATCGACGATGCGTTGCACCGACTGCACAAGGCGGTGAACAAGCAGACCGGGGGCAAGCAGTCGCGCCAGGTGGCCGACGGGCCCTACGCGGAACGCCGCGATGCGGCGCGCCAGGAGTGGGATGCCCGCGTCGCCGCCGCACACGACGAGGGCTCGCTGGACGCCCCGGGCATGCTGGCCAAGCTCGACCAGATCCGCCAGGCCATCGATGCCGTGGTGGGCAACCCGCAGCAGCTGGGCACGGCGATCGACGAGGGCAAGCTGGCCCGCGCGAAGGAGGTGTACGCCACGGCCCGTCAGCTGGCGGCCGATGCCTGCGAGCAGGCGGTGTGCGTCGATGCCGGGAAGGGCAGCCGGCTGCTCGAGGAGCTGGAGCAGATCGCCGAGCAGGCGCAGGCGACGAACACGCCCGAGTACTACCGCTTCTCGGCGATCGGCCTCAACTCGCTGCGCGAGAAGGCCGCCAGGCTGGAGACCGAGGCGAACCAAGGGGTCGAGGAGGCCCGCCAGGAGCTGCAGAAGGAGCTCGAGCCGATGGAGCTGCAGCTCGCCGAGATCCGCAGGCTGGCAGACAAGGCCAAGAGTGGCGAGAAGCAGGCCCCGCTGGTGGCGCTGCTGGACACGCTGCGCAGCCAGTACGACGCGCTGCGCGCGATGGAGAAGCTGACCCAGGCACCGCTGCTCCGGGGCGCCCGGGCGGACGCCGTGAAGTTCGCGCTGGAACTCGAATCGTCGGTGTCGGCGGCCAAGGGCGAAGGCGGCAAGGTGATGTCGTTCGCCGAGGTGAACAAGCGCATCGCCGACCTGGAAGTCGAGCTGGCGGACAAGACCCTCAAGCTCTACTGCGTGAGCACGCAGTTCACGCTCGCCGAGGACCTGAAGGCGCTGAAGTCGACGATGGGCACGACCACGATGTCCGCCTTGACGGAGAAGCTCAACGCCCTGACCGACCGCATCCACGCGGCGCAGAGGAAGGCAGCCCAGGCCAAGAAGGCGACCCAGGAGTTCGAGCAGGGCCGCGTGGCCGAGCTGCTGCAGCAACTCTCGAACAAGGCCTTCGACGACGCGCCCAAGGCCAAGGCGGCGCTGAAGGCCCGCATCAAGGGGCTGGTCGCCGACTTCCAGTTCGAGGACGGACAGGCCGCGGCGCAGGGCAAGGCCGATGCGTTGAAGAAGGAGATGACGCTGCTGCTGCAGGGCGAACTCGACGATCGCGGCGTGCCCAAGGCGCTGGCCACGCAGGAAGCGTCGGCGCTGAAGGCCGAGAACGACAAGATCGTCGAGAAGGGCAAGTGGGAAGGCCAGTCGAAGGTGCTGGAGCAGCGGCTGAAGGAGCTGCTGCAGATCAACCCGGGCGAGATCAAGGCGCTGCAGGACATGCTCGACAGCGCCAAGACCAGCGTGAAGAAGTCCGAGGACTACGCCGGCGGGCGCGAGCAGCTGCAGGCGATCAAGAACCGGCTCTCGCTGATCGAGGCCAACCCGCGCGGGTTGGCGATCACCGCGCGCAACAAGCTGCCGCAGGTCAACGCCCGCTACAAGCGCGCGGTGGCCGACTTCGTGCGTGCGCTCGGCGAGGTCGACCAGGCCGTGGCCAAGCTGGCCTCGACCGACCTCGACGACCCCGGCAAGGGCCTGGTCAGCAGCCAGATCGCGGCGCTGCGCGGCCTGTTCAATGCCAGCGCCTTCGAGGTCGCCGTGGCCACGATGACCGACAAGACGCTCTCCCGCGAGGTGCGCTCCGGCGCCCGCGAGGCGGGGCTGCGCGAGATGCGACGGCTGCAGTCCTACCTCAAGGACGACTTCCGGCTGCAGACGCTGGCGCAGTCGCCGTTCGGCCCCGACATGCACAGCGTGCAGTCCGAGCTGATGCTGTCGCTGCTCGACCTCGAGAACAACCTGCTGGTCTCGCTGTAGGAAGGACATCCCCATGGCACTCGAGAAGGCCCAGGCCGAGTGGCTGTTCCAGTTCACCTGCGGCGGAATTCCGCTGCCGCAGCCCGCACCGCCGCAAGGCGGCCAGCCGCCCGACCCGAACGCCCAGCGCCGCGAGAGCCAGACGAAGCTGCTCGAGGTGCTGCGCGCGCGCGAGTGGGCCGAGGAGAAGGCGCTGAAGGCCGTGCTGCTGGCCAAGGCCTTCGCCGTGATCGACCAGCACAAGGAGCTGATGCGCAGGAACTTCGACCTGCAGGTGCAGACCTTCGACGACGAGCAGGAGAAGGCCAAGGGTGAGAAGGGCAAGAAGACCACGCAGGACGTGCGCGACGAGAAGGGCCGCCAGGAGCGCGCCTACGACGCCAAGGAGTCGACGCGGGTCGACACGGTGGGCAACAAGGTCGACGGCAAGCTCACCGCCACCGACGCGACGCAGGCGATGGCCATCCTCGTCGAGCAGAAGAACAGGCTCGAGACCCAGATGACGCCGCGCAGCCACCTCGTCGACAAGACCTGGGACATCGTGCAGAAGTCCGAGCGCCTGTTCGACGATGCCGAGATCATGAACGAGCTGTACACGCCGCTAGTGAGGGACCTGGTCGTGCCCGAGACCTTCGTGCCCGACAAGTTCAGCGCCACGCAGAAGATGATCGACGGCAGCGACGACTACTACATCAAGGAGTGCAAGTCCAAGGGCAAGCCGATGCCCACCGGCGGCGCGGCGCTGGCCAAGGGCCTGGTCAACGTCAGTTCGCAGATCGTCACCACGGTGCTCGGTGGCGTGGGCAGTGCCGGTACGATGACCAAGGAAGCGGCGGCGCGGGCCACCGACATCACGAACGGCATCGGCGCGACGCTGGGCTTCGTGGTCGATGCCGTCGACCAGATCGACGACCTGCGCAAGACCGGCGACTTCTCCTCCGCCGGCTACCAGACGGTGATGAACGGCCTGGCGCTCGGTCTGGGCAAGGTCGTCGCGGGTTCCACCGGGAACATGGGCCTCGGCCTCGTGATCACCGACGCCATCTCGGGCGCGGTGAGCCTCAGCGCGATCGCGGGCGAGATCGCGGTGTGGAAGAAGAAGGGCGGCGAGTTCCCGATCGAGGCGCTCTTCACGCTCGCCGGCGACACCATCGCCAAGGGCCTCAGCGCGGCGTCCGACCAGACAACCGACACGCGCACCGACTCGTCCGGCAACGAGATCCGGACGATGATGAGCACGCAGTTCGCGCAGGCCAGCCAGGCGGCGACGCAGATCTTCGCGGTGGCCGGCAAGGCCGCGAAGGCCGACCTCGCCGGCGACATCAAGGCCGGCAAGTGGGGCTCGGTGTTCGACTTCATCAAGTCGAGCGCGGCGGACGTCGTCAAGCAGCTGCCGGCGCAGATCAAGCTCGACGAGACCTTCAATGCGCAAGGCGAGTACAAGGACCAGCTCCGCGTGCTCACCAACATGGACGTCACCGCCACCGGCGTCGACAAGATGACGGGTGGTGCGAACAAGCTGCTCGGCCAGGTCAAGGGCCCGGAGGTGCCGAAGACTCCGGAGGAGCAGCGCATGGAGGAGATCCAGGAGCGCTTCAAGGCCAAGCAGAAGGAGCTGGAGGAGAAGGCCGTCGAGGACGCCAAGGACGAGATCGCTGCGATCGAGAAGCAGATGGCCGCGGAGAAGAAGGCCTACACCGAGTCGCTGTCGTGCCTCGGGTCGACGAACGAGAAGGACGCCGACTTCAAGTCGATCGCCAAGCTGATCGAGCAGCTCGAACGCGACCGCGCCATCTGGGACGGCCTCACCGCGATCTTCGGCGGCGGCATCGGCGGCGCCACGGGCCTGGCCGTGGCGATGGGCGTCGCGGCCGAGGTGGCCGCGCCGCTCAAGGCCGCGGGCCAGCTCGTCAAGTACTGCGTCAACCTGAAGGCTGCGGCCGACCGCTGCTCCGCATGGCTCGACTGGCGCGAGGGACGCAAGGACGCAGAGAGCGCCGTCAGCCCCTACGCGACTTCCATCGACAACTTCTGCCGCAACCAGGGCCAGCAGTTCACGCACTACTCGGTCCAGGCAGCGGCCAACGCGATCCAGGCGCTGCTGGCCTGCGGCGAGATGTCGCCGCTGGCACCGGCCTTCAAGGCCGCCGGCGGCGGCGTGGCGGCTGCGGCGGCGGCCGAGGACCTGCTGTACCAGTTCTACAAGAAGCAGGCGCTGGCGCGGGCCTGGAAGATGACCAAGGAAGCGCTGGACCCGAAGAACCGCGGCAACCGCAAGATGGCGCTGCTGGCACGCCAGGTGAACCCGACGCTGGCCAAGTACACGGTGGCCTACGGCGCGCTCGTCGAGCAGTCGCCGATCGCGATCACGATGTGCAACCGCATCGGCATCGATCGCGAGACGCTCACGCGCTCTTCCGACAAGGTCTCCGACCTCAAGGGCTACCTCGAGAAGCTCTACCCCGACGACGGCACGGTGGTGGGCGTGCTCGACGTCGAGCCCGGCAAGACCAAGCTGCCCCCGGTCTCGCTGACGAGCAAGGCCTGGGCGCTGACCTACCTCGTCTGGAGCGAGCAGAAGAACCTCGCCACGCCGAACCCGCCGGTGATCGTCGCGAACCTGGCGATCGTCGAGTCGCTGGCGGAGGAGAAGGATCTCGACGACGCCGATGTCGAGCGGCTCGAACTCGCGCTCGTCAAGCTCGCGTCGGGCTTCGCCTCGTTCGAGCCGCAGACGAAGTTCGGCGCACCGATCGCGGACGTCCGGGCCGTGGTCGTGGCCTATGCCGAACTCGCCGAGGCACGCGCGATGGCCGTGCGCATGGAGGCCGGCGCCACGGCCGATGCGTGACCCTGGCGCGGCGGGCCTCGCGGTATGCTGCGCGGCCCTACGCGCAGATCGCCCCCGCATGGCCACATCGACCCCGCTGAACCCCGGCACGCCGCTCGACCTCGCGCGGCTGCGCGAGGTGCGCGTGAACCAGCCCGCGGTGGCGCGGCGCGTGGCCGGCCTCAACGGCAGCCGCTCGGTGAAGAAGGAGTACCAGGCCGCCTGGCTGGTGAGGGCCATCCAGTGCATGGACCTCACGACGCTGGCCGGTGACGACACGCCGGGCCGCGTGCGGCGCCTGGCCGCCAAGGCACGGCGCCCGCTGCGCGGAGACCTGATGGAAGCGCTCGGCCTCGAACAGCTCCACGTCGGCGCGGTGTGCGTCTATCACGAGATGGTGGCCGAGGCGGTGGCGCACCTGGCCGGCAGCGGCATCCCGGTGGCGGTGGTGTCCACGGGCTTTCCGGCCGGCCTCACGCCGATGGAGACCAAGCTGCGCGAGATCGAGCTGTCGGTGGCCGCCGGTGCTGCCGAGGTCGACATCGTGATCAGCCGTCGCCTCGCGCTCACGCACGACTGGGCCGCGCTGTACGACGAGATCAAGGCCTTTCGCGCCGCCTGCGGCCCGGCACACCTGAAGGCCATCCTCGCCACCGGCGAGCTGCAGACGCTCGAGAACGTCGCCCGCGCCTCGTGGGTGGCGATGATGGCCGGCGCGGACTTCATCAAGACCTCTACCGGCAAGGAGTCGGTCAACGCGACGCTGGACGTGTCGCTGGTGATGGTGCGCGCACTGCGCGAGTTCTGCGCCGAGACCGGGCAGCTCGTCGGCTACAAGCCCGCCGGCGGCATCTCCACCGCACGCGCGGCCACGCAGTACCTCGCGCTGATGAAGGAGGAGCTCGGCAACCGGTGGCTCGCGCCCGACCTGTTCCGCTTCGGCGCGTCGAGCCTGCTCACCGACATCGAGCGCCAGCTCGAGCACCACGTCACCGGCCACTACAGCGCGGCGCATCGGCACGCGATGCCCTGAAGACCTCCATGCCGACGATCGCCTCCCTGCTCGACACGATGGACTACGGCCCCTCCCCCGAATCGCCGGCCGCCGCGCACGCCTGGCTCGACCGCCACGGCCGCCGATTCGGCCACTGGATCGGCGGGCGCTGGGTCGCCGGCACGCAGCACTTCGACAGCGTCAACCCGGCCAACGGACAGGTGCTCGCGGCCATCGCGCAGGGCACGCCGGCGCAGGTGGAGTCGGCCGTGCAGGCCGCTGAAGCCGCCCTGCCCGGCTGGCAGGCGCTGGCAGACCACGGCCGTGCGCGGCACCTCTACGCCATCGCCCGCGCATTGCAGAAGCACGCACGCCTGTTCGCCGTGCTGGAGACGCTGGACAACGGCAAGCCGATCCGCGAGACGCGCGACGCCGACGTGCCGCTGGCGGTGCGCCACTTCTACCACCACGCCGGCTGGGCACAGCTGCTGTCGCAGGAGCTGCCGGGCCAGGAGCCGCTGGGCGTGGTCGGCCAGATCGTGCCGTGGAACTTCCCGCTGCTGATGCTGGCGTGGAAGATCGCGCCGGCGCTGGCCTGCGGCAATACGGTGGTGTTCAAGCCGGCCGAGCAGACCTCGCTCACCGCGCTGCTGTTCGCCGAGGTGTGCCAGGAGGTCGGGCTGCCCGACGGCGTGGTCAACATCGTCACCGGCGACGGCGCGGTGGGCCAGGCGATCACGGCGCATGAGCGCATCGCCAAGATCGCCTTCACCGGCTCCACCGACGTCGGCCGCGAGATCCGCAAGGCCACGGCCGGCAGCCGCAAGAAGCTGAGCCTGGAGTTGGGCGGCAAGTCGCCGTACCTGGTGTTCACCGATGCCGATCTCGACGCCGCGGTCGAGGGCCTGGTCGACAGCATCTGGTTCAACCAGGGCGAGGTGTGCTGCGCCGGCTCGCGGCTGCTGGTGCACGAGGGCACCGCCGACCGCCTGCTGGCCAAACTGAAGTCGCGCATGGCGCGGCTGCGCGTCGGCGACCCGCTCGACAAGTCCACCGACATGGGTGCGCTGGTGGATCGTGTCCAGCTCGAGCGCGTGCGTGGCTTCGTCGACCGTGCGCGGGCCGAAGGCGCCGAGATCCACCAGGCCTGCGAGATGACCGACCAGGCCGGCACCGGCTGCTATTTCCCGCCCACGCTGGTGACGGGCGTGGACACCGCCAGCGAGATCGTGCAGCAGGAGGTGTTCGGCCCCGTGCTGGTGGTGCAGACCTTCCGCACGCCGAACGAGGCGGTGGAACTCGCGAACAACACCCGCTACGGGCTCGCGGCCACCGTGTGGAGCGAGTCGATCGGCCTCGCGCTCGAGGTGGCGCCGCGGCTGAAGGCGGGTGTCGTGTGGGTCAACACCGCCAACCAGTTCGACGCCGCCTGCGGCTTCGGCGGCTACCGCGAGTCGGGCTACGGGCGCGAAGGCGGCCGCGAGGGGCTGCGCGAGTACCTGAAGCCAACGGCCTCGGCGGTTTCGCGGCCGCCGCGCCGCGCCGCGCGCGCCGCGGCCACCACGACGCGCGTCGTCGAGATCGACCGCACGCCAAAGCTCTACATCGGCGGCAAGCAGGTGCGACCCGATGGAGGCTACAGCCGCGAGGTCTGGGCCGGCCGCACGCTGCTGGGCGTGGTGCCCGAAGGCAACCGCAAGGACATCCGCAACGCCGTCGAGGCCGCCCGCGCCGCCGCCGGCTGGGCCACGCAGACCGCGCACAACCGCGCGCAGGTGCTCTACTACATCGCCGAGAACCTGGCGGCGCAGCGCGAGCGCTTCTGCGTGCCGGCGGCGGAGATCGACGACGCGGTCCGCACGCTGTTCACCTATGCCGCGTGGGCCGACAAGCACGACGGCGCGGTGCACCAGCCGCCGCAGCGCACCGTGGCGCTGGCGATGCACGAGGCGATCGGCCAGGTCGGCGTGGTGGCACCCGACGCCGAACCGCTCGCCGGGCTCGTCGCGCTGATCGCGCCGGCGATCGCGATGGGCAACCGCGTGGTGGCGATCCCCTCGGCCGCGAACCCGCTGCCGGCACTCGACCTCTACCAGGTGTTCGACACCTCCGACCTGCCGGGCGGCGTGGTCAACCTCGTCACCGGCGACGCACTCGCACTGGCCGAGGTGCTGGCCGCGCACGCCGACGTCGACGCGCTGTGGTGGCCGACCGCGAGCGCCGAGCAGGCCCGGCGCGTCGAGCAGCTGTCGGTCTCCAACCTCAAGCGCCTGTGGACCGACACCCCCACGCGCGAGCCGCGCCGCTGCCTCGAGCACGCGGTGCAGGTCAAGAACGTCTGGGTGCCCTACGGCATCTGAAGGAGCCTTCCGCATGAGCGACACCGCGGCCTGGAAGCACGACGGCGTGCGCGTGATTCCCGGCCACCAGCTCGACCCCAACACCGCGCAGACGCCGGGCATGGACCGCAAGGCGGCGATCAACTTCGCGCGGGTCGGCGCACAGAAGCTGTGGGCCGGCACCGTGCACATCCACCCGAACGCGAAGACCGGCGCGCACCACCACGGGCCGCTGGAGAGCGTGATCTACGTCGTCAAGGGCCGCGCCCGCATGCGCTGGGGCGAGCGGCTGGAGTTCACCGCCGAGGCCGGGCCGGGCGACTTCATCTACGTGCCGCCGTACGTGCCGCACCAGGAGATCAACGCCAGCCCGACCGAGGTGCTCGAGTGCGTGCTGTGCCGCAGCGACGGCGAGGCGGTGGCGGTGAACCTCGACATCGAGCCCGTCGAGCAGCCCGATAACGTGCCGTGGGTGGACCCCACGCACCCACCGCCGGCCTGACGCTGGACGCCGGGCACCGATGAGCCGCACGCGCCGTGCGCTGCTGGGCTGGTGGCCGCTGGCCGGCTGGCCGCTGCTGGGGTCGCAGGGCGCCCGGGCCCAGGGGCGCTACCCCGAACGACCGGTGACCGTGGTCGTGCCCTTCGCGCCGGGCGGCATCGCCGACATCACCGCGCGCGCCGTCGCCGAGGCCATGGGCCGCCAGCTCGGCCAGCCCTTCGTTGTCGAGAACAAGCCGAGCGCCGGCAGCATCGTCGCGACGCAGGCCGTGGCCTCGGCGCGGCCCGATGGGCACACGCTGCTGCTGATGAGCAACGCGCATGCCGTGTCGGTGGGCCTGTTCCGCAAGCTGCCCTACGACGTGCAGCGCGACTTCACGCCGGTGGGTACGCTGGCCGCCTTCGACCTCGGCTTCTTCGCCGCCGCCACGTCGCGCCTCGCGACGCTGGCGCAGGCCTTGGCCTACGCCCGCGACTGGCCCGGGCGGTTGACGATCGGCACCATCACGGTGGGCAGCACGCAGCACCTGGCGGCCAAGCTGTTCGAGGCGATGGCCGGCATCGACGCGCTGATCGTGCCGTACAAGGGCACGCCGGCGGTGCTGACGGCGCTGCGCAGCGGCGAGATCGACCTGGCCGTGGAGATCCTCGGCCCGATGCTGCCGCAGGTCTCGGCCGGCACGATACGGGCGCTGGCGGTGGGCTCCGAGGCCCGTCACGCCGCGATGCCCGCGGTGCCCACCGTCATCGCCGCGGGCGTGCCCGGCTACAGCGTGGCCTCGTGGAACGCGCTGGCGGTGCCGGCCGCCACGCCGGCACCGGTGGTTGAGACGCTGCATGCCGCTCTCGAACGCGCGCTGGCCGCACAGGCGGTGAAGGCCGAGTTCGAGCGGCTGGGCGTGCGCGCCCTGCCGGGAACGCCGGGGGCGCTGCGCCAGCTGCTGGCGCGCGAGATCGATCGCTGGGGCGGCGTGATCCGCCGAGCGAAGATCGAGCCCGAATGACGCCTGCCTCTGGCTACAGCGCGGCCAGCGCGAAGTCGACCATGCCCATGGGGACGGCCGTCACCGGCACTTGGCGGCCGCCGGTCAGCTTCGCGACCTCGCGCCCGAGGAAGTAGCTGAGCCCCTGGTGCGTGACGACGCCTTCGCGGCGATAGTCGGCCCCGCCCTTCAGGCCCTCGAGCAGGGCCTTCGTGAAAGCCCCGTTGCCCCAGGACGCGTTCTCCAGCGCCGTCTGCCGCCCCGTGCTGGCCGAGAAGACGATGACGCCGCTCTCGGGCGCCGACAGCACGTTGGCCAGGCGCCGCAGCTCGTTGTTCATCGCCTGAGGGCTGCCGACCACGTTGCCGCTGTGGCAGGTGTCGGCGAACAGCAGCGCGCGGCCCCACAGGCTGGTCAGCCGCGTCCGGATCTCGGCTTCGCTGACCGACGTGCGGGCGAGCTCGCGCGGGTCGGCGTCATGTGCGAGGAAGTGGTACGTGCCGCGTGCATCGTTGACCCCGTGGCCTGCGATGAACAGCATGCCGATGTCGGCGGCGCCGACCTTGGACTTCAGCCAGTCCAGGGCCTCCAGCACCTGGGCCCGCGTCGCCTGCGCATCCACCAGCGTGCGCACCTCCACGGTCGAGTACATGCGCCCCTGCTGGGCCTTCATGAAGGCTGCGAAGTCGCGCGCATCCTTGGCGGGGAACTCCAGCCGCAGGCCCTCCTGCCGGTACTCCGAGACGCCGATCGCGACGACGTAGACCCGCTGTCGCCGCGACGCGGGCGGAAGCGCCGGTGCCGGCGCCGGCCCTGTGCTCAGGGCTCCCGACGGCAGCGCGAGCGGGGCCGGCAGCGTGAGCCCGGCCACCGCTGGCGCCGGCAATGTCGACAGTCCACCCGGCGCCGGCTTCAAGCCCGGCATCGGCGCCGTCTTCGCTTCGGCCACCCAGCGCCATGCGACGAACACCGGCTCCGACGCCGTCGACCCTGCGCGCGCGACCACCATCACGCTGGCGTCCCGGTCGGGCATCTCCACGACGAGCTCACCCGTCTCGCGCCCGTCCTGCAGGCGCGGCATCTGCAGACGGGCCGGCTCCACCATCGCACCATCGACGCGCAACTGCAGCGCATCGACCGGCGGGCCTGCCGCCTCCAGCGCGAAGGCGATGCGCAGCTCGCGCGAGGACGAGCGCACCGCGCGCTCGGTGAACACCCGCAGGACGGGCGGCGACTGGACGATCGCCGGGGCAGCCGTGGCGACTCCGACGCTGGCGGGCAGCGCCGGCGTCGCGGGCTGCATCGGTGGCGGCTGCATTGCCGCAACCGCCGGCGGGGCCGCCGCCGGGATGGGCGACGGGTCGGTGCGCCGATCGGCATCGGCCGCCGCCAGGGCCCGCTGCGGATCGAGCAGCTCGAGGATCTTGTCGATGACGTCCGGCCGGTAGTAACGATCGCGGAACTGGCCCACCGAGAACATCTCGACCCGCCCATCGTCGCGGCTCTGCTGCCAACCCAGCAGCGCCTCGGCGCCTGGCGAGGCGTCGTAATAGCCCTCCTCGGTCCACAGCACCCAGCGCTCGTCGATCGACGTGAACAGCGTCAGCAGCGGGAGGCCATCCGACGCGCGCCACCACCGCACGGTGCCGTCGAGCAGCGTGGAGACCACCAACCGCCCGTCCTTCGACGCATGCACCGCCCTGATCTCGCTCGGCGGACGGCGGGACCACTGCTCGCGGCCGTCCCGCGCGATGCGCCTGAGTGTGCGCGTCGTGCCGACGATCGCGCCGGCGCCGTCGGGCAGCAGCGCGGCAGCCCTCGACACCTCGCCCGGCTCCATGCGCAGTGGCAGGCCGGCAACGGCGGGCCGCAGCCTGTCCTGCCATTCCGTGACGGTCAGGCCCAGCGAGAAGCGCCGGGGCGTGTCGGCATCGGGCGGCGCGCCGCTGCGCAGCTCTCGGCGGACCAGCGAGAAGTGGCGTGCGCCGCTCCAGCCCTCGGCCCCGAAGCCGACCGTGCGCGCGTCGGCGTCGACCACCAAGCTGTCGGGGCCGCGCAGGTCCATGACACCGGCGCCCACGGGGGCCACGTCACCGCCGGCGTCCACCGTCGCCCAGGCGCCCAGGCCGGTACCGAACACGAAGCCCTGCTCGCCCCACGGCGCGAGGTCCTGCACGGTGTCGGTGGCCACGAAGTCCGATCGGGCGGTGCCTTGCGGCCAGGCGATGCGCTTGAGGACCACCCGCAGACGGTAGCCCCCGTTCTCGGCGGCGCGCCCTGCGGCGGCGATCGTGCGCCCGTCGCGTGACCAGGCCACGCTGCCCAGGCCGGCGCCATCGCGGTGGATGTCCGCGAACGTGTAGCGCTTGACCAGCGCCAGCGTGCCGGTGTCGAGCACGTCCACCTGGGCCGCACTGCCGACCGGACGGGAGCTGTAACCCACTGCGACGTGACGGCCGTCGGGCGAGACAGCGAGCGAACGCGCTTCCTGCAGTTCGGTGCGCACACTCGCGTCGAGTCGCCAGCGGCCGTCCTGCAGCCGGTAGCGCCGGATGCGGCCGTCGTAGCCGGAAGCCAGGATCGCCCCGTCGGCGGTTTCCGCCAGGCCGAAGCAGGGCGCCTCGAAGGCCTCGGCGTACCTGTCGCCGGTCTGCGCATCGAGGATGCGCACGCCGTGCGTGCCGGACAGGCAGGCGGCGAGATGGCGGCCGGAGCGTGTCCACAGCAGGCGCACCACGTCCCCCGCATCGAGCGCGAGGGTGCGCAGCGGCAGGCCGTTCGCAGCCGAGTAGACCTGCAGGCGATGGCCGCCGGGCATCGCGCCGGACGTTCCCCCGATGGCCAGCTCGCGACCATCGGGCGAGAACGCCACCCCGTACATCCGGCCCGCGTCGCCGTCACCGACCGGCCACAGCAGCGTGGCCAGCAGCCTGCGCTCGGCGATCTGCCAGACGCGTGCGGTCTTGTCGTCGCTCACGGTCGCCAGCAGCGCCTGATCGGGGCTGACGGCGATGCGCCGGATGGCACCCACGTGATGGCCGGCCTCGACGCGCAAGGTGGGCGCCGGGGCTGCGGTTGCGGCCTGCACGACCGCGCAGGCCAGCAGCCCGACAGCCCACCCGTGGCGCAGGATGCCTAGCCAGCGTGCAGCCAGCCCCGATCTCACCGGGCTGCCTCCCGCCCCGGGGTGCCGGTGGAGAGGAGCGTCGTGCGCACGACGACCAGCGAAACGCCCGAGTACGCGTGATAGCCCTTGATCATCGCGTAGAGCGTGCCGGCGGGTGGCGACGGGAAGGAGCACACCTCGTTGGCGTCCCCGTAGTAGGGACGGCAATCCCAGCTCGTCAGGGTCGGGACGGAACCGATGCTCACGTACAGGTCCGCGTCGTCGGTGCCGCTCAGCGTGAACGTCACGTTGCTGGCAAGCCCCGGGTGGGTGAACGAGTAGTAGCGCTCGCTGCCCTGCACCCCGGACAGGCCGGTCACGGGCACCGAAGAGACCAGGACCACCGTGGCGGGCCTCGGGTCGTCCTCGGTGATCGTCACTGTCGCCGTTGTCGGCGTTCCGAGCACGCCGCCCACCGGCGACGTCAGCTGCACGTAGAACGTCTGGCTGCCTTCGTACTGCGAGTCGGGGAGGATGGGGACGACGATGTTCCGGGTCGAGACCCCGGGTGCGAACGAGAGCGTGCCCGCCACCGGGGTGTAGTCGGCGCCGCTGCTGGCCCCCGCCTCGACCTCGCTGGACCAGGTGTAGTAGTCCACCGTGGCAGAGCCGGCGCTCGAACTGCGCGTCACCGGGATGGAGATGGACCCGCCGCCCTCGGAGACCGAGTACGTCGCAGCGCCCACCCGGAACGAGTTGGACGTGTCGCCGTCGTCGTCGAAGATCGTCACCGTGGCGACGTTCGGCGTGCCCAGGACGGCACCGACGGGGCTTCCGAGCGACACCGTGAACGTCTCGCTGCCTTCGAGGAGGCTGTCGTTGATGATCGGCACGACGATGTTGAGGCTCTCCACGCCGGCGGCGAAGTTCAACGTGCCCGACGTGGGCGTGAAGTCGAGCCCGCTGGCCGCGGTGCCGCTGCTGGTGGTGTAGTTGACGCTGGCCGTGCCGGTGGTCGGGCGTCTGATCACGGGGATGACCACGCTGCCGCCGCTCTCGCTGATCGCGAAGGACGTCGCACCGACGGTCACCGTCGATGGGCTGATGAAGCGGGCCGTGACGGCCCGCCTGGCGGTGTCCATCGTCACGTCGCAGGTCGAGGCGCTGCCGGAGCAGTCGCCCGACCAGCCGGCGAACGACCATCCCGCGGCGGGCGCCGCCGTCAGCCTGACGATGCTGCCGGCGGGGAAGCGCGCCGAACAGCCCGTGCCGCAGTCGATGCCCGAGGGATCGCTGCGCACGGTGCCATTGCCCGAACGCGTGATGGTCAAGGCCGGCACCTGGAAGGAGGCGGTGACGCTGCGCGAGCCGTCCATGCGGACCGTGCAGGTCGGCGATGTGCCGCTGCAGGCATCGGACCAGCCGGCGAACACCGAGCCTGCCGAGGGCGCGGCCGTCAGCGTGACGTCGGTGCCCACGGGGAAGCCGGTCGACGTGCAGACGGCGCCGCAGTCGATCCCGGCGGGGATGCTTCTCACGGTGCCGGTGCCCGATCCCGACGCGAAGACCGTCAGTGCGACCGGGTCGAACTGCGCGGTGACCCGCCGCGCCGCGCTCATGGTCACCCGACAGGTGGTGGACGTGCCGCTGCAGTCGCCGCCCCACCCCACGAACACCGAGTTGGCATCCGGCCTGGCCGTCAGCGTCACCGGAGTGCCCGCCGCGTATCCATCCGTGGTGCAGACAGCCCCGCAGTCGATGCCTGCAGGCAGGCTCGTGACGGTGCCGATGCCCGCGCCCGACAGCGACACCGCGAGCGTCAGCGGCTCGAAGCGCGCGGTGACGTTGCGCGAAGCATCCATCGTGACGCTGCACGTGGGCGCAGTGCCGGAGCAGTCGCCTGCCCACCCGGCGAAGTAGGACCCTGTGGCTGGTGCGGCCGACAGGCTTACCGTGCCGTCTGCCGGGGCCGAGCAGCTGGTGCCGCAGTCGATGCCCGGGCCCCGGATCGTCCCGCTGCCGGCGCCGGCGCGGCCGACCGTGAGGATGCGCGCGAACGTGAAGGTGGCGACGACGTTGCGGGCGCCGCTCATCGTCACGCTGCAGGTCGACGCGGTGCCGGTGCAGTCGCCACCCCATCCGGTGAACACCGAATCCGCACCCGGGGTGGCTGTCAGCTGCACGGGGCTGCCGGCCACGAAGGCGCTCGACGTGCAGGTGGTGCCGCAGTCGATGCCCGGCGGTGAGCTGCGCACGGTGCCGCCCCCGGTGCCCCGCGTGCTGACGGCCAGCGTGGCTGACGAGCCGCTGAAGTTCGCCGACACGGTGCGCGACGTGCTCATCGAGACGGTGCAGGTCAGCGCCGTGCCGCTGCAATCACCCCCCCATCCGGCGAAGACCGAACCGGCGGCGGGCGTGGCCGTCAGCGTCACCGACGTGCCGACCGGGAAGGCGCTGGATGAGCAGGTCACCCCGCAGTCGATGCCGGTCGTGTCACTCCGGACCAGGCCGCTGCCGGTGCCCGAGCGGGTGACCAGCAGCGTCGGTGCAGACACGAAGGTGGCTCTGACGCTGCGCGCGGCACTCATGCTCAGGGTGCACGTCGGCAGCAGGCCGGCGCAATCCCCCGACCAGCCGCTGAAGAAGGCACCCGGCCCGGGTGTGGCCGTCAAGGTCACCGGAGTGCCCGCGGCGTAGCTCGCGCTGCACGCGCTGCCGCAGGTGATGCCGGCAGGCAGCGACGACACCGAACCGTTGCCCGCGGACTCGACCACGAGGCGCTGCGAGACCGACACGACGTCGAATGCGAGGCCGACCGTCTTGTCACCGCTCATCTCCAGGCGACAGGTGTCGCCGGTGGTCCCGGCGCAGGACCCCGACCAGCCGCGGAACGAGCCGCCGGCATCGGCGCGGGCCACGAGCGTGACGCTGGTTCCCCAGGGGTAGCAGCGCCCGGAGCCGCCGCCCGCGCATGCGCTGCCGGCAGGCTCGACGGACACGCTGCCGGCGCCGCTGCTCTGCGTGACCAGACGGCCCGCAGACTGCGTGACCAGCTGCGGGGCGAGCACCTGCGGATCGTAGGCCCGGGTGGCCGGCGGCGCGACCGGCTGCCCCAGCCGGTCGCGGCCGTCGATGACGCCGTCGCTCAGGTCGGTGCTGAGCTGCCGCGTCATTTCGCGGGCCGGACGGGCCAGCCCGGGGTTGAAGGCCGCGGCGCTCTTCGCCAACGCCACCAGCATCTGGGCATATCGGCCCCGATCGTCGTTGGCGAAGACCTGCAGCGAACCCGGGGTGTACGCGAGCTGCGGCGGTCGCGCGATGTCGGCCACCGACAGCCCCGTGCCCTCGAACTGCCGGTTGACGAGGGTGCGCACGCTCTCGTTGGCGGCACGGATCGCGTCGACGGTGACGGCGGCACGCTCCACCCGCCCCTGCGTACCGGCGGCATCGGCCCGGCCCGATCGGCCCGGCGCTGCGGCCAGCGCGCCACCGATCGATTCCAGCCGCAGCGCCGCCGCCTGGGTCAGCGGTGAGACGGTGACGTGCGTCGAGAGGTCGGGCACGTAGGCCACCAGCGTCTCCGACGACGTGAACGGCCGCCAGTCGCCCTGCAGGCCCTCGCCCACCGGCAGGGCTTCGTCGAAATAGGTCGCCCGATCATTGCCTCGGTATTCGATCTTGAACGGCCCGTTGCGGCCGCAGGCCTTCAGGCGGACCGTGCCTTTGTCGTCGGAGACCCCCTGACCGACGAGGGTGCCGTTGGCATCGAAGAGGCTCACGTCGGCGCCGCGCACGGCGCCATCCGCGCTCGCGCCGCCCACGCCGCCGTCGGTGCCGGGGCTGGATCCCTCTCCCCCGGCGCCATCGAAGCCGCGCTCGGGGTATCCGATGCTGACCGGCACGCAGGGCACGTAGGTGATGACGTCGCCCACCAGCGTCACGGCCGTGCCGAAGGGCCCGCCGAGCACATAGACCTGCAGCGCAGTCTGGTCGACGACCAGGAACGCCTGCGTCTCCGGGTAGTAGCGGTAGGCGAGCGCGCCAGCCACCCGATCAGGTTGCCGGCTCGGGAAGTACTGGGCGTAGGCGCGTTCGCCGAGATCGAAAAGCTCGGTGGCCGCGCGGCGCACCGGGCCGCCGTCATCCACGTCCAGCGCGGAGCGGCGAGTGAGGACGCGCGGGTCGATGTCCACCACGCGGACCGTGGCGCCGACGGATCGCGCGAGCTCCACCGCGGCAGCCGACGGGCCAGGCGACGGCGCGTCGCTGCAGGCGACCGTCACGAGCACGGCCATCGCCGCTGCCAGCAGCCGCAAGCGGTCGTGCCATGGGGTGTTCATTTCGGCTCCCGGCCCTTTTCGAGCACTCTTGGCCTGATGTTGCCACGGGCTTGCGCGCCCGCTCATCATCGATTGTGCTGGCGTCGGCGCCTCCGGAATGCGATACACGTGGATGCGTGGAGACCCGAGCGGTCGGGGTGCCATCCGTTCGACAACGGCCGCAGGATGTCGGCGCTGTTGCCGGCGCGGCAGCTAGAGCAACTGGGCCAGCGTCAGCCGCCCGAGCCCGGCCGCCTCGCGGAAGCTCGCCGACGCCGCGGCAGGCCGCAGCAGCAGCGCATCGACCAGCGGACCCGCCGGCGTGCTCGCCGGCTCGCACAGCAGCACGTGTCGCTGCACACCCTCCTCGTCCAGCCGCGCCACCCAGTCCAGCCGCATCAGCGTCTCCAGCGTTGCTTCCACGTGCAGCGGGTCGAGGCGCAGCGTCTCGGCCATCTGGTGCAGCGCCAGGCCATGGAGGCCGCTGCCGCGCGCGTCAGCGAGTGCGCGCAGCAGCTGCAGCGCCAGCTCGAATGCGCTGCCCGGCGCCACGTCCGGGCGGCGGATGCCCATCTGCAGGCTCGGCGCATAGGCGGCGATGACCGCGCCCAGCAGCACGATCACCCACACGAGGTAGATCCACAGCAGGAGGATCGGCAGCGTCGCGAAGGCGCCGTAGATCACCGAGATGCCGGGCACCGTGGCCACGTACCAGGCCAGGCCCTTCTTGGCCAGCTCCAGCGCCACCGCGACGAACAGCGCACCGGCCCACGCGTGGCGCCAGCGCACGCTGGTGTTGGGCATGTAGTGGTACAGGCCCGCCATCGCCAGAGCCACCAGCGCGAACTCGATGCTGTCGAACGCCAGCGCGAGACCGCCGGGAAGCGTATTGACGAGGCCCTTGGAGGCCGACAGCGCGTACGACGCCATCGTCAGGCTCACGCCGATCACCAGCGGCCCGAGCGTGAGCGCGGCCCAGTAGACCAGCACCCGCTGGCCCAGCGGCCGCGGCCGCCGCACGCGCCAGATCGCGTTCAGCGTGCGGTCGATCGTCAGCATCAGCGCGATCGCCGTGGTGACCAGCAGCGCCAGGCCCAGTGAGCCCATGTCGCGCGCCTTCGCCGCGAACTGCGTCAGCGCACGCAGCACCGGGCGGGCGATGTTGTCCGGCACCAGCGCCTGCAGGAAGTAGTTCTCCAGCCCCGACTGGAACGACGCGAACATCGGGAACGCCGAGAACACCGCCAGCATCACGGTGACCAGCGGCACCAGCGCGATCAGCGTCGTGAACGTCAGGCTGCTGGCCGTGAGGCCGAGACGGTCTTCGCGGAAGCGTTCGCGCAGCGTGCGCAGCGTGTCCAGCCACGGCCACGCCGACAGCGTGCGCGCCAGCTCGGCCATGCGCTGCGCCAGCCGCTGCGCGAGCGCCTCCTTGCGGGCCGTGAGGGACACCATGCTGGCTATGATGCCCCATGGCCCCTGCGAGCCCTGCCGCCCCTCCCGATGCCGTGACGCCGGCCGTGCCTGCGAGCGCTGCGCTTTCGGAGCGGCACCGAGCCGCCGTTCTGGCGAGCCTGGTCGGGCTGATCGCGCTGGGCCTCGCATGGGAGCTGTGGCTGGCCCCCACCGGCCGCGGCACGTGGGCCATCAAGGTGCTGCCGCTGGTGGCAGCGCTGCCCGGGGCGTGGCGGCGACGCCTGCACACGCAGCGCTGGCTGAGCCTGCTGGTCTGGCTGTACGTCTGCGAGGGACTCGTGCGGGCCACCAGCGAAGGCGGCGCGGGCCGCTGGCTCGCCATCGCGCAGACCGCCGCGGCGGTGCTGCTGTTCACGGCCTGCGTGGCCGACATCCGGCGCCGCACGCGCCGCGCCGCCTGACGACGGAGTTGTCTGCATGAGCTTGATCGCCAACCTGCGCGACACCGTCGGCGCCTCGAACGTCCTGACCGAGGGCGACCTCACCGCGTGGGAGCAGGACTGGCGGCGGCGTTGGCGCGGCAAGGCGCTGGCGGTGGTGCGGCCAGGCTCGACCGCCGAGGTGGCCGCGGTGGTGCGCGCCTGCGCCGCACACGGCACCGCCATCGTGCCGCAGGGCGGCAACACCGGCCTCGTGGGCGGCGGCGTGCCCGACGGCAGCGGCACGCAAGTGCTGCTGAGCCTGCAGCGCATGAACCGCGTGCGCGCCGTCGACGCGGCCAACCTCACCATCACCGCCGAGGCCGGCTGCGTGCTGCAGGCTGTGCAGCAGGCCGCGCGCGACCAGGGCCTATGGTTCCCGCTGAGCCTGGCGGCCGAAGGCAGCTGCACGCTGGGCGGCAACCTCGCCACCAACGCCGGCGGCACGCAGGTGCTGCGCTTCGGCAATGCGCGCAACCTGTGCCTGGGGCTGGAAGTCGTCACGCCGCAGGGCGAGGTGTGGGACGGCCTCACCGGCCTGCGCAAGGACAACACCGGCTACGACCTGCGCGACCTGTACGTCGGCAGCGAAGGCACGCTGGGCGTGATCACGGGCGCGACGATGACGCTGCATCCGCAGCCTGCGGCGGTGACCACCGCCATGGCCGCATGCGCCTCGGTGGCCGACTGCGTGGCGCTGCTGAACCTGGCACGCGCGCGGCTGGGGCCGACGCTCACCGGCTTCGAGATGATGGGCGCCTTCGCGCTGGAGCTCGTGGCGCGGCACTTCCCGGCGCTGCCGCGCCCGCTGCCCGGCGCAGCGTGGACGGTGCTGCTCGAGCAGAGCGCGCTCGACCCCGAAGCGACGGCACGCGAGCGCTTCGAGGCGCTGCTCGGCGAAGCGCTGGAGGCCGGCGCGATCACCGACGCCTCGGTGGCCGGGAGCCTCGCGCAGTCGCACGCGATGTGGCACGTGCGCGAGTCGATCCCGCTCGCCCAGAGCGAGGAAGGCCTGAACATCAAGCACGACATCGCACTGCCGGTCTCGGCGATTCCCGAGTTCGTCGCGAGCACCGACGCCGCGCTCGCGCGGCACGTGCCGGGCGTGCGGCTGGTGAACTTCGGCCACCTCGGCGACGGCAACCTGCACTACAACGTGCAGGCACCGGCGGGCGTCGATGCAGCATGCTTCCTCGCCGAGGAAGAAGACGCCGTCAACCGCATCGTCTACGACGCCGTGTGCGCGCGCGGCGGCTCCATCTCGGCCGAGCATGGCGTGGGCGTGCTGAAGGTCGACGAACTCGTCGCCCGCAAGCCGGCGGTGGCGCTCGGGTTGATGGGCCGCATCAAGGCCGCGCTCGATCCGCAGCGAGTGATGAACCCGGGGCGCGTGCTGGCCGGCTGACGCGCCGGCGGAGAGGTTGCTACTGCACCGGGCCCTTGAGCGCGCCCGGCACCGGGATCGCGACGATCTCGATGCCTTCTTCGAGCAGCGCCTGGCGCTCGGGTTCGCTCGCCTCTCCGCGGATGGCGCGCCGTTCGGCCTCGCCATAGTGGATGCGCCGCGCTTCCTCCGCGAAGCGCGCTCCGACGTCCTCGGTGTGCGCGAACAGCTGCTGCACGGTCTGCAGCCACAGCGCCTGCAGGTCGGCCGTGGCCGCCGGTGCCTGCGGGGGCGACTTCGCGGCCGACGCCGCGGGCTGCGGCTCGGTGGCTCCGGAGAGGTTCAGCCGCGGCGCATGCGCGTGATCACGCGGTCGTTGCACAGCGGACACTCGATGCGACCGCCGCCGTTCTGCTCGAGGAACTCGTCGTCGGAGCCGAACCAGCCTTCGAATCCGTGCCCGTTCGCGCAGCGCAGGTTCAACACCTTCATGCGGCGCCCCATTGCAGGGGCCAGGCCCCGCTGCGCCAGCGCTGCAGCCACTGCAGCGCGAACAGCGTCTTGCTGTCGGTGATCTCGCCGCGCGCGGCCATCGCGTCGAGTTCGCCCTCGGGCAGGCTCGTGACGTCGAGCAGTTCGCCGTGGTCGAGCTGCTGCCGGCCCGGGACCAGTCCGCGGGCCACGTAAAGGTGGATGACCTCGTCGGAGCAGCCCACGGCCACGTGCAGCGACCCCGCACGCGCCCATTCCGCGGCGGTGTAGCCGGTCTCCTCGAGCAACTCGCGCTGCGCGCAACCGAGCAGCGTCTCGCCGGGGTCGATCTTGCCCGCGGGGATCTCGAGCATGACGCGGCGGACGGGATGGCGGTACTGGCGTTCGAGCAGCACGTGGCCATTGTCGAGCAGCCCGAGCACCGCCACCGCGCCTGGATGCTTGATGTATTCCCGGGTGGCGATGTGGCCGTCGGGCAGCCTCACATCGTCGATGCGCACCTCGAGGAACACCCCCTTGGCGAGCACGCGGGAGGCCAGCGGCGTCTCGACGAGGTGCTCGTCGGCAGCCATCTCAGCGGCAGCCGCTGCGGCGCGTGGGCCCGGGTGCGCGGTTGCGGCCGGCGATCACGTCGCCAGCGCCTTGACGATGGCGTCGCGGCACATCGACATCAGACCGCCCGGCAACAGGCCGAACACCAGCACCGCCGCACCGTTCAACGCCAGCAGCGCCGACACGCCCGAGGTCGAGACGATGGGTTGCGTGTCGGTGGGCTCGTCGAAGTACATCACCTTCACGACACGCAGGTAGTAGAAGGCACCGATCAGCGACAGCAGCACGGCCACCACGGCCAGCGTCACGTAGCCGGCGACCGCAGTGCTCACCAATGCCTGCAGCACCGCGAGCTTGGCGTAGAAGCCCACCATCGGCGGCACGCCGGCCAGCGAGAACATGAACACCGTCATCACGCCGGCCGCCCACGGCTTGCGCTTGGACAGGCCGGCGAGGTCGGTGATCTCCTCGGCTTCGAAGCCCTGCCGGGAGAGGAACAGGATCATGCCGAACGAGCCCAGCGTCGTGAGCACGTAGGTCACGAGGTAGAACATCGCCGAGCTGTAGGCATTGCCGGCCGACAGCGTGTTGCCGCTGACCACGCCCACAGAGAGCGCCAGCAGCATGAAGCCCATCTGCGCGATGGTCGAGTACGCCAGCATGCGCTTGAGGTTGGTCTGCGCCACCGCGGCGACGTTACCCACCACCAGCGACGCCACCGCCAGCACGATGAACATCTGCTGCCAGTCCACCGCCAGGCCGATCATGCCTTCGACGAGCAGGCGGATCGTGATCGCGAACGCGGCGAACTTCGGCGCGCCGCCGATCAGCAGCGTCACCGACGTGGGCGCGCCCTGGTAGACGTCGGGGATCCACATGTGGAACGGCACCGCGCCGAGCTTGAACGCGAGACCGGCGACGATGAACACCACGCCGAAGGCCAGCACGGTCTGGTTGATGCGGCCGCTGCCGATGCTCTCGAAGACCTTGGTGAGTTCCAGCGAGCCGGTGGCGCCGTACATCATCGACAGGCCGTACAGCAGGAAGCCGGTGGCCAGCGCCCCGAGCACGAAGTACTTCATCGCGGCCTCGGTGGCCACGGTGTGTTCGCGCCGCAGCGCGGTCAGCGCGTACAGCGACAGGCTCATCAGCTCGAGACCGAGGTAGATGACGAGGAAGTTGTTGGCCGAGCACATCACCGCGATGCCCAGCAGAACGAACATCGCCAGCGTGTAGAACTCGCCCTTGGCCATGTCTCGCGCCATCAGCGTCGGGCGGGCGTAGGCCACGGTGATCATCGTGGCCAGCGCCGCGAAGAAGGCCAGCAGGTGCCCCATCGGGTCGAGCACGACGAGGCCCTGCATCGCGTAGGCGGTAGCGCCCTGCTGGTACTCCAGCCAGTGCAGCAACGCGAATACGCCGACGGTGGCCTGCGTCAGCCAGAACGTGGGCGCGCGATCGTCCGCGGTGACGAAGAGGTCGGCGAGCAGCACCACGCAGGCCATCGCCAGCAGCCAGATTTCAGGATGAACGGCGGACCAGGAGCTCATGACGGCAGCTTGCTCTTGGCGACGTGCCCGAGCAGTTGGGTGATCGACGGGTTCATCGCGTCGGTGATGGGCTTGGGATACAGGCCCATCCACAGCACGGCGCCGGCCAGCACCGCCAGCATCAGGAACTCGCGTCCGCCGATGTCGGTGAGTTCGCGGACGTGGTCGTTGGCGACGTCGCCGAAGTACACGCGCTTGACCATCCACAGCGTGTAGGCCGCGCCGAAGATCAGCGTGGTGGCCGCGATCATCGCGATCCAGAAGTTCGTCTTCACGGCGGCGAGGATCACCATCCACTCGCCGACAAATCCCGCGGTGCCCGGCAGGCCGCAATTGGCCATCGCGAACAGGACGGCGAAGGCGACGAACTTCGGCATCGTGTTGACCACGCCGCCGTAGGACGCTATCTCGCGCGAGTGCACGCGGTCGTACAGCACCCCGACGCACAGGAACATCGCGCCGGACACGAAACCGTGCGAGATCATCTGCACGAGTCCACCGGCCACGCCCATCTCGCTGAAGAGGAAGAAGCCCAGCGTCACGAAGCCCATGTGCGCCACCGACGAGTAGGCGATGAGCTTCTTCATGTCCTGCTGAACCAGCGCAACCAGGCCGATGTACGTGACGGCGATCAGGCTCAGCGCGAGGATGACCCAGGCGTACTCGCGAGCCGCGTCCGGGGCGATCGGCATCGAGAAGCGCAGGAAGCCGTAGGCGCCGAGCTTCAGCATGATGGCCGCCAGAACCACCGAGCCGCCGGTGGGCGCTTCCACGTGCGCATCGGGCAGCCACGTGTGTACCGGCCACATGGGCACCTTCACCGAGAACGCGGCGAAGAACGCGAAGAACAGCAGCGCCTGCGTTGGCAACGTCAGCGGCAGCCGCTGCCAGGCCGTGATGTCGAAGCTGCCGCCGCTCTTGAAGTACAGGTACACCAGCGCCACCAGCATCAGCAGCGAGCCCAGCAGCGTGTACAGGAAGAACTTGAAGGCCGCGTAGACGCGCCGCGGCCCGCCCCACACGCCGATGATGATGTACATCGGGATCAGCGTGGCCTCGAAGAACACGTAGAACAGCAGCCCGTCGGCCGCCGAGAACACGCCGATCATCAGCCCCGACAGGATCAGGAAGGCGCCCATGTACTGGGCGACGCGCTCCTGGATCACCTCCCAGGCCGAGATCACGACGATCACCGTGATGAAGGCGGTCAGCGGCACGAACCACATCGACAGCCCGTCGACACCCAGGTGGTAGTGCACGTTGAAGCGCTGGATCCACGGCATCTTCTCGACGAACTGCAGCGCGGCGCTGGCGGTGTCGAACGAGGTCATCACCGGGATCGTGACGAGGAAGGAGACGATGGCGCCCACCAGCGCCACGCCGCGCACGGCGCCGGCGTGCTCGTCGCGGCCCACGGCCAGCAGCAGCGCGCCGAAGGCGATCGGCAGCCAGATCGAGATGCTCAGGAGACCCATGGATGCTTCTTGTTGTCGTGTGTGCCGCCGCCTAGCGGGCGAACTGGCTCAGGTAGGGCCACAGACGCCAGGTCATGAAGCCGAAGATGCCCAGCAGCATCACGAGCGCGTACCAGTACAGGTGGCCGGTCTGCACGCGGCGCAGCACCGCCGCCACGCCGCCCACCGCCCGCGCCGAGCCGTTGATCAGGCCGTCGATGACGCCGATGTCGCCACCCTTCCACAGCCCCTGGCCGAGGCCGCGAGCAACGGGCGCGAGGACGTTCTCGTTGAACCAGTCCATGTAGTACTTGTTCTGCAGCAGCGTCATCACCGGCGACAGCGCGCGGCCGATGGCCTGCGGCAGCGCCGGCTGCTTCAGGTAGAACCACCATGACACCACCACACCGGCCAGCGCCAGCCAGAACGGCGGCGTGCCCAGGCCGTGCAGCGCCATCGCGGCGGCGCCGTGGAACCCTTCGGCGAGTTCCTTCATCGCCGGGTGGCGCGCGAGGTCGACGAGGATCGAGTCCTTGAAGAATTCGCCGAACAGCATCGGCTGGATCGTCAGGAAGCCGATCACGACCGACGGCACCGCCAGCAGCAGCAGCGGCGCGGTCACCACCCACGGCGACTCGTGCGGCTCGTGCACATGGCCGTGGTCGTCGTGCGCGTGGTCGTGTTCCGGCGGATGCGGCTTGTGGCGGAAGCGTTCCTCGCCATGGAAGACGAGGAAGTACATGCGGAACGAATAGAACGCGGTGACGAACACGCCGATGATCACCGCCGCGTACGCGAAGCCCGACCCCGGCAGGTGGCTCGCGTGCACCGCCTCGATGATGCTGTCCTTCGAGTAGAAGCCGGCGAACAGCGGGGTGCCGATCAGGGCCAGCGAGCCCAGCAGCGACGTGATCCACGTCAGCGGCATGTACTTGCGCAGGCCACCCATGTTGCGGATGTCCTGGTCGTGGTGCATGCCGATGATCACGCTGCCGGCGGCCAGGAAGAGAAGCGCCTTGAAGAACGCGTGCGTCATCAGGTGGAACACCGCCACCGAGTACGCCGAGGCGCCCAGCGCCACGGTCATGTAGCCGAGCTGCGACAAGGTCGAATACGCCACCACGCGCTTGATGTCGTTCTGGATGATGCCCAGGAAGCCCATGAACAGCGCCGTGATCGCGCCGATCACCAGCACGAACGACAGCGCGGTGTCCGACAGCTCGAACAGCGGTGACATGCGCGCCACCATGAAGATGCCCGCCGTCACCATCGTCGCCGCGTGGATCAGCGCGGAGATCGGCGTCGGGCCTTCCATCGAGTCGGGCAGCCACACGTGCAGCGGGAACTGCGCGCTCTTGCCCATCGCGCCGATGAACAGGCAGATGCAGATCACCGTGATCAGCATCCAGTCGCCGCCCCAGGTGGGATACGGGAACACGACCTGGGCCAGCTCGCCGGCCTTCGCGAAGGTCTCGGCGTAGCTCAGCGTGCCGGCATAGGCCGCGATCAGGCCGATCCCGAGAATGAACCCGAAGTCGCCGACCCGGTTCACCAGGAAGGCCTTCATGTTGGCGAAGATCGCCGTCGGCCGCTTGTACCAGAAGCCGATCAGCAGGTAGCTCACGAGGCCCACCGCTTCCCAGCCGAAGAACAGCTGCAGGAAGTTGTTGCTCATCACGAGCATCAACATCGAGAACGTGAACAGCGAGATGTACGAGAAGAACCGCTGGTAGCCCGGGTCCTCCTCCATGTAGCCGATGGTGTAGATATGCACCATCAGCGACACGAAGGTCACCACGCACATCATCATCGCGGTGAGCCCGTCGACGAGGAAACCCACCTCCATCTTCACGCCGCCGACCACCATCCACTCGTACACCGTGCCCGAGTAGCGGGCGCCGTCCACCGCCACGGCCTTCAGCACGATGGCCGAGCAGACGAAGGCGACCAGCACGCCGAGGATCGTGGCCCAGTGCGCGCCGCGGCGGCCGACCACCCCGCCGGCCAGGCCCGCGATCAGCGAGCCCGCCAGCGGCGCCAGCGGCACGGCCAGCAGCAGCGATTGCGACAGGGTTGCAGCCACGCTCAGCCTTTCAGTTCGTCGAGCTGCTCGACGTCGATCAATTCACGGTTGCGGAACAGCACCACGAGGATGGCCAGGCCGATCGCCGACTCCGCGGCCGCCACCGTGAGGATGAAGAACACGAAGACCTGCCCGGCCATGTCGCCGAGGAAGTGCGAGAAGGCGATGAAGTTCAGGTTGACGGCCAGCAGCATCAGCTCGATGGCCATCAGCAGCACGATCAGGTTGCGGCGGTTCAGGAAGATGCCGACGACCGAGAGCGCGAACAGCATGCCGCCCAGCGACAGGTAGTGTCCGAGGGTGACCGGGCCCATCACGTGCCCTCCTTCGCGGCAGGGGCCTCGACCACCGGCGGCAGCTTGACAAGCCGCAGGCGATCGGCCTTGCGCGCCTTGAGCTGCTCGCTGACGCTGATGTAGCGGCTGTCCTTGCGGCGCCGCAGCGTCAACGCAATGGCCGCGACGATGGCCACCAGCAGCAGCACCGCCGCCACCTGCAGCGGATACAGGTACTTCGTGTACAGCTCGATTCCCAGCAGCTTGGTGTTGCCAGCCTGCATCGCCGCGGCAGCCAGTGCGGGCGCGTCACTCTGTCGGTGACCCTGCATCAGCACCAGTGCCATCTCCAGCGCGATCCCCGCGCCCACGATGCCGGCCAGCGGGAAGTGCCGCCAGAAGCCCTCGCGGAAGGCGTCGCTGTTGATGTCCAGCATCATCACGACGAACAGGAACAGCACCATCACCGCGCCGATGTAGACCAGCACCAGCGTGATGGCCAGGAACTCGGCGCGCAGCAGCATCCACACGCCGGCGGCGTTGAAGAAGGCGAGCACGAGGAACAGCGCCGCATGCACCGTGCTGCGCGCCGTGATGACCCGGAACGATGCGAACAGCAGCACCGCCGAGAACAGGTAGAAGAGGACGGACGTGATGTTCATCGCGCGGTTTCAGCGGTACTTCGCGTCGGCTGCGCGGCGCTCGGCGATCTCTTTCTCGTAGCGGTCGCCCACCGCCAGCAGCATGTCCTTCGTGAAGTACAGGTCGCCCCGCTTTTCGCCGTGGTACTCGAAGACATGCGTCTCGACGATCGAGTCGACGGGGCAGCTCTCCTCGCAGAAGCCGCAGAAGATGCACTTGGTGAGGTCGATGTCGTAGCGCGTCGTGCGCCGGGTGCCGTCGGCACGCACGTCGCTCTCGATCGTGATGGCCATCGCCGGGCACACGGCCTCGCACAGCTTGCAGGCGATGCAGCGCTCCTCGCCGTTCTCGTAGCGGCGCAGCGCATGCAGGCCGCGGAAGCGGGGTGACAGCGGCGTCTTCTCTTCCGGGAACTGCACGGTGATGTGCGGCGACAGGAAGTGCCGCCCGGTGATCATCATCCCCTTGAAGAGCTCGGCCAGCATGAAGCTGGACAGCAGGTCCTTGACGGCGGCGAGCGTGCTCATGGCTGCCCCTCTGTCGACGTGTACGTCGCCCGATCCCCCGGGGGGATCGCGGGCCGGCTTGGGAGCGGCCCGGCGCTCGGCCCGCTCGCGGCAGTGGACGCGCGGTGAGTCATGACGTCAGTCACTTCCAGATGTTGAACGGCGACTGGATCCAAAGGCCGACGACGACCAGCCAGACCAGCGTGACGGGGATGAAGACCTTCCAGCCCAGACGCATGATCTGGTCGTAGCGGTAGCGAGGGAACGTGGCGCGGACCCACAGGAACATCGTCACGACGACGAAGACCTTCAGGCCCAGCCAGATCCATCCCGGGATGAACGACAGGATGGCCAGCGGCGCGTCCCAGCCGCCGAGGAACAGCAGCGTCGTCATCATCGAGACGAGGATCATGTTCGCGTACTCGGCGAGGAAGAACATCGCGAACGACATCCCCGAGTACTCGATCATGTGGCCCGCGACGATCTCCGACTCGCCTTCGACGACGTCGAACGGGTGGCGGTTGGTCTCCGCCAAGCCGGAGATGAAGTACACGCCGAAGATGGGCAGCAGCGGCAGCCAGTTCCACGACAGGAAGTTGATGCCCATGTCGGCGAACACGCCCCGGGTCTGCGAACCGACGATCGCCGACAGGTTCATGCTTCCGGCCACCATCAGCACGACGACCAGGCAGAAGCCCATCGCAATTTCGTAGCTGACCATTTGCGCCGACGCGCGCAAGGCGCCGAGGAAGGCGTACTTCGAGTTGCTGGCCCACCCGGCGATGATCACGCCGTAGACCTCCAGAGACGTGATCGCCATCAGGAAGAGCAGGCCGGCATTGACGTTCGCCAGAGCGACCTCGGGCCCGAACGGGATCACGGCCCACGCGGCCAGCGCCGGCATGATCGTCATCACCGGGCCGAGGAAGAACAGGCCCTTGTTCGCCGCGGTCGGGCGGATGATCTCCTTGAAGATCAGCTTGACCGCATCGGCGATCGGCGTCAGCAGGCCGGCCGGGCCGACCCGGTTGGGGCCCGGCCGGATCTGCGTCCAGCCGATGGCCTTGCGCTCCCACAGCGTGAGGTAGGCGACGCAGCCCATCAGCGGCGCCACGACCACGACGATCTTCACGAGGCTCCACACCACCAGCCACAACGTGGGGCCGAGCAGCGAGTTGCCGAACTGGTGCAGGGGCTCGAACATGGTCAGGCGCGCTCCACCGTCAGAGGGCCGAACATCGGGCCGAGGGCGGCCGTGGCCGGATGGCCCGCCGGCACGCGCACCGCCGTCGGCGCGAGCGTGGCATCTTCGCGGGCCGGGAGCACCACGGCCGCCTGGCCTTGCGCCACGAGCACGCGCGCATCGGCGCCGCTCAGGTTCAGCTGCCGCCACAGCGCGCTCGACAGCGAGGCCCCCGGGGGCCTCGCATCGGCGGTGAGCTGCAAGGCCGGGGCCCTGCGCACCAGCGGATCGGCCGCGTAGATCGGCACGTCGGCGATGCGCTCGGCGCCTTGCGCGGAAGTGATCTCGCGCGGCATCGACCCTGCGCCGAGCACCAGCCGCTCGGAAAGCCGATCGGGCTGCGGCAGCGCCTCGCTGCACACGTCTTCCACGGTCTCGTGGTCGAAGCCCTCGAGGCCGAGCAGGTTGCCCAGGACGCGCAACACCTTCCACGCCGGACGGGTCTCGCCCTGCGGCTTCACGACGCCATGGAAGGCCTGCAGCCGGCCTTCGGCGTTGACGAACGACCCGCCCGTCTCGGTGTACGGCGCGATCGGCAGCATCACGTCGGCGTGCTCGGCCACCGCGTCCTGGAACGACGTCAACGCGACCACGAGACCGGACTCGCCGAGCGCGGCGCGGGTGGCCGACGGGTCGACGGTATCGAGCATCGGCTCGGTGTTCAGCAGCAGCAGCGCCTTCATCGGCTGCGTCAGCATCTGCCATGCCGCCAGCCCGCCGCTGCCCGGCAGCGCGCCGACCAGTTGCGCTCCGACGCTGTTGGCGGCCTCGCCCAGGTACCCGCAGCGCGCATCGGCCTGCTGCGCGATCCAGCGCGCCAGCGCCAGCAGCTCACCTGCCTGCGGGTGCTGGGCGGCCGCATTGCCCAGCAGCACCGCGCGGTGCTCGCCACCGAGCAGCGAAGTGGCGATCGAACGCGCCGCGTCCGTCGGCGCGACGCCGGCCACCGGAGCGGCGATGTTGCGCGTCTCGGCGATCGCGGCGGCGATCTGGGCCAGCGAGCGCACCCACGCCGACGGCGGGGCCACCAGCGAGGCTGCCTTCGGCAGCAGCCAGTCGTCGTCGAGAGCGTGGACGCTGGACACCTGTGCACCGCGCCGCGCGGCGTGGCGCAGGCGCAGCGCGTACAGCGGATGGTCCTTGCGCAGGAACGAGCCGACCACCAGCGCGCGATCGAGGCGCGACAGGTCGGCGATCGGCATGCCCAGCCCATGCGCGCTGCCGGCCGGCGGCACGTTGCTCGCATCGGCGTGGCGCACGCGGTGGTCGATGTTCTCGCTGCCCAGGCCGCGCACCAGCTTGGCGAGCAGGTGCAGCTCCTCGACCGTCGAGTGGGCGCTGCCGATGGCACCGATCTCGCGCGCGCCGAACTGGCCGATCACGCGCTTGAGGCCATCGGCGACGTAGCCCAGCGCGGTGGTCCAGTCGACGGCACGCCAGGTGCCGTCCTGCTTGATCATCGGCTGCGTCAGCCGCGAGGGGCTGTTCAGCGCCTCGTACGAGTAGCGGTCCCGGTCGGCGATCCAGCACTCGTTGACGGCCTCGTTCTCCAGCGGTACCACGCGCATCACGCGCTGCGCTTTCACCTGCACGACGAGGTTCGCGCCGGTCGAGTCGTGCGGGCTGACGCTCTTGCGCCGCGACAGCTCCCAGGTGCGCGCCGAGTAGCGGAACGGCTTGCTGGTGATCGCGCCCACCGGGCACAGGTCGATCATGTTGCCGGAGAGTTCGCTGTCGATCGTGCGGCCGACGAAGGTCTGGATCTCGCTGTGCTCGCCGCGGTGCGCCATGCCGAGTTCCATCACCCCGGCCACTTCCTGGCCGAAGCGCACGCAGCGCGTGCAGTGGATGCAGCGGCTCATCTCCTCGAGCGACAGCAGCGGGCCGACCTGCTTGTGGAAGACGACCCGCTTCTCCTCGGTGTAGCGCGAGGCCGAGCCGCCGTAGCCGACGGCGAGATCCTGCAACTGGCACTCGCCGCCCTGGTCGCAGATCGGGCAGTCGAGCGGGTGGTTGATGAGCAGGAACTCCATCACCGCCTGCTGCGCCTTGACCGCGCGCTCGCTGTTCGTACGTACCACCATGCCTTGCGTCACCGGCGTGGCGCAGGCGGGCATCGGCTTGGGCGCCTTCTCGATCTCCACCAGGCACATGCGGCAGTTGGCCGCGATCGAGAGCTTCTTGTGGTAGCAGAAGTGCGGCACGTACACGCCCGCGGCATCGGCCGCGTGCATCACCATGCTGCCTTCCGGGACGCTGACCGGCTTGCCGTCGAGGGTCAGATCAAGCATGGACGGCCACCTGGCATTGCTTGTGTTCGACGTGGTAGGCGAATTCGTCGCGGAAGTGCTTCAGCATGCCCTGCACCGGCATCGCGGCAGCGTCGCCGAGCGCGCAGATCGTGCGGCCCTTGATGTTGTCGGCCACCGAGTCGAGCAGTGCGAGGTCTTCGGGCTTGCCCTTGCCGTGCTCGATGCGGTCGACGATGCGCCACAGCCAGCCGGTGCCTTCGCGGCACGGCGTGCACTGGCCGCAGCTCTCGTGCTGGTAGAAGTACGACAGGCGCAGCAGGCTCCTGACCATGCAGCGGGTGTCGTCCATGACGATCACCGCGCCCGAGCCGAGCATCGAGCCGGCCTTGGCGATGGCGTCGTAGTCCATCGTCAGGTCCATCATGACCTTGGCCGGCAGCACGGGGGCCGACGAGCCGCCCGGGATCACCGCCTTCAGCGTGCGACCCGAACGCACCCCGCCGGCGAGCTCGAGCAGCTTGGAGAACGGCGTGCCCAGCGGGATCTCGAAGTTGCCGGGGCTGTTGACGTCGCCGACGACCGAGAAGATCTTGGTGCCGCCGTTGTTCGGCTTTCCGCACTCGAGGTACTTCTGCCCGCCGTTGTTGATGATCCACGGCACCGCGGCGAAGGTCTCGGTGTTGTTGATCGTGGTCGGCTTGCCGTACAGGCCGAAGCTGGCCGGGAACGGCGGCTTGAACCTCGGCTGGCCCTTCTTGCCCTCGAGCGATTCGAGCAGCGCGGTCTCTTCGCCGCAGATGTAGGCGCCGAAGCCGTGGAAGGCGTGCAGCTGGAAGCTGTAGTCGCTGCCGAGGATGCGATCGCCGAGCAGGTCGGCGGCACGCGCCTCCTCCAGCGCCTCTTCGAAGCGCTGGTAGACCTCGAAGATCTCGCCGTGGATGTAGTTGTAGCCCGTCTTCACGCCCATCGCGTAGGCGGCGATGGCCATGCCCTCGATGACGATGTGCGGGTTGTAGGCGAGGATGTCGCGGTCCTTGCAGGTGCCAGGCTCGCCTTCGTCGGAATTGCAGACGAGGTACTTCGCGCCCGGGAAGGCCCGCGGCATGAAGCTCCACTTCAGGCCCGTCGGGAAGCCCGCGCCGCCGCGGCCGCGCAGTGCGGACAGCTTCACTTCGGCGATCACCTGCTCGGGCGTCATGCCGGCGCCGCCGTCGCGTCCGAGGATCTTCCTCAGTGCCGAGTAGCCGCCGCGCGCCTGGTAGTCGGACAGACGCCAGTTGGTGCCGTCGAGACCGGCGTAGATCTGCGGGTTGACGTGGCGGCCGTGGAAGCAGGTCTCGTGACCGCGCGCCTTGAACTTGGAGAGGTCGAGCATGGTCGTCTTCAGGCCTCGGCGCGGATCATCGACAGCAGCTCCTCGAGCCGGGCCTCGTCCATGAAGCTCAGCATCTCGCGGTCGTTGACGAGCATCACCGGCGCGTCGGCGCAGGCGCCCAGGCACTCGCTGGGCTGCACCGTGACTCGGCCGTCGGCCGTGGTGCCGTAGGGCTCCACGCCGAGCTTGTGGCAGAGGTGGTCCAGCGCGGTCTGGCCGTTGCGCAGCTGGCACGGCAGGTTGGTGCAGACGTTGAGCTTGTAGCGCCCCACCGGCTGCTGGTTGTACATGTTGTAGAAGGTGGTGACCTCGTGGACCGCGATCGGCGGCACGCGCAGGTAGGCGGCCAGCGCCTCCTCGGCCTCGCGCGACACGTGCCCCTGCTCGTGCTGCACGATGGCCAGGCAGGCCATCACGGCCGAGACCCTCTGTTCCGGTGGGTACTTGGCGACCTCGCGGTCGAACCGCGCGATCGTCGCGGCCGAGAACGCCATCATCGATCGATCTCCCCGAACACGATGTCCATCGTGCCGATGATCGCCACGGCGTCGGCGATCATGTGCCCGCGCGACATTTCGTCGAGCGCAGACAGGTGCACGAAGCCCGGCGGGCGGATCTTCATCCGGTACGGCTTGTTGGCGCCGTCGCTGACCAGATAGCTGCCGAACTCGCCCTTGGGGTGCTCCACCGCCGCGTAGACCTCGCCTTCGGGCACGTGCATGCCCTCGGTGAACAGCTTGAAGTGGTGGATCAGCTCCTCCATGTTCGACTTCATCTCGACGCGCGAGGGCGGAGCCACCTTGTGGTTGTCGACGATCACCGGGCCGGGGTTCTTGCGCAGCCAGTCGACGCACTGCTTGATGATGCGGTTGGACTGGCGCAGTTCCTCGACGCGCACCAGGTAGCGGTCGTAGGTGTCGCCGTTCATGCCCACCGGCACGTCGAAGTCGACCTTGTCGTAGGCGTCGTAGGGCTGCATCTTGCGCAGGTCCCAGGCGATGCCCGAGCCGCGCAGCATCGGCCCGCTGAGGCCCATGTTCTTCGCGCGTTCCGGGCTCACCACGCCTATGCCCACCGTGCGCTGCTTCCAGATGCGGTTGTCGGTGAGCAGCGTCTCGTAGTCGTCGACGTTCTTCGGGAAGCGATCGCAGAAGTCCTCGATGAAGTCGAGCAGCGTGCCCTGCCTGTTGCGGTTCAGCGCGTCGATCGCCTTCTGGTTCTTGATGCGGCTGACCTGGTACTGCGGCATGCGGTCGGGCAGGTCGCGATACACGCCGCCCGGGCGGTAGTAGGCCGCATGCATGCGCGCGCCGCTCACCGCCTCGTACATGTCGAGGATGTCCTCGCGCTCGCGGAAGCAGTAGATGAGGATGTTCATCGCGCCGCAGTCCAGCCCGTGCGCGCCCAGCCACAGCAGATGGTTCAGCAGCCGCGTCAACTCCGCGAACATGACGCGGATGTACTGCGCGCGGATCGGCACCTCGATCCCCAGCAGCCGCTCGACGGCGAGGCAGTAGGCCTGCTCGTTGACCATCATCGACATGTAGTCGAGGCGGTCCATGTAGGGCAGCGTCTGCAGGTAGGTGCGCGTCTCGGCCAGCTTCTCGGTCGCGCGATGCAGCAGCCCGATGTGCGGATCGGCGCGCTGGATCACCTCACCGTCGAGTTCGAGCACGAGGCGCAGCACGCCGTGCGCGGCGGGATGCTGCGGCCCGAAGTTGAGCGTGTAGTTCTTGATCTCGGCCATGGTTCAGTGCACACCGCCGCCGTAGTGATCCTCGCGCACCACCCGCGGGATGATCTCGCGCACCTCGATCGTCACGGGCTGGTAGACGACGCGCTGCTTCTCGGCGTCGTAGCGCATCTCGACGTGTCCGGTGACGGGGAAGTCCTTGCGCAGCGGATGTCCGATGAAGCCGTAGTCGGTGAGGATGCGGCGCAGGTCGAGGTGGCCGTCGAAGACGATGCCGTACATGTCGAACGCCTCGCGCTCGAACCAGTTGGCGCCGCTCCACAGGTCGGTGACCGACGCGACGCCGGGCAGGTCGTCATCGGGTGCGTACACCTTCAGGCGTACGCGCCAGTTGTGGCTGATCGACAGGAGATGGGTCACGACGCAGAACCGCAGCCCGTCCCAGGGCTCGTTGCGGTACTCGGAATAGTCCACGCCGCACAGGTCGATGAGTTGCTCGAACGCAAGCGCCGGCTCGTCGCGCAGCGTCTTGGCCACCTGGTAGTGGTCCTCGGCGCGGACCGTGACGGTGATCTCGCCGCGGTCGCGAACCAGCTTGATCCGCTCGCCGAACGCGTTCTCCAGCGCCGACTGCAGGACATCCAAACGTGCACTCATGGGGAGGTTCTCAGCGCGCGATGGTGTTCTCGCGACGGATCTTCGCCTGCAGCTGCAGGATGCCGTAGAGCAGCGCCTCGGCCGTGGGCGGACAGCCCGGCACGTAGACGTCCACCGGCACGATGCGGTCGCAGCCGCGCACGACGGAATAGCTGTAGTGGTAGTAGCCGCCGCCGTTGGCGCACGACCCCATCGAGATGACCCAGCGCGGCTCGGCCATCTGGTCGTACACCTTGCGCAGCGCCGGGCCCATCTTGTTGCACAGCGTGCCCGCGACGACCATCAGGTCGCTCTGACGCGGGCTCGGCCGGAACAGCATGCCGAAGCGGTCGATGTCGTAGCGCGCCGCGCCGGCGTGCATCATCTCCACCGCACAGCAGGCCAGGCCGAACGTCATCGGCCACAGCGAGCCAGTCTTGGACCAGTTGATCAGCTTGTCGACCGACGTGGTGACGAAGCCTTCCTTGAGGACGCCTTCGATGCCCATGTGACGTTTACTCCCAGTCGAGAGCGCCCTTCTTCCATTCGTACACGAACCCGACGACCAGGATCGTCAGGAAGACCATCATCGCCCAGAAACCTGACGCGCCGATGTCACGCAGCGCCACCGCCCACGGGAAGAGGAACGCGATCTCCAGGTCGAACAGGATGAACAGGATGGCCACGAGGTAGTAGCGCACGTCGAACTTCATGCGCGCGTCCTCGAAGGCCTCGAACCCGCACTCGTAGGGGCTGTTCTTCTCCGGGTCGGGGCGATTCGGCCCGAACACGAAACCGATGACCTGTGGAAGCACGCCCACCGCCGCACCGACGAGGATGAAGAGGATGACGGGGAGGTAGCCTTGCAGGTCCATGTTCTTCAGGCCGCAAAAAAGCGCGCCATGCTTCAGCCGGGGGGCTTTCGCAACGGGCGCGCCATGTGAATGTGGTCTTGTGGTGCCGACGGCGAGACTCGAACTCGCACAGCTTTCGCCACTACCCCCTCAAGATAGCGTGTCTACCAATTTCACCACGTCGGCACGACGTGCATTCACTTGTCGCTCACGGATTCGAGCCTTGAGGAACCGGGCCCGAAACAGCCGACGATTCTAGCGACAAACCCTCACGGTTCCGTGGCTTTCAGACATCACTGGCGAGGCGTCGACGCGGGGGCAGGCACGGCCGGGATCGTGGCCGGCGCCGCACCCGGAATGGCCCCGGGGATTGCACCTGGCGCAGCAGCTGCACTCGGGGCCGCGGCGGGTGCGCTGGCCGACGGCGCAGCGCGGTCGAGCACGCTGCCTTCGGTGTTGCCGCGCGCGCCCGGGCTCGTGCCCATGTAGGCCAACACCAGCGTGCACACGAAGAACACGCTGGCGCACGCGGCCGTGGAACGCGAGAGGAAGTTCGCGCTGCCGGTGGCTCCGAACAGGCTGCCCGACGCGCCGCTGCCGAACGAAGCACCCATGTCGGCGCCCTTGCCGTGCTGGATCAGCACGAGGCCGATCATCACCAGCGCCGCCAGCAACTGCAGCGCGAGCACGAGGGTGAACCAGATTTGCATGATCGAGGAGACTCCGGAAACGATGTGCCGATGCGCGCCGCGAGGTCACTCGGCAGCGCGGCAGATGGCGATGAAGTCGGCCGCCTTCAACGAGGCGCCGCCGATCAGGCCGCCGTCGATGTCGGGTTGCGAGAAGAGTGCCCGCGCGTTGTCGGCCTTGACGCTGCCGCCGTAGAGCAGCCGCATGCGATCGGCATGGCCGGTGGCCGCGTGCAACTGCGCACGCAGCACGGCATGCACGACCTGAGCCTGCTCGGGCGTGGCGGTGCGCCCGGTGCCGATGGCCCACACGGGCTCGTAGGCGACGACGATTTCGCCGGCGCAGTGCGCGAGCCGGTGGATGACGACCGACAGCTGGCGCTTGACGACCTCTTCGGTCTGGCCGGCATCGCGCTGCTCGAGCGTCTCACCGACGCACACGATCGGCGTCACGCCGCGCGCCAGCGCCGCCTGCGCCTTGGCCGCGACGAGCGCATCGTCTTCGGCGTGGTACGCGCGGCGCTCGCTGTGGCCGACGATCGCGTAGCGGCACCCCAGCTCGGCCAGCATCTCCGAGGACACCTCGCCGGTGTAGGCGCCCTGCGCATGCGCCGACACGTCCTGCGCGCCCCAGCGCACGTCGCTGCCCGCGAGCGTGACGGCACAGTCGGACAGGTACGGGAACGGCGCGCAGACCGCCACGTCGGCGACGTACGGCCGTGCGGCCAGCAGGCCGCTCAGCAGCTCCGCGTTGGACACGCGACTGCCGTGCATCTTCCAGTTCCCGACTACGAGCTTGCGGCGCATGGCGGCCCTCACCAAGTCAAGACGATCTTGCCGACATGCGCGCTCGACTCCATCAGCGCATGCGCGTCGGCTGCCTGAGCAGCGGCGAAAGTGCGGTGGATCACCGGGCGGACGCGGCCCGACTCCACGAGGGGCCACACGCGCTCGCGCAGCTCGCGTGCGATCTGCGTCTTGTAGGCCACGCTGCGCGGGCGCAGCGTCGAGCCCGAGATCTGCAGGCGCTTGCGCAGCACGCTCGCCGCGCTGAAGGCGCTTTCGTTGCCGCCTTGCACCGCGATGATCGCGAGGCGCCCGTCCTCGGCGAGGCACTCGACCTCGCGCGCCACGTAGGGCCCGGCCACCATGTCGAGCACCACGTTCACGCCGCGCCCGCCGGTCAGGCGGCGCGCTTCGGCCGCGAAGTCCTGCGTGCGGTAGTTGATCGCGTGATCGGCGCCGATGGCCACACAGGCAGCGCACTTCTCGTCGCTGCCGGCGGTGACGATCACCGTCGAGCCCAGCGCCTTGGCGAGCTGGATCGCTGCCACGCCGATGCCGCTCGAGCCACCCTGCACGAGCAGCGTCTCGCCGGCTTGCAGGCGAGCGATCTGGAACACGTTCTGCCAGACCGTGTAGTACGTCTCCGGCAGGCTGGCCGCCTCGACCATCGACAAGCCCCGCGGCACCGGCAGGCATTGGCCCGCCGGGGCCACGCAGCGCTGGGCATAGCCGCCGCCGGCCACCAGCGCGCACACGGCGTCGCCGACCTTCAACCCGGCGTCGGCAAGGTCCTGCGGCGCGCCCGCCAGCACCGTGCCGGCAATCTCCAGCCCGGGCAGGTCGGAGACGCCCGGCGGCATCGGATACAGCCCCTTGCGCTGCAGCACGTCGGGCCGGTTGACGCCCGAAGCCTGCACGCCGATCAGCAGCTCACCCGCGGCCGGCGTCGGGTCGGGGCGCTCCGTCAGTCGCAGGACATCCGGCGCTCCGTAGGAGCTGATCTCGACGGCGCGCATCAGTCCTGGGTGGGCGTGGCGGTCGGCGCAGCGGGAGCGGCCGATGCAGGAGCGTCGGCCGCCGGAGCGCTGTCGGACGGCGCGGCCTCGCGAGGCTCGCGGGCTTCGCGCGGCTCGCGCTCGCGACGCGGACCCCGGTCACCGCGATCACCCCGGTCGCCGCGATCCCAGCGGTCGCCACGGTCACGCCGCGGTGGACGCTCCTCCTCGACCCAGCCCTCGGGGCGGTCGAGCAGCGCTTTCATCGACAGCTTCACGCGGCCCTTCTCGTCGGTCTCGAGCACCTTGACCTTGACGATCTGGCCTTCCTGCAGCACGTCGGAGACCTTCTCGATGCGCTGGTGCGCGATCTGGCTGATGTGCAGCAGCCCGTCCTTGCCCGGCAGGATCTGCACGAGTGCGCCGAAATCGAGCAGCTTGACGATCGGGCCTTCGTAGACCTTGCCGATCTCGGCCTCGGCGGTGATCTCCTCGATGCGCTTCTTGGCGTACTCGGCGCGCGCCGCCTCGGTGGAGGCGATCGTGATCGTGCCGTCGTCGGAGATGTCGATCGTCGTGCCGGTCTCCTCGGTCAGCGCACGGATGGTGGCGCCGCCCTTGCCGATCACGTCGCGGATCTTCTCCGGGTTGATCTTCATCGTGTACAGGCGTGGGGCGAACTGGCTCACCTCGGTCTTCGCGCCGCCGACGGCCTCCACCATCTTGCCCAGGATGTGCAGCCGCGCTTCCTTGGCCTGCGCCAGCGCCACCTGCATGATCTCCTTGGTGATGCCCTGGATCTTGATGTCCATCTGCAGCGCGGTGATGCCGCTGGAGGTGCCGGCGACCTTGAAGTCCATGTCGCCGAGGTGATCCTCGTCGCCGAGGATGTCGGTCAGCACCGCGAAGCGGTTGCCTTCCTTGATCAGGCCCATCGCGATGCCCGCCACGTGTGCCTTCAGCGGCACGCCGGCGTCGAGCAGCGACAGGCAGCCGCCGCACACCGAGGCCATCGACGACGAGCCGTTGCTCTCGGTGATCTCGGAGACCACGCGCATCGTGTACGGGAACTCGTCCTTGGCCGGCAGCACCGGCACCAGCGCACGCTTGGCCAAGCGGCCATGGCCGATCTCGCGGCGCTTCGGGCTGCCCACGCGCCCGGTCTCGCCGGTGGCGAACGGGGGCATGTTGTAGTGGAGCATGAAGCGGTCCTCGAACTCGCCGGCCAGCGCGTCGATGCGCTGCGCGTCGCGCTCGGTGCCCAGCGTGGCCGCCACCAGCGCCTGCGTCTCGCCACGCGTGAACAGCGCCGAGCCGTGGGTGCGCGGCAACACGCCGGAGCGGATCTCGATCGGGCGCACGGTGCGGGTGTCGCGGCCGTCGATGCGGGCGTCGCCGGAGAGGATCTGGCCGCGCACGATGCGCGACTCGATCTCGAACAGCAGCCCTTCGACCTTGACGCTGTCGAAGGCGATGCCCTCGGCCTTCAGCGCGTCCATCGTCTTCGCGTAGGCCACGCGGCAGGCCTGCGTACGGGCCTGCTTGCTGCGGATCTGGTAGGCGTCGCGCAGCGGGCCTTCGGCCAGCGCCGTGACCTTGCCGATGAAGGCTTCATCCTTGGCCGGCGCCTGCCATTGCCACTCGGGCTTGCCGCCCTCGCGCACGAGGTCGTTGATCGCGGCGATGGCGATCTTGCCCTGGTCGTGGCCGTAGACCACCGCGCCGAGCATGATCTCTTCGGACAGCTGGTTGGCCTCCGACTCGACCATCAGCACCGCCGCTTCGGTGCCTGCCACCACGAGATCGAGCTGACTGTCGGCCAGCTGCGTCTTGCCCGGGTTCAGCACGTACTCGCCGTTGACGTAGCCCACGCGCGCAGCGCCGATCGGGCCGTTGAACGGGATGCCGCTGATTGCCAGCGCGGCGCTGGTGCCGATCATCGCGGCGATGTCGGCCTGCACCTCGGGGTTCAGGCTCAGCACGTGGATGACGACCTGCACCTCGTTGAAGAAGCCGTCGGGGAACAGCGGGCGGATCGGGCGGTCGATCAGGCGGCTGGTCAGCGTCTCGAGCTCGCTCGGGCGGCCCTCGCGCTTGAAGAAGCTGCCGGGGATCTTGCCGGCGGCGTAGGTCTTCTCGATGTAGTCGACCGTCAGCGGGAAGAAGTCCTGCCCGGCCTTGGCCTCGGTGCGCGCGACGACCGTGGCCAGCGCCACGGTGCCCTCTATGTCGACCAGCACCGCGCCGGTGGACTGGCGGGCGATCTCGCCGGTTTCCAGGCGGACCTGATGCTGGCCCCACTGGAAGGTCTTGGTGACCTTGTTGAACATGCTCATGCGTGTGTCTCCACGGTTGGATGGAAGCGCCGCCAGCCCGAGCAATGCCATTCCATCGCGGCCCGCGCGCACGCGTCCAGGCGTCGATGGAATGACACAGCAGCTCCTTGCCGGTGGCAGGTGGTGGCGGGCGGCCCGGAAGGCCGTCCGCCGGGATGGCTGCGACTTACTTGCGCAGCCCGAGCTTGCCGATGAGCGCCGTATAGCGCTCCGCGTCCTTGTTCTTCAGGTACGACAGCAGCCGCTTGCGCTGGTTGACCATCTTCAGCAGGCCGCGGCGCCCGTGATGGTCCTTCAGGTGGGTCTTGAAGTGCGGCGTCAGTTCGTTGATGCGCGCGGTGAGCAGGGCGACCTGCACTTCGGGGCTGCCGGTGTCGGAGGCGCCTCGGGCGTTCGCCTTCACGATGTCGGACTTCTGGGCGAGACTCAGGGACATGCGATTTCCTGTGGAATCAGAAAACCGCCGGCGCGGCACGATGCGGCTCGCACGACAGGCGGTTTCAGGTTGACTTGCGAACACCAGTGAAACCGACCGGTGCCGTGCGAAACCCCTGGTACAAGCCGATGACCGATTCCAGGGAAGCGGCGGATTATAGCGACGCCAGCGGCCAGCGCGGCTGCACGTCGAAGGCGCCTGCGCTGCCGCCCTGCTCGAGCCCGGCCTGCAGGCGCAAGGCGGCTGCCAGCGCGATCATCGCACCGTTGTCCGTGCACAGCGCCAGCGGCGGGAAGTGCACCTGCCCGCCCAGCCCTGCGGCACCGGCCACGAGCTGTTCGCGCAGACGCCGGTTGGCCCCCACGCCGCCCGCGACCACGAGCCGGCGCAACCCCGACTCGCGCAGCGCCCGCAGCGACTTGGCCACCAGCACGTCGACGATGGCGGCCTGTGCCGCCGCGGCGAGATCGGCGCGATCCTGCGGCGTGGCCGCCTGCCGCGCCTTCAGCATCACCGCCGTCTTCAAGCCGGCGAACGAGAAGTCGAGATCGCCGCTGTGCAGCAGGGGCCGCGGCAGTGGATGGCGCGCGTCGTCGCCCGCCTCCGCCAGTCTCGACAGCGCAGGCCCGCCCGGATAGCCCAGACCGAGCAGCTTGGCCGACTTGTCGAAGGCCTCGCCGGCGGCATCGTCGATGGTCTCTCCCATCAATGCATATCGCCCGACCCCTTCCACCCGCATCAGCTGGGTGTGACCACCCGACACCAGCAGCGCGACGAACGGGAACGCCAGCGCCGCCTCCTCGGCGAGGAACGGCGAGAGCAAGTGGCCCTCCAGGTGATGCACGCCCAAGGCCGGCACCCCCAGCGCAGCCGCCAGTGCCACGGCGGTGCCCGCACCCACCAACAGTGCCCCCGCGAGCCCGGGCCCGCGGGTGTAGGCCACCAGGTCCACGGCGTCACGGCCGAGCGCAGCCTCACGCAGCACCTGCTCCGCCAGCGGGAGCACCCGGCGGATGTGATCCCGCGACGCGAGTTCCGGCACCACGCCGCCGTAGGCCTCGTGCATCGAGGCCTGCGTGTGCAGGGCCTGAGACAGCAGCCGCGGGCGCTGAGCCCCGGCCCAGGAGACCAGCGCCACGCCGGTCTCGTCGCACGACGACTCGATGCCGAGGATGTTCACGTGGCCAGGCGCATCGCCTGATGCGTGAGCCCGAGTTCCTCGAACGGGGGGCCCTCGTCGACGAAGCCGGCGCGCCGGTAGAGCGGCGCAGCCATCAGGGCGGCGTCCAGCACGAGTTCCCGGTGGCCGAGCGCTCGCGCCTCGGCGATCAGCCGCGCCACCAGCGCGCGGCCGACGCCGCTGCTGCGCACTGCGGCATGCACGGCCATGCGGCCGACGCGGCCCACGCACGCTCCGGCATCCACCAGCCTCCCGGTACCGACCACGAGCCCGCAGCGGTTGCGCGCGATCACGTGCACGGCGGCGGCATCGGCCGCGTCTTCCTCCAGCGGCGCGTCCAGGCGCTGCTCGACACGGAACACCTCGTGCCGCAACGCGCGGGCCTCGTCGCGCGCCGCAGTCCACGGGACCACCGACACGTCGACCATCGGCTCGCCGCGCTCGAACCCGAGCAGCACGTCGCGCAGCATCGTCGGCACCGGGCGGCTGGTCTGCGTCGCCGGGTCGGCCCACACGTACACCAGCTCGCCGTGCACCAGCAGCGTCTCGCCGCGGAACAGCGCGGCGATGAACTGCACCGACGACGTGCCGATGCGGTTGCAGCGCAGGCCGACATCGCAGACCTCGTCGTAACGGGCCGAGCCGAGGTACTCCACCACCGCCTTGCGGACGTACAGGTCGCCGCCCAGGCCTTCCATCGTCTCGTGGTACGGCAATGCCATCGCCCGCCAGTACGCGGCCACGGCGGTGTCGAAGTACATCAGGTAGTGGCCGTTGAAGACGATCTTCTGCATGTCGACCTCGGCCCAACGCACGCGCAGGCGGTCGAAGAATCGGAACTCGGTGCGTGTCATGTCGTCCAGGCGGTTCTGAGGGCGTCGGCGGCGGCCTGCTGCGCCGCGCGGCCTTCGGGCAGGGCCCGCCCCATCTTGATGAAGTCGTGCGTCACGCCACGATACAGCTCGAGCTGCACGGCCACGCCGGCCGCGCGCAGCCGGTCGGCATAGGCGAGGCCTTCGTCGATCAGCGGGTCGCACTCGGCCAGCACCAGGCAACATGGCGCCACGCCGTCGACGTCGGCGGCCAGCAGCGGCGCGAAACGCCAGTCTGTGCGCTGTTCGGCATCGACGTAGTGATCGAAGAACCAGCCGATGGTCTCGGCATCGAGCAGGAAGTCGCGCGCATAGCGCCGGTGCGACGCGGTGTCGGCATGGGCGGTCGTGCCGGGGGTGATCAGCAGCTGCAGCGACAGCGGCAGCCTGGCGTCGCGGGCCATCAGCGCCCCCACGGCGGCCAGCGTGCCACCGGCACTGTCGCCGCCGATCGCCAGGCGCGCTGCATCGATGCCCAGCTCACCGCCGCGGGCGAGCAGCCACTGCAGCGCAGCCCAGGTGTCGTCCACCGCCGTCGGGAAGCGGTGTTCCGGCGCCCGCCGGTAGTCCAGCGACAGCACCGCACCGCCGCTGCGATGCGCGAGCTGCCGGCACAGGCTGTCGTGGGTCTCGAGCCCACCGATCACGAATCCGCCGCCGTGAAGGTACAGCAGGCAGGGCAACGTTGCGCCTGTGGCCGGGGCGCAGAGCCGGGCTGGGATGTGCGCGCCGCCGAGCACCGGGATCCGCAGATCCTCGACACGGGCCAGCGGCTCGCGCGGCAGGTCGAGCACTTCCGCGCCGGCTGCGTAGGCTTCGCGCGCCTGCGGCACGCTCATCGCGCGCAGCGGCACGCGCTGCGCACGCCGGATGCGGTCGAGAAGCGCGGCCATCGTCGGCGTGAGCAGGTGGCGGGCCATGGCCGCAGCATACTTGCCGGCTGCGCGAGGCACCGTCCCCGCTCCAGCCCGACACCGACCACCCCACGCCATGGCCCGCATCCTCTACCTCACCCAGATCGACATCGACCCCGGCGTCGTGCGCCTGCTGCCGCAGGAATGCGAGCGCCTGGGCATCGCCCGCCCGCTCGTCGTCACCGACGCTGGCGTGCGCGCGGCCGGCGTTCTCGACCTCGCCCTCACCCCGCTGCAGGGCCGCCCGCACGCAGTGTTCGACCAGACACCGGGCAACCCGACCGAGTCCGCCGTGCGCGCCGCGGCCGCCGCGTACCGGCGCGAGGGCTGCGACGGGCTGATCGCGGTCGGCGGCGGTTCGAGCATCGATCTGGCCAAGGGCGTGGCCATCGCCGCCACGCACGAGGGTCCGCTGGTGACCTACGCCACGATCGAAGGCGGCAGCCCGAAGATCGGCGCCCACGTGGCGCCGCTGATCGCGGTGCCCACCACCGCCGGCACTGGCAGCGAGGTGGCGCGCGGCGCGATCCTGATCGTCGAAGACGGCCGCAAGCTCGGCTTCCACAGCTGGCACCTGATGCCCAAGGCCGCGCTGCTCGACCCGGAGCTCACGGTCGGGCTGCCGCCGATGCTCACCGCGGCGACCGGCATGGATGCCATCGCACACTGCATCGAGGCCTTCCTCGCCGCGGGCCCCAACCCGCCGGCCGACGGCATCGCGCTGGACGGGCTCACGCGCGGGTGGGCGCACATCGAGCGGGCCACGCGCGACGGCCGCGACCTCGAGGCCCGCTGGCACATGATGAGCGCCAGCATGCAGGGTGCACTGGCGTTCCAGAAGGGGCTCGGCTGCGTGCACTCGCTGAGCCACAGCCTGGGCGGTGCGAACCCGCGGCTGCACCACGGCACGCTGAACGCGATGTTCCTGCCGGCGGTGGTGCGCTTCAACGCCGCCGCCGAATCGGTGCGCGCCGAGCGCCGGCTGCAGCGCATGGCGCTGGCGATGGGGCTGCCCGGCTGCGATGCGCAGGGCACCGAGATCGCGGAGGCGATTCAGGCGATGAACGCCCGCCTCGGCCTGCCCACGGGCTTGCGGGCGATGGGCGTGACCGAGTCGCTGTTCGACCGTGTCATCGACGGGGCGCTGGCAGACCACTGCCACAAGACCAACCCGCGCGAGGCCACGCGGGACGACTACCGCGGCATGCTCTCCACGTCGATGTAGCGCCAGGCCCCGTGCGCGCGGGGCGTTTCCGCCTGGATCGGCTGCGCGCACGGTGCGTCGCCCACGGCTGCAGTTCGTCGCAACGGCCGGGCGCCCCCATCCGGGCACCGTTATGGTGTGCTACCTCAGCAACACACCAGGAACCCGCCCGATGCAAGCCTGGGACCTCCGACAGCCGATCTACCAGCAGCTGGCCGACCTGCTGGCCTCGCGCCTGCTCGACGGTGAACCGCCCGAAGGCGAGCCGCTGCCCTCCGTGCGCGCGCTGGCCGGGCAGTTCATGCTCAACCCGCTCACCGTCAACCGTGCGTTGCAAGCGCTGGGTGACGAAGGCATCGTCGAGACCCGCCGCGGGCTGGGTATCTACGTGCGGGCCGGGGCCCGGGAACAACTGCGGCAGCGCCTGCGCACGCGCTTCCTGCAGGACGAGTGGCCGCGGTTGAGGGACCGGCTGCAGCGCCTGGGCGTCACCGAACGAGACCTGCCCTGGGGAGAGGGACGATGAGCACAGGAAACCTGATCGAGGCCCGCGGCCTGACGCTGCGCTATGGCAGCAAGGTGGCGGTGGATGACGTGAGCTTCACGGTGCCGCCCGGCCGGGTGGTCGGGCTGCTCGGCCACAACGGCGCGGGCAAGACCACGCTGATGAAGGCGCTGGTCGGCCTGATGAAGGCCGGCGGCGGGCTCACGGTGCTCGGCCGCGACCCGGTGCGTGAACGCGTGGCGCTGCTCGAGGAAGCCTGCTACATCGCCGACGTGGCCACGCTGCCGCGCTGGGCGCGCGTGTCGGAACTCATCGCGATGATGTCCGGCCTGCACCCGCGCTTCTCCTCCGAGCGCGCATTGCAGCTGTTGCGGCGCACCAGCGTGACCCCGCGCGACCGCGTGAAGTCGCTGTCCAAGGGCATGGTCGCGCAGGTGCACTTGGCGCTCATCGCCGCCATCGACGCGCGGCTGATGATCCTCGACGAGCCGACCCTGGGCCTGGACGTGCTGTCGCGCAAGTCGTTCTACGAGATGCTGATCGACGAGTGGTGCGACGGCCAGCGCAGCGTCATCGTGTCGACGCACCAGGTCGAGGAGATCGAATCGCTGCTGTCCGACGTGCTGATGCTCAACGAAGGGCGGCTGGTACTCTCGACGAGCCTCGAGGAGATCGATGGTCGGTTCGTCGCGCTGTCGCATGACGCCGCGGCAGCCGAGCGCGTGGCCGCCGCTCACCCGCTGCTGCGCTACCGCGTGCAAGGCGGCAGCGCGGCGCTGTTCGACGGGCCGCCGCCCGACGACGTGCTTTCGCTGGGCCGCCGCGTGCGGCCGAGCCTGGTGGACCTGTTCGTCGCGCTGACGCGGCGGCCGGAGATGAACCGTACCCAGTTCGAGGAGCCCGCGCGATGAGCCGCTTCCAGACCCTGCTGCTGCGCGAGTGGCTGCAGCACAAGTTCGCATGGTCGTTGATGGTGCTGATCCCGCTGACGCTGGGCCTGATGCTGACCGGGGTGGGGGAGGTGCAGTTCGACGACACCCCGCCGATCGAACTGCCGATGCTCGTCACGCTGGCCACCGTGGCCGGCACGTCGATCTCGCTCGGTGTCATCGCCGCCATCGCAGCGCTGATCACGATCACGGGGCTCGCCCGGCGCGACCACGCGGATCGCTCGCACGAGTTCTGGTTGTCGATGCCGATCGGCCATGCCAGTGCCTTTGCAGCACCGCTGCTGGTGCACCTGTTGATCGTGCCGGTCGCGGCGATGGCGATCGGCTGGCTGGCAGGCCTGGTGCTGTCGATGGTGCTGACCAGTCGCATCGCGGGCTTCGGCGCCTGGCTGTCGCTGCCGTGGGGCACGATCGTCGTCGGCACGCTGTCGGTGATCGGGCGCATCGCTGCCGGGCTGCCGCTGGCCCTGCTGTGGCTGTCGCCGCTGATCCTCTCGGTGGTGCTGCTGTGCGCCTGGTTCCGCCGCTGGGGTCTCGTGATCTTCGCCGTGGCCCTGCTGGCGGCCGCACTGGCGGCCACGCAGGTGTTCGGATCGCCCTGGCCCGCCGAGACCGTGGCGGCCATCGTGCGCCAGGCGGGCCTCGCGCTCGTCACGCCCGAAGACGGCGGCGGCATGGTGGTTCACAACGGCGAAGACGCGATGGCAGCGCTGGCGATGGCGCCGTCCTGGGCCGCGCAGAACTTCGGCTTGGCGCTGACGCGTCTGGTTTCGCCGCTGCTGCTCGGCGGGCTGATCGTCGCAGCCGGATGCTTCGTGGCGCTGATGGACTGGCGCCGGCGCGGCGTCGGCGGCGCCGCCTGAGCACGGCCTGCGCCTCGGCGTCTTCGCCAGCGAAAAGGGCCTGCCGTCACCGGCAGGCCCTTGGTCTTCGGCTCGCTGAGCGCGCGATCAGCCGTGCTTGCGCTCGAAGAACTGCTCGTCCTCGGTCGAGCCCTTCAGCGCGGCGGTCGAGGCTTCGCGCTCGATGGTCGTGGTGACCGCGTCGAAGTAGCCGGTGCCCACCTCGCGCTGGTGCTTCACCGCGGTGAAGCCCTTCTCGGCGGCGGCGAACTCCTTCTCCTGCAGCTCGACGAACGCGCTCATGTTGTTGCGCGCGTAGCCGTGGGCCAGCTCGAACATCGAGTAGTTCAGGCTGTGGAAGCCGGCCAGCGTGATGAACTGGAACTTGTAGCCCATCGCGCCCAGCTCGCGCTGGAACTTGGCGATGGTGGCGTCGTCCAGGTTCTTCTTCCAGTTGAAGGAAGGCGAGCAGTTGTAGGCCAGCAGCTTGCCCGGGAACTTGGCGTGGATGGCTTCGGCAAAGGCCTTGGCGAAGGCCAGGTCCGGCGTGCCGGTTTCGCACCACACCATGTCGGCTACTTCGGCGTAGGCCAGGCCGCGGCTGACGGCCTGCTCGAAGCCCTTCTTCGTGCGGTAGAAGCCTTCGACGGTGCGCTCGCCGGTCAGGAAGGGCTTGTCGGTCTCGTCGACGTCGCTGGTCACCAGGTCGGCCGCCTCGGCGTCGGTGCGCGCCAGCAGGATCGTCGGCACGCCCATCACGTCGGCCGCCAGGCGCGCGGCGGTCAGCTTGGCCACGGCTTCACGGGTGGGCACCAGCACCTTGCCGCCCATGTGGCCGCACTTCTTGACCGAGGCCAACTGGTCCTCGAAGTGCACGCCGGCGGCGCCAGCCTCGATCATGGCCTTCATCAGCTCGAAGGCGTTCAGCACGCCGCCGAAGCCGGCTTCGGCATCGGCCACGATCGGCGCGAAGAAGTCGATGTCGTTCTTGCCTTCGCTCCACTGGATCTGGTCGGCGCGCTGGAAGGTGTTGTTGATGCGCTTGACGACCTTGGGCACCGAGTCCACCGCGTACAGCGACTGGTCGGGGTACATCTCGCCGTTGCTGTTGGCGTCACCGGCCACCTGCCAGCCGGACAGGTAGATGGCCTTCAGGCCGGCCTTGACCTGCTGCATGGCCTGGTTGCCGGTCAGCGCGCCCAGCGTGTTGACGAAGGGCTCGGTATTGCACAGCGTCCACAGCTTCTCGGCGCCGCGCTTGGCCAGCGTGTGCTCGATCTGCAGGCTACCGCGCAGGCGCACCACGTCGGCGGCGGTGTAGTTGCGCTTGATGCCCTTCCAGCGCGGGTTGGTCGCCCAATCCTTCTCGAGGGCGGCAGCTTGTTGTTCACGGGTCGGTTGGCTCATGCGGGGCTCCTAGAAGTTCAAAGGGTCTGTAAAGGCGAATAGACAGGCTCAAGCCTACCGACTCGAGAGCCGCTTGAGAAGACTTATGTCTTATATAAGACTCAAAATTCTTCCTATACGAATCAATCAGTTGGAGTTGACATACCGCGATATGGAAAGGGAGTGAACTTCGTGAAAATTCATGCTGCAGTGCAGCGCAGCTTGCTTCCACAATACGAAAACAAGATTGCGTGATGCGAAAGCCTCAGGCCGCTCGCGCTGACCACCAGCGTGCATACACCCGGTCGGCCAGCGCCTGCTGTGCCTGCAGCAGCCTGGGCAGGTCGGCACACATCGCGGCGCCGCTTTGCACGGTGCGATGTGTTTGCTGCAAGGCGCGATAGGCGGGCGTGTCCAGCATTGCCCAGCGGCGCAGCTTCTCCTCGTCCACTTCGATATGGAACTGCATGGCCAGATGCGGCCCGATGGCAAAGGCCTGGTGCGTGCAGGCCTCGCTGCGCGCCAGCCAGGTGGCCCCGGGCGGCAGTTCGAAAGCCTCTTCGTGCCAGTGGAACACCCTGCGCTCGCCGGCTTCCGGCCCGAACCAGTCGCGAGCCAGCGGGTGGTCCTGCAGCACCATCGGCTGCCAGCCGATCTCCGGAGCGCGCGAGGCCGTGACGCGTACGCCCAGCGCCCGCGCCATCAGTTGTCCGCCCAGGCAATGGCCGATGACCGGCCGGCCGCGGGCCATTGCATCCAGGATCAGCAGTTCAGCGCGGCGAAGTGCCGGCAGCGGGTCGTTGGCACTCATCTCGCCGCCCAGGACGGCCAGCGCCGAATGGCCGTCCATGTGCGCGGGGTAGTCTTCTCCGGCCTCGGTGTTGCGCAGCTCGAAAGGCACCTGATTGCGTTGCATCCAGGTGGCAAGGTAGGCCGGGCCATCGCTGCTCAGGTGCTGCAGCACCAATACGGGCTTCATGGTGGGCGTAGGTTCGAAGGCTACGTGGCGCAGGGCCACACGGTCCTTATGATCCCGCAACCCTGCCCGCAACGCCCGCCCATGAGCTCATTCGCCTACCAGTCAGACGACCGCTTCCTCAAGGTGCCCGTGGCCAGCGGCCGCGAACCTTATGCGGTGGCCGGCATTGCCTGGGACGGCTCGACCACCAACCGTCCCGGCGCGCGCTTCGGCCCGCGTGCCATCCGCCAGGCGAGCCACATGCTGTGCGACGGCGTGCATCCGCTGTTCGATGTGACACCAGACGGGCATCTTGGCGACGCCGGCGACCTGCCGCTGCCCAACACCAGCCTGGCAGGCATGCGCCAGGCAATGGAGCCGCTGGTCGACACGCTGATCCGCAGGCACCACATGGCATGGCTGGGCGGCGACCATTCGATCACCCTGCCGCTGCTGCGCTGCTATCGACGCTGGCTGGGCCGGCCGCTGGCGGTCATCCACTTCGACGCGCACTGCGACACCTGGGACGACCACTTCGGCGAGCCCAGCGGCCACGGCACCTGGGTCTATGAGGCGATGCAGGAAGGCCTGGTGCTGGACGCCTGCTTCATGCAGGTGGGCATCCGCTCGGCCGGCGTTCGCGAGGCACGCGAATACGTACGCCAACGCGGTGGCCTGATCTTCGACGCCCGCAGTCTGCGCGGGCTGGAAAGCGCCGAGCAGCTGGCGCCGGTGCTGGGCGCGATCCGCGAGCGCCTGGCCGCGCATGGCCACCCGCCGGTGTACCTGACGCTGGACATCGACGCGCTGGACCCGGCCTTCGCGCCGGGTACCGGCACGCCCGAGCCGGGCGGGCTGACCACCAACCAGATCTTCA
>JAEUPB010000042.1 GCA_016789955.1 Rubrivivax sp. | reverse complement strand
AAGGCCTCTTGCGGCACCTCGACGGTGCCGATCTGCTTCATGCGCTTCTTGCCGGCCTTCTGCTTCTCGAGCAGCTTGCGCTTGCGCGTGATGTCGCCGCCGTAGCATTTTGCCAGCACGTTCTTGCGCAGCGCCTTCACGTCCTCGCGCGCGATGATGTTGGCGCCGATCGAGGCCTGGATGGCCACGTCGTACATCTGGCGCGGGATCAGCGTGCGCATCTTGGCCACCACGGCGCGGCCACGGAACTGGCTCTGGGCGCGGTGCACGATCATGGCCAGCGGATCGACGCGGTCGCCGTTGATCATGATGTCGACCTTGACCACGTCGGCGGCGCGGTACTCCTTGAACTCGTAGTCCATGCTGGCGTAGCCGCGGCTCACGCTCTTGAGCTTGTCGAAGAAGTCGAGCACGATCTCCGCCAGCGGCAGCTCGTAGGTCAGGTGCACCTGCTTGCCGTGGTAGGCCATGTTCATCTGCACGCCACGCTTCTGGTTGGCCAGCGTCATGACCGGGCCCACGCTGTCCTGCGGCATGTACAGCTGCACGGTGACGATGGGCTCGCGGATCTCCCGGATGCGGCCCATGTCGGGCATGCGGCTGGGGTTCTCCACCTGCACGACTTCGCCGTCGCCGAGTTCCACCTCGTACACCACGCTCGGCGCGGTGGTGACGAGATCCTGGTCGAACTCCCGCTCCAGCCGCTCCTGCACGATCTCCATGTGCAGCAGGCCGAGGAAACCGCAACGGAAGCCGAAGCCCAGAGCCTGGCTCACCTCGGGCTCGAAGCGCAGGCTGCTGTCGTTGAGCTTGAGCTTCTCCAGCGCATCGCGCAGCTGGTCGTACTCGCTCGCTTCGGTGGGATAGAGGCCCGCGAAGACCTGCGGCTGGATCTCCTTGAAGCCCGGCAGCGCCGACCCGGCAGGACCCGCGTTGTTCGGGAGCTTCTTCTCCAGCGTGATCGTGTCGCCGACCTTGGCGGCCTGCAGTTCCTTGATGCCGGCGATCAGGAAGCCGACCTCGCCGGCCCTCAGTTCATCGCGCGGCACGGACTTCGGCGTGAAGACGCCGATCTGCTCCAGCGGGTACACGGCGCCGGTGGCCATCAGGCGGATGCGGTCGCCCTTGCGCAGCACGCCGTCGACGACGCGGGCGAGCATCACGACACCGACGTAGTTGTCGAACCAGCTGTCGATGATCATCGCGCGCGGCGGGCCTTCCGGATTCCCGCGCGGAGCCGGCATGCGGGCCACCACGGCCTCGAGGATCTCGTCGATGCCCATACCGGTCTTGGCGCTGCACGGGATCGCGTTCGATGCATCGATGCCGATCACGTCCTCGATCTCGGCCTTGGCGTTGTCCGGATCCGCCTGCGGCAGATCCATCTTGTTGAGCACCGGCACCACTTCCACACCGAGGTCCAGCGCGGTGTAGCAGTTGGCCACCGTCTGCGCCTCCACGCCCTGGCTGGCGTCCACCACCAGCAGCGCCCCTTCGCAGGCCGAGAGCGAGCGACTCACCTCGTACGAGAAGTCGACGTGGCCCGGGGTGTCGATCAGGTTGAGGTTGTAGACGGTGCCGTCACGCGCGGTGTACGAGAGCGCCGCGGTCTGCGCCTTGATGGTGATGCCGCGCTCGCGCTCGATGTCCATCGAATCGAGCACCTGCTCTTCCATCTCGCGATCGGACAGGCCGCCGCAGCGCTGGATGATGCGATCGGCCAGCGTGCTCTTGCCGTGGTCGATGTGGGCGATGATGGAGAAGTTGCGGATGTGGTTCATGGACTCTTGCGCGCGCACTCAGCGCCATGCCGCAACGGGACAAAAAAAAGGCACGTCGAATGGGTGACGCGCCTTCCAACAGAACGTTTGGCAACTGCTGTGTTGGGCGGCCATTCTAACCAAAAGGATCCCGCCAAAACCCGCGCCAATGCTTGTTCTCCGGCCGTTGCGGTGTTCCAACAGGAAAAGTTGTCCACAGTTTGATCACAGACTCTGGACATCACTGGAAGGGCAATTTCCGGGCCCGACGATCCGGCAGGGACGAACAGCAAACGGGCCTCTCGGAGCCTCGATTCTAGTTGCCAAGGTTCCGAATACCGTCTCGCGTCGATTTGAAGTGAAACCCCACTAACCAGCCGCCGACTGAATCCGGGTCACGCTGCGTCCTCACTCGGGATTACCCGAACCATCGACGCCGCCGTTCGATTACCGCATGATGAAAAAACCCGCCGGCAGACTCAACTGCCGGCGGGTCTCGAGCGGGCTATCGTGCGGGCCGGATGACCAGGTAGTTGGTCCACTCGCCCCGCCGGACCATCACGCTCACCGCGCGGGACTTCTCCACCCGGGCCACCACCGTGGCGAACTGCTTGAGGTCGGTGATCTCGGTGTTGTCCATCGACAGCACCACGTCGCCTTCACGCAGGCCGGCCCGCGCCGCGGCGCCATCGACGGCATCGACACGCACGCCGCCCTTGACCTTCAGTTCGCGCCGCTGAGCATCGGTCAGTTCCGACGCGGTGATGCCCAGCGCATTCTTGGGCGCCGCAGGGCTGGCCGGATCGGCCTGGGCGCGTCGCGTGGGGCGGTCGGGTTCGAACTCGGCCACGGTGACGGTGAGATCACGCGTGGCCCCGCGGCGGAACACCTGCAGCTGTGCCCGCGTACCGGGCTTGATGCCGCCGATGATGCGGGGCAGGTCGCTGGACTTCTCGACCACCTTGCCGTCGACCTTCGTGATGATGTCGCCCGCCTCCACGCCGGCCTTCTCCGCCGGGCCAGCGCTCTCGACGCTCTGCACCAGCGCACCGGTCGGCTTGCCCAGGCCGATCGACTCGGCGACCTCCTTGTTCACCTGCGCGATCTGCACGCCGATGCGGCCGCGGATCACGCGCCCGTTCGTGCGCAGCTGATCCGACACGCGCATCGCTTCGTCGATCGGGATCGCGAAGGAGATGCCCATGAAGCCGCCGGATCGGCTGTAGATCTGCGAGTTGATGCCGACCACCTCGCCGCGCAGGTTGAGCAGCGGGCCGCCCGAGTTGCCGGGGTTGATCGCGACGTCGGTCTGGATGAAGGGCAGGTAGTCGCCCGTGTCGCGCCCCTTCGCGCTGACGATGCCGGCGGTGACGCTGTTCTCCAAGCCGAACGGCGAGCCGATCGCCATCACCCACTCGCCGACCTTCAGCCGGTTCACGTCGCCGATCTTCACCGCCGGCAGGCCGGCGGCCTCGACCTTGACGAGCGCAACGTCGGTGCGGCGGTCGCTGCCGATGATGCGCGCCTTGAACTCGCGCTTGTCGGTCAGCGTGACGATCACCTCGTCGGCGCCCTCCACCACGTGCGCGTTCGTCAGCACCAGGCCGTCGGAGCTGAGCACGAAGCCCGACCCGACGCCGCGCTGCTGCGGTTGGCCGTCCTCGTCGCCGCCGCGCGGCCCGCGCCGGGGGTCGGGACGGCCGGGCATCGGAATGCCGAAGCGGCGGAAGAACTCCTCGACACTCGGGTCGACCTCGCCGCTGGCCGCGGCGCGCCCGCGCTCGGTGGTGCGGATGTTGACGACCGACGGGCCGACCCGTTCGACCAGCTCGCTGAAGTCCGGAAGCATCACCTGCGGTGTCGCAGACTGCGCCGCAGCAGGCGGATGCGGCAGCAGGGTCACCGCCGCCGCTGCGAACGCCAGCGAGATCCACGCGCGGCGGATGCGCGCGGACCAGGGTGCGGGCAGTGCCAAGGCGCGGCTTTCGGGTCTCTGGATGGGCATCTTCGTGTTCTCCGGACAGTGAGGATTCGGTCGGTGGGGCATCAGGGTCGGCGTTCGATGGCGTCCAGCAGCAGCTTCAGGGTGCCTTGCGGCACGTCGCCCATCGCGGTGAGCCAGTGTTCGCCGCGCCGCTGCATGCGCGTCGCGGCAGCGCCGATCTGCCCCTGCACCTCCTTGCGGTGCCGAGCGGCGTCGTAGCGTTCGATGAACAGCGAGACCTGGGTCAGCCCGTCGGAGAACACCGTCTGCAGCATCACGTCCGCCACCCGTGCATCCTCTCCCGGGACCGCCTCCTGCGGGCGCCTGACGCAACTGCTCAACGTGAACCCGGGCAGAGGGCGCGCCAGGCGCCATCCTTCGCCTTCGAGCGTGGTGCGTTCGTGCCGGGCCACGAGCTTGCGCAAGCCGCCCAGCCTGCGCACGGCCTGAAGCACCGACTCGGGCTGAGGCCGCATGCCGATCGCCACCTCCGAGAAGAACGCCGACTCGAGCAACCCCTGCGACCCGGCTCCGACCACATCGGCGCGCAGCATCAGGCCGGTCGCCGCATCGGCCCACAAGCGCTGCGCGTATCGCAGGTCGTCGCGTGGCTGCAGCACGAAGACCTCGGCATCGCGGTCGGCCACGCGTCGACGCCCCTCCATGCGCAGCTCGTACTGCTCGAGCGCCCGTGCCTCGACCGACTGCATCAGTGCGCCGCGGGCACCCATCGCCTCGAGCTGCTCGACCACCGCGACACCGGACCGGGGCCACACGGTGTACACCGTGTCGTTGTGGCGCAGGATCGTCTGCTCGCGGCCGTCGAGCGCCTCGATGCGCTCGTAGGACTGCCCGCCGACGACGTAGTGCGCCACGCGGGAACTCGACGACGACCCTCCGGCGCTGAAGACCATCGTGCCCTGGTAGTTCTGCTGCGCGGCGGCCTGGTGCATGCGTGTCAGCCGCGCGCGCGCGTCGGTCGCGGCGTCGCTGGCCCAGGCCATCGTGGTGGGCACCAGGCAGGAAAGCATCGCCGCCCGACGCACCCAGCTGGGCCGCGACGACGCGTGCAGTTCCGCGCGCGCCATCACCACTCAGCGCTGCATCATCACGTCGACATTGCGCGGCGCTCCTCCCGGCATCGCAGGGCTCATGGCCTTGCGATGCGCGAGGAAGTAGCGGTCGATGTCCGCGTCGCGAAGCATCGTCGCATCACCCGCGGCCGACGCGATGGCCGGGCCTCGAGGCGCGATCGCCGACGCGACCGGCAGCACGCCAGGTTGCGCCGCCCCGGAAGCGAGCGTCGCGGGCTCTGTGCCACCGTCCTGCATGCGCACGGCCACCACCACGACGGCCACCGCCGCGAATCCGGCAGCCACCGCGACCGGCATCAGCCACACATGCCGCGTGCGACGCGCCGGCATCGGTATCGCAGGCGACGGTGCCAGCACGACCGGTTCGGCCGCCAGACGCTCGCGGACGCGCGCGAGGAGGGCATCATCGCGCACCGGCGTGGACGCCAGTTCCCCGGATCGCATCACGTCCCCGATCAGGTGCCATCGATGCCACGTGGGCCGGCAGTCGGGGCGCTCGTGCCACGCGAGGGAGGCGTCCTCGGCACTGAGCGCGTCACGCTCGCCGTCGAGCAGGCATGACAGGCGCTGCTCGAAGGTCAGCGGTTCGGTCGAATCGTCGCGACGGGAAGAGGGCTGCATGGTCGAGAGGGTCAGTAGCCTACCAGCGCTCGCCGGTCCGGGTGTCCAGCAAGGGACGTAGCCGCGCGGCGATGGCCTCGCGCGCGCGGAAGATGCGGGAACGGACGGTACCGATCGGGCAATTCATCACTTCGGCAATCTCTTCATAGCTCAGGCCTTCGATCTCCCGCAGCGTGATCGCCTGCCGCAGGTCCTCGGACAGCGCGTCGATGGCCGAATTGACCGCTGCCGCGATCTCCTTGCTCGCCAGCAAGGCTTCGGGTGTTTCGCCATCGCTTAGTTCGTTCTCGATCCGTGAAGTTTCCTCGCCTTCATCGGATGCCGGCATCGCGCCTTCGGTGACCAGCGGGTCGCGCTTGAGTTCGACCAGCGCCTTCTTGGCGGTGTTGACCGCGATCCGGTACAGCCACGTGTAGAACGCGCTCTCGCCGCGGAAGTTCGGCAGCGCCCGGTAGGCGCGGATGAAACTCTCCTGTGCGATGTCCTGCACCAGATCGGTGTCCCGCACCATCCGGCCGATCAGCCGCTCGATGCGGCGCTGGTACTTCACCACGAGCATCTCGAACGCCCGCTGATCGCCGCGCTTGACGCGCTCGATCAGCAGGCTGTCGACGTCGGGACTCTCCGGCATGCGTGGCGGTCAGCGGATTTCCGGGGGCACGACACTGGAACGTTGGGCATAAAGCGCGGTGCACAAGTCCCGGAAATCGGGGGTCGCCACGCCTGCGGCTCCCCCGCAGCGGATCCACCACCAGCGCAGGGCCGCAGGAACGCCGGCCCCCGACATCGACAGCAGCAGGCTGTGCCCGGTGTCGATGCGGACGTGCACGGCGTCCAGCGCGATGGCGTCCGACCCAGGGCCGACGGCGATCGACCAGCTGCGGCCGTCCCAGCGCAGCGTGGCCGGCGGAACCCGACGGCGGACCCACCGGTGCAACCCCAGGCATCCCAGCACAGCCAGCGCGGCACAGAACGCAGCTTCCCCGGCCGGCCGTCCCAGCCAGGCAACGACCCAACCGGCCACGCACCCGGCCGCGGCCGCCCACACGAGCCCTTCGATGCGCTGCCCCTCCACGATCCCGGTGGAAGAGACCTGCACCGCTCGCGGGTGCCGCGCGTGCACGGCGGGATCGGCGCCGTCAGGCGCGCCGGAACACCAGCGTGCCGTTCGTGCCGCCGAAGCCGAAGTTGTTCTTCACCGCCACGTCGATGCGCATCGTGCGCGCCTCGTTGGCACAGTAATCCAGATCGCACTCGGGATCCGGGTTGTCGAGGTTGATGGTGGGCGGACTGACCTGGTGGTGCAAGGCCAGCACGGTGAACACCGACTCGACGCCGCCGGCCCCGCCGAGCAGATGCCCGGTCATCGACTTGGTGGAGTTCACGACCAGGTTGCGCGCGTGATCGCCGAAGGCGAGCTTGATCGCGTTGGTCTCGTTGACGTCACCCAGCGGCGTGGAGGTTCCATGGGCGTTCAGGTACTGCACGTCCCCGGCGTTCACCCGCGCGTTGCGCAAGGCCGCCAGCATCGAGCGCTTGGGGCCGTCGACATTGGGCGCGGTCATGTGGAACGCATCCGCGCCGAGGCCGAAGCCCGCCAGTTCCGCATACACCCTGGCGCCCCGGCGCTTCGCGTGCTCGTACTCCTCGAGCACCATCACGCCGGCACCTTCGCCGAGCACGAAGCCGTCGCGGTCTCGGTCCCAGGGCCGCGACGCGGCCCGAGGATCGTCGTTGCGCGAGGACAGCGCCCTCGCCGCCGCGAAGCCCCCGATGCCCAGCGGCGAAACGGTCGACTCCGCGCCGCCGGCGATCATCACGTCGGCGTCGCCGTACTCGATCATCCGCCCCGCTTCGCCGATGCAGTGCAGCCCGGTGGTGCACGCGGTGACGATCGCGAGGTTCGGCCCGGTGTAGCCATAGCGGATCGAGATGTGCCCCGAGATCATGTTGATGATCGAGGCCGGCACGAAGAACGGCGAGATGCGGCGGGGACCGCGGTCCCGGTAGTCGTTCTGGGTCTGCTCGATCATCGGCAGCCCGCCGATGCCCGAACCGACCATGCAGCCGATGCGCTCGGCCGTCGCCTCGTCGAGCTGGTCGCCGCTCGGCAGGCCGGCATCCGCAACCGCCTGGACCGCGGCGGCCATGCCGTAGTGGATGAAGGTGTCCATGTGCCGAGCCTCCTTGGCCGGCATCACGTCCTCGACGTTGAACCCCTTCACCTCGCCTGCGATGCGGCAGGAAAGCCCCGACGCATCGAAACGCGTGACCGTGCCGATGCCCGAGCGCCCTGCCACCAGGTTCGCCCAGCCGCTCTCCACCGTGTTGCCGACCGGGCTGATCAGCCCGAGCCCGGTGACGACGACCCTGCGCCGCGACATGCCCGCGTCAGCCCTTCGGATGCTTGACCGCGTAGTCGATCGCCAGCTGCACCGTCGTGATCTTCTCGGCTTCCTCGTCCGGGATCTCGATGCCGAACTCGTCCTCGAGTGCCATCACCAGTTCCACCGTGTCCAGCGAATCGGCGCCGAGGTCGGCCACGAAGGCCTTCTCGTTGGTGACGTCCGACTCGGGAACGCCCAGTTGCTCGGCGATGATCTTCTTGACTCGCGCTTCGATATCGCTGCTCATGACTCCTCCAGGAGTGGTCGGAAAAAACAGCCCGGGATTCTACCGGGGGGCCCTGGGCCGCCTGGGCGGCCGCGGGTTCAGCTCATGTACATGCCGCCGTTGACGTGCAACTCGGTGCCGGTGATGTAGCCCGCCTGCGGCGACGCCAGGTAGGCCACGGCGTGGGCGATGTCGTCGACCGTGCCCAGCCGGCCCAGCGGGATCTGCTGCAGCAGCGCCGCGCGCTGCGCCTCGTTCAGGCCGTCGGTCATGTCGGTGGCGATGAAGCCCGGGGCGATGCAATTGACGGTGATGTGCCGGCTGCCCAGTTCGCGGGCCAGGGCGCGCGTCATGCCGGCCACGCCGGCCTTGGCCGCAGCGTAGTTCGCCTGCCCCGCGTTGCCGCTGGCCCCCACCACCGACGTGATGTTGACGATGCGCCCATGGCGCTGCTTCATCATCGGGCGCATCACGGCCCGGCACAGGCGGAACACGGCCTTGAGGTTGGTGTCGAGCACCGCGTCCCAGTCGTCGTCCTTCATGCGCATCGCGAGGCCGTCGCGGGTGATGCCGGCGTTGTTGACGAGCACCTGCAGCCCGCCGTGCTGCTTGACGATGGCTTCGACCGCGGCGTCGACCGCGCCGGCGTCGTTGACGTCCAGCACGATGCCCGCACAGCCCGGATGGGCCGACAGCGCCGCGCCGATGCCGGCCGCCCCCCCCTCGGTGGTGGCCGTGCCGATGACGCGGTAGCCCTGCCCGGCCAGCACCAGGGCGATCGCGCGGCCGATGCCGCGCGAAGCACCCGTGACCAGCGCGATGCCTGCTTCAGCCATGGAGCGTCTCCCGCGCGCCCGCCAGGCTGGTCGCGTCGAGCACGGTGACCGACACCAGGTCGCCGTCGATGCGCTTGACCAGCCCCGACAGCACCTTGCCCGGGCCGCACTCGTGGATGTGGCGCAACCCGCGCGCCTTCAGCGCCTGCACGACCTCCACCCAGCGCACCGCGCCGAAGGCCTGGCGGTACAGCGCGTCGCGGATCGCCGCCGGATCCGTGGGCGCGACGACGTCGATGTTGTTGACGACCGGGATGCGCGGCGGCGACAGCGGCACCTCGGCGAGCGCCTCGCGCAGCCGGTCGGCCGCGGGCTTCATCAGTGCGCAATGGAACGGCGCCGACACAGCCAGCGGCAGCGCGCGCTTGGCGCCCATGTCCTTCAGCAACTCGCAGGCCCGGTCCACCGCGGCTTTCGCGCCGGCGATGACCGTCTGCCTCGGATCGTTGAAGTTGGCCGGCGAGACGACCGCACCGGTGGCCTCGGCAGCTCGCCGGCAGCCCTCGCGCACGGCGTCGGCCTCGAGGCCGAGGATCGCCGCCATCGCACCCACGCCCACCGGCACCGCATCCTGCATCGCCCGCGCGCGCAGGCGCACCAGCGGCAACGCCGCCTCGAGGCTGAGCGCCCCGGCAGCGACCAGCGCGCTGTACTCCCCCAGCGAATGCCCGGCCACGGCGGCAGGCTCGGGACCGCCCTCGGCCAGCCAGGCGCGGTGGCAGGCGATCGCCGCCGTGAGCATCACCGGCTGCGTGTTGGTCGTCAGTTCGAGCGCCTCCTTGGGGCCCTCGCGGATCAGCCGGGCCACGTCCTCGCCGAGCGCAGCCGAGGCTTCCTCGAGGGTGCTGCGCACGGCGGCGTGGTCGCCCCATGCATCGAGCATCCCCACGGACTGCGAGCCCTGCCCCGGGAAGACGAATGCGAACGGTGTGCTCATGGTCTGGCGAAGAGGTCAGTAGTCGAGCAGCACGGCGCCCCAGGTGAAGCCACCGCCGACGCCCTCCAGCATCACGGTGTCGCCTCGGCGGACGCGCCCGTCGCGCACGGCGACGTCGAGGGCCAGGGGTATCGATGCCGCCGACGTGTTGCCGTGCTCGTGCACGGTGGCGACAAGTTTCTCAGCCGGCAGCTTCAGCTTGCGCGCGGTGCTCTGCATGATGCGGATGTTCGCCTGGTGCGGAATCAGCCAGTCGACGTCGGCTTCGGTGCGGCCCGCCTTGGACAGCGTCGCGCGCGCCGCGCTATCCAGCACGTTGACGGCCAGCTTGAACACCGCCTGGCCGTCCATCTTCAGCAATGGATCGCCGAGCACCTGACCCCCCGACACCGTGCCGGGTGTGCAAAGGATGCCGACGTGGCGACCGTCGGCATGGAGGTCGGTGGCGAGGATGCCAGGCTCGTCGCTCGCCTCCAGCACCACGGCACCCGAGCCGTCGCCGAACAACACGCAGGTGGTGCGGTCGTTGAAGTCGAGGATGCGCGAGAACACCTCGGCACCGATCACCAGCGCGCAGCGGACCGACCCCGTGCGGATCATCGAGTCGGCCACGGTGAGCGCGTAGACGAATCCCGAGCACACCGCCTGCATGTCGAACGCCGGGCAGCCGACGATGCCGAGCTTGGCCTGCAGGATCGTCGCGCACGACGGGAACACCATGTCCGGCGTCGAGGTGGCGACGATGATCAGGTCGACGTCTTCGGGCTTGCGGCCGGCCGCTTCGAGCGCCGCGCGCGCGGCCGGCAGCGCGAGGTCGCTGGCGCTGACGCCCTCGGCAGCGAAGTGCCGCGCGCGGATGCCGGTGCGCTCGACGATCCACTCGTCGCTGGTCTCGATGTCGCGCTGCGCCAGCATCGCGACCATGTCTGCATTGCTCAGGCGCCGGGGCGGCAGGTGGCTGCCGGTGCCGGTGATGCGCGAATATCGGCTCATGCGGCCGCTCCCGCCACGACCGGTACCGCCAGCGCCGACGCGGTGGCGGCGATGCGGTCGTGCACCTGTTCCAGCAGCCGGTGGCGAGCCGCCTCGTAGGCGCGCTCGAGCGCACGCTCGAAGGCGAACGCGTCGGCCGAACCGTGGCTCTTGAAGACCAGCCCCTTCAGGCCGAGCAGCGCGGCACCGTTGTAGCGCCGCGGATCCACGCGCGCCTTGAAACGCTTGAGCACGGGCCACGCCACCAGCGCTGCGGCCTTGGCCAGCGGATGGCGGGTGAATTCCTGCCGGATGAACTCGCTGAGCATGGCGGCCAGGCCCTCGGATGTCTTCAGCAGCACGTTGCCGACGAAGCCGTCGCAGACGACGATGTCGGTGGTGCCGGCGAAGATGTCATTGCCCTCGACATTGCCGTGGAACCGGATGTGGCCGCCCTCGGAGGCCTGCCGCATCAGTTCACCGGCCCGCTTGATGGTCTCGCTGCCCTTGATCGCTTCCTCGCCGACGTTCAGCAATCCGACGGTGGGTTCGGACTTGCCCTGCACCGCCTCGACGAGGGCACTGCCCATCACGGCGAACTGCAGCAGATGCTCCGGCGTGCAGTCGACGTTGGCGCCGAGATCGAGCACCGTGGTGTAGCCATCGGCCCGGTGTGGCATCACGGTGGCGATCGCCGGTCGGTCGATCCCTTCCATCGTCTTCAGCACGTAGCGGGCCACGGCCATCAGCGCGCCGGTGTTGCCTGCCGACACGCAGGCCTGCGAGGGCTGCGGCGCACCAGGCTTGAGCTGCTCGATGGCCACGCGCATCGATGAATCGCGCTTGCGTCGCAGGGCCACCTCGACGGAGTCGTCCATCGACACCACATCGGCAGCCGTGACGAGGTGGCAGCGATCCCAGTCCGCGGCGGGGCGCAACGCCTCGGCCGTGCCGACCAGCACGACCTCGACGTCAGGGTGGCGACCGAGGAACGCCCGGCTCGCCGGCAGCGTGATCGAAGGCCCGTGATCGCCACCCATCGCGTCCACGGCGATGCGTACGGAAGCCAGCGGGGCCTGTGGCAGCGACACGGCGTGGAGAGCGCGCGACGGCGTGGCCCGGATGTCAGCGGGCCGCGAGGTGAATCATGCGGGCTGGCGGCGGGCCGGCGACGCGGACCGGCGCGTCAGGCGTCGGCCTTGGTCTTGAGGACCTTTCGTCCGCGATAGAAGCCGTTGGGGCTGATGTGGTGGCGCAGGTGGGTCTCGCCCGTCGTCGGCTCGACCGCGGTTCCCGGCATCGCGACGGCGTTGTGGGAGCGGTGCATGCCGCGCTTGGACGGCGACTTCTTGTTCTGCTGGACAGCCATGTCGATCTCCAGAGGGGGACGGCGATGGTGGCGGGAAACGGGTCCCCTGCTGTCACGATACTCGCCGGAAAGCCTGTTCCGGCGCACGGGTTTCCCCAGCCGGAAAAGCCGGCGAGTGTACCACGCAGCGTCATCACGGCGCCTTCCCCGATCTCCTGCCCCGCAGCGTCTCCAGCACGGCGAACGGGTTGGGCTTCGGTTCTTCCGGAGCCGGCGCTGCGGATCGTTGCTGCACCAGCGGCTGAGGACAGTGTTCGTGGCGCGGCACGATGGGCATCGCCAGGATCAGCTCGTCCTCGACCAGTTCGCGCAGGTCGAGGCTGCGCGTCATGGCCAGCACGTCGTCCTCGATGTCCTCATCGAGCTGCTCGGCCTGCGCCTCGTCAGCCACGAACAGGAACGAGCGGCGCACCTCCAGCGGCAGCTCGCACGGGGCGAGGCAGCGTTGGCAGATGAGCCAGACCTTCGTCGCGGCTTGCAGATGGAGCCAGGTCTCGGGCTCGGCCGCCGTGCGGGCGCGGGTCTCGCCTCTCGCGTGCCATCGCACATCGTCGGCGGGCCCATCGGCGTGCGCCGCCTCCGGGCCGGACACCAGTCGCCGCAGGTCGGCCTGCGGCCAGGTGCCCGTGAGCTCACCGGCCGCCCTCGCGAACGCCTGAACGTCCAGCTTCAGCGGCTCGAACCGACGCTCCTTCATCGAGCCAGTGTAGCGGGCGATGGGACAATGGCCGCGTGGCTGTCCCGTCGCTGATCCTCGCCTCGACCTCACGCTACCGCAGAGAGTTGCTCGAGCGTTTGCGCTGGCCGTTCGAGGTCGCCGCGCCGCACGTCGACGAACGGCCGCACGCGGGCGAATCCCCAGCCGACCTGGCGCTGCGCCTGGCCGTGGAGAAGGCGCGCGCCGTCGCCTCGCGTCATCCGGACGCCGTGGTCATCGGCTCCGACCAGGTGGCTGAGCTGGATGGCGAGGCGATCGGCAAGCCGGGCGCGCACGATCGCGCGGTGGCACAGCTGCGGCGCATGAGGGGTCGGGCCGTCGTCTTCCACACCGCCGTCGCGGTGGTCCGGCGGTCGGCCGGCTACGAGCGCGTCGAGCACGCGCCGGTGCGCGTGCGCTTCCGGGATCTCGACGACGCGGCCATCGAGACCTATCTGCGCCTGGAGCAACCGTACGACTGCGCCGGCAGCGCGAAGTGCGAGACGCTGGGCATCGCGCTGCTCGACGCGATCGACAGCGACGACCCGACCGCGCTGGTGGGCCTGCCGCTGATCCGCACATCGCGGCTGATGCGCGAAGCCGGCCTGGACGTGCTGCAGGTGCCGGCCGCCGCCGGCGCGCGGCGCTGAAGCACCGGCAAGGGCGATTCATCGGTGAGCGGCCGCCTGCTGCTGGTGCCCAACACGCTCGACCTCGGCGCGGCGGACGCGACCCTCGAGGATGTGCTGCCGCTCGGCGTGCTGCGGATGGCCGCCAGCCTGCTGCACTGGGTGGTCGAGGATGCGCGCAATGCGCGCGCGTTCCTCAAGCGCATCGGCGCGGTCACGCCGCTCGCCCACTCGCTGCAAGCGCTCCAGGTGAACGAGCTGCCGCGGCCGCGCAAGGGCAGTCGGGAGGACATTCCACTCTCGGCCTGGAGCACCTTGCTCGAACCCGCGCGCAGGGGTCAGGACATCGGGCTGCTGTCGGAAGCCGGGCTGCCCGGGGTCGCCGATCCGGGTGCAGCGCTCGTCCAGGCCGCGCACGATGCCGCGATCCCGGTGTGGCCCTTGGCCGGAGCGAGCTCCCTGACGCTCGCCGTGGCGGCCGGTGGCCTGAACGGGCAGAGCTTCGCCTTCGTCGGCTACCTGCCGCAGGACGCGGCCGCCCGCGCGGCACGGCTGCGGGACCTGGAAGCACAGTCCCGCCGCCTCGTGCAGACGCAGTTGCTGATCGAGACCCCGTACCGCAACGCCGCGCTGGCTGCCGCACTGTGGGCCGTGCTCGCCCCCGGCACGCGCGTGTCCATCGCCTGCGGCCTGACGCAGCCACGCGGCTGGTGCCGCACGGCCACCGTGGCGCAGTGGCGCGCGGCCCCGCCGGTGATGCCTGACACGCTGCCGGCGGTCTTCGCGCTGCTGGCAGCGTGATCCGGCGTACCCGCCGCGCTCAGCTGCCGCCGAGCAACGACGCGACCTTCTTCTTGGGCCGGATGTTCGGAGCTGAAGCAGGGCGCACGGCGGCGGGCGTCTTGGCCCGCTCCCACGCCGCGGGCTCGACACTCTCGACGGCCTCATAAGGACGGTCGAAGAACGGGTCCTGGGAGGCCGGAGCCCGGCGCGCGGGTCGCTCGACCCGCTCGACTCTCTCGACCCGCTCGGTGGGGGCAGCCGCCTCAGGCTCCCGGGCAGGCTCTTCGTCCCGGCGGCGGCGGCGCGGACGATCGTCCTCGAGCTCGATCGGCTCGATCTCGAACTTCTTCTTGATCAGTCTCTCGATGTCGCCGACGTTGCGCGCATCGTCGCGCGTGACCAGCGTGATCGCCAAGCCGGAGGCACCGGCGCGGCCCGTGCGGCCGATGCGGTGCACGTAGTCCTCGGCATTGAACGGCACGTCGAAGTTGAAGACCGCCGGCAGGTCGGCGATGTCCAGGCCCCGCGCGGCCACGTCGGTGGCCACCAGCAGGTCCACCTCGGCGCGCTTGAACGCCGCGAGAGACTTCAAGCGTTCGTCCTGAGACTTGTCGCCGTGCAGCGCCGCGGTGCGCAGGCCGTCGCGCTCGAACGAGCGTGCCAGCCGCGCCGCGCCGAGCTTCGAATTGACGAAGACGATCGCCTGGGACAGCGAGCGCTCGCGCAGCAGTTGCCGCACCACCCGGCGCTTGTCGTCGTCGGTGACGGCGTAGAAGCGCTGCTCGACGGTGGACGCCGTCGCGTTCGGGCGCGCGACCTCGACCGTGACCGGATCCTGCAGGTAGCTGGCGGCCAGGCGCCGGATCTCCGGCGAGAAGGTCGCCGAGAACAGCAGCGTCTGGCGCTCCTTGGGCAGGTACGACAGGATGCGCTGCAGATCGGGCAGGAAGCCGATGTCGAGCATGCGGTCGGCCTCGTCGAGCACCACGTATTCGACCTGGTGCAGCGCGGCGTTCTTCGCCTCGATGTGATCCAGCAGCCGCCCCGGGGTGGCGATCAGCACTTCGACGCCGGCACGCAACCGCTCGGTCTGTGGCTTCATGTCGATGCCACCGAAGACGACCGTCGAGCGCAGCAGCGTGTGCTTGGCGTAGTTCTTGACGTTGGCGGCAACCTGATCGGCCAGCTCGCGAGTGGGAGTGAGCACCAACGCGCGCACCGGATGCCGCGCGGGCGACGCACTGGCGTTTTCACTGCGCAACATTCGTTGCAGCAAGGGCAGCGTGAACGCGGCGGTCTTTCCGGTGCCGGTCTGGGCGGCTCCCATCACGTCCCGGCCGGCCAGGACGATCGGGATCGCCTTGGCCTGGATCGGCGTCATCGTCAGATAGCCTGCGTCGGCCACGGCGCGCAGCAGCTTGGGATCCAGTGCGAGCGACGAGAAGGCCGTCAGGTGATCGCCATCACGCGGCGCGGCGGAGCTTTCGGTTTCAATCACCGCAGCGATTATCCAACAGTCGTCCTGCCGCAAGCCGGACGGCCCGGAGTGCTCACCTAGAATGCGCCGCGCGATGGGTCAAGCAGAGCCACAAGAAGAACGCCAGGAACGTCCGCAGGTGAATGTCCGTCCGCAGCGCCAGGGGCTGCGGCTGGTGCATGACCGGCGGCACAGCGTGCGCGAATTGCTCGCGCCGTGGGAGGAGTTCAGGCGGGTCATCCCGCTCGTCTCCCTGCAGTCGCTGCTGCGCCCGCCGCTGCCCAAGGTCCCGAAGGTGGCCATCCTGCTGTGCACGATGCAGGGCCAGCGCTTCCTGGCGGAGCAGCTCAATTCGATCGCGACCCAGTCGCATCCGGTCTGGGAGATCTGGGCGTCCGACGACGGCTCCGACGACCACACCCACGCGATCCTCGAGTACTACCAGTCGCACTGGGGCGACGACCGGATCTCGATCCATGCCGGCCCGTCCGAAGGGTCGACCGCGAACTTCCTGTCGCTCACCTGTCGAGCAGACATCGACGCCGACTACTTCGCGTATGCCGACCAGGACGACATCTGGGAAGCCGACAAGCTCGAACGCGCGGTCGCCTGGCTCGAGACGGTGCCGCCCGGGGTGCCGGCGTTGTACGGCTCGCGCACGCTGCTGGTGGATGCCCGCAACCAGCACCTGGGCTATTCACCCCTGTTCACCAAAGGGCCGAGCTTCCGCAACGCGCTGGTGCAGAACGTGGCCGGCGGCAACACGATGGTCTTCAACCGTGCCGCGCGTGATCTGCTGCGCCAGGCCGGTGAGAACGTGCTGGCCGTGACGCACGACTGGTGGGCCTACATGGTGGTGACCGGCTGTGGCGGCCAGGTGCACTACGACCCCTACCCCACCGTGCGCTACCGGCAGCACGAGAACAACCTGATCGGCTCCAACCAGAGCTGGCGCGCGCGCGCGCAGCGGATGAAGTTGCTGCTGCAAGGCCGCTTCAAGCGCTGGAACGACGCGAACCTCGCGTCGTTGAACGAGATCCGCGAGCTGCTCACCCCCGAGAACCGCGAACTGCTCGACCGCTTCGCGCAGGCCCGCAGCGGCAGCGTCTGGCAGCGCCTGGGCGGGCTGCGGCGCTCGGAGGTCTATCGCCAGACGGGGCTGGGTAACATCGGGCTCGTGCTCGCCGCGGCGATCAATCGCCTCTAGGCGCCGGTTCCCTCCGCTTCCCCACCTCCCTGTCGTGAAGAGACTGTTGCGCAATGGCGTGCGCTATTGGCGTGCGTTCGGCACGCGCGCACTGCTGCGCGAGCTGCAGCGCCGCCTGTCGACCCCCGTGCCGCCAGGCATGCTGCCCACCGCCGTGCCCGAGCCGGAGCCGGGAGCGTCCAGCGGCGCCAAGGGCGGCACGCCGACGCCCGCGCGGGCGCTGATCGGCGCGCGCTTCGGCCACTGCGCACCGATGTCGGTGTTCGAGGTGCCGCGCACCGGGCGCCCGCGCATCAGCATCGTCACCGACAGCATCAACAAGGGCAGCCTGTTCGGCGGCGTGGGCACGGCGATGATCCTGGCCGCGCTGCTCGTGCGCGCGCGCGGTGCACGCCTGCGCGTGATCACCCGCACCGAGCCGGCGCACGCGGCCAACCTGCATGCCGTCCTTCAGCTCTACGGGTTGGTCATCGACGACGAGGTCGAGTTCACCTTCGCCCACGTGCACGCGCCGCAGTCCGCGGTGAACGTGTTCCCCGACGAGCTGTTCGTCACCACGTCGTGGTGGACCACCGAGTCGGCGCTGGCGGCGATCGCGCCGCAACGGCTGCTGTACGTGCTGCAGGAAGACGAGCGCATGTTCTACCCGGCGGGCGACGACCAGCTGCGCTGCGAGCAGACGCTGGCCCGCGACGACGTGCACGTGGTGGTGAACACGGCTCTGCTGCTGAAGCACCTGGTGGGCTCCGGGCTGCCGCACCTGGCGCAGCGTGCGCGCTCGTTCGAGCCGGCGTTCCCTCCGTCGGTCTACCGCCGCCGCCCCGCCGAGCCCGGCGCGAAGCGTCGGCTGATGGTCTATGCCCGGCCCAATCACCTGCGCAACCTGTACTACTTCGCGCTGCGCGTGGTCGACGAGGCCATCGCGCAGGGCGTGATCGACCTGCAGCAGTGGGAGCTGCACTTCGTCGGCGCGCATGTGCCGGCCGTCTCGCTGTGCGACGGCACCGTGCCCATCGTGCACGAACACCTGCCGTGGATCGACTACGCGGCGCTCGCCGGCACGATGGACGTGGCGCTGAGCCTGATGTACACGCCGCACCCGAGCTATCCGCCGCTGGACCTGGCGGCATCCGGCGCGGTGGTGGTCAGCAACCGCCACGGCCCCAAGATCGACCTGTCGTCATACTGCGGCAACATCCTGCTGGCCGATCTCACCGTGCCGTCGATGCTGCGGACGCTGAGCGATGCGATGATCCTCGCGATCGACGAGCCCGAGCGGCAGCGCCGCTGGGAGGCTCGCGGGCTGCAGCAGGACTGGACGCAGGCGCTGGCGCCGGTGGTGCAGCACCACGGCCGGGCCGATCGCCTCGATGCTTGGGCTTGAGTCGGTTGCCGCGGTCCCGTACCGCGACCCATGGCAGCTGCCGCTGTCCGAGCGGCTGAAGGCACTCTCGCGCGGCCGCCGGCGCGTGGCCTACTTCTACGAGCTGGCCGACAACAGCACCTTCCGCTACCGCGTCTACAACATGGCGCAGGTGCTGAACGAGGCGCCCGACGCAGAGCCTCACGAGGTCTCGGCCGGCTACTTCTTCCTCGACGACCTGCCGCTCGTGCCCGACCTGGCCGACCGCGCCGATCTGCTGGTGATCTGCCGCACGCGCTACGACCACCGCGTCGCACAGCTCATCGCCTCGTTCCGGGCGCGCGGCCGCCGCGTGCTCTACGACACCGACGACCTGGTGTTCGACCCGGCCTACGCCCACCTGCTCGTGACCACGCTCGACCTCGACCCCCGAGACCCGCGCGTGTGGAACGACTGGTTCGCCTACACCGCGCGGCTGGGTGCCACGCTGGGCGCCTGCGACGGCGCGATCACCACCACGCCTGCGCTGGCCGAGCGGCTGCGCGCCTGTGCCGACGTGCCCGTGGCCATCGTGCCGAACTTCCTCAACCGCGAGCAGCTCGCCCTGTCGGACCGCCTCTTCGAGGCCAAGTCCGATGCACGCCTCGGCGAGGACGGCCTCGTGCACCTGGGCTACTTCAGCGGCTCGCCGTCGCACAACCGCGACTTCGCGATGGTGGTGCCGGCGCTGCAGACGCTGCTCGACGAGGACCCGGGGCTGGGAGTGGTGGTGGTCGGCTTCATCGAACCGGGCCCGGCGCTGGAACGCTTCGGCAGCCGGGTGCGCAAGGTCGAGTTCCAGGACTACGTGAACCTGCAGCGGCTGATCGCGCGCGTCGAATACAACCTGATGCCGCTGCAGTACAACGTGTTCACGCACTGCAAGTCGGAGCTGAAGTACTTCGATGCCGCGGTCGTCGGCACGGTCAGCGTGGCCTCGCCGACGGCCAGCTACCGCGCGGCGATCCGCCACGGCGACAACGGCTGGCTCGCGCAGTCGCACCAGTGGCTGGCGGTGCTGCGCCAGGCGCTGGCCGCGCGCGATGGCTACCGCGACATGGCCGAGCGGGCCCACGCGGATGCGCGGCAGCGCTACGCCTGGACCAGCCAGCGGCAGACGATCCTCACCGCACTCGGGATCTGATCGCGACCGCGGCTACGGGCCGGGTGCTTCCAGGCTGGCATGCGGCGTCCACACCACGCGCCAGCCTGCGGCGCGCACGGCGGCGCCGAAGGCGAGCGCGCTGGCCACCGGGTCGACGCCGGCCGCCTGCTGCCACAGCGGCCACAGCTCGCGGCGCATCAGCATCGCGCGCGGCGTCACCGCGTCGGCGTCGCGCGCCAGCATCGCGATGCCGAACGGCCCCGGCGATCCGGTCGGCACGCCCGCCGCCATGGTGCGTGGCGCGGCACCCGCGTCCGACGCGTAGGCGCCGTCGGCCAGCCTGCCCTGCACGTGCACGGCACCCGCGACCACGCCGACGCCCGGCTGCGCCAGCTGCGCGGCCAGCTCCTCGAGCCATCCCGGCGTGGTGGGCCACAGTCCCGACCCCAAGCGCAGCAGCCAGGGCGCGCTGCCGTCGTCTTGCCGCTGCAACCGGCAGCCGCTGGTGCTGGCCGCGAGCCGCTCGGCCCAGGCCACATCGGAGGGGCTCTCGGCAAAGGCTGCCAGGGCCTGCGCGTGCGGCAACGCGTAGCGCACGCGCAACCACGGCAGGCCGGGCAGCACTTCGGGCTGCGCCCGGCTGCCGCAGCGCTGCAGGTGATCGACCACCGCGCGCAGCGATGCATCGAGTGCCCGCGGCTTGTGCGCGGCTGCCGCCGCAGTGCTGCCCGGGCCTGCACGCCAGTGGTACAGCACCCGAGGCACGTGCACCACCTGCGCGGCCCGCAGCCGCTCGGCCGCACGCAGCACCAGGTCGTGGTCCTGGGCCCCGTCGTATCCTGCACGCAGGCCGCCGAGCTCCGCGTAGAGCGAGCGCCGGATCGCCGACAGGTGGCTGACGCAGTTCTGTCCTCGAAGCAGCGCCAGGTTGAACGGCCCCTTGCGGTGCGGCTCGAAGCGGTGTCCGCCGGAGTCGAGCTTGTCCTCGTCGGTGTAGATCCAGCCCGCGTCGGGCTGCATGATCGCCGCGCAGGTCACTTCCGCAAGGGCCTGTGGCGCGAGCAGGTCATCCTGGTCGAGGAACACCAGCCACTCACCGGTGGCCAGCGACGCGGCGGTGTTCGTGCAAGCGGCGATGCCGCCATTGGCGTCGCGGTGCATGACGCGGATGCGGGCGTCGCGCGCGGCCCAGGCCGCGAGGTGCTCTCGGACCGGCGTGCGCACCGATGCATCGTCGGCGATGCACAGCTCCCACGAGACGTGCTGCTGCGCCAGCACCGATCCGATGGCGGCATCGAGCCAGCGCAGGTCGGGCTCGTAGACCGGCATCACCACCGACAGCGTCGGCCCGCCCTCCACCGCCTGCTGCAGGATCGCCGCGCGCTGGACACGCTCGCGCTGCTCCGGGCCGCGGATCCACCGCTGGTACCCGCGGAAGGCGTTGTCGCGTACCAGCGACTGCCGGCTCCCCACCTCGCGCCGCCAACGACCCGCCAGCCCCCGCGCGGTGCGCGCGGCATCCACGGCGGCTCGCAGCGGACGGGTGATCCGCCAGGAGGTCGAATGCATCAGCCCCTGCAGCTGCTCGGCCGTCCGGCGCTGCTCGATCTGGGCGGCGGCGAGCACGCGCCCAGTGGCGTCGAGCTCGTGCGTGCGCTGGGCCAGCTCGGTGCGGGTCGCGTGCAATTCGGCCCGCGTGGAGTCGAGCTGGTCCTGCGTCCAGCGCAGCGAGCCCTGCAGCTCCGCGGCCTGATGAATCGCCGCACCGAGCTGCTCCCGCAGATCGCCGATCAGGTCGAGGCGCTCGGCCGCCACGCCCATCAGCTTCGCGACCTCGATCACATGCGCGTCCAGCGACGCGCGGGCCGCCCGCAACTGCTGCGCCATCGCGTCCGCACCGTGGGCCGACTCGAGCACGCGACTCCACCACGACTCGGGCGCACGCCCCCACCAGCGGCGCCACACGCGCCAGTAGGCTTCGCTCGCATATGCGGTGCGATGCGCGTCCGACGAATCGTCGCCGACGATGTACTGCGCCGAGACGCCCGGCACATGGACGAAGCCGCCGACGCAGCGCAGCTGCAGCCAGAAGTCCCAGTCCTCGTAGATGTCGAGCGCCGGATCGAAGCGCACGCCGGCGTCACGCGCGCGCTGCGCGTCGAACATCACGGCGTGGATCGGCAACCGGTTGCCCAGCAGCAGTTCCCAGGGCTCGAAGGGCGCGTCGAAGACGCCCCGGCGCTCGGCATCGGGGCCGGCACCGACCAGCTCGACGCCCGCATGCGCCGCGACGGCCTCCGGCGCCGCCTCCAGAGCCGCCATCAGCCGTGCCAGGTGCGTACCCAGCAGCAGGTCGTCGTCGTCCAGGAAGAGGGCCCACCGCGTCGTCACCGCATCGAGCCCGGCCTGGGCCGCCACGCTGCGGTGCAACCGGTGCCCGTGGCTGATCCAGCGCGCCGGAAGGCCGAAGTTGCCGAGCGGCGACAAGCTGCCCAGCGCGTCGACGATCACCACCTCGACGTCTTCGCGCCGCTGCAGCACCACCGACGCGAGGCTGGCCGCCAGACTCGGCCGCCCCGTGGTGCGGATGACGACCGTGGCACGCATCGAATTCATTATCCGGTCTGCTCTAGCATGGCCCGCAAGCCTTCGTATCCACCGTGCCCGCCGCCCCTGCCCTCCATGCCGCCTACGCGGCCGCCTGGTGCCTCTACCTGCCGCTGGGGCTGCAGTACCTGGCCTTCCTTGCCGGTGCGCTGGCAGCGGGCATCGCCACCGTGCGCGATGGGAGGATCGGCGCGGCAGGGCGCGATCCGGTGGTCGCCGCGCTCGGGCTGTGGTGGCTGTGGATGCTGCTGTCGGCCCTGTGGTCGCCTGCGCCGGGCTCGCAACGCGCAGCGGCGCTGTGGCACTACGCCCTGCCGCTGGCGATGGTGATGCTCGCCGCGTGGCTGCCTCCCGAGGGCGCGCGGCGGGCGCTGCGGCACTTCGTCGCGGTCTCCGCGCTCGTGGCGCTGCTGCTGCCGCTGGGCCTGGGCGATCGGGTCACGGGCAACCAGCGCATCGTCTACTCGCTGCTGCTGGCGCTGGGCGCCGCGTTCGCGGCCCTGGAGGCGCTCGATGCCCGTGCACATCGCGAGCGCGCGGCCTGGATCGTCGCCGGTGTCGTCTGCGCGGCCGGGCTGGCACTGCAGGACCGCCGCAGCGGCGTGCTCGTGCTGCCGCTGCTGCTGCTGGCGCTGGCCGTGCTGAGGCAGCGCAGCTGGCTGCGGCGCGGCGCGCTCGCGCTGGCCGTCGCGGCGGGAACGGCCGGAGCCTGGCTCGCATCGCCGACGCTGCGTGCGCGCATCGAGCAGGGCCTGGCGGAGCTGCGCGAGTACCGGTCGCAGGGCGACGTGGAGACCAGCATGGGCATGCGGCTGCGCATGGTCGAGGTGACGCTGGACATGGTGCGCGAGCGCCCGTGGATCGGCCACGGTGCGGGCTCGTGGCCCGGGCTGTGGCGCGAGCGCGTGCGCGGCGGCGAACTGCTGCAGGCGCACCTGACGCCGCACGACGAGTACCTGCTGGTGCTGCAGCAGGGCGGCGCGGTCGGGCTCGCGCTGTTCCTGGCCGCCATCGCCCTGCTGCTGCGCGCCGTATGGCGGCGCGGACCCGCCGGCCATGCGGCGCTGCTGGTCGGCATCGGCTTCGTCGTCGCGGCGGTGTTCAACGCGGCGCTGCGCGACGCCAAGCTCGCGCTGCCGCTGATGCTGCTGGGCGCATTGGCGTGGGCGCGGTCGAAGGCCTGAGCCATACTCGCGCCCCGAACCGCTCCCGCCCGACATGCCCTTCAGCCACAGCGCCCAGATCAGCACCATCGTCGGCTACGCCGAGCGGCTGCAGCCGGCCTCGGTGCTCGACGTGGGCGCCGGCATGGGCCAGTACGGCGTGCTGCTGCGCAACCACCTCGAGCACGAGCATCTGTTCGAGGTGAGCGGATCGGAAGGCCGGCAGCGGCCGCGCGACGAGTGGCGCGTGCGCATCGACGGCATCGAAGGCTTTGCCGGCTACCTGACGCCGGTGCACGCCTGGGCCTACCAGGAGATGCGCATCGGCAACGCGCTCGATCTGCTGCCCACCATCCCGGCGGGGCAGTACGACCTGGTGATCGCGATCGACATCCTCGAGCACTTCGAGACCGGTGACGGCCTGCATCTGCTGGCCGAATGCCGCCGCATCGCGAAGCGGGCGGCGCTGGTCAGCACGCCGCGCGAGTTCCACGCGCAGCACGTGCCGGCCAATCCGTACGAAGACCATCGCTCGGTGTGGAGCGCCGAACAGCTGCGTGCGGCCGGCTATCGCGAGCTGCTGGATGACGCGGTGAGCTGGGTCGCCGTGGCCCGCCACGGCGACTGACGGCACGGTCTCCTCTCCGGGGCCTCGTCAGGCCGGCGCGCCGGTGCCCGCCGGCCAGGCGTAACCGTCGGCACGGTCGAGCAGCAGGTACGCCTCGGCCGCCGCATCGGGCCGCGGGCCGCCCAGCTGCAGCGCACGATAGCGGGCCAGTCCTTCCGCGGCCTCGATGTAGCGGCCATGCGCCAGCGCGGTGGCGTGCTCGGCGAGCGCGCGCAGCTTGATCGGCAGGAACTCGCCGATGTCCTGCACGTGGCTGGCCGGCAGCGGCGTGGAGATCTCGTACTCGATCAGCTGCTCCACGGTGGCCGAAGCCTGCGCCGCCGCGCGCGCCGCGCGCGCCACGGCACGATGGTCGCGGTGCGCGTCGGCCGAGCTCGGCGCGACCAGCCAGTTGGGCGACCAGCCCCGCACCACGGTCGCCACGGCGTCGTGCAGGCCCGCGGCCGCGTGCAGCTGGCCGTCGATGAATCCGAGCTTGGCCTGCTCCTCCACGCCGAGCTGCACCAGCGCCGCATCGAACTCGCGCTGCCGGATCGTGGCCGCTTCCGGCGGCAGGCCGCCCGCGCCGCCGCCGTCGGACACCAGCACCACCTTCACCGGCACGCCGCGGCGTCGCAACGCCACGATCAGACCGCCGCAGCCGATGCACTCGTCGTCGGGATGCGGGGCCAGCACCATCACGCGGCGCGCGTGCGCCAGCGGCAACGGGGTCAACGCGCGGTACAGCGGACCGGCTGGGCTCAGCGGATCGCTCATGTCGCGCCTCCGGGCGGCCGGTACAGGCGCTCCAGGCTCTCCGCCACGACGTCGGTATCGGGCCAGCTCCGGGCCCGCTCGGCTCCGCGGGCGCCGAGGGTCTGCGCCAGGGCGTCGTCGTCGAGCAGCATCCGCACCGCCTCCGCCAGCCGCTCGGCCAGGCCTACGTCGCCGGCCGGCACCAGCCAGGCCGCGCCGCCCGTGACCTCGGGTACCCCGCCGACGGCCGTGCACACCGCCGGCACGCCCTGGGCCAGCGCTTCCAGGTTGGCCAGGCCGAACGATTCGTTGCGCGAGGCGCTGACGTACACGTCCGCCGTCGCGAGGCAGGCCGCGACATCGTCGGTCACATGCACGTCCACCGTCATCGCGGCGCCGGCCGGCACGAGTGCCCGCAGCCGCGCCGCGTCGCCACCCCCCAGCACCGTGAGCCGGATCGGCCGGCCCAGCCGCACGCACGCCTGCACGACCGCCTCCATGCGCTTGACCGGATCGAGCCGCCCGATCGCCACCACGTGCGGCGGCTCGCCGCGGGCCCGCGCCGAACGCACCGCGCCGGCATGTCGCGGCCGCGCGTGCGGCACATGGTGCCAGTGCGGCGGAGGTTGCGGCAGCGCGAGGTCGCGTGCGAGCTGAGCCCGTGCCGCATCGGTGGGGCACACCACCCAGTCGGCCTGCTGCAGCACGCGGCCTTCGAGGCGCACGAGCCGGGCGAGGATCGCCGGGGTCGACGGCAGCCCCTCTTCGCGCGTGGCATGCGCATAGGCGCCGTAGCCGTGCTGGCTCACGCCCCAGCGCGCCGCCGAGCGATGCCACGCGCGCGATCGCTGCCAGCCCCAGCCCAGCCACGGGTCGTGCAGGTGCACGGCATCGGCATCGAGCCGGCACGCGGCCTTGGCCGCCACGCGACCCATGTTGATGCGCTCGGCCCAGGTACCAACGAGCGACCGTGCGGCGTCGCCATGGCGGCGCACCGCCAGCGGCTCGATCACCCGCGCGAGGCGCTGCTGCCACGCGCGACCGCGCGCCCCGAGATCCTCCTGCGTCAGGTAGTGCACCTCGTGCCCACGACGTTCCAGCGCCTCCAGCACCGGCGCGAGGCTGCGGCCGATGCCGAAGCGGCGGTCGGCCCCGGTCTCGCGGGTGACGTGCACGATGCGCAAGGGTCGAGCCCGATCCCGGGGCCGTATCGGTTCCTAGTGTCCTGTCCCGGAAATACGTGCCATTGCGACGGGCCGCAACGGGGATGAGCGCAAGGCGCGGAGCCGGCCAGATACCGAGCGGTATCTGGCCGGCTCTGCAACGCCGCGATCGCCCCGTTTCGGCCCGCCCCGAAGGGGTTCGACCAGATCGCGCCCTCGCGGGCTTGCCGG
>JAEUPB010000110.1 GCA_016789955.1 Rubrivivax sp. | reverse complement strand
CACCACGGCGTCCGACAACGCCGCGGGCTCGCACCAATGACGTGTCGGTCATACCGGCGCTGCCGTTCGCCTTGTAGCGCAGCAGCACCGTCGTTTCTTCGCGAACGCCGGGCGCGATCATGGGCCTGGGATGCTCAGAGGGTGTCCCGCCCTCGTCAATCGCCTCCACCGTCCAGGTGCCGATGCAGCCGCCGCAGCAGCTGCAGCGCCTGCCGGACCTCGTCGTCGCTCCAGGCGGCCATCCACGCCTGCACCGCGGCGTAGTCACCCGGGTTGCGGTCGCGCCAGAAGCGGTGGTGCCGCCGGGTCAGGAACAGGCGTCTGGCACGCCGGTCCTGCTCGTCGACGCGGATCTCCAGCAGGCCCTTGCGCTGCAGCGCGACCGCGATCTGCTTGACGTTCTGATGCGTCATCCCGAGGCCCGCGGCCACGGCCGAGTAGGTCGGCGGGGCCGGCTGCGCCTGGATCCACGACAGCAGCGCGCCCTGCTGCGCCGTCACTCCGCTGGGTGCCAGCGCCCGGTCGAGCAGACCCCGCAGCCGCGCGCCCTCCACCACCAGCAGCCGGAAGGCGCGGATGCGGTCAGCCGCGGCGCGATCCACCCCTTCGAGCGAGAGGTCGAGCCATTGCGCGTCGGTGGACATATTCAATATATTACCTATCTCCTCCGCCCCCTGTTGCGAGGCCTGCCGTGATCGTGCTGCTCCCCCACTGCGGTTTCCTCTCCGAGACCTCGCGCATGCTGCACATCGCGCAGGCGCTGCGGGCACAGGGCGAGGCGGTCTGCCTCGCCACGCACGGCGGCCCCTATGCGCGCGTGCTGGCCGACGCCGGCGTGCCCTGCACGATGCTGCGGCCCCACTTCGACGACGCGCGCTGCGCCGCCTACCTGCGCGACCTCGTGCGCATCGGCAAGCCCGGCACGCGCCTGCAGCCCGCACCGGAGGTGCGCGAGAGCGTCCGGGCGGAGGTCGAGTTCCTGAGGGCCTGCGGCGCGAGGGCCGTGGTCACCGGCTTCACGCTGACGACCTACCTGTCGTCGCGCGTGGCCGGCATCCCCCTGGTCACCTCGCACGGCGGCTCCTACGTGCCGCCGCTGTTCGAGCGGGGCCTGGCACCGGTGCCGACCACGATGCCGATGCCCGGCGCCGAGTGGCTCCCCGCGTGGCTGAAGCGCCGCATCGCCAACGGCGGGGCGATGCGGCTGACCGGGCCCACGCGCTTCCTGAACGAGATCGCCTCGGAACTCGGCGTCGAGCCGGTGCCCACACTGGCCGCGCTCATGCTGGGAGACCTCACGCTGGTCACCGACACGGCCGAGGTGCTCGGCATCCCCGACGCCGAACTCGAGGCCTGGCAGCCACGGACCACCAAGGCCTACCGCGCCGGCACCCGGCTGGTGGCCACGGGCCCGCTGTTCGCGCACCTGGATCTGCCCGTTCCGCCGGAGGTCGAGCGCTTCCTCGACGGCTCGCGTCCGACGGCGCTCGTGGTGCTGTCGTCGTCCACCCCGCAGATGCTGCGCCAGGCCACGGCCCGCGTGCGGGCCGCCGGGGTGCGCGTGATCGTCGGCGCCACGCTGCACGAGCACGGCCGGCACGACGACCCGGACATCGTGGTGGCCGGCCTGCTCCCGAACCACCTCGTGATGCCCCGGGTCGACGTGGCCGTCACGATGGGCGGCCAGGGCACCGTGCAGACGGCGATGGCCAGCGGCACGCCGCTGGTGGGCATTCCGCTGCATCCCGAACAGGAGCTCAACGTCGACCTGGCGGCGCGGCACGGCGCGGCGCTGGCCGTGGCGCCCAGGCACGTCGACACGCCGCGCCTCACCGAGGCCGTGCGCCGCGTGCTCGCCGACCGGAGCTACGCCGCAGGGGCCGCGAAGGTGCGTGGCTGGTATGCCGGTCGCGACGGCGCTGCCGAGGCCGCGAGCGCCATCCGCCGTTGGCTGGTGGCGGGAGCCACGCGCTCCACCGGCGCCCCCGCCGCGCGGCCGCAGCAGGAACCGGTACCGGCGCGGGCGGCCTGACCCGACTCCGCCACGCCCGGGCGCCAGCGCCGCCGCGGTTCAGTCCGCGGTGATCCGGTTGTCCTTGATCGCCTTGCCGTAGCGCGTGAGCTGCTCGCGCACGTTGGCCAGCATCGCGTCGGGCGACGTGCCGTTGGGCTTGAGGCCGAGCGCGGCGTAGCGCTGCTGGATCTCGGGGTCGGCCAGCGCCTTCACCACCTCGCGCTGCAGCCGCTCGACGATCTCCTTCGGCGTGCCCTTGGGCGCCGTCATGCCGAACCAGGTGCTGTACTCGAAGCCCTGGATGCCGACTTCCTTCAGCGTGGGCGCATCGGGGTACTCGGGGTGGCGCTGGTCGGTCATCACCCCGATCAGCCTGAGCTTGCCGCCCTTGGCCAGCGCGGCCACGGTGGCGATGCCCTGCATCGTCACGTCGACCTGGTTGCCCGCCACGTCCTGGGCGGCCTGGATGGCGCCACGGTAGGGCACGTGCTTGATGTCGATGCCGGTGTGCGCCGCGAACAGCGCGCCGCCCATGTGCTGCGGGCTGCCGTTGCCGCCCGATGCGTAGGTGTACTTGCCCGGCGCCGCCTTGGCCGCTGCCACCAGGTCGACAGCGCTCTTCCACGGCGAGCTGGCGGCCACCGCGATGCTGAACTCGATGGTGGCCACGCGAGAGACGTGCGCGAAATCGACGGCCGGATCGAACGGCGTCTGCGGATTCAGGTGCGGCACCATCGTCAGCACGCTGTCGTTGAAGCCGCCGATCGTGTAGCCGTCGGGTGCCGCGCGCGCCACCTGCTGCGCGCCGATGACGCCGGCCGCGCCGACGATGTTCTCGACCACGATCTGCTGGCCCATGTTGGCGCCCATCTTCTGCGCCAGCAGCCGCGCGGCCACGTCCACGGCGCTGCCGGCGGCCAGCGGCACGATCATGCGGATCGGCTTGGTCGGGTAGCCCGACTGGGCCTGCGCGGGGAGCGCGAACGCCAGGGCGGACACGGCCATCGCCACCGCGGCGGCGCGCCGGCCGGTCTGTCGGATTCGGGGATCACGGGTCGTGCAGGTCATGTCGTCTCCATCGTCGTGTTCGAGGGTCCGCCGCTCAGGCGTCGAGCCCGAGCAGCCGGATCGCGTTGCCGCCCAGGATCGCGAGCCGGTCGTCGTCGCTCAGCTCGGGGGTGGCCATCACGTGGCCGACCGGGTCGTCTTCCCAGGGGATCGGGTGGTCGGTGCCGATCACCACCTGGCTCGCGCCGACCTCGGCCACGAGGTGGCGCAGCGCCTCGGGCGTGAACACCAGCGAGTCGAAGACCAGCTGGCGCAGGTATTCGGTGGGGCGCCTCTTCAGCACGATGTCGGGGTTGCAGTTCTGCGGCGAGACGTGGCAGCTGCGGTCCATGCGCGGCGCGTAGCTGCCGAGGAAGCCGCCGCCGTGCGCGCCCAGCACCTTCAGCTCGGGGTAGGCATCGAGCACGCCCTCGAAGATCAGCTTCTGCAGCGCGATGGTGGTGTCCAGCGGGTTGCCGATGACGTTGGAGAGCCAGCCGTTGCCCTTGAAGCGCGCCGCCAGCTCGGGCGTGCTCTGCGGGTGGATGAAGAGCATCACGCCCAGTTCCTGCGCCTGCGCCAGCACCGGGTGGAACTCGGCGTGCGCGAAGTCGCGGCCGGCGACGCTGCCGCCGATGGCCGCGCCCTTCAGGCCCAGCCGCCGAACCGCGTCGTCGAGCATCGACACGGCGAGATCCGGGAACTGCATCGGCAGCGAGGCGAAGGCCGCCAGGCGCGTCGGGTGGCGCGCGCACAGCTCGGCGAGGCTCTCGTTGTGGATGCGGCAGATGGCCGCGGCGGTGTCGCGATCCTGCTTGTACCAGTAGGGATTGATCGACAGCACCTGCAGATCGATGCCCATGCGGTCCATCGCGGCGAAGCGCGTGGCCAGTTGCGCATCCACCTGCAGGAAGTGCTCGGGCACGCCCTTCACCGGCGGCAGCACGCTCCTGGCCTCGGCACCCATCAGGTCCAGCGCCGCCTGGAAGTAGCAGTGCGCATGCACGTCGATGGTCCGCGCGCGGCGGCCGCGCAGCACCACCGGTGCGCGGCTGGGCGCAGCACCGGTGCCGCTGGCGTCGACGACCGGCAGGCCACTGCAGCCGCAGAACCAGAATCCATGGGCCCGCGGGCCGGTGTGGAGGGACGATCGAGGAAGCAACCAGCTCATGTCGCCTTCGGGTCGGTGGATGCGGCGGTGGCCGCGTTCTGCACGGCGCGGATCATGCGGTTGTGCGCCCCGCAGCGGCACAGGTGCTGGTCCAGCGCCTGCACGATCGCCACGCGGTCGGGCGCCGGGTTGTCGTTCAGCAGCGCGGCCGCCGACATCACGATGCCGGCCACGCAGTAGCCGCATTGCGCCGCGTTGCCGGCGATCAAGGCGGCCTGCACCGGATGCGGCCGCTCGGGCGTGCCCAGGCCCTCGACCGTCGTCACGGCCTTGCCCTGGACGGCCCACAGCGGCAGGTTGCAGGCGGTCTGCGGCTTGCCGTCGATCCACACCATGCAGGCGCCGCACTCGCCCTGCCCGCAACCGTACTTCGGGCCGGCGAGCTGCAGCTCGTCGCGCAGCACCGTGAGCAGCGGCGTCCCGGCGTCGGACGACACCGTGCACGCGCGGCCGTTGACGTTCAGGGTGACGCTCACCAGGCAACCTCCGCGCTGGTCGCGCTCCGGTGTGAGCGCTTTGGAGCGGCCATGCGCGCTCACGACACCACCTCCGCCGCGTGCACCGCCTGCAGCAGTTGCTCGGCATCCAGCGGCAGCGCCCGCACGCGCACGCCGAGCGCGCGGCTCACCGCATTGCCGACCGCCGCGGCCACCGGGCCTTGCGCAGCCTCGCCGGCGCCCAGCGGCGGCTCATCGGGGCGGTCGATCACGTGCACCACGACCTCGGGCACCTCGGAGAAGCGCAGCACCGGGTAGCTCTCCCAGCCGTCGCTGGTGATGCGCTCGCGGTCGAAGCGCACCTGTTCCTTCAGCGTCCAGCTCGTCGCCTGCACGGCGCCGCCTTCGATCTGGTTGATCACGCCATCGACGTCCACCACCATGCCCACGTCCACGGCCAGGTCGAGGTGCGTGACACGCACCGAGGTCCCGACCTCGACGCGGGCGATCGCCGCGCACCAGGCACCGGTGCTCTTGTAGCGCGCCCAGCCGAGCCCGCGGCCCATGCCTTCGGCATCGCCTACGCTCGCTGCCCACCAGGCCGAGCGCTGCGTGACAGCCTCCAGCACCGCCAGCGCGCGCGGGTCCTGTAGGTGGCGACGGCGGAGCGCCAGCGGCTCCACGCCGAGCGCCTGTGCGATCTCGTCCATGAAGCACTCGATCGCGTACACGTTGGCATACGCCCCCAGCGCCCGCATCGCCGACGTGCGCAGCGGCATCACGGTGAGCCGATGGTGGATGACCTGCACGTTCGGCACGTCGTACGCCGGGATCGCATTGCGCTGCGCGCCGCCGCCCGCAGCCAGCGGTGGGTCGATCGGCAGCGGCAGCGGCATCGCATCGGCCCGCTCCGCGGCGGCGCGCAAGGCAGGCGTCTTCGCGCGGCCCGGGCGCGAGCTGTAGCCATGGGCCCACAGCTCGTGCTGCCAGTGCGTGATGCGGCCGCTGGCATCGACGGCCGCGCGCAGCTCGACGAGGTGCGCGGAGCCCAGCGGGCTGTGCGTCAGCTCGTCGGGCCGCGACCAGACCACGCGCACCGGCGCGCCGGGGCAGCGCAAGGCCATCAGCACCGCGTCGAAAGCCACGTCGTCGGCGCCGTTGTGGCCGTAGCAGCCGGCACCTTCGACGTGGTGCACGACGATGGCCTCGCGGGCAACCGGCTGCGGCTCGCGCGCCAGCGCCTTCACGAGGTCGTCGCGCAGGTTGTGGATGCCCTGGCTGTGTGTCCACACCTCGAGCGTCGCGCCGTTCCATGACGCGATCGCGCACGACGGGCCGATCGACGCGTGCGCCAGGTACGGCTTGACGTACTCGGCGCGGAAATGCCGGCTGTCCTCGGGCAGCCCCTCGTCGCCGCGCTGCAGCGGATGCGTGGTCTCGCACGGCGCACTGCGTAGGTAGGCCGGCAGCGCGTGGGCCTCGGGCAACGGCGCGCCCGGCAGCCACGCCAGCCGTGCGCGCAGGCGTGCCGCGATGCGGTCGGCCGTGGCCTCGTCGGCGGCCACGACGGCGACGAAACGGCCATCGGCCCACACGTCCACGCCGGCCGGCAGCGGGCCAAGACCGGCCGGCGGGAACGCGGCGAGCGTCGCATCGAGCGTCGGCCCACGCAGCACGCGGCCGTGGCGCAGGCCGGGCAGACGCAGGTCGTGGAGGTAGCGCGGCCGGCCGTGGACCTTGTCGGCCAGGTCCACGCGCAGCGGCCGTGCGCGGCCGATGAGGCGGCGCTGCGCGGCCGGCTTGGGCACGTGGCGGCCGGTGTACTCGGCATCCAGGTCGCCGCTGGCGACGAGGCTCCAGTAGTCGCCGAGCACGGTGCCGTCGGCCGCCACGATGCGCCCGTCGTCGATGTGCAGCGCCGATGCGTCGGTGCCCGCGCGCGCCGCCGCACGTTCCAGCGCGAGCCCGCGCAACTCCGCGCAGGCATGCCGCAGCGCGCCGCCGCTGTCCTGGATCGAAAGACTGCCCGAGGTCACGCCTTCGTCGGGGCCGTGCGCCGTGCTCGCCGGGTGCAGCCGAACGCGTTCGGGCGCCAGGTCCAGCTCGTCGGCCACGATCAGCCGCAGCGCGGTGAGGATCCCCTGCCCCAGCTCGGCCTTGCCGGTGTAGGCGTCGACCACGCCGGCTTCGGCGAGACCGAGCCACTGCGACAGCCGCGGGTTCACGTGCAGGCTGCCCGGCCGCTGCGGGCGGCCGTTGCCGCGGTCGATCGCGAAGCCGCGCGGGGCGGCGGTGTCGGGCACGATGCTCATCAGCGTGGCGCGGCAGCCGCTCAAGCCAGCGGCGCGATGCCCAGCTCGCCGGCCAGCGCCGCCAGCTCGTCGACGATCGCCGGCAGCAGCGGTATGCCCTCCGCCGCCCGCACGCGGCGGCGCTCGAAGCTCTGCTCGCCCGGCATCCAGATGCGCTCCACGCCCGGCATGCGAGGCGCGTTGCGCAGGTCGCGCACCACGGTGTCGACGCGCGCCTTGAAGGCGGCCGGGTCGCCGAACGCGCGCAGATCGATCACCAGGATCGCCTGCCCGGTGTTGGTCTTCGTCACGTAGTCCCTGTTGAAGTCGATCACCTCGCGGCCCATCGCGGCGCCCTGCAGCGTGCCGGCCAGCAGCCCGACGATCAGCGCCAGACCGAAGCCCTTGTAGCCGCCGATCGGCAGCAGGAAGCCTTCCTCGGCGCGCTTGGGGTCGAGCAGCGGGCGGCCCTCGCGGTCGATCATCCAGCCCTCGGGCATCGTCTCGCCGGCCTTCGCCTTGGCCTTGACCTTGCCGTAGGCGGCCACGGTGGTGGCCATGTCCAGCACCACCGGCGGCTCGTGCAGCGCCGGGATGCCGCAGGCGATCGGGTTGGTCGACAGCAACATCTCGAGGCCACCCCACGGCGGCAGGTGGTTCGCGTTGCCCACCGCGAAGTACAGGCCGATCATGTCGTGCTCGATCGGCATGCGCGCGTACAGCGAGGCCGGCCCGGCGTGGTTGCTGGCGCGCGTGCCGACCCAGGCCACGCCGCAGGCCCGCGCCTTCTCGATGGCGATGTCCACGGCCTTCGACACCACCACGTGGCCGATGCCGTTGTCGCCGTCGAGCACGCCCATGCCGGGGCGCTCGTGCACCAAGCGCAGGTTCGGGTGCAGGTTCATGCCGCCCGAGCGGATGCGCTTCAGGTACGGCACGAGGCGGATGACGCCGTGGCCGTCGGAGCCCTGCAGGTCGGCCTGCGACATCAGCGTGGCGGTGATCCCGGCATCGGCGGCCGGCATGCCCGCGGCCTGCAGCGCGCGATCGATGAAGGCCTGCAGCGCATCGACCTGCACGAGTCGGGTTCGGGGGTCGGTAGCCATGGGCGGGGTGGCACTGCGCGCGGTAGCGGAAGCGGAAGCGGCCGAGTCTAGGAAACCGGATGCCCGTGTCCAGCGCCTTCCGTGCCCTCGAAAACCCGCATGCGGCTCGGAGCCGCCGCGTCAGCTCACCGCCGGACTTCGCGCTGGAAGATCTCGAGACTGCGCTTCTTGGTGGCCACGAAGCTCGGCTCCGACAGCGTGGCCACGGTGCGCGGGCGCGCGTCGGCGTAGGTCAGGATCTCGGCCACCTTGGTCGGGCGCTTGGTCAGCAGCAGAACCTCGTCGGCGAGGTAGACGGCCTCCTCGAGGTCGTGCGAGACCAGCAGCATCGTGGTGCCGGTCTGCATGAACACCTCCTGCAGCTTCTCGCGGATGAAGAGGGTCATCTCGAAGTCCAGCGCCGAGAACGGCTCGTCGAGGAACAGCACCTCGGGGTTGGGCGCCAGCGCGCGCATGATCGACGCGGTCTGCTGCTGCCCGCCGGAAAGCTCGTAGGGGTAGCGGTTGAGGTCGAACTTGACGTCGAACGACGCCACCAGCTCGGCCATGCGGCGGTCGACCTCGGCCTTCGATCGACCCTCGAGCTTCAACGGGTAGGCGATGTTGTCGATGGTCCGCATCCACGGGAACATCGCCTCGCGGTAGTTCTGGAACACGTAGCCGATCTTGGTGTCGGCCAGCGTCTTGCCGTCGAACAGGATCTCGCCGGCGTCGATGGGCACGAGCCCGGCGATCATGTTGATCAGCGTGCTCTTGCCGCAGCCGTTGGGCCCGAACACCGAGACGATCTTGTGCTTGGGAATGTCGAGGTCGAACTGCTCGTACAGCGGCCAGCCGGCGTAGTGCTTCGTGAGGCCGCGGATCGTGATGTGCGTGCCCGCCGGGCCGGGCGTGAATCGCGGTGCCGGCACGTCGGCGACCACGGGGGCGTTCAAGACGGCGCTCACGGTGTCACCTCCCGCTCCAGTGCACGATGCGCCGCTCCAGCAGCAGGAACAGCACGTTGAGCGCATAGCCCAGCGCGCCCGCGGCGAGGATGGCCGCGTACATCGTCTTCACGTTCAGCACCTGCTGCGCATCGATGATGCGGTGGCCCAGGCCCTGGTCGGAGCCGATGAACATCTCGGCCACGATCACGATGACCAGCGCCATCGACACCGCCGAGCGCAGCCCGACGAAGCTCGGCTGCAGGCTCTCCCACACCAGCACGTCGCGGAAGATCTGCGCCTTGCTGGCGCCCATCACCTGTGCTGCCATCACGCGCTGCTTGCGCGCGTTGATCACGCCGTAGGCGCTGTTGAACACGACGATCAGGAACGCGCCGAACGCGGCGATGGCGACCTTGTTGATGTTGGACGTTCCGAAGATCAGCAGGAACAGCGGGATCAGCGCCGAGCTGGGCGTGGAGCGGAAGAAGTCGATCAGGAACTCCACGCTGCGATACGCGCGCTCGTTGCTGCCCAGCAGCACGCCCAGCGGCATGCCCACCACGGCGGCGATCAGGAAGGCCTGGAGCGTGCGGCCCACGGTGACGAGGAAGTCGGCCAGCAACGAGCCGCCGATCAGGCCGCTCACCAGCGTCTCCAGCGTGGCCAGTGGCGGCGGCAGCAGGATCGCCTTGATGAGGCCCGCGCGCACCACCAGGTCCCACACGACGAACAGCGCCAGCGGCCCGAGCACGGGCAAGGCCTTGCCCCAACGCGACACGGCGGGCGCGGCCACCGGGTCAGCCTTTGTAGATCAGGGATTCGACCGACAGCTTCTTCTCGAACACGCCCTTCTCGGTGAACAGGTCGAAGAACTTCTGGAACGCGGCGATGTCGGCCGGCTTGAACTCGTTGTAGAGCATGTAGGCGGCCAGCGGCACCTCGCCGGTGAGCGAGCCCTCGATCGCCGTGTAGCCCTTCAGGTACTGGCGTGCCTCGTCGGGCTTGCTGCGCACGAGTTCGATGCCGCGCGCGTAGGCGGCGATGTAGCGCTTCGTCTCGGCCGGGTACTTGCGGATGAACTCGGTGGTGAGTGCCGCCGAGCCGCCGTGCCACGGGGCCATCGGGTCGCCGAGGATGTACTTCGCGATGACGCCGGCCTCCAGCATGCGCGTGGTGCCGTTCATGCGGCCGATGGTGCCGGTGGGCTCCAGCGTGTAGCAGGCGTCGATCTGTCCGGCCGCGATGGCGGCCACGTGCTGGCCGATCGGCAGCTCGGTGACGGGCGTGCCGCCGGCACCGGCGCGCTCGAGCACCGCGATCGCCAGCGTCCGGTTCTGGATGCCGGGGCCGGAGACGACGCGCTTGCCCTTCAGCTCGGCGATGCTCTTCACCGGGCTGTCCTTGGTCACCAGGAACTGGTCGAGCACGTGCTTCACGTTGCTCGGGTTCGTGGCGATGATCTTGTACAGGCCCGGCGACGCGATCTCGCCGACGCCGAGGTTGCCCGAACCCGTGCCGTTGGCGGCGCCGTCGGCGCGGCCCGAGAGCATCGCCTCCATCACCTGCTGCGCGCCGGCGAACTTGATCGCCTCCACGTCGAGCCCGGATTCCTTGAAGTAGCCCTTCTCCACCGCGGCGTACAGCGGGAGCCCGGCGGCGATCGGCCAGTAGCCGATGCGGATCTTCGGGCCGGCCTGCGCGCGCAGCCAGGAAGGGGCGCCGAGCGCGGCGGCAGCGGCGGCGGCCCGCAGCAGGTGCCGGCGGGTCGCGGACGGGGGGCGGATCACGGTCATGCGGCGGCTCCTGGAAGTTGGGTCGGGAGTGGCGCGGTGCGCCGTTCACGGATTTGGTGCACTTGCTGGTATGCAAGCAGAGATACAGCAGGGACCGTGCCACGGCAGGCTGGCGCACGACCCATCGGATGCCGCCACCGGAACGGCCCGGCCGGGCGCGCCACCGCGGCGCCGCCTTGGTGCGCGGGGCGCCTCGATGGCCCCTGGCGGGTGCATCCTTGACCTGACGCAACCCCGGGTCTCTTCGGAGTCTGATACCGCCGCTGCTCGGGAGATGATCGGGGATCCCTCAGGGAGACGAACGAGCACCCGGCCGGCCGTGACGCCGTCACGGGAGCCGTGCACGCCGAGCAAGAATGAGTGTCGAATCAGGAACGCCGCAGCCGGCCTCCGCCCGGCTGGAGCAGGCGTTGCTGGAAGAACGGGTGCAGCAGCACCAGGACGGGGGCCCGAGTTCTGCCGCCGCGAGTGCGCTGTTCTCGTTTGGCCTGGCTTGGCTGTTGTGGCCACTGCAGCAACCGTTGCTGCCGGTGGCTGCGCTGTCCGCTCTGGTTGTCATGCAGATCGGGCGACTGCTGCTGTCCAGCCTGCATGTGCGGGCAGCCGCCGCTGGCAAGGCCGATGCGGCCACCTGGCTCGGGCGTTACCGCGGCTATGCCGTGCTGCACGGCGTGGGCTGGGGTGTCTACGCGGTGGTGCTGCAAGGCGCGATCGCCCCGCAGTCCGAGTACGTGCTGACCCTGGGGATGGGCCTGCTGGTCGTTGGCGCGCTGGTGGTCCTGGGCTTCGACATCGTTGCAGCCATCGGCTATGCGCTGCCGGCCACCACCCCCGTGGCCCTGACCGTGCTGTCGCGTGCCGAGGCCGGCCAGGTGGCGGCCCAGCTGGCGCTGGTCATGGCGGTCGGCGTGTTCGGCGCGCTCCGGTCGCGCCGTCACATGCTGCAGACAGCCCGCCGGCGGGTCGACGACGCGGCGCGCGCCGCCGAGTCGCAGGCGCTCGCCGCCGCCGCCGAGGCCGCACGCCGCGAGGCGGCCGAGCGCCACCGGCTGATCGGCCTGCTGCTGGCCAACACCACCGAGGGCTTCTGGTTCATCGACCTCGACGGCGTGACGCAGGACCTGAACCCCGCGATGTGCCGGCTGCTCGGCCGCCCGCGCGAGCAGGTGCTCGGCCACCGTGCCTCCGAGTTCTTCGAAGGCGAGTCGCTGGCCACGCTGCGGGCCCAGATCGAGCGCCGCCGCCGCGGCGAAACCAGCACCTACGAGATCGACATCCGCCGGCCCGACGGCAGCGTGGTGCATTGCGTCAACGCCGCCACGCCGCTGCCCGACGCCGAAGGGCGCCCGGCAGGCTCGGTGGGCATCTGGACCGACATCTCCGAGCAGCGCCGCCACGAGGAGGCGCTGCGCATCTACGAGCGCGTCACCAACTCGATCAGCGATCCGTTGAGCGTGATCGGCGAGGACCTCGTGTACCGCATGGTCAACGACGCGTGGTGCCGCGTCAGCGGGCTGGCGCGCGAACAGGCGGTCGGCCGCCGCAGCGACGAGGCGCTGCCCCAGGGCTACAACGACGCGCGCCGCCGCGCATGGTCGGAGTGCCTGGCGCTGCGCCAGCCGCGCAGCGTCACCTCCGATGTCGACCTGCCGGCGCTCGCCGGGCGCATCGTCGAGACCACCTACTACCCCTACGACGAGCCCGACGGCCAGCGCAGCGTGGTCGTCGTCCACCGCGACGTCACCGAGCGCGAAGCCGGCCGGCGCAAGCTGGCCGAAGCAGCCGAGTACCTGCAGCGGACGCTGAACGCCACCGGCGACGGCATCTTCGCCAGCGACGCCGAGGACGCCCACCAGCCGGTGCGCTACGCCAACGAGCAGATGCTGCGCATCTGGGGCATCCCGGCCGAGAAGGCGGCCACGCTGACCCCGGCCGACATCATGGCGGCGGCGACGCCGCTGTTCCTGCATCCCGAACGCGAACTCCAACGCGTGACGCGCATCGTCTCCGGCAACCTCGCCGACGAGAGCGTGGTGCCGCTGCGCGACGGCCGCGTGATCACGCGGCGCTGCGAGCCGGCGCTGGTGGGCGGGCGCACGATCCGCGTCTGGAGCTTCCGCGACATCACCGCGGAGTCGCGGGCGCTGCAGGTGTCGCTCGAACGCGAGGCCGAGCAGCGCGCGCTGCTCGATGCGATCCCGGGCTTCATCGCCCGCGTCGACCAGAACGGCGTGTACACCTACGTCAACCGCCGGCTGGCAGCGCTCGTCGGGCAGGAGCCCGAGCAGATCGTGGGAAGCCGCTTCGGCAGCATCGGCGATGCCGGCCGGCTGGCACCGCTCGAGGCGATGCTGCAGGAGGCTCTGAAGGGGCGGACCACCACCGCCGAGTACCGCTACCAGCGTGACCCGGAACAGCCGCCCACCGACGTGCAGGTCACCGTGGTGCCCGGCGTGCACCCGGGCACCGGCGCACCTGCCGTCTACGGCTTCGGCATCGACATCAGCGACCTGACGCGGGCACAAGAGTCCCTGCGCGCGCGCGAAGCCGAGCAGCGGGCGCTTCTGGAGTCCTTCCCGGGCTACATCGGGGCCGTCGACGGCCAGCTGCGCTACCAGTTCGTCAACGACGCGCTGGCGCACCGCATCGGCCGCCCGGCGGCCGACGTGGTGGGGTGCACCGTGGAGGAGGTGCTCGGGCCCGAGCTGGGTGCGCAGATCGCCGCCGACCTGCGTCGGGCGGAGGCCGGGGAACGCCCGCAGGTCGACCGCCACTACCCCGCCCGCGGCGACCTGCCCGAGCTGGACCTGGTCGTCACGCATGTCGCCGCGCCCCCGCGCCCCGACGGGCGCCGCCTCTACTACGCGTTCGGCATCGACATCACGCGGCGCAAGAGGGCCGAGGAGGCGCTGATCGCCGCGCGCGACGAGGCCGAGCGCGCGAACCGCGCCAAGAGCCAGTTCCTCTCGCAGATGTCGCACGAGCTGCGCACGCCGCTGAACGCGATCCTCGGCCTGGGGCAGCTGCTCGGCTCCGACCCGCAGCGCCCGCTGCCACCGGTGCAGCAGGGCTACGCCGACGAGATGCTGCGCGGCGCGCGCCACCTGCTGGAGCTGATCAACGACGTGCTCGACCTCGGGCGCGTCGAGTCGGGCCACCTCGGGCTGGAAACCGAGGCCGTGGCCCTGGAGCCGCTGGTGGCCGAGACGCTGGCGCTGGTTCGTCCGCTGGCCCAGCAGCGCGACGTGCAGCTCTCGACGGTGTCGATGCCCGGCCTGGCGGTGCGTGCCGACCGGCGGCGCCTGAAGCAGGTGCTGCTGAACCTGATCTCCAACGCGATCAAGTACAACCGCCGCCCCGGCAGCGTGCGCATCGAATGCCGACTCGACGGCGCCCGGGTGCGCGTGGGCGTGCGCGACACCGGCCGCGGCCTCTCCGCCGCAGAGTTGGCACGCCTGTTCGAGCCCTTCGAACGCCTGGACGCCGCGCGCCGGGGCGTGGAAGGCAGCGGCATCGGCCTGGCATTGAGCCGCCGCCTGGTGGAGGCGATGGGCGGCTCGCTGGACGTCGACAGCGAACCCGAGGTCGGCAGCCTGTTCAGCTTCGGCCTGCCGATGGCCGAAGCGCCGCCGCGCCTGGAAGACCCGCCCGCCCCAGCAGCAGCAGCAGCAGCGACACCGCCCGTCGCCGGCACCCCGCTGGTCCTCTACATCGAGGACAACCCGGTCAACGTGTTCGTGATGGAAGCGATGTTCGAGCGGTTGCCGGAGTACCGGCTGGTCTGCGCGTTGACGCCGGCCGAAGGCCTGCAGCTCGCGCGCGCCGAGCAGCCCGCGCTGATCCTGCTGGACGTGCAGATGCCCGAGATGAACGGCCCCGAGGTGCTGCAGCGCCTGCGGGCGCGCGAGGACACGCGCGCGATCCCGGTGGTGGCCGTCAGCGCCGACGCGATGGCCGAGAACATCGCCGTGATGGTGGACGCCGGCGCGGCAGCCTACCTGACCAAGCCGGTGGAGCTGGAGGATCTGGTGGCTGCCCTGCAGCGCCACGCGCGGGTGGTGACGGCGCCGCGAGGGTGACGCCGGGGCCGGCCTGTCGACAGACGGCGGGGCCATCACTCCGAGCCGGCCTGCTGAACGACCGCCGTACGGGATCCATTCTGTCGACAGTTCGATAGACTGGGCGACGACCGCCGCCCGCCGGAAGGAGCCCGTCGCATGCCCGCCCCCCAGCTCTCGTTCCCCGCCGTCTACATGCGCGGGGGCACCAGCCGCGCGCTGTTCTTCAAGGCGGCCGACCTGCCCGCGGGCCGCGCGGCGCAGGACGCGTTGTTCTGCGCCGCGCTGGGCACGCCCGACCCGCACGGCCGCCAGCTCGACGGCATCGGTGGCGGCATCTCGTCGCTGTCGAAGGTCGCCGTCATCGGCCCACCGAGCCGGCCCGACGCCGACGTGGACTACACCTTCGCGCAGGTGCCGATCGACTCGACGGTGGTCCAGTACAAGGGAAACTGCGGGAACATCTCGTCGGCCGTCGGCCCCTACGCGGTGGACGAAGGACTGGTGCAGGCCTCGGGCAGCAGCGCCACCGTGCGCATCCACAACACCAACACGAAGAAGGTGATCGTCGCCACCTTTCCGCTGGAAGGCGGCCGCGCCGCGGTGGATGGCGACTTCGTGCTGCCCGGCGTCGCCGGCACCGCCGCGCCGGTGCGGCTGTCGTTCCTGGAGCCCGGCGGCGCCGCCACCGGGAGTCTGCTGCCCACCGGCCGGCTCGCCGAGCGGCTCGACGTGGAAGGCCACGCGAGCGTGGAGGTGTCCATCGTCGACGCGGCCAACCCGGTGGTGATGCTGGCGGCCGAGGCGCTCGGCCTGCACGGCGGCGAGAAGCCCGCCGAACTCGACGCGAACCCCGGCGTGATCGCGTGGTGCGAAGCCATCCGCTGCGCGACAGCCGTGCGCATCGGCCTCGCCGGCGACCTCGAGGATGCGCGGCTGCGCGTGCGCAACCTGCCCCTGGTGGCGCTGCTGTCGCCCCCCACAGCGGACGGCAGCCATGTGCGGGTGCGCATGATGTCGTCCGGTCAACCGCACCGTGCCACGCCGCTGACCGGCGGCATGTGCGTGGCCGCCGCGGTGCACCTGGCGGGCTCGGTGGCCTCGACGATCGCGCGGCGCCCCGAGGGCGGCGACGTGGTCCTCGAGCACCCCACCGGCACGCTGCGCGTGGCCGCCACGCTGCAGCTGCGCGACGGCCGGCCCCACGTCGCGGAGACGGCCGTCTACCGCTCGGCGCGGCGGCTGATGGAAGGCCGCGTGTACGTGCCGGCCTCGAAGCTGCACGGGGTCTAGCGTGGTTGTCGAAGCCGACGCCGACGTCGCCTGGGAGCCCGTCGCCGACAACGTGCTGGTGCGTCTGCGCGACGCCATCCTCGAAGGCCAGATCGCTCCCGGCGCGAAGATCAGCGAGCCCGAGCTGGCGCGCCGCTACGGCGTGAGCCGGGCGCCGCTGCGCGAAGCGATCCGGCGGCTGGAGGAGCGCAGCCTGATCACGCGCGTGCCGCGGCAGAGCGCCCGCGTGGTGGTGCTCGACGCGAAGAAGGTCCACGACATCTTCCGGCTGCGCGAGGCCATCGAAGGCATGGCCGCGCGCGAGGCGGCGCTGCGCATCACGCCGGCGGAGATCGACCAGCTGCGCGTCGGGCTCGAACGGCAGGAGGCGGCCATGCGCTCCCCCCGCAAGGGATACCCGTTCAAGAGGCTGGACGTCGACTACCACTCGGCCATCGTGCGGGCCAGCGGCAATGAGTACCTCGTCAAGTTCCTGGCCGAGGACTGCCACGGCCTGATCGACCTGTGCCGGCGCCAGCAGCGCCGCCGGCCCGATCGAGCGCGGCGCGCGTTGCTGGAGCACCAGCGCATCGTCGACGCCCTCGCCGACCGCGACCCCGAGCTCGCCGAGCTGACGATGCGGCGCCACATCGCCAGCGCCCGCCAGGACATCCTCGACCACATGACTCCCGCGGAGGCCGCATGACGACACCCCCACCCCGCCCCGGCCGCGTGCTGCGGCAGAAGATCCAGGAACGGCGCGGCCTGCTGGTGGCCGGCGCGGCCAACGCGCTGGCCGGGCGCGTCATCGAGGAGGAAGGCTACGAGGCGGTGTACCTCTCGGGCGCGGGCCTGACGAACACGCACTACGGCATGCCCGACCTGGGCTTCGTGACGCTGACCGACCTGGCCCAGCACGTCGCGATGCTGCGCGACGCGGTGGCGCTGCCGATCATCGTCGACGCCGACACCGGCTTCGGCAACGAGCTGAACGTGCACCACGCGGTGCGCACGCTGGAGCGCGCCGGCGCCGACGCCATCCAGCTCGAAGACCAGCGCATGCCCAAGAAGTGCGGCCACTTCAACGACAAGTCGGTGATCCCGGCGGCCGAGGCGGCCTCGAAGATCAAGGCCGCGGTCGACGCGCGCCGGTCCGACGATCTGCTCGTCATCGCGCGCACCGACGCCATCGCGGTGGAAGGCTTCGACGCGGCCATCGAGCGCGCCGGCCGGTTCATCGAGGCCGGCGCCGACATCACCTTCGTCGAGGCGCCGGGCAGTCTCGAGCAGCTGCAGCGCATCCCGCAGCTGCTCGCGGCGCCGCAGCTCGTGAATGTCGTCATCGGCGGCAAGACGCCGACGCTGCCCGCCGAGGAGTTCGCGCGCATGGGCTACGGCCTCGTGCTGTACGCCAACGCCGCGCTGCAGGGCGCCGTGCGCGGCATGACGCAGGCCTTGCGGCAGCTGAAGAGCACCGGCCGGCTCGACGAGGACAGCGGTCTCGTGGCCACCTTCGACGAACGCCAGCGCCTGGTGCGCAAGGACGCGTACGACGCGCTGGCGGCGAAGTTCCGGGACTAGCCTGCCTGCGCCAGTAGGGCCGCGTTGGCGTCGTCCAGCAGGCGGCCTTGCCCGGTCAGCGCCTGCAGGCGCTCGACCCCGAGCGCCTCGCCGACGCGGGCCTGCACCTCGCCGATGACGATCAGGCCCTCGTTGTCCATCGCCATGCCGTGCGCCTCGAAGGTCGCGCAGGCATAGCCGATCAGCAGCGCCGCTTCCTCGTGACGGCCACGCCGGGCCGCCAGCTGGGCCATGGTGGGCGCCGTGACCGGTACGCCGAAGTGCCGGCAGGTGTCCCAGGCGCGCGGCACCAGCTTCTGCGCCTCGTCGAGGGCTCCCATCATCACCAGCGCCTTCAGCAGCCCCTGCAGCACCCACGGCAGGTTGCCCTTGACGGACCCGGTGTCGCTGTCGATGCGCGCCAGCAGTGCCCGCCCGCGCGCCGCCGCCTCGGCATGGCGGTTCATCGCGATCAGCGCGAACACGACGTTCGACTCGGCCGTGTCGACGCGCGCCTGCAGGCCCAGTCGCGCCGCGAGCGCCATCTCCACCAGGCGGCCGCTGAGGATTTCCTCCAGGTCCTCGCGCGCGTGGGCCGCCGTCACGAGCGCGCCGTGGATCTGCAGCTGCTCGGGCAGCGTGAGGTCGGGCATCGCCGAGGCCCGCGTGCGCAGCCGGTCGCAGGCCCGGTCCAGCTCCGGGCCGGGCCGGTAGTGCGAACGCACGTCGATGCAAGCGGCGAGCAGCGCTCCGTGCGGGTCGCCTGCCGAGTCCCACAGCGCGATCGCATGTCCCGCGTCGGCCACGGCACGCGGGTCTGCACGCATCGACCCCGCGCGCGCCATCTCCGTCCACCAGGCCGCCTGCACCGGCGCGGGCAGGGCCACGCCCGTCGCATCGCGCATCGGCGCCTCCAGCGAGCGCAACCACTGCTCGCACTCCGATCGCCACCCGGTGAAGTGCGCCACCGGCATCACGGCGGCGGAGAGCCGTGCCGCCAACGCCAGGTCGCCACTGCGTGCCCAGGCGATGGCCTCGCGCACGTTTTCCATCTCGGCCTCGCAGGCGGCCCGGATGGCGGCATCCTCCGCGCGGTAGCGGGCGAGCAGGGCTGCCAGGGCTTCGGCATGCCGTCGCCGCAGCGCCGCCTCGTCGCCAGGGGAAGATTCGCGCAGGCGTTCGAGGGCATATGCGCGCATCGTCTCCAGCAGCCGGTAGCGCGGCGGGTCTTCCGGGCCGACCGCCACCAGGGAGCGGTCGGCCAGCGCCGACAGTTCGTCGACCACCTCCCAGCGGGGCCGTGAGCCGGGCCCCGCCAGATCCACCACCAGGTCCAGCGTGAAGCCGCCGGCGAACACGCCGAGCGCGCGGAACAGGCGCTGCTCGCCGGCGCCGAGCAGCCGGTAGCTCCAATCGAGCGCATGGTGCAGCGTGCGGTGGCGCTCGGCCGCGCCACGGTGCCCGCGCGTCAGCAACGCGAAGCGCTCGGCCAGCGCGTCGTGCACACCCTGCACGCCGAGCACCGGCACGCGCGCCGCCGCCATCTCCAGCGCCAGCGGCAGCCCGTCGAGCTGGATGCAGATCGAGCGCAGCAGTGGCCGCTGCGCCGCGGTGGGGCTGTAGCGGTGGTCGGCGGCGGCGATCCGCTCCATCAGCAGGGCGAGCGCGCCGTCGCCAAGCTCGGCGCTGTCATCGTCCGGCGCCGGCAGCGCCAGCGGCTCCAGGCGTTGCACCCGCTCGCCGGCCACCGCCAGCGGCAACTGGCTCGTGACGAGCAGGCTCAGCTCGGGCAGCGCGCGCAGGCCCGTGGCCACGGCGGCGCAGGCGTCGATCACGTGCTCGGCGTTGTCCAGCACGAGCAGCACGGGGCGGCCGCCGAGCGCCTGCAGCACCTGCGGCATCACGTCGCCGACGGACTGCGACGCGCCCACCGCGCGCGCCACCGCACCGCTGACCACCGCACCTGGCGGTAGCGCGGCCAGGTCGACCCAGACGCAGGAGCCTGCGCGATCGGCCACCGCCCGCGCCAGACTGGTCTTGCCCACGCCCGCCGGGCCCACCAGCGTGACGCAGCTGCCGGGCTGCAGCAACCCTGCGAGGCGTTCCAGATCGGCCTCGCGGCCGAACAGGCCCGTGGTCCTGCTCACCGGCGCCGCGGACGGGACGGGCGGGGCGGTGGGCGCCGGAGTGTCGCCCTGCACCGCCGGCTCGACGATCGGCGCCACGAAGCGATAGCCGCGGCCCGGCACGGTGGCGATCGCATCCCCGCCCAGCACCTTGCGCAGGTTGGCGATCTGCATCTGCAGGTTCGCTTCCTCCACCACCAGGCCAGGCCACACGCGGTCGAGCAGCTCGTGCTTGGTGTAGAGGTGGTCGGGCTGGCGGGTCAGCACGACCAGCAGGTCCAGCGCGCGCCGGCCCAGCGCGGCCGGCTCGCCGTCCACCAGCAGCCGCTGCTCGGCCGGCTGCAGCAGGAAGCGGCCGCCGGGGCCGAACCGCAGCGGCGCGGTGCTGCGGTGGCGTGTTGGGTCGGCCGCCGGTCCGGTGTCCGTCATCGCTCGATTTTGGGGACGTTTTGGCCCGCCTTGGGGACGCCGGGGGCTCCTCGCCGCGACAGTGGCGCCACCCCCACTCGCACCCCAGGAGACCCCGTGAGACCTGCCGACGAGAAGATGCTCGAAGCCGCCATGGACCGCGTCCACTACACGCTGGTGGAAGCGGAGAACTTCCGCCGGCGCGCACCCGGCTTCGTCAAGGCCTTCAAGGCCCAGCTCAAGGCCACGCCGTCGAAGGAGGCCGAGCGCGTGCTGAAGAACGTCGCGCCGATCATCCCCAAGCTGCTCAGCAGGAGCAAGAACGTCGACAAGGACCTGGAGACGCTGCTCGACCTGGGCTCGGCCAATGCCCACGACTACCACGACGGCCGCGAGTTCCGCGACCGCAACCAGAAGCTGCTGGAGTCCGCGAAGGTCTTCGACGGCCACGCGGCCCGCGTGGTGCTGAACATCCAGGCGCTCGAGAAGCTCGTGTCGCCCGAGGCCAAGGGGCCGAACAAGAAGTGGGTCGCGCCACTGCTGACGGTGCCCGGCTACAAGGTGACCGTCGACTCGCTCACCGAGTTCACGCGCCGTTGGAACGACCTGCGCATCGCCATCAACCGCATCTGAGGAGCCCGACGTGATCGACGCCATCCACCCCTGCCCCGAAGCCCTGACCGCCACCCACTGGGAGAAGAGGAAGGGCAGCCTGCCTGCCGGCAGCGAGCTGCCGGCCCGGCTCAAGTCGCTGTTCCGCAAGCACGAAGCCGTCGACTGGAAGTCCCTCGCGGCCGGCTGGTCGCGGTCGTGCGAGACGCCCGCCGCGCTCGAACAGGCGTTTGCCGAACGCGAGCGCAGCTACCGCGGCCAGGTGCTGCCGCTGAAGCGGGAGGCCACCGAGGTCACCGCGGCCGCGCAGCAGCTCGCCAAGGACAAGTCCGCCGCCAAGGCGAGCCTGGAGGCGGCCCGCTCGATCCTCGAAGCCGCGAAGCGCTACGCCGAAGCGATCGACGTCGGCGGGCTCGACCTGCGCAAGGAATTCGACCGCGCCCACTCGGGGCTGGCTGCACGGGCCCCGGGCAACGGGGGCGCCGGCGCGGCTGGCGGCGACGATGACGACGCCGGCAGCGCGCTGCTCGACCCCAGGCGGCTGCTCATGCAACTCACCCTGTGCAAGCGCGACCCCGAGCGGCGCGTGCAGTTCGGCTGCGTGGACGGCCACGACAAGCAGCCCGGCGTGCTCGCGCTGCATCCGAAGATCGGCGCGCGCAAGCTGATGACCACGCTGCAGGCCGAGACCGGCGTCAAGACCGGCGCGTGCGGCACGGCGTGGGTGGAAGGCACCGAGCTGATGCTGCAGCCCGAGAAGCCGCTGGCGGGACTCGTGAAGAAGCTGCGGGACCCGGTGAAGGCCAGCGGCTTCCGGGTCACCAGGATCGTGCTCTGGAACGCCGACGGCACCGTCTTCGAGCAGGCGGCCGCGCTCGACGACGACGCAGCCGCCGCGGCCCCCGGTGCGCAGACGCCGGCCACCGACCCGCTGCACGCGTTCACCACCCGGCTCAAGGCCTTCCTGCCGCTGTTGGCGGCGGCCGGCAACACCCCGCAGGCGCAGGCCGCCAAGCGGCTGGCCGGCGAGGCGGGCGTGCAGGCCCGCAACGGCGACTTCGCGGCCGCCCAGGAGCGCCTCGGCGAGGCCGAGCACCTGCTCGGCGCGGCCGCCGCCACCACCGGCGACACATCGGTGCGGACCTATGCGCCGCTCATGCCGCTGTGGGACACCGCCAGCGAGGCCGCCGTCGAGCAGGCGAGCGCGCTGGTCGTCGAGCTGCGCAAGCTCGATGAACCCGAGCTCGACCGCATGGCCGACGACCTGCTTGCGGCGATCGAGCGCCTGCTCGCGCCGGTGGCCGAACTGGTCGAGGACTTCGACGCCTTCGAGGACCCGGAGCGCCCCGAGTACGCGCCCGACGCGCTGCGCCAGGTCGAGGCCATCCGCGTCGACCTCGACCGCAACCGCCTGATCGCCGCCGCCGACGAGAACCCGCTCGGCGTGCCGCTGCACATCGGCCGCACGCTGCGCACGGCGCTCGACGACATCGCCGCCGTGCTGCAAGCCTGACACCGCGTCTCCTGACACCCCGGAAGGAACACCATGACCACGCCCACCCGCCCGACCACCGCCGCCCCCGGCCAGCCGATCGGAAGCCGCACGCTCAACTGGGCGAACAAGGTCGGCTACGACGTGCCCGCTCGCGATGCCGACGTGCAGCCGGCCGGACGTCGCGCCGACCGCTCCGGTCTGCAGATCGCCGCGTTGCGCCGATCGCTGCCGAAACCGGCCGCTGCACCGGCCCTGGCCCCCAACTTCGACGGCCCGATCGTGCTGAAGCGCGGCCTCAAGGGCGGCAAGGACAAGAAGACCGCCCTCGTGGACATCGATGGCCGGACGTTCGTCGTCAAGGGCGGCAGCGAGCTGGCCGCCGACCACGTGGCCGCGTCGGAGTTCATCGGCAGGCTCGGCCTGCCCGGAGTCCGCGCCCCGGCCGCGAAGCTGCTGTCCGACGAGCAGAAGGCCAAGCTGATCAAGGCCTTGTCGAAGGGCGACGGCCATGCGCAACAGCTCGCGGCATCGCTCGGCATCCAGGGCGTGGATGGCCGCAACGCGGGCCAGATCTCCGACGTCGTCGAGGGCGTGCCGCTGGCCGCGATCTTCCCGGCGAAGCATCATGCCGAAGGCGAAGAGATGGCGCTGAAGCTTCTCAAGGAGGTCAAGGACCTCGATCCGGACACCGCGTGGCCGATCGCGATCGGCGAGCTCGAGGCCTACTGCGCGCGCATGCCGAGCCTCAAGAAGCACGCGGAAGCGATCCGGAAGCTCGCCGACGCATCGGACGACGCAGCCCGCCGGCAGGCCATCGCCTGGCTGCGCGACAACGTCGTGCGCGCACAGGCCGAGGCGCTCACCGACGTGCTGGACGACATCCGTCTCGGCGACGCCGAGGCGGCTCACGGACGCATGAAGGCCCGGCAGGACGCGCGACCCGGGCAGCAACGGGAACTGAGCGAGTTCGCCGCCTCGGACGAGGGCGTCGAGGCGTTCGCCGGAGTGGCCATCGCCGACCTGATCACCGGCATGCACGACCGCGTGCTGAGCGCCTGGAACGGCGGCAACTTCCTCTTCGATGCGAAGGCGAAGACGCTGGGCTGCGTGGACAACGCGAAGGCTGGAGCCAGCGGGCTGACAGCGGCCGGGAACGACGCGTGGAAGACGTTCGCCGACAAGCGGATCGCCGGCAGCGCCACGCTGGAGGAGGCGCTGTACAAGCACCTCTACGAGGAACACGGCGGGAGCGAGACACACGCCGATGCCATCGCCAAGCACGTCCGGTTCCACGGCGAGCGGCAGGCGGCCGTCAAGGCCGGCATCCGCCAGGTCGTGCTGAAGGCGCTCGCGCAGGTCGACGACGCGCAGGTCCACGGCAAGGCCGCCGTCGAGCGCGTCGCGTACCTGAAGGCACGCCTCGCCCTGGAGGACGTCTTCAGGCTCGATCCGAAGCTGGCCACGCCGCCCGACCTGCCGACGAAGCTCTCGTCGACCGACAAGACCGGCCGCGCCGTGAGCGGCCTGGTCTCGGGCAAGAAGGTCCGAGACGAGACCCAGAAGATCAAGGACGAGCTGCGCCAGGGCACGCTGAGCGCCGCCGATGCGAAGGCGCGATTGCTCGCGCTGCAGCAGAAGCAGCAGTCGCTGACCACCGATCGCCGCAGCGCGAAGATCGAGTTGCTGATCGCCGCGGCGCAGGTCCGCGCGGCGCTGGTCCAGAAGAAGGGGGAGCTCGACGCACTGATCAAGGTCTCCCCCGCCGGCTTGTGGACGGCCGACACCGCCAAGGCTCTCGGAGCGCCGCTGCGCAAGGCGATGCAGGCCTGGCTGGCGGCCGTGGCGAAGGACGCCAAGACCACCGGCCAGCTGAATCAGGCCTGGGGGCAGTTCCCCGCCGAGGTCCGCTCAGCCTGAGCAGTGCTGCGCGCGGCGGCAGCCGGGCGCCTCACTCCACCTTGATCCCGGCGCGCTGGATGATCCTCGCGTACTGTGCCTGCTCGCCACGGATCTGCTGCGCGAACTGCTCAGGGGTGCTGGCCACGGCAGCGGCGCCCATGCCGGCGAGCTTCTCGGCGATCTCGGGCACGCGCACGGCCTTGGCCACTTCCTGCTGCACGCGGGCGATGACCTCCGGCGACGTGCCGGCCGGCGCGAGCAGCCCGTACCACGACACCGCCTCGAAGCCGGGCAGCGTCTCGGCGACGATCGGCAATGACGGGTCGATCGCCAGCCGCTCCTTGCTCGCGAAGGCCAGCGCGCGCAGCTTCCCGGCCTGCACCTGCGGCATCGCGGCGGAGGTCTGCGCGAACATGAAGTCGATGCGCCCGCCCAGCAGGTCGTTCAGCGCCGCGCCCACGCCGTTGTACGGGATGTGCACCGCGTAGATGCCGCCCAGCATCTTCAGGTACTCGGCCGCCATGTGCGCCTGGCTGCCGTTGCCGGGCGAGGCGTAGCTCAGTGCGCCCGGGCGCGCCTTGCCCTGCGCGATCAGGTCGGCCACGGTGCGGGCCTTCGAGTCCGCGCCGACCACCAGCACGTTCTGCACCGCGGCCACCAGCGTGACCGGCGCAAAGTCGCGGTTCACGTCGTACGGCAGTTTCGCGTAGAGGTTCGGGTTGACGACCACGTTGCCGTTCGGCCCGACGACGAAGGTGTAGCCGTCGGGCGCCGCCTTGGCCACCAGCTCCATGCCGATGTTGCCCGAGCCGCCGGGGCGGTTCTCCACCACCACCGGCTGGCCCAGCGCCTGCGCCAGGCGTGGCGCGATGAGCCGCGGCAGCATGTCCGACGGGCCGCCGGCCGCGAACGGCACGACGATGCGGATCGGCTTGGACGGCCAGGCCTGCGCCAGCGCCGTCGCCGGCAGCATCGCGAGGGTGAAGACGGCGGCGACGAGCCGCGTCGAGAGTCGTTCGAAGGACATGGATCTCCGTGGGGTCAGGGGTTCACCAACGCTCGGGCGCCGCCAGCACCTCATCGTGGCGCTGGCGCGTGAGGGCATAGTCGGCCGGCTGCATCGCGACGAAACGATCGAGCAGCACGGTGGCGCGGGCCTCGCCGAGCGTAGGCTCGGCGTGCACCGACAAGAAGGCCGTGCGCAGCCGCTGCAGGTCGTCGTCGGAGGCGCTCGCATCGGTGCAGACGAAGGGCGGCATCGCGGTCGGCGTGGTCTGTGCGATCACGCGGATGCGCCGCGCGATGTCGGGCTCGGTGTGGCGGATCAGGTCGTGCGAGTAGCTGTCGAGCGGGCCGACGTCGATTCGGCCGTCGAGCAGCGCCTGGATCACGCCGCGCGGGTTCACGAGGTGCGGCACCACTTCGCCGTACAGCGGTTGCGTGGGGTCGGGGCGGCCCGCGCGCTGCTGCTGCAGGAAGTACCGCAGCGCGAAGTAGCCCGACTGAGAATCGGGCAGCGTCCAGCCGATGCGGCGGCCGTAGGTGTCCTCCAGGCGCTCGAACGGCGCGTCGGCACGCACGGCGAGGTCGCTGAAGTAGACGGCACGGCCGCCGTAGCGGGCCGGTGACGGCAACGGTGCGGCGATCAGCCGCGGCGCGGGGTCGCGCACGGAAAACGGCAAGCCGCACATCTGCACCACCCCGAGGTCGCCGCGCGCCCACAGCTCGCTGATCGAGGCTGGCGGATCGTGGTCGATCACCGGCCAGGCCAGGTCCGCACGCTGGAGGCACCAGCGCAGCACCTGCTGCCACGCGGCCTTCGTCGCGGGGTTGACCGAGTACATGCGGGTGTTGGCGAGCATGGCCGAGTGTATGCAGCGGCACGCCGCCGTCCGGATCACGCCCGCTTCGTCGGCGTCGGCTGCAGCTCGTCGCGCCGCGGCGCGTCGGGTCCGAGCCGTGTGGCGAGGCGGGCAGAGGCTGCGTAGCGTCCGCCGGATGCGCACACCCACGGCATCCTGGTGGCTGGTCGCGTGGATGGCGCTCGCCGCGCCGGACTCGCACGCCCAGCCGAAGCAGCAGCCACCCGCCTGCCCAGCCACGCCCGACGCTCCCTATGGTGGCGCCTACCGCACGCCGCGCGGGGCGCTGATGTCGGTCGTGCCCGCGGCCACCGACGGCCACTGGCGCATCACGCACTTCGACTCGGGCCGCAGCCACCGGCTGCATCCGGCCGGAGCGTCGAGGTTCGAGTCCGGCGACGACCTCGAGTCGGGCGATCCGGTGGCCTATCGATACGCGTTCCGGCTCGGCGCGGGCGGCCGCGCCGAATCGCTGGTCGTCGACGGGCCGTCGGCGCCGCGCGCGGTGGCGCGTCGGTTGGCGCTCGTCGACCGGCCGGCGAGTTTTCGCAACGGCGACGTCGAACTGCGCGGCCGGCTGACGATGCCCGCTGCCGGCAGCGGCAGCCTGCGCCGGGCGGTGGTCTTCGTGCATGGTTCCGACCCCGTGCCGTCGGTGGGCCTGGAGTGGCTGCCGCACCTGCTCGCGTCGCACGGCATCGCCACCCTCGTCTTCGACAAGCGCGGCACGGGCTGCTCCCAGGGTGAGTACCTGCAGCACGTCGGCGTGCTGGCCGACGACGTGGTGGCGGCCGTGCGCTGGCTGCAGGCCCAGCCCGGCATCGATGCGCAGCGCATCGGCCTCGCGGGCTTCAGCCAAGGCGGCTGGGTGGCCCCGCTGGCGGCGCTGAAGGAGCCTTCGATCCGCTACGTGGCGGTGGGCTACGGCCTCGCGATGTCGATGGCCGACGAGGATCGCCTGGAAGCGCCGCTGAAGCTGAAGGAAGCGGGCGTGGACGACGCCTCGGTGGCCGAGTTCGAGGCGCTGAACGCGTCGTTGCACGCGCTGGCACGGTCGGGCTTCCAGGACTGGAGCGACTTCGAACAGCGGCTCGAACACGCCAAGAGCCGCCCCTGGTTCGCGCTGGCCGCGCGCCAGCGGAGCTGGCTGGGCGTGACGATGCAGATGGGCCTGGAGCAGGCCAAGCGCGTGGCGCCGCAGATGTTCCAGCACCACTTCCAGCCGTTCTACGACCCGGTGCCGACGCTGGAGCGGCTCGGCATCCCGATGCTGTGGCTGATGGCGGGCCGGGACATCGAGGCGCCACCGCAACCCACGCTCGACGTGCTGGCCCGGCTGCGCGCGCAGGGCAAACCAGTGACCGTGGTGGTCTACCCGAACGCCGACCACGGCCTGCAGGACTTCGTGGTGCGCGACGGCCGCCGCGTGCGCACGAAGTACGCCGACGGCTGGTTCCACACGCTGCGCGCGTGGCTGCAGGACCCGAAGTGAAGGCCCGCCGAGCCGCGGCCTATCGCGCCACCCTCGGCAACCACAGCGCCAGCTCCGGCCAGGCGATCAGCGCGAAGGTCAGCAGGATCGTCAGCACGAGGAACGGGTAGCAGCCGCGGAAGATCACGTTGGTCGGCACGTCGGGCGCCACGCTGCGCATCACGGCGACGGTGATGCCCACCGGCGGGCTGACCGCGGCGAGTTCCATCATCACGCACAGGAAGATGCCGAACCACACCTTGTCGATGCCCGCGGTGGCCATCAGCGGCATCACGAACGGCAGGCTCAGGATCAGCATGCCCAGCCCGTCGAGCGCGGTGCCGAGGATGAAGTACAGCACCAGCATCGCCAGCAGCAGCTGCACGCGGCCGAGGTCCCAGCTCTTGATCAGCGCCACGAAGTCGGCGGTGACGTTGGTGTGCACCATGAAGCGCGTGAACACGATGCCGGCGACGACGATCACGAACACCATGCCGCAGGTCTGGATGGTCTGGCGCAGCGATTCGGCCACCGCCCGGGCCTTGAGCCGCCGCATCGCGATGGCGATGCCGAGCACGCCCACCACGCCGACGGCCGCGCTCTCCGAGGGCGTCATCACGCCGCCGTAGATGCCGCCGAGCACCACGGTGATCACCGCGATGGCGGGCAGCAGCTTGCGCAGCGACGCCAGGCGTGCGGGCCAGGGATGCCGCTGCCCCGGCGGCCCGACTTCGGGCCTGATCGCGCACCACAACGCCAGCGTCGCGCAGTACGCCACCGTCAGCAGCACGCAGGGCACGATGCCGGCCATGAACAGGTCGCCGATCGAGGTCTCGGTCCAAACGCCGTAGATCACCAGCAGCGTGCTCGGCGGCACCAGCACCGCCAGCGTGCCGGCCGAGGCCAGCGTGCCGGTGGCCAGGCTCATGTCGTAGCGGTACTTGCGGAACTCGGGCATGACCATCGGCCCCAGCGTGGCCACCGAGGCGATGCTGCTGCCGGTCACCGCGCCGTAGGCCGCGTTCGACAGCACCGCCGAGACGGCGATGCCGCCGGGCAGGTGGCCGAACCACTTGCTGATGCAGTCGTAGAGGTCGTCGGTGATGCCGGTGCGGTAGGCGAGCTGCCCCATCAGCAGGAAGAGGGGCAGCGCGATGAACACGAACGTGGTGCCGTTCTCCCACAGCGTGAGGCTCACCTTCGACGCCGCCGCGGTGAAGCCGGTGACGTAGATCTCGCCGACGAGACCCACGATGCCCATCGCCCAGCCGATCGGCATGCCGAGCAGGATCAGCGCCAGCATCGCGACCACCGCGATGTAGCCCACCGCGATGAGACTCATGCGAGCCCCTCGTCCGCCAGGTGCTTCATGCCCCGTCCCGCACGCCGGTGGCGATCGTGCGCACGTGCCCCAACGCCTGCACCACCACCTGCACCACGCCGAACAGCATGCACAGCGCGACGAACAGGCTGATCGGCCAGTACGGCAGCGCGACGAACTCGGCGCCCTCGCCGCGGTCGATCATGCCGGGCAGTTCGCGCAGCTGCCAGCCGCTGACGACGAGCATGAACGCGCCGCCGCACAGCGCACTCAGCAGGTCCACCACCGCGCGGGTGCGCACGCCGTAGCGCTCGTAGAGCGACTCGGTGCGGATGTGGCCGTCGTCGGCGTTGGTGTACGGAATGGCCGCCACGAACACCAGCAGCAGCAGCAGCGACGCCACTTCCTGCGACCACTGGTACGGCCGGTTGAAGAAGTAGCGCGCCACGACGTCCACGGCCACGACGAGCACGATGCCGGGCAGGAAGCCGAACGCGGCCGCGTCGCGCAGCGCGTTTGGAATGCGCCGCTGCAGCCAGCCGCCCTTCATCGCGGAACCGGCACCGGGTTCTCGACCGCGAGCTTCATCAGCGCATCGGTGCTCAGGCCCTCGTACTTCTTCACCAGCGCTTCGATGTCCTTGAGCAGCGCGCGCGCCGGCAGCTTGTCCTTCTCCAGCTCGTCGGCCCAGGCGTCCACCACCGGCTGCAGGCGCTCCTTGAAGCGCTGCTGCTCGGCCGGCGCCAGCGTGATCATCTCGACGCCGGCGGCCTTGTAGGCCTCGGCCGCCTTCACCGAGAACTCCACGCCCGAGACCTTGGCGCTGTACATCGCGAAGGGCTCGAGGCCGTTGTAGAAGACCGTGCGCACGTCGGCCGGCATCTTCGCCATCGCGTCGGTGTTCAGGCAGGTCCACGCGCCGCCGCCGGTCAGCGACAGGGCCGTGTGGTACTTCGCCACCTCGTGCAGCTTGAACGGCACGAAGCCGGCGTCGACCCAGAACACCGCGTCGATCACACCCTGCTGCAGCGCCGTGTACAGCTCGGGGTACGGCAGGTTGACGAGCGCCACGCCCAGCGCCTTGGCCACGTCGGGCGAGAAGCCCTGCGCGCCGACCTTCAGGCCCTGCAGGTCCTCCAGCCGGCGGATCGGCTTCTTGCTCAGCACGTCCGACGGCTGGAACGCCACGTACATGCCCCAGGCCACGCCCTGCTTCCGGAACTCGGGCACGAAGTACTTGCCGGCCACCTCCTGCGCCACGCGCGTGGCCACCATCGGGTTGCGCGGCGTCACGAAGGCCTGCTCCCACACGCGCGACAGCGGCATGCCGCGCCCTTCGTACGTCGGGTAGCACACGCCCCACTCGCCGATGGCCGTGCGCACGCCCTTGAAGCCGTCCCGGGCACCGAAGAGGCTGCCCGAGCCGTACTCCTTCACCTGCAGCTTGCCGTTGGTGGCCGCGGCCAGCCGCTTCATGTTCGCCTGGAGCACCGGCACCAGCACCGAGGCCGGCGGCGACGGGTGGCCGTACTTGATCTCGATCGGCGGGCCCGCGTAGGTGACGGCCGGGCCGGCGGTGATCTTGCCGGCCATCCAGTCGTCGCCCCAGTCGGCCCAGGCGGCGGGGGCCAGCGCCAGCAGCGCGCAGGCGGCGATGGCGTGGATGGTGGGGCGATGGGTCGTTCTCATGCTCGGGTCTCCTCGGTAGGGATGCGGGATGCGTCGTCGGACGCGAAGAATCGGATCAGCACCTCGGCCACGCGCGCCGGGGCCTGCATCGCGGTGGCGTGGCCCACACCGGACAGCAGCACGCGGTGCGCCTGGGGCAGCAGCGCGGCCATGCCCATCGTGACGGCGCTGGGCACCACGCGATCCAGCTCGCCGGCCAGCAGCAGCGCGGGCGCGGTGACGCGGGCCCAGTCGGGGTCGTACACATCGTTCACCGCGGCGGCGCGCCGCTGCGACCGCGCGCTCGCGGGCTGCACGCGGGCGAAGAACGTGCGCAGCGCCGGCTGCTCCTGCAGCAGCGCTTCGGGGAAGAACCAGGTCGCCAGCTCGGGCGCGCTGTCGGGCAGCGCGGCGCGCAGCTCGCCGATGCGGCGCACGCCATCGGGGTTCAGCTCGGCCAGCGCCCGCGGCAGAGGCCAGGTGCTGCCCAGCGCCAGGTGCGCCACGGCCTGCGGATGGCGCGCCACCAGCGCCTGCGCCACGCGACCGCCGTAGGAGGAGCCGAACACGTGCGCACGCCCGTGGCCCAGCGCCTGCACCACGGCCAGCGCATCGTCGGCCAGCTCGGCCAGCGTGGCCGCGCGCGGCGGGCTCTCGGTCTCGCCGCAGTCGCGCTGGTCGTAGGCGATCACGGTGTGGTGCGACGCCAGCAGCGGCACCAGCGCGCCGAACATCTGCCGCGTGGCTTCGGCGCCGTGCATCAGCACGAGCGGCGGGCCGCTGCCGGCCACGTCGCACGCGATGCGCACGCCGTCTCCGGCGGCCACCCACCGCGTCATGCACGCGCCTCGGCAGTCAGGTCGAACGTCATCTCGATGCGCAGGCCCTTGGGGTCGTGCACGAACAGCTGGTGCAGCGGCCAGCCGGGCACCGGCGCCTCGGTGTAGGCCACCTGCCGGGCTGCGAGGTGCGCGCGCGTCGCCTCCAGGCCGTGGGCGCGGAACGAGATGTGGTCCAGCGGGCCGGTGACGTAGGCGCCGAGCTTGTCGTCGTGCTCGGCGAGCAGCGCGTAGAGGTGCACGATGGCGTGGTCACCGGCATACAGCCAGTAGCCCGGGGCCGGGATCTCCGGCCGCGCGCCGACCGCGAGGCCGATGACGCGCGTGTAGAAGTCGTGCAGCGCCGGCAGCTCGTCGGGCGCGCAGCGCAGCGTGTAGTGGTGCAGTCCGCTCACGGGCATGTCGATCTCCTGGGGCGCTCAGTCGAGCAGCGTCTGCAGCACGGCGCCGAGTTCGGCCTTCGGGTCGGTGGCCGGCCACGGCCGGCGCCACGCCACGTGGCCGTCGGGGCGCACCAGCACCGCGCCGCGCAGGCCGAGCAGCAGGCCGTCACCCTCGTGCGTGTCGTCGAGCAGCTGCACCTGCAAGCGCACGCCGTTGCGGCCCGAGAGCGCGCGTGCCGCCTCGACCCAGCCGTCGGCCTTCGGGCCGGCCACCAGCACGAAGTCCTGGTCGAACCAGTCCAGCGTGGTGCGGCTGCGTGCCAGGTCGAGCCACAGGTGCGGGAAGCGACCGCCCGGCTTGTCGCTGGGCTCGTACCAGCGCGGGCGCCACAGGTGCTTGCCGGTGCCGTCGGGGATCACCGCGCCGTCCTCGTAGACCATGCCCAGCGACTGCCCGATGCTGTGCACGTGGTTGTCGCTGTCGCGGATCCAGAAGTTGATGCGGTCGACGTTGCCCGACTTCATCGCCTCGTCCATCTGGATGAAGCGCGAGGCGTTGTGCAGGCTGAAGTCGGCGTTGGATTCGGCGATCGGCCGGCGCTCGGCGTCGTAGCTGTCCAGCAGCCGCGGCGCCGCGCGGCCGGTGAGCACGTAGGCCAGCTTCCAGGCGAGGTTGTGCGCGTCCTGGATGCCGGAGTTCATGCCGTAGCCGCCGTTGGGCGGGAAGCGGTGCGCCGCGTCGCCCACCAGCATCACGCGGCCCTGGCGGAAGCGCGCGGCCACCTGGCGGCTCAATCGCCACACCGATCGGTTGATGACCTTGGCATCGAGGTTCGGCATGCCCGACATCGCGCGGGCCACGCGCACCACCTCGTCGTCGGTGCGCTCGCCGGCGCGCTCGTCGACCTCGCGGCCCACGGGCATCAGCGTCAGCCACTTGTCGCGGCCGTTGGTGTTGAGCACGGTGGAGACGGGGAACGGCGAGTCCTTGTTCCACACGCGCCAGCCGGCGCACAGCTCGGCGCTGCGCACGTGCGACAGGTCGGCCTGCCAGTACTCGTTGGCCATCACCGCCAACGTCGCCGGCCCGCGCATCTCGATGCCGGCCTGGTGGCGCACGCTGCTGGCCGCGCCGTCGCAGGCCAGCAGGTACTGCGCCTGCCAGGTGGTGGCCAGGCCCGTGGCCACCTCGCGCGTCACCACCGCGATGCCGGCATCGCCCTCCTCGTACTGCAGGAACTCGTGCCCGTACATCACGCGGCCCACCGGGCTGCGGCGCGCGTGGTCCAGCAGTTCCTGCTCCACGGTGTCCTGCGACTGGATCAGTTTCCAGCAGGGCGAGTGGCCGACGTTCGGCTCGGGGTGCGTGCGGCCCCACTCGTGGCCGGTCATCGACTCGCAGAAGGTGAAGAAATCTGATCCGTCAGGCAGCGCGTGGCGGGCCATCAGCCGCTCGATGCCCCACTGCCGGAAGATCTCCATCGTGCGCGTGTAGGTGCCACGCGCCCGCGGGTGGTCGTTGATGCCGGGGTTGCGCTCGACGAGCACGAAGTCGACGCCGAAACGCTGCAGCAGGATCGCCATCGACAGGCCCACCGGGCCACCGCCGACGATGACGATGGGGACGTTGCGTGTGGAGGTCGCGGTGCTCATGGCTGGCTCAGGCGGGTTGCATCGGGATCGGCAGCGCGGCCGGCGCGGGCTCGCCGTCGAAGGCGTAGTCGAGCCCCGGTGCCGGGCTCACCCAGCGCGCCGCGGCCAGCGCCAGCAGCCGCAGGCCGACCACCTCCTCGGGTTGCCAGCGGCCGCGGGTGCCGAACACGTTGAAGGTGGCGTAGGTCAGGTTGCCCTGCATCAGCGGCACGTTGACGACGCAGTCCAAGCCCAGCGGCCGCATCGCGTCGTAGTCGTCGAAGGTCTGCGCCAGCAGTTCCTCGCCCACGCCCACGAACACCTGGCCGCGCACGAACAGCGTCTCGGTCCAGGGCGTCAGCGTCTTGCGCTTGCGCGCCTGCACGGGGAACGTGCCCGACAGCGACGAGTACAGCCGTTGCAGCCGCAGCTCGTTGCGCGGATCCTGTCGGGTCGTGACGTTGAGCTGGATGCTGAAGATGCCCGGCCCGGCGAGCAGCCGGCGATAGGCATCGATCTGCCGCAGCGCGACATCGGCCGAGCGCGCATCGGCCATCGCATCGAGCAGGTTCGCCAGCTGGGGGTCGGTGAGCATCGGAGCCAACGGAGTCGACGTAGGGATGCAGCCAGTCTAGGCTGGCAGGATTACCAGATCGGCCGGACTTGGCATGCCGGTATAACTAGCAGCTCATACCTGACGAGTCACCCGCACCACGATGTCCGACCCCAGCCTGCGGCTGCAGCAGACGCTGCTGTCGCGCCTGAAGCTGCGCCACCTGCAGCTGCTCGTGAATATCGAGCGGCACCGCACGCTGAGCCGCGTGGCCGCCGAGCTGCGGCTGACGCAGCCGGCCATCACGAAAGCCCTGCGCGAGATCGAGGGCGTGTTCATGGCGCGCCTGTTCGAGCGCACGAAGCGCGGCCTCGAACCCACCGCCGCCGGGCAGGCCGCGCTGCACTACGCGCAGGTGACGCTGTCCGACACCGCATCGGCCGCGCAGGTGCTCACCGCCCTGGAGACCGGCTTCTCGGGCCGCCTGCGCGTGGGCTGGACGCCGCAGGTACCCGACGCGCTGCGCAACGCCGTCTTCACGCACCTGCTGCGGCAGCAGCCGCGCGTGGCCGTGGTGGCCCGCGAGGGCACCACCGACGAGCTGGTGGCGGCCCTGTCGAACCGCACGCTCGATTGCGCGATCGGACGCTCGTACCAGGACGCCACCGGCGTGGACTACGTGCAGGAGCCGATCTACGACCAGGAGCCTGCGCTCGTCGTGCCGGCCAAGGCGCGCGCGCGGCTGGCCCGCGTGCCGCTGGACTGGGCGCGGCTGGCCGAGCTCGACTGGATCTTCCCGCCGGTGAACACGCCGATGCGGCGCACGTTCAGCGCGATGTTCCTGAGCGCCGGCGTGCAGCCGCCGACGCCGATCGCCGAGACCACGTCGCTGCGCGGCATCGAGACCGTGCTGCGGCTGGAGCCCTTCAGCATCACCATCCTCGCGCGCGACGTGGTCGACGAGATGAGCCTGTCCGGGCACATCGCGGCGCTGCCGCAGAAGCTCACGTGGAACCTCCCGCCGGTGAGCTTCTTCGTCGCGCGGCCGCTGGCGCGGCACCCGACGCTGCGCTCGCTCACCGCCGCGATCCGAGAAGCCGCGGCCGGCGGTGCCGGGGCCCGTGCGCGCAAGGCCGCGTGACGAGCGGCTGAGCGACCGGGCCATCAGGGGCCGAGCACCTCCAGCAGCCGCTCCAGCTGCACGGTCACCGCGGCCATCGCAGCCGCGAGGCCGGCCGGCTCGCCGATCGTCCCGCCCGGCGCGGTTCCCGAGCGCGCCCGCAACAACGACTCCACCGACTGCGCCGCGTCCGACAGCCCGCGCGCACCCAGCGTGGCCGCCACGCCGCGCAGCGTGTGCACGATGTGCAGCGCCTGCTCGCGGTCGGCCCGCCGCAGCGCGGCCTGCAGATCCTGCATGTCCTCGCGGTGCGAGGTCGCCATCAGCCGCAGCAGCCGGAACAGCTTCTCGTGGTTGCCGTTCAGCACGCCCAGCCCGTAGCGCGTGTCCACGCCCGCCTCGTTCGCGAGCCGCGCCATCGTCGCCGAGGCCGCGGGCACTTCCTCCGGCAAGCCCGCGGGCGGAGGCGCCGCGTCGGTTCCCGGTTGCGGCGATTCGCCGGCCCGGCGCGCCGTCGACAGCCATTGGTCGATCACCGCGTACAGCGCGCCCGGATCGATCGGCTTGACCACGAAGTCGTTCATGCCCGCCGCCAGGCAGGCTCGGCGATCCTCCTCGAAGGCATTGGCGGTCATCGCGATGATCGGCACGTCGGAGCCATGCGGCAGCGTGCGGATGGTGCGCGTGGCCGCCAGCCCGTCCACCTCGGGCATCAGCATGTCCATCAGGATCAGGTCGTAGCGCCAGCCGCCCACCTTCTCGACGGCCTCGCGGCCGTTCCCGGCCGTCTCCACGGACAGGCCGGCATCCTCCAGCAATTCGGTGGCGACTTCGAGGTTCACCGGGTTGTCCTCCACCACCAGCACGCAGGCGCCCGCATGCCGCCGCCCCAATTGCTCGGCGGACAGGCCGTCGCCCGCCACCACGCCTTGCACCGGCGCGCCGCGCTCCAGCCAGGCGGTGAACCAGAAGCGACTGCCGACGCCCGGCGTGCTCTGCACACCGGCATCGCCGCCCATCAGGCGGGCCAGCCGGCGCGTGATCGCCAGCCCCAGCCCGGTGCCGCCGAAGCGGCGCGTGGTGGACGCGTCGGCCTGCTGGAACAACTGGAAGAGCGTCGGCAGCACGTCGGGGGCGATGCCGATGCCGGTGTCCTCCACCTCGAAGCGCACGAGGCAGCTGGTGTCCACGGTCTCGCGCAGCCGCGCCCGCAGCGTGATGCTGCCCTGGCGCGTGAACTTCACGGCGTTGCCGGCGTAGTTCAGCAGCGCCTGGCGCAGCCGCGTCAAGTCGCCACGCAACCAGTGCGGCACGTGATCGCCGTCGACGCGCACCGTCAACCCCTGTGCGGCGGCACTGTCGCCGATCAGCGTGGCCACGTGGCCGAGCACGGCTTCCAGCGCGAAGTCGTGCGACTCCAGCTCGACCTTGCCGGCCTCGATCTTCGACAGGTCGAGGATGTCGTTGATCACCGACAGCAGGTGCCTGGCGGCGTCGTCGACCTTGTCGAGCCGCTCGATGTCGCGCGACGACGCGGCGTCGCGCCGCAGCAGGTGCGTGAAGCCGAGGATCGCGTTCATCGGCGTGCGGATCTCGTGGCTCATGCTGGCCAGGAAGGTCGACTTCGCCAGGTTGGCCGACTCCGCCTGCAGCCGCGCCTGCTCCAGCTCGGCGGTGCGCTGTGCCACCAGCTCCTCCAGGTGGTGGCGGTAGCTGTCGAGCTCCGCGCCCATGCGCTTCTTCTCGGTGATGTCCTCCTTCACCGTGACGTGGTGCGTCACCTGCCCGGCGGCGTCGCGGATCGGCGTGGCGATGGCGAACTCGACGAACTCGCGGCCGTCCTTGCGCTGGCTGTGCAGCTCGCCCCGCCATGACTCGCGCCGGCCGATCGCCGACCACAGCGCCGCGTAGCCATCATCCGACGAGAGGCCGGACTGCAGGAAGCGCAGGTCGCGGCCGATCACCTCCCCGCGGGCGTATCCCGTCTGGCGCAGGAAGGCCTCGTTGACGTACGTGATGCGGCCGTCGGGATCGGTGATCTGGATGCTCTCGGCACTCTGCTCGACGGCCATCGAGAGCTGGCGCAGCTCGTCGGCAGCGGCCTCGGCGCGGCGCTTGTCGGCCTGTGCATCGTCCATCAGGTTCAGCGCCGCGATGCGGGCCTGCCGCTGGCGCTCGACTTCGGCCGTCAGGTGGGCCGCCAGTTCCTGCTCGGCGCGCTTGCGGTCGCTGATGTCGAGCACGAGGCCGATGCGGCTGGCGGGCGCGCCATGGGGATCGCGCACCACCGTGAGGTCGATCAAGACCGGAAACCGGCTGCCGTCCTTGCGCTGATGCTCGCTCTCGAACACGCTGTGCCCGGCCTGCTCTCGGGACGCCAGGCCCGCCTGGGCCTGCACGCCGTGTTCGGGCGCGAACACGTTCCATACCGACTGCCCGACCAACTCGCTCTCGGTGTAGCCATGCTGCCTCGCGAATGCCGGATTGACCGAGATGAGCGCATTGGTGCGCGCGTCGGTGATCGCCACGCCGACTTCCGTGCGTTGCATGGTCTCGCCCCACAGCCGCAGGCGCTCCTGGCTCGCGTGCAACTCGGCGCCGGCATCCGCGATGCGCTGCCGTGCGGCCTCGACCTCGGCGATCCCGTGGCGCGGCGCCTCACCACCGCCCGGTTGCGCCAGCGAGGCCACCTGCCGGCTGACGCGCCGGCCGGCCAGCAGGCCGCCGGCCAGGCCCAGGCCCACCGCCAGCAGCACGCTGGCCCCCAGCGACAGCAGGGCCTCGCGGCGATCGGCGAGGTCGACGGCGCGGGGGATCTCCACCACAGCCGACCAGGCGGCGAGTTCGGACCGGACGACGAAGCGGTGCTCGGCGTCGACATCGCGGGCACCGTCGAAGCCGGGTGGCGAGCGGCGCGCAATGTCGGCGCCGGTGCCGTCGCGCAGCACGATCGACCAGCCCGCGGGCAAGGCGAGCTGCTCGATGCGTTCGTGGAACAGCCGGGTGTCCAGCGTGGTCAGCATCAGCCGCGTCGGCCGGCCCGGTCGCAGCACGGGCACGGCGATGGCCACCAATGGCCGGTTCGCCACGGGACCGAGGATCAGGTCGCCGACCTGCGGCTTGCCGGTCTCCAGCGCCAGCGGGGCGGCACTGCGTCCCTTGGAAAGCGGCAGGCGCGGCAGCGCCGCGCCGTAGGGCTCCCGGGTGTTGAACAGCATCTGGCGCTGCTCGTCGGCGTAGATCACGTGGGAGCCGAAGCTCTCCAGGAAGCCCTGCGCGCCGCGATACAGCACGGGCCACCCTTGCGGATCGTCGGCCAGCGGCGAGATGGCCAGGATGTTCAGCGCCTTGAGCCGCGCGTCGAGATAGCGGTCGTTGGCGAGCATGAAGTTGCGCGCGAGGTTCCGGGCCTCGCGCTGCTGCTGTTCGTCCAGGTCGTCGAGGTGCCTCCACGACAGCCACACCGCCAGCAGCACCATCGGCGCCATGCACAGCCAGATCAGCCGTGCGAGCACGGCGGAGAGCGGACGCGTCATCCGTGCGCGCCGTTCGTCTCGGCGAACGCCAGGTCATAAGGCGGCGGTCGGCCCGCGACGAGGGCCATCTCGTTGACCTCCCGCTTCAGCGCGACCATGCGCTGCTCGCGCTCGGTCGCGGCGCGGTTGAAGCGCTCGAGCTCCTCGTTGCGCTGCCACAGCTCCTCCTCGGCGGCCTTGCGCGCCGTGATGTCGCGCGACAGCACGACGAACCGCTCGCCCTGCCCCGGCACCACCGGCCGGCGCGCCACCGACAGTTCGAAGTGCCGCGCGCCTGTCGGCAGCGGCAGCATCATCGTGCGACCGAAGTCCGTGCCCGAGCGGCCGGCCGCGGCCAGCGACGCCATCACCACCGCCGCGGCATCCGGTGGCAGCAGGTCGCCCACCGAGCGCCCCGGCAGCTGGTCGGGTGGCGCCGCCAGCAGCGACTCGTCCAGCGCCCTGAAGTCGAGATAACGGCCCTGTGCGTCGAGCTCGAACATCAGGTCGGGGATGGCCTGCAGCGTGGCCTTCAGGTCCTCGGCCATGCGCCGCAGCGCATCGTCGGCGAGCCGGCGATCGGTGATGTCGCGCGAGATGCCGTAGGTGCCGAAGACCACCCCGTCGGCGCCCCGTAGCGGGCCCTTGGTGGCGAGGAAGACGCGCTCGCCGGTGGCGGTCTGAAGCACTTCCTCGCCGGTCTCCGCCTGCCCCGTCTCGCGCACCCGGCGATCGATGGCCATCAGGTGCTCCGCCTGGTCCGGGGGGAACAACGCGCGGTCGTCCAGGCCGAGCACCTGCTCGACGGGCTTGCCGACGTAGCGCGAGGCCGCGGTGTTGAACAGCAGGTAGCGGCCCTGGTCGTCCTTGGCGAAGATGGCGTCGTCCGAGGCTTCCGCGATCGCCACCAGCATCGGCGGGGCCTGCCGGCGCTCGCGCTCGAACGCGAGTTCGCGGCGATGCCCGCCCTCCAGCGCGGCGGTGAGACGCCGTACGAGCACATAGAGCAGCAGCGACGTCACCCCGACGAAGAACCAGCCCTTGACCATGCTCGCCTGCACGAGCAGCGCCGGATCGACGAACAGCACGCCCATCGCCCGGTCGGACAGCAGGATCCACAGCCCGGCGAACACGGCGTAGGTCAGCACGACGGTCGAGACGCGGGCGGTGGGAGGCTTGTGCGCGTCGGTCATGCGGGTCCCGCCACGATGTTTCAAAAGGTGTGTGGTTTCAACCGGTTTATCCCGGTTGCCAGCCGCGGCCGCATTGATCTTCGTCAGACCGGCTCCGCCGGCCGCGGCACTCCCCCACGGCTGCCGCCGGCGGGGCCCGTGAGAAGATCCGTCGCCCCGCCGCGCCCGGCGCTCCCCCGCACGCCTCGATGACCGACTGGACCGCCGGCTACGTGGCCGACGTGGGCTACACCCACGGCTACTACCCCGAGCTGAACCCGCTGCGCGTGGCCCACGCGTTCGCGGCCGCCGGCGTCGTGTGCCCGCGCATCGCCACCGCGTGCGAGCTGGGCTACGGGCAGGGGCTCAGCGCCAACCTGCATGCCGCCGCCTCGGGCGTGCAATGGCACGGCACCGACTTCAACCCCGCCCACGCGGCGTTCGCGCGCGACCTGGCCGACGCATCCGGCGCCGGCGCGCAGCTGCACGGCGACGCGTTCGCCGACTACGCGCGCCGCACCGACCTGCCCGACTTCGACTTCATCGGCCTGCACGGCGTGTGGAGCTGGATCAGCGACGAGAACCGCGCCTGCATCGTCGACTTCATCGACCGCAAGCTGAAGGTGGGCGGTGCGCTCTACGTCAGCTACAACACGCTGCCCGGCTGGGCGACGTTCGGGCCGATGCGCCACCTGATGACGCAGCACGCGGCCGTGATGGGCACGCCGGGCGCGGCGCTCGGGCAGCGCATCGACGGGGCGCTGGCGTTCGCCGAGGCGCTGCTGGCGGCCGATCCGCAGTTCGGTCGCGCCCACCCGGCGGTGCGCGAGCGCCTGGCGCACTTCCGCGGCCAGAGTCGCGCCTACCTGGCGCACGAATTCTTCAACCGCGACTGGCTGCCGATGCACTTCGCCGACATGGCGGGCTGCCTGTCCCAGGCGCGGCTGACCTACGTCGGCTCGGCCCATCCGCTCGACGCGGTGGACGCGCTGAGCCTGTCGGAAGCGCAGCGCGCGCTGCTGTCGACGATCCCCGACCCGATGTTCCGCGAGACCGTGCGCGACTTCATGACGCACCAGCAGTTCCGCCGCGACCACTGGGTGAAGGGCCCGCGCCGGCTCGACACGCGCGAGCAGACCGCACTGCTGCGCGCCCAGCGCGTGCTGCTGGTGACGCCGCGCGCCGAGGTGCCGCTGACGCTGAAGGCCCCGGTGGGCGAGGCCGAACTGTCCGACCCGGCCTACGCGACGCTGCTCGATGCGCTCGCCGATCGAACGCCACGCACGCTCGGCGAGTTGGCCGACGCGGCGCCGCTGCCGATCGGCCGCGTGGCCGCCTGCATCAACGTGCTGGTCGGCATGACGCACGTGGTGCCGGTGCAGGACGAGGCCGCGGTGCAGGCCGCGGGGCCGACCAGTGCGGCGCTCAACGTGCGGCTGCGCGCGCTGGCCAGCGGCGGCGGCGAGGTCGGCCACCTGGCCAGCCCGCTGGTGGGCGGCGGCGTGCCGGTGAGCCGCATCTCGCAGCTCTTCGTCTCGTCGGTCGGCCAGGGCCGCACCCGGCCCGAAGACTGGGCGCACGATGCCTGGGACGAGCTGCAGGCGCAGGCCTCGCGCCTGGTCAAGGACGGCCGCACGATCGAGTCGGACGATGACAACCTCGCCGAACTGACGCGGCTCGCCGGCGTGTTCGCCGAGCGCGAGCTGCCGCTGCTGCGCACGCTCGGCGTGGCGTGACCGGGCGGCCACGAGACCCCGATGGCGAAGGATCCGCTGCACCGCCTGTCGACCGGTCCGATGGCCTGCACGCGTCGCGCCGCGCTGCTGGGCGGCGCGGGCTGGGGCCTCGGGCTGCACGCCGCGCAGGCCACGCCGCGCCGGCTGGGTGTGCTGATGTACGACGACGCCTCCGCGTGGTCGGCGCGCCGCGCGGAGCTGGAACGGGCCCTGGCTGCGCTCGGCTGGACCGAAGGCACCTCGTTGCGCAGCGACTGGCGCTATGCCGAGGGCTCCGAGGCGCGGCTCGACGAACTGGCCGGTGCGCTGGTCCGCTCGAAGGTCGACACGCTGCTCAGCAACGGCGTTCCCGCGACGCGGGCGCTCCAGCGCGCGACCCGCAGCGTGCCGATCGTGACCGGCATCGGCGACCCGGTGGGCATGGGCTATGCGCAGACGCTGGCACGGCCGGGCGGCAACGTGACCGGGCAGTCGTATGCGGTGGTGGAGGCTGCGCGCAAGCAGATCGAGCTGCTGCGCGAGCTGGTGCCGGCGCTGGCGTCCCTGGCGCTGGTGCTGAAGGCCAATCGACGGCCGTATGCCGGCGACATCACGCACGGCGCACAGGTGGCGGCGCGAGAGGCAGGGCTTGCGACGCGCCTGGTGCTGGCCGCCGACGGCGCGGAGCTCGAACGTGCGCTGCGCCGAGGACAGGGGCCGGGGCGCGAAGGCGCGCTGGTGTTCGGATTCACGGCGTCCATCGAACCCGCCGAGGCCGTGGGCGCCACCCGATCGGCACGCGTGCCGGCGGTGTTCGAGCAACGCCGCTACGTCGAGCTCGGCGGACTGGCGAGCTACCAGCTCGACTGGGGCGGCAACCAGGTGCAGCGGCTGGCCGCACAGCTCGACAAGGTGCTGCGCGGCGCCGATCCGGCCGCGCTGCCGTTCGAGTTCCCCACGCGGTCGGAGGTGGCGCTGAACATGGCCGCCGCCCGTGCGCTGGGCCTGGCCGTGCCGGCGTCGCTGCGGGTGCGTGCCGACCATGTGATCGAGTGACTCCCGCGCGCTGCTACAATTCGCTGCTTTTGGCGAGGTCGCATGACGAGTGCAGTGCGACCTTCGCCGAGATCACGAACTGATCTCCATCCTTCGCCAGACCTTCAGACTGCTCCGGTGGTCCGCTCGATCTGGCTGCTCCTGGCCCGCAGCGAGTGACCCTGCGAGCCGGCCGCCGGACAGAGTTCATCCGCCGTACGCGTACCTTCGGGTGCGTGAATCCAGTGAGCCAGCGCCTACCAGGCGCTCAATTGCAGTCGAGACCCGCCGCGTCACCGCCCCGGTGCCGGCCTGAAGGACCCTGAAGATCCACACCCCGTTCCAGATCGGGAGATACCTCGTGTCTCCCCTCACCCGCCCCGCCGAGTGCGGCCGCCACCGGGCCGCCGTCTCCATCCGCAGCGGCGCGGGCAGCATGACGCACGACCGCGTGATGCGCTTCGTGCCCCTCTTCGACACACCCGATCAGGCGACGTGCTTCGCCGTCGACCAGGCGTTGGCCTGGCTCGAACGGCGCGCCGCCGGATCGAACCCCACCCCCACGCATCAGGAGTGAATGAGCATGGCCAAGGAAGAACTCATCGAAATGCACGGCGTCGTCAACGAGGTGCTGCCCGACTCGCGCTTCCGCGTGACGCTGGACAACGGCCACGAACTGATCGCCTACGCCGGCGGCAAGGTCCGCAAGAACCACATCCGCGTGCTGGCCGGCGACAACGTGTCGCTCGAGCTGTCGCCGTACGACCTGAGCAAGGGGCGCATCACGTTCCGCCACCTCGAGCGCCGCGGCCCGGGCTCGCCGCCGCCGGCGCGCGGCGGCCAGCGCCGCTGAGCGGGCCGCCGGCCCCGCCACCGAATCTCGACTGCCAGGTCTGGCGGTCGATCACCCGCCCCGGAAGAGCCGGGGCATTTTCCGCAAGGCATCCGCAAGGATGGACAACATGACGATCGAAACCGGTACCGTGAAGTGGTTCAACGAAGGCAAGGGCTACGGCTTCATTGCCCCCGACAACGGCGGCAAGGACCTCTTCGCCCACTTCAAGGAGATCCAGGGCACGGGCTTCAAGACGCTGGCCGAGAACCAGCGCGTGGAGTTCGAGGTGACCCAGGGCCAGAAGGGCCCGCAGGCCGCGCGCATCCGCGCGATCTGAGTCTCACGGAGCCGGACCGCCCCCGGCTCCCGGCGCGCCACCCCGGCGCGCCAGCCGTCCGAGCAGGTCTCGGAAGATGGCGTCCCGCTGCACCCCGTGCGCCTCGCGCATCGGGTGCCGGTGGTTCCCCCGCACCCAGCACAGCCCGGCATCCAGCGATGGCGTTGGCACGACCGTGCTCGGCACCCAGCCGGGATCGATCAGCCACGCCACGCAGATCACGTCCCACAGCACCCACGAGTGCACGTGCAGGTCGCTGATGCCGTGCATCGGCCACAGCGGGTTGAGCGCGTACAGCTCGGCCAGCAGCGCGCCCGTCGCGCCGCAAGGCCGCACCCAGCGCTCGACCTCGGGCCACGACAGCCGCAGCTGCGCGCCGACGTGGAAGCCCGGCAGGTAGACCAGCGGCACCCCGCTGTCGAGCAGCGTGCGCGTGGCCGCGAGGTCCTGCTCGAGGTTGAACGAGCGGTTCGCATGCGGCGCATGCGACGGGTACCCGCTCGTCCACACGACGACGATGCGCTCGGCGATGCGCGGCTCGAGCCGCAGCGCGCAGGCGATGTTCGTCGGGCAGCCGAGCACCAGCACGTACAGCGGCGCGTCGTCGGGCGCCGGGGCCATCGCGCGGGCGATCAGGTCGTCCACCGCGGCGCTGCGCGGCGGCGCGTCGGGACTGGCCGACAGGTAGCCGGGCGTGCCCTCGCACACCGTCACCTCGGCGGCGTGCGCGTGCCCGTCTGCCCGGCATGCCGCGAGCACGCGGCGGATCTCCGCGGCGCTGCGGCGCATGCCCACGTCGGGTGGCGCGAACGGCGGATGGTCGTCGCCGAGCTGCGGGTAGGCGGCGCGGCGGTGCGCGAAGCTGAATGGCGCGGCGTGGATCGCCTCCACCGCCAGCCGCTCCGGGACCGCGATCGCCCAGGCCAGCGCGTACTGGTCGTCGATCTCGTTGGCCGCGTCGGTGTCGATCACCACGCGCAGCTGGCGGCCCGCTGCGGGTGGCTCGAGGCGCTGCAGCCGGCGGGTATCGTCGAGCGTCATCGGGCTCCTTGATGCACGTCAAGCCTCACCGATTCTGTCTGCCTATCGTCGCGCCGCGCCGGACATGCCGAGACTGAATCCCCTGCGTCCCTCCGACCCGCTGCGCTGGCTGGCGCTGGGCTGGCGCGACTTCGTCCGCTGCCCCGGGATCGGCCTGTTCTACGGCAGCGTGTTCATGGTGATGGGCTGGGCCATCATCGCGGTGTTCCGGCACGCGCCGGCCTACACGCTGGCGCTGTGTGCGGGCTTCCTGCTGATGGGCCCGTTCCTGTGCCTGGGCATGTACCGGGCCAGCCAGCGTCTGGAAGCCGGCGAGAAGCCCGACTTCGGCGACTCGCTGCTCGCGTGGGACCAGCGCCTCGGGCCGCTGGCGATCTTCGGCTTCGTGCTGCTGGTGCTCGAGATGCTGTGGGGCCGGGCGACGCTCGTGCTGTTCGCGCTGAACTTCGACGGCATGCCCGACTTCCGCGGCTCGCTGCTCGCGCTGCTCGACCCGGAGAACATCACGTTCACGCTGGGCTGGCTGACGCTGGGGGCGGTGTTCGCATCGCTGATCTACGCCGTGAGCGTGGTGTCGATGCCGATGCTGCTGGATCGCCCGACCGACGCCATCACCGCCGGCCTGACGAGCTTCCGGCTGGTGCTGGACCAGCCGCTGGCGATGTGGACCTGGGCGCTGCTGATCGCCATCGTCATCTTCGCCGGCATGCTGCCGGCGTTCGCCGGGCTGCTGGTGGCCGCGCCGCTGATCGGCCACGGCTCGTGGCACGCGTATCGCGCCGCCGTGGGCCCCGACTGACGCCGGGGCCGCGCCACTCCGTCAGGGCACCAGCACCGTCGAGCCGGTGGTCTTGCGCGCTTCCAGGTCGCGGTGCGCCTGCGCCACCTCGGCCAGCGGGTAGCGCTGGTCGATGCGGATCTTCACCGCGCCGCTGCCGACCACGCCGAACAGGTCGTCGGCCATCTGCTGCGTGGCCTCGCGCGTGGCGATGTGCGTGAACAGCGTCTGCCGCGTGACGTACAGCGAGCCCTTGCCGCCGAGGATGCCCGGCGCGAACGGCGGCACCGGGCCGCTGGCGTTGCCGAAGCTGGCCATCAGGCCGAACGGCCGCAGGCAGTTCAGGCTGCCTTCCCAGGTGTCCTTGCCCACCGAGTCGTAGACCACCTTCACGCCCTTGCCGCCGGTGATCTCCTTGACGCGGGTGACGAAGTCCTCCTTCGAATAGTCGATGACGTGCGCCGCGCCATGCTCCCTGGCCAGCGCGCACTTGGCGGCGCTGCCGGCGGTGCCGATCAGCTGCAGGCCCAGTGCCTTCGCCCACTGGCACGCGATGAGGCCGACGCCGCCCGCCGCGGCGTGGAACAGCACATGGTCGCCGGGCTCCAGTCCCTCCACCGGCCGCGTGCGCTTGAGCAGGTACTGCGCAGTGAGGCCCTTGAGCATCATGCCTGCGGCCGTGTCGAAGGCGATCGCGTCGGGCAGCTTCACGACGTTCCGGGCCGGCATCACGCGGGCCTCGCTGTAGCTGCCGGGCGGGTTGCTCGCGTAGGCGGCGCGGTCGCCGGCCTTCAGGTGCGTGACGCCCTCGCCCACCGCCTCGACGATGCCGGCGCCTTCCATGCCGAGGTTCAGCGGCAGCGGGTTCTGGTACAGGCCGGTGCGCTGGTAGACGTCGATGAAGTTCAGGCCGCAGGCGTGGTGGCGGATGCGGATCTCGCCGGGCCCGGGGTCACCGACGGTCACGTCGACGAGCTTCATCTGCTCGGGCCCGCCATGGGCCTGGATCTGGACGGCACGGACGGTCTGCGGCATGCAAGGTCTCCTGGAGGGAAAGGTGTCGTGGTGAAGCGTGGCAGCATAGCGCGACGATGGCTTTGACGCCCAGACTCGCCATTCTCCTGACGCTGCCGCCGCTGCTGTGGGCGGGCAATGCGGTGGTGGGCCGCGCGATGGTGGGCCAGGTGCCGCCGCTGACGCTGAACCTGCTGCGCTGGCTGATCACCGGCGCGCTGCTGGCGCCGCTGGCCTTGCGGCAGTTGCGCTGGATCGACCTGCGCGAGCGCTGGCGCCACCTCGCGCTGCTCGGGCTGCTCGGCGTGGGCCTCTACAACGCGCTGCAGTACGCGGCGCTGGTCACCTCCACGCCGATCAACGTCACGCTGGTGGCGTCGAGCATGCCGGTGTGGATGCTCGCGGTGGGCATGGCGGTGTACGGCGAGCGCCCGACCCGCGCGCAGCTGGTCGGCGCGGCGATGGGCCTGGCCGGCGTGGTGCTCGTGATCGCCCGCGGATCTTGGCAGACGCTGTTGGCGGTGCGCCCGGTGCCGGGCGACCTGCTGATCCTGCTGGCGGTGATCGGCTGGGCCTTCTACAGCTGGCTGCTGGCGCGGCCGCCGGCATCGATGCAGGGCGCGCAGCGGCCTGCGTGGGACTGGGCCGCGCTGCTCTTCGTGCAGGCGCTGTTCGGCGGCGCGGCGGCGATGCTGTTCGCACTGGGCGAGCAGGCGCTGGGCGCCGCGCCGATCCGCTGGAGCGGCGCGGTGGTGAGCGCGCTGCTGTACGTGTCGCTGGGAGCATCGCTGGTGGCCTACCGCTGCTGGGGCGTGGGCGTGGCCGAAGGCGGCCCGGCGCTGGCGGCCTTTTTCAGCAACCTGACGCCGCTGTTCGCCGCCGTGCTGTCGGCGCTGCTGCTCGGCGAAGGACCGCAGCCCTACCATGCGGCGGCCTTCGCGCTGATCGTCGGCGGCATCGCGATCAGCGCGCGCCGCCCGGCCGCGCGCGTCGGGGCCGCATGAAGCGGCTCCTGCACGCCCCCAATCTCGCGCTGGCCACGCTGTGGGCCGAGCAGCTCAGCCATGCCGGCATCGACGCCTGCGTGCAGCGCGCGCATACCTGCGCCATCGTCGGCGAACTGCCGCCCGACCAGTGCCTTCCCGAGGTCTGGGTGCTCGACGACGCCCGCGCCGATGAAGCCCGCGCAGTGCTGCACGCCTGGCAGCACCTGCCCGAGCGGCGCTGGGCCTGCCGCGGCTGCGGCGAGATCGTCGAAGGGCCGTTCGAGCAGTGCTGGAACTGCGGCGCGGCGATGCCGCGCTGAACCGTCGCCGGATGCGGATGCCCCGCCTGCGACGAAGCGTCGATCGGGGCTGACGAAGCGCGCTCGCGGCGCGGCGCGCCGAGCCAGACTGCGCGCATCGCGTTTGCGCCGGATCTCCCATGACCACGCCCCTCCTTCCCACGCGCCGCCGCGCGATGCTGGCCTCGGCCCTGCTGCTCGCCGGCACCAGCGTCTCCTCGCGCACGGCCCATGCCACGACGCTCGGGGTCGACCAGCGCCGCGCCGACCTCGCCCAGTTCCGCCGCGACTTCCTGGACCGTGATGCCTCGTACGCCCCGGCGGCGCGTGCCGGGGCGCAGGCGCGACTCGCAGCGCTGGAGGCGCAGACGGGCCTGGTCGACAGCGCCCGCTTCGCGCTCGAACTCGCCCGCATCGCCGCGCTCGCCGACAACGGCCACACGATGAGCCTGCCGCTGCCGCGCGCCGAGCTGTTCAACCGCGTGCCGCTGCGCTTCGTGCCGTTCGGGCGCGACGTCCACGTCGTGCGCACGACGCCCGAGCACGCCGCGCTGCTCGGTGCCACGCTGGAAGCGATCGACGGCCGCCCGCTGGACGCGCTGCGCAGCGCCGCGCACGGGCTGCAGGGCGGCCCGCCGGCGTGGCGCGATCGCTGGCTGCCGCTGTACGTGGAAAGCCCCGAGCAGCTGCACGCGCTCGGCCAGGCCGACGCGCCGCAGCGCGCCCGCTACGCGCTGCGCGCACCCGACGGCACGCGTCTGGAGCGCACGCTCGACGCCGAGCCACCGCGCCCCGACCGCCCGCGTGCGAACACCGGGCGGCTGCTGTTGCCCGGCGTGCTCGGAGAAGACCTCGGCTGGCGCGGCGTGCTGCCGGCCACGCAGGCCCCGTGGTCGCTGCAGGAGCCGTTGCAGTTCTTGCGCTGGCGCATCGACGACGCCCGCTCGCTCGCGGTGGTGGAGATGCGCGTCACGCACGACACCGCCAGGCAGAAGCTGCCCGCCTTCTTCGACGAGGCGCGTCGCGCCGTGGCCGAACGCCGCCCGCGACACCTGGCGCTGGACCTGCGCCAGAACGGCGGCGGCGACCTCACCACGACGCGCGCCTTCGCGCAGTCGTTGCCCGAGCTGGTGCCGGGGCGACTGTTCGTGGTGACGAGCCCGTGGACCTTTTCGGCGGCGATCAGCACCACGGGCTACGTGAAGCAGGCCGCGCCCGACCGCGTGACGCTGGTCGGCGAGGAGCCCGGCGACCGACTCGAGTTCTGGGCCGAGGGCCGCGTGCTGACGCTCGCGCACTCGAGGCTCGCGCTGCTGCCGGCCACCGAGCGCCACGACTACCGCGACGGCTGCCGGCGCTTCGACGACTGCCACGACCCGGTGCGCCGGCATCCGATCGCGGTGCCGACGCTGGCGCCCGATATCGCCGCGCCGTGGACGTACGCCGCGTGGCGCGACGGCATCGATCCGGCGATGCGGGCGGTGGAGCAGGCGCTGGCGGGCTGACCCGCCCGCCAATCCTCAGCGCCGCAACTCGATCGGCGGCGCGATGCGCGCCCGCGCCACGTCGTCGGCGTGGAACGGCAGCAGCGGCCACTCCTTCTTCGCGTAGAGGCGCAGCTGGTCGGCGGCGTGCGGCGATGCCGGGTCGCTCGACTGCCCGTAGGTCAGCAGCGCCCGCGCCACCGGCCCGCGGGCGTCCCAGCCCACCACCTGCACGTAGCTGGTGCCGTAGTCGATCAGGTAGCCGCGGTTCGCCAGGCCGGTCTGCCCGCGCACCGACATCATGTTCAGCACGCCTTCGAACGGCTCGCCGCCGTGCAACGCGATGCGCTCCTCGACGATGCCGGCGCGCTGCACGTCACCCAGCGGCGCATCGAGCGCAAAGCCGGCGCCGCGCACGGCGGCCACGGCCTTGCCGAGCGATTCCCACACCTTGGCCGCCACCGCCGCGTCGGCCATGTTCAGGCCCATCGGCGTTTCCACCGGCCGCGCGGCGTCGAACGGCACGCGATAGACGTTGGGGATGCCCATCGCGCCGCGCCAGAACTCGCGGAACAGGTGGGCGCCGCGGGACCCGAGTTCGCTGGTGCGGTCCCAGCCACGCAGCGCCGCGCAGCCGGCGCGCGTGGCATCGTCGGGCGCCTGCGCGCAGGCCGCCAGCAGGTCGGGCACCACCAAGCGCCCGAGCAGATTGCGGTTCTCGAACAGTTGCCGCTGCACCGCCTCGGGCGTGGCCTTGCCGGCGCCGAGCATCAGCGGCACCTCGATCAGGCTCGAACGCGTGCGCGGGCTGTCCACGCGCGCCGTCCCCACCAGCGGCGAGATGCCGTCGAAGCGCTGCGCGGGGTGGGTGTACACGAAGCTGTCGTTGCTGTTCTGCACCCAGTCGCTGCGCAGCGCCACCGGCAGCCGCTCGCCGGCGATGGCGCCGGGCTGCGCCGAGCGCGCATCGCGCTTCCAGTCGCACTCGGCCCGCGAGCCGTCGAGCACGACGATGTTGGCGGCACGCGCCGCACGCTGCCCCGCCTCGCCGGGGGCGCAGCGCTGAAGCTGCGCGGCGTCGACGTCGGGCACCACGCTGGCGTCGGCATACAGCGCAGTGCCGTGGCGATCGGCCGCGATGGTGTTGACCCACGAGGTGCCGAGCATCGGCAGCGCGCGCTGGATCTCCTGCACGTTGCGGGCCCGCGCGTAGGCCAGCCACTGGTCGACGCTGCGCACGTTGCCGCTGTTCACGTCCTGGATCGCGTAGGCGGTCTGCGCCGTCCAGGTCAGCCCGAGACGCGGCGCCACGAACACCGGACCGTAGCGCGTGCTCCACACGGTGGCGGTCTTCTGCGCCATCGCGCCGCCGTCACCGCGCACGGTGGTGCGCACGTCGCGCGAACCCATCTTCTCGACGCGGCCGTCGACGAGGTAGCTGGTCGGGTCGCCTGGCACAAGCCTCAGCTCGTGCAGCGTGAATCGCTTGCCGGTGGACACCGTGTGCGACCACGCGACGTCCTTGGTGTAGCCGATCACCACCACCGGCGAGGTGCCGATGGCCACGCCCATCACGTCGAGTTGCCCCGGCACGGTGGCGTGCAGTTGCCAGAAGCGGTTGCTGCCGCGCCACGGGAAGTGCGGGTTGCCGAGCAGCAGGCCGCGGCCGTCGGCCGTCGTGTCACGGCCGAAGGCCCAGGCATTGGAGGCCATCGGCGCGTAGTCGGGGCGCAGGTCGTCGACCGAGAGCGTGCTCTGCACGTCGATCGCGGCGACGGCAGCGGCCCCGCTGCGGCCCGGTTCGCCCAGCGCCGCAGTCTTCGGCGGCGCGGCACCGAGGATGCCGTCGGCGAACAGCGCGACGCCGGCCTGCACGGCGCTGACTTCGGCGATGCGCGCGTAGTCGGCCGCGGTCATCGGCGTCACCCACGGCTTGCCGTTGCAGGCCGCGGGCAGCCGGCCGGCGTGGTCGGCGAGGTAGCGGTTGTAGCCGGCCACGTAGCCGCGCGACAGCGCCTGCGCTTCAGCGCTCGTGGTGGCTGCGGCCTTGGCGAGCTTGGCGTCGTCGACATGCGACGCGACGAAGAGGTCGACCTGCTCGTTGGGCAGCGCGCGCAGCCCCAGCAGCCCGAGCGTGGCGCCGCCGAAGTGGCGCGAGCGTTCGCCGCGCACCGTGACGAGCTGGTCGGCGGTCTGGCAGACGTTGTCCTGCGCATGCGCGTAGGCGATGCCGTAGGCGAGCGATTCGAGGTCCCCGGCGCTGACGTGCGCCACGCCGTGGGCGGTGCGCTGGATGGTGGCCGTGCCGCCGCCCGCGCCAGGGCCCATGGCCGCGCAACCGGCCAGTGCGGCGGCCGCCGCAACGGCCAACGCCAGGTGGGCCGCACGCACGCTGCGGTTCTTCGTCATCGCTGTCTCCTGAGGATCTTCTTTGCGGCGTCAGTACGTGCCGGGGTACGCGCCGCCGTCGAGCAACACGTTCTGCCCGGTGTAGTAGCCGGCCTGCTGGCTGCACAGGAAGGCGCAGAACTGGCCGAACTCCTCGGCGGTGCCGAAGCGGCCCGCGGGGATGGTCTTCTCGCGCGCGGCGCGCATGTCGTCGACCGTCTTGCCGAGCTTGGCGGCCTGGCTCGTGAAGCCCGCGCGCAAGCGGTCGGTGTCGAACGAGCCGGGCAGCAGGTTGTTGATGGTGACGTTGCGCGTGGCCAGCCGCGGCTGGCGCGCGATGCCCGCGACGAAACCGGTGAGGCCCGAGCGTGCGCCGTTCGACAGGCCCAGGAAGTCGATCGGAGCCTTCACCGACGACGACGTGATGTTGACGATGCGCCCGTACCCGCGCTCGGCCATGCGGTCGACGGTGGCCTTGATCAGCTCGATCGGCGTGACCATGTTGGCCTCCACCGCGGCGTGCCAGTGCTCGGGCGTCCAGTCGCGGAAATCACCGGGCGGCGGGCCGCCGGCGTTGTTGACGAGGATGTCGATCTGCGGTGCCGCGACCAGCGCCGCAGCCCGGCCGGCGGGCGTGGTGATGTCGCCGGCCACGGCCACCACGGTGACGCCGGGCGATGCCGCGCGCAGCGCCACCGCCGTGGCCTCCAGCGCCTCGGCGCCGCGCGCCGTGATCACGACGTTCGCGCCTTCGGCCGCCAGCGCCTGCGCACAGCCGCGCCCCAGCCCCTTGCTCGCGGCGCACACCAGCGCCCATTTGCCGCGCAATCCCAGATCCATCGTCAGCCCTCCTGCTTCGCGATCACGTCTGCCACCAGCGGCAGCGCGAGCATTCTGGCGCGGTGCTCCAGCACGCGCGGCAGCTTCGCCAGGTCCACGCCGTCGCCTTCCAGCCAGCGCGCGATCGTCAGCAGGTAGTAGTCCGAAGTGGAGAAGGTCTCGCCCAGCACCCAGGGCCCGCGCAGCGCGCCGTCCTCGATGAACGCGAAAGCGTCGCCCACCGATTGCGGCACCTTGCGCTTCATCGCCTCCCAGGCCGCGGGGTCGTCGGCCCAGCGCGCGCCGCGGCCCTTGTGGGCATGCGCCACATGCACGGTGGAGCACAGGTAGCTGTTGAACGAGTTCATCTGCGCCAGCGCCCAGGGGTCGTCGAGCGGGGCCAGCTTCGACGCCGGCCAGGCCTGCGCGATGTACTGCAGGATCGCCGGCGTCTCGGTGAGCACGCCGCGCTCGGTGACCAGCGCCGGCACGCGGCCCTTGGGGTTGATCGCGAGGTACTCGGGCGAGCGCTGCTGCTGGTTCTTGAAGTCCAGCCGCACGGCCTCGTGCGGGGCCCCGGCGTGCACCAGCGACAGGTGCGCGGCCAGCGAGCAGGTGTTCGCGGCGTAGTAGTAGGTGAGCATGGGTGCGGCGGTGTGGTAGCGGCGACCGATGATGCCCGTTCCCGGCGGGCCACCGGATGCGCCGGCCTCGGGATCAACCCCCGGTCGGGAGCGTCGCGAGGCGCTGCACGCCGGCTTCGTCGAGCGCCGCGCCCTGCGCGAGGGCGGCCGCCACGTCGGCGTCGCCGGCCCCGCCCGCAAGCGCGGCAGCCAGCACCGCCTCGCGCGCCCGACGCTCGTTGGGCTGGCGGTTCAGCGAGCGCGAACCGCGCACGGCATCGGCCCAGCCGACCAGCCGCAGCGCCACGCCAGTCTCGCCGCGCCGCGCACGCCACGCGGCGTGGTGGTCGATCCAGCCGTGCCCGACCCCGAACTCGAACGCGCTGCGCAGCAGCGCAGGCCACAGGGCCTGCAGCGCATCGTCCCGGCCGCCCTGCTCCACGAGCATGCCGTAGAGGTTGCCCTGCGCATACAGCCGCCAGCGCCGGTTGGCCAGCGGCAAGCGGTCGAGGCCGTCGAGCGCCTCGCTCGCCAGCGCGATGCCGCGTGCCAGGTCGCCCTGCTGCCACGCGAGATCGGCCAGCAGGTCCAGCGCCTGCAGCGCCTTGCCCTCGGCGCCGCAGGCGCGCCACAGCATCAGCGCGGCGTGCCCGTCGCGCCCGGCTTGCGCGTAGTCGCCGCGCGTCAGGTGCGCCAGGGCGGACGTGTGATGCAGCATCGCGGCCAGCCGTGGGCGGTCCAGCCCCTGCAGTGCCTGCCAGGCCTCGGCGAGCGCGGCGTCGGCCTCGGCATCGCCGCGATAGGCATGCGCATGCGCCAGCGTGTGCAGCGCGCCGACGCGCGCCAGCGCATCGCCCAGGCCGGCGTACAACGTCGCCGCCTCGCGGGCCCAGACGATGACCGCCTCGTGGTCGCGCGAGCCTGGCGCCGCGGCGCAGGCGGCGAGCACGGCCGCGCGCTCGCGCGGTGGCGTACCGGCGTCCAGGGCCGCCGCAGCCCGATGCGCGAGGTCCTCCGCTTCCGCGTAGAGCGACCGGGCGAGCCAGACGCGGATCGACGCCCCCACCAGGGCGACCGCGGTCTCGACACCGGCCCCGCCCGCCGCACCCGAGAGGCCGCGCTCGATCGCTGCGCGCAGGTTGTCGAGCTCCGGGGCGTGGAGCGCGAGGAAGGCCGCGTCGTCGAGCCGTGTCCAGTCGTCATGGCAGCGGGCCATGCGCTGCCGCAGGTGGGCGGCATGGCGATCGGCCAGCGCGTCGGCCTCGCCGGCCGCGGCGAGCTGTTCGGCGGCATACGCCCGGGTGGTCTCCAGCAGGCGATAGCGCGGCCCGCCGCCTTGCGCATCGACGACCACCAACGACTGCCGGCACAGCGCCGCGAGGCCGTCGATCACGTCGACCTCGTCGCCGCCGTCCTGCGCGCACACGGACACGGCAGCGTCCAGCGTGAACGACCCGGCGAAGGCCGCCAACCGCCGCAGCAGCACCTTCCCGGCCGCGGGCAGCAGTGCATGGCTCCACTCGAGCGTGTCGCGCAGCGTGCGCTGGCGCGTCGGCGCGCCGCGGTGGCCGGTGGTGAGCAGCCGGAAGCGCTCATCGAGACGATCGGCCACCCCTTGCAGGCCCAGCAGCGGCACCCGTGCCGCGGCCATCTCGATGGCCAGCGGCAGCCCGTCGAGCCGCCGGCAGATCGCCGCGGCAGCGGGAGCGGCGGCCTCGTCGAGCGCGAAGGTCTGGTCGGCTGCGGTGGCCCGTGCGGTCAGCAGCTGCACCGCCGCCGAAGACAGCGCCTGCGCGAGCGTGGGCCGGGCGCCTTCCGGGAAGGGCAGCGGTTCCAGGCGCAGCTGCTGCTCGCCGCGCACGTCCATGGCGCGCTGGGACGTGACGAGCAATCGCACCCTCGGCGTACGTTCGAGCAGCGCCTCGGCCAGCTCCGCCGCGCCGGCGGCGACGTGCTCGGCGTTGTCGAGCACGATCAGCGGATCGGCATCACCGAGCTGCCGCAAAAGCTCGCGCAGCGGCTCGCCCCGCACCGCCACGCCGAGCACGGCGGCCACGGCCGCGGCGACGCCGGCATCGGCGGGCACCGGCGCCAGTTCCACCCACCAGACGCCGCCGGTGCGCGCGGGCAGCGCATCCCACCCGCCCTGCAGGGCCAGGCGCGACTTGCCCACGCCGCCGGGGCCGGTGAGCGTCACCAGCCGGTGGCCGCTCAACAGGGTGGCGAGCGTCTGCAGCTCGTCATCACGGCCGAGCAGCGCATCGCGTGCATGCGGCAGGTTGTGCATCGGTGGGGCGGCCGCCGGCATCGTGGGCTCGGGGCCAGATGCCGCCAGCAGCCGGTAGCCGTGCCCCGGTACGGTGACGATCGCGGCCGCGCCCAGCGCCTTGCGCAACGCCACCACCTGCGCCTGCAGCGTGTTCTCCTCGACCACCGTGCCGGGCCACACGCGCTGCAGCAGTTCGTCCTTCGAGACCACCGCGCCGGGCTGTTCGGCCAGCACGCGCAGCACGTCGTAGGCACGCGGACCCAGCTTCACCGGCACGCCATCGGCCCGCAGCGTGCGCTCGTCCAGCCGCAGCTCGTGGCGGCCGAAGCGCAGTACGCGCGTGCCGGTGCCGGTGTCCATCGGGGAAGTATGCGTCGCCCCGCGGGCGCGGCCCACAACTGCGACCACCCCCCACAGATCGCAGCCGCCGTTCAGACCGTTTCAGGCCGGCGCCCAAGACCTGACGTGGGGTCGACCGCGACCATGCGCACGCCTCGATCGGAGGCATACACCACCGCAACACACCATGGCCACCACCAAGATTCCCCGCGCTTCGGACTGGAAGGCGCTCGTCCAGAAGTACTCGCTGAAGGACAACGGGCTGCTCAAGGCGCTTGCCCAGTGCGAGAAGCTGGGCGACGACCCCGACGAGGCGACGAAGGTGCTCGACCTCGTGCTCAAGCTCGCCGCGACGCTCGCCAGGGACAAGTTGGTCGTCGCCCAGAAGGATGTCGTCGAGTTTCTCGACGACATGCGCTCGGCCGTCGAGCGCGCGAAGAAGGACACCGCCGCTTCGGCGAAGAAGCAGGTGAAGGCCTGACCGGCACACCTCCACGGAGATACACCATGCCTGCACGTTCCACGCGACCCATCCCCCTCCCCCGCGGCCCGCGGCCCGCGGTGCTCGCCCAGGCTCTGATGGCTGCCGGGCTGGCCGCGTGCGGCGCCGCGTCGCAAGCACAGGTCTGGCTGCCGACCAGCGGCACACGCAACTGGTTCGACGCCGCGAACTGGAGCGGCGGCGCCGTGCCCGCCACGGGCGGCAACGTTTTCATCAGCGCGGGCGGCGCCGCGGTGGCCGACCCGGGGCTGGGCACGCTGCCCCTGCTGTCCAACCTGCTGGTCGGCACCGACGAGACCGGGCGCGGGCTGGGCGTGCTCTCGGTCGTGCCGGCGGGGCCGCTCGCAGCATCGCCGCTGAACCTCACGGCCAACCTCATCGTCGGGCGCGCCCGCACGACCGCGCTGGCCCAGGGATCGGTGTTCCTGGACACAGGTCGCGCGTTCGGGCTCTCGCTCGGCGAGGCTCTCAGCCCGCTGGATGGCACCGTTGCGCAGGGCACGCTGTCCTCCGCCGGCTCGTTCATCCTCGGTGGAGGGTTGTCGACCGTCGGGGCGGCACTGGGCGGCGGACGCGACACGCTCGCGGCGGGCCGCCTCGAGATCGGGGGCGATGCCGGCAGCGCCATGCTGCGCTGGGTCGGCGCCACCGAGAGCGCTGCCGACGGCAGCACGACCGGCAAGCGTGCCGACGGCGAGGTGCGGATTCGCGGCGACTTCGCGCTGGACGCGAGCACCGGCGTCCACATCGGGCGTACGGTCGGCACCGACCGCGTGGTGGATCCGCTCGCCGTCGGCGGCTTCCGGCGCGACACCGCGATCGGGTCGCTGACCATCGAGGGGACCGCCGCGCTGCGCGGCTCAGGCCCGGTGACCGTCGGCGTGACGACGGGCGGCTCGGCGACCGGCTCGGTCGCCCTCGGTCGCGTCGAAGCGACGGCCGGGCCCGTGTCCATGGCCGTCGGCGTGGCCGGCCCGGGCGGCGAAGCCACCGGCAGCTTCCGTGCCACCCAGGGCGACCTGGCGACGGCAGGCCACGTGCGGGTGGGGGTCGGCCGCGGCGGCAACGCGCAGGGCAACCTGACGCTGACCAATGGCCGGCTGCGAGGCGATGGCTCGTCCGACCTGGTCGTCGGCGAGGTGGCCGGCGACGGGTCGACCCTGCCGATCTCGACCGGGCGCGGCTCGGTGGGCGTGCGCTCGCTGGAAGGCTTCCGGTCGCTCTACGCCGGCACGATCCAAGGGGACACGACCGCGTTCGCCGACGGCACCTCGGCCAGCGGGCAGCTAACGGCCGGATCGGGCTCGACCTTCGAGTCGATCAAGGGCCTGGCCGCGGGCTGGGCCAACCTGGGCCCGCGCAGCACCGGCCAGGTCAGCACAGGGGGCCGCATGGTGCTCGGCGGCACGGTGACGCTGGATGACGGGGTGCCGGTGCATGTCGGCAGCCTGTCGTACGGCGGCAGCGGGTCCACCGCCAATGGCGACCTGCGCGTCACGCTCGGAGATTTGCGGGATGCGGGGCTGACCTACGTCGGCCGCGTGCTCTCGGCCGCAGGGCAGGCCGGAAAGGCGGCGCTGGGCACCCTGTTCGTTCGCGAAGCGCTGTTGCTGGGGCCGCGCGGAGCGCTGATCGTCGGCGAGACCCGCGGGGAGGATCGCAACGGCGCGCTGTTCGACCGGGCGCAGGGGCGCGCGACACTCGGCTCGCTGGTCGTCCCGGCCGGCGCCTTCTCGGCAGTGGCGATCGGCGTCACCGAGCAGGGGCAGGCCGACGGCCGTGTGTCGATCGGCAGCGTCGACAGCCGCGCCGGCCCGCTCGGCTTGCTGCAGGTGGGCGTCGTCCGCTCACCCTCGCCCGGAGGCGAGGCGCACGGAGAGCTCAGCGTGAGTGGCGGGGAACTCGCCGTGATCGGCGTGCGCATCGGCGATGCCGGCCTGGGGACTGCGCTGGGCCGCATCGCGCTGCAGGCGATGCGGTTCACCGCGGAGGACGTGCTGGCGGGCCAGGGCGCGGGCGGGCGGGCGGAACTGGTGTTCAGCGACGTGCTCTCGCGCATGCAGCGCCTGCAGTTCGACACCGGCAGTTGGAGCCTCGAGCGCAGCCTCGTCGAGGTCGACGGCCACATGAACCTCGGCGCGGACACGCTGCTGCACGTGGAGGTCGACGGCCTGCGGCGGGGCGACGAGTACGGGGCGATCGATGCCGCGCGCGCGGTGCTCGGCGGCGCGCTGGAGGTGGACTTCGGCGACCTCGTGTTCGGCGGCGACAGCGCCGTGTTCGACCTGCTGCGCTCGGCATCGGCCTCGGGCCTCGCGGGCGACTTCCTGCGCGGGGTGAGGTTCGTCAACGTGCCCGCCGGGTACCGGGCGTGGGGCGGGCAGGAACTCGACAGCGTGGAGGTCTACCGCGTGCACCTCGAGCGCCTGGCGGTGCCCTCTCCCGGCACGCTGGCCCTGCTGCTCGGGGCGCTGCTGCCGCTGGCGCGCGGCCGGCGCGTCACCTCGACCGTGCGAGCATCGTGATGCCGGCCAGCACGAGCAGCGTGCCCGCGCCGACCCAGGCGTTCATCGGCTCGCCCAGGATCAGCACGCCCATCGCGATGGTGGCCAGTGGGCCGACCATGCCGGTCTGCGCGGTGGCCGCTGCGCCGATGCGCTCGATGGCCATCATCACCAGCAGCACCGGCGCGAAGGTGCAGGCCACCGCGTTCAGCAGCGACAGCCACAGCACCGGCACCGGCACCCACGCCGCCTCCAGCGGCTTCAGCAGCGCGAACTGCAGGAGGCACAGCACGCAGGCCACCGAGGTGGCCAGGCCGGTGAGCCGCAGCGAGCCGATGCGCCGCACGACCTGCCCGCTGAAGGTCATGTACAGCGCATAGCTCACGGTGCTGGCGAAGACCAGCCCGGCGCCGATCAGCGTCTGCAGGCCCTCGAAGCGCACCTCGTGCGCGAAGACCAGCAGCACGCCCGCGTAGCTCACCGCCAGCGACAGCGCCTGGCGGGCGCTCACCCGCTGGCCGAGCAGCAGCCCCATCAGCAGCACCAGCGTCGGGTTGAGGTACAGGATCAGCCGCTCGAGGCTGGCGCTGATGTACTGCAGCCCGAGGAAGTCCAGCGAACTCGCCAGGTAGTAGCCGCTGAAGCCCAGCCCGGCCACGGCCAGCCAGTCGCGCCGAGTGAGCGGCGGCCGCCCGCGCCCCGCCCACCACGCCAGCAGCACGAACAGCGGCAACGCCAGCAGCATGCGCCACATGATCAGCGTGACGGCGTCGACGCCGTGGCGGTAGGCGAGCTTGATGATGATCGCCTTGCCCGAGAAGGCGACGGCGCCCACGGCCGCCATCGCCAGGCCGGGGCCCATCGAGGCGGCAGGTGCCGTGGCGGCGTGCGAGGCGGCGGTCGGCGGCCGCGCCGCCGGCTCGGCGCTCAATACCCTGCGGCCTGGCCGTCGCGGCGCGGGTCGCTGGCGGCCGCGTAGCCTTCCACGGCCGGATCACCCAGGCGCCAGATGAACTGGCCGGCGCCGTAGTCCTGGTAGCTGTCGGTGAACGGCAGCAATTCGTGGCCGAGGTCCTTCAGGCCCTGCAGCGCGGCCGGGGTGAAGCCGCCTTCGCAGTTGACCTTGCCGGAGTTGACGCGCCAGCGCGGCGCGTCGCAGGCGGCCTGCGGGTTCTGCTGCCAGTCGAGCATGCGGCTCAGCGTCTGCAGGTGGCCCTGCGGCTGCATGTCGCCGCCCATCACGCCGAAGCTCATCACCGGCTGGCCGTCCTTCGTGAGGAACGCCGGGATGATGGTGTGGAACGGGCGCTTGCCGGGGCCGACGAGGTTGTCGCTGGTGGGGTCGAGCGTGAAGCCGTGGCCGCGGTTCTGCAGGCTCACGCCGTAGCCCGGCACCACCACGCCCGAGCCGAAGCCCATGTAGTTGCTCTGGATGAAGCTGACCATCCGGCCCTCGGCATCCGCGGCGGTGAGGTAGATCGTGCCGCCCTTGGGCGCCAGGCCGGTGCCGTAATGCTGTGCCCGCTTCGGGTCGATCAGCTTCGCGCGCGACGCGAGGTAGGCGTCGTCGAGCATCTGCGCAGGCGTCAGCCGCATGCTGCGCGGCTCGGCCACGTGGCGGTAGACGTCGGCGAAGGCGAGCTTCATCGCCTCGATCTGCAGGTGCTGCGCGGCGGCGCTGTCCACCGGCAGCGCGCCCAGGTCGAAGTGCTGAAGGATGCCCAGCGCCATCAGCGCCGCGATGCCCTGCCCGTTCGGCGGGATCTCGTGCAGCGTGTGGCCGCGGTACTCCTTGGCCACCGTGCCCACCCACTCGGGCTGGTAGGCGGCGAGGTCGGCCTCGGTCATCGAGCCGCCGTTCGCGCGCGCATGCGCCGCGATGGCATGCGCCACCTCGCCGCGGTAGAAGGCCTCGCCGCGCGTCTCGGCGATCAGCCGCAGCGTGCGCGCCGCCTCGTGGAAGGTGAAGCGCTCGCCGACGTGCGGCGCGCGGCCATGCGGCATGAAGGCCGCCGACCAGCCGGGCTGCGACGTGATCTCGGGCAGCTCGGCCGCCGCCACCCACTTGTGCTGCACGATGGTGGGCACGGCGTAGCCGCGCTCGGCGATGTCGATGGCCGGCGCGATGAGGTCGGCGAACGGCAGCTTGCCGAATCGGTCGGAGAGCGCCCGCCACGCCGACACGGCGCCGGGCACGGTGACCGAGTCCCAGCCGCGCTTGGGCGGCGTTTTCGCATCGGCGCCGTACTTGCGCTGGAAGTAATCGGGCGTCCACGCCGCCGGCGCGCAGCCCGACGCGTTCAGGCCGTGCAGCTGCTGGCCGTCCCACAGGATGCAGAAGGCGTCCGAACCGAGGCCGTTGCTGCAGGGCTCGACGATCGTCATCGCGGCCGCCGCAGCGATGGCGGCATCCACCGCGTTGCCGCCGCGCTGGATCAGCGCCAGGCCGGCCTGCGCGGCCCACGGGTGCGACGTGGAGACGACGTTGCGCGCGAACACCGGCGTGCGGCGGCTCGGATAGGCGGAGTTCCAGTCGAAGGCGTGGGTCATGGCGTGCGGGGTGTGCAAGGCGTGCAGAGGTCCGTTCCGGCGGACGGTGCGCAAGTATCGCCGCAGGGTCTGCGCCGTGCAGGCGCTCAGATCGGCGGGCGGTCCTGCAGCGCGGCCACGTAGCGGCGCAGCAGCGGCGGCTCGGACCCGATGTGCAGCGCCAGCCGCCGCGTGCGCAGCTCGGCGTCGAACGCGGTGAAGCGCTCGAGCCGGCGCTGGTGCTCGAGCCAGTTCTCGTCGACGAAGTGCTCGACGTAGCGGCCGGGATCCAGGGTGTCGCGGAACAGGCTCCACGACAACGCGCCCTGGCGCAGGCGGGCCCGCCGGGTGCGCTCCATCACGTCCTCGAACTCCTCGGCGCGCGCCGGGTCGATCTGATATTCGAGCGTCACCATCACCGGGCCCTCGTCAGGGCCGATGGGCCAGGCGGGGTCGGGTGCCGTGCCGATACGGGCCGGGGTGAAGTCGATCTCCTGCGCCCATTCCACCGTCAGCCGGCGGGTGGCGACCAGCACTCCCGCGCCCAGGCCGGCCGCCGCGAGCACGGCGATCTGCACCGTGGTGTGCGAGGCCACCTGGCCCCACAGCAGCGCGCCTGCCGCCGAGCCGCCCATCAACGCCATCTGGTAGATCGACATGCCGCGTGCGCGCACCCAGTCGGGCATCGCCGTCTGCGCCGCCACGGTCAGCGAGTTGGCCACCGAGATCCAGGCCATGCCGATGACGAACATCGCCGGCACCGCGAACCAGATCTCGTCGATCAGCACGATGGCCGACGACAGCACGGCGTGCACCAGCGTGCCGATGAGCACGAACTGGTCGCGCGTGTAGCGCTCGCGCCAGCGGGGGAACGACAGCGCCGCGACGATCGCGCCCGCGCCCACCATCGACAGCATCATCGTGAAGCTCGCCGGCCCGCCGCCGTGCATCTGCTGCGCCACCAGCGGCAGCAGCGCCATCAGCCCCGAGGCCTGCGCGAAGAACAGGCCGATGCGCAGCAGCACCGTGCGCAGCCGCGGCGATTGCCACGTGTAGTTCAGCCCGGCGCGCATCGCTCCGACGAAGCGCTCGCCGGGCAGCGTGGAGGTGCGCGCTTCGCTCTTCCAGCGCAGGATCAGGAGGAACGCCACGGCGGCCAGCAGCGCATTGAGTACGAACACCGCGCCGGCGCCCACGGTGGCCAGCAGCAGGCCGGCGATGGCCGGGCCGACCACGCGCGACAGGTTCATCGCGATGCCGTTGAGCGCCAGCGCCATCGGCAGGTGCGAGCGATCCACCACCTGCGGCACGATGGCCGCGAACACCGGCCAGCGCATCGCCAGCCCGACGCCGTTGACGAACGTCAGCAGCAGCAGCAGCGGTGGCGTCAGCCGGCCCGCCAGCGACACGGCGGCCAGCACCAGTGCGACCACCAGCACCCACAGCTGCGTGGCGGCGAAGTAGCGCCGGCGGTCGAGGATGTCGGCCAGCGCGCCGCTGGGCAGGCCGAGCAGGAACACCGGCAGCGTGCTCGCGGTGGACACCAGCGCCACCATCACCGGGTCGCGCGTGAGCGACGTCATCAGCCACGCGGCCGCGACGTCGTTCATCCACATCGTCAGGTTCGCCGCGAGCGAGGCGAACCACAAGCCGCGGAAGACGGTGTTCTCGAACGGCGTCAGCGCGGCGGGCAGCGGCATGCCCGAAGGCTAGCAGCCGCCGCGCTGTCCCGCGACGGCTGCCGGATGGGAAGTCAGCAGCCTTCCACCTTGAACTCGACGCGGCGATCGAGCGCATCGCGGGCGTCATCGCTGCCGCTGCCCACGAGGTTCTCGCGGAAGCCCATGCCCACGGCCTTGGTGCGCGAGGCCAGTTCGCCCGACTCGCTCTCCAGCCGCTGCTTCAGGAACTGCGCGCGGCGCTGCGAGAGCTGGTCGTTGTACTGCTCGGAGCCGCTCTTGCTCGTGTGGCCCACGACGTTGAGGCACACCTTGCTCGAGGCGGCCTGGCGGGCGATCTGGCGCACCCAGGCGTCGTACGGCGGCGGCGACTTGGGGTCGGCGAAGAAGTCGGTGCCGCCCGGACGGAACAGGAACTTCACGCCCAGGTTGCGTGCCGCCAGACCCGCCGCGACGATGTTGCCGAACGCAGCCTCGGCATCGGCCATGCGGCCCAGGCGCCAGTTGGTGAGGTAGATGCCGCTGTACACGCGCAGCTGCTCGCCGCCGGGGGCCGCCAGCGCCTGCTTGTACAGCGCCAGCGCCTGCTCGAAGCGCTCGGCGTTGTAGGCGGCGGTGGCATCGGCCAGCAGCGCCGACGTGGCGACGCGGTCGAGGTAGCCCGCCGGCGCGAGCTGGCCCGCGGCGGTGCGCGATGCCTCCTCGGTGCGGCCGACCGCCGCGTCGCGCAGCAGCACGGGGCTGTCGCGGTAGTACGCGGTGGGAGTCGGGTCCACGCCCTGCGGCCGCGCGCGCGACGTGGCTTGTGCAGCCACCGTGCGCGTCTTCAGGTCCGACAGCGCGAGATCGATGCGCCACGGGCCGGTTGCGCCCGCGGTGCGGCCCATCGTGCCCGTCAGCAGGTATTGCGCCTTCGGCAGGCTGCCCGACTGGAACGGCAGCAGTTCTACCTGCTGGAACTTCTCGGCCACGCGGCGCGCGATGCGGGCATCGATCGCCTGCGTAGCGGCGGTCTGGTTGCCGGAGCCGGCCTCGAGCACCGGCTCGACGATCACGCCGCGCTTGCCCTCCAGGCGCGACAGAACACCCTGCAGCCCGCCCTGCTGGAGCTGGGCGAAGACGCTGTCGATGACCGCGTCGATCGCGGCGTTGAACTCCTGCTCGCCGGCATCGACGCGGGGCGCCGGGCCGGGTTGCGCGCATCCGGCAAGACCCACGGCGACGGCCACGGCCACCATCGCCCCCCCCGCGACGCGCCAGCCCTGGCGATGAAGACTCTTCAGCATGCTCGGCTCCTCAGATCGGAAGACGGATGATAGGAAAGCGGCCGCGCCCCGCAAGTCGCTCGACTTGGGGGGCGCGGTGTTGCCGTACCCGCGCAGGCGGGCCCAGACGGCCTCGGTCAGTCAGCGTCCTGGAAGGCTGCCTCGCGCTTGTTCTTGATCGCCGGCAGCATCACGACGACGATCATCGCCAGCGCGGCGAGCAACAGGCCGGCCGACAACGGCCGCGTGATGAACGCAGTCCAGTCGCCACGCGACAGCAGCAGCGCCCGGCGCAGGTTCTCCTCCATCATCGGCCCGAGGATGAATCCCAGCAGCAGCGGCGCCGGCTCGCAGCCGAGCTTGTAGAACACGTAGCCCACGACGCCGAAGATCGCGCCGATGAACACGTCGAAGCTCGAGTTGTTCAGCGTGTAGAGGCCGATGCAGCAGAACGACATGATCGCCGGGAACAGGAACCGGTAGGGCACCGTCAGCAGCTTGATCCAGATGCCGATCAGCGGCAGGTTCAGGATGATCAGCATGAGGTTGCCGACCCACATCGACGCGATCAGGCCCCAGAACAGCTGCGGGTTGCTGGTCATCACCTGCGGGCCGGGCTGGATGCCCTTGATCGTCATCGCGCCCACCATCAGCGCCATCACCGCGTTCGGCGGGATGCCGAGGGTCAGCATCGGGATGAACGAGGTCTGCGCGCCGGCGTTGTTGGCGCTCTCGGGGCCGGCGACGCCACGGATGTTGCCCTGGCCGAACGGCACCTCGCCGGGCTTCATCGGCGCCTTCTTCTCCACCGTGTAGGCGGCGAAGGCCGCCAGCAGCGCGCCGCCGCCGGGCAGCACGCCCAGCAGCGAACCGAGAGACGTGCCCCGCAGCACGGCCGGCCAGGCGTTCCTGAAGTCCTCGCGCGTCGGCCACAGGCCCTTGACGTCCTTCGTGAACACCTCGCGGTGCTCGGCGGGCTTGCCCAGGTTGGAGATGATCTCGCCGAAGCCGAACACGCCCATCGCGATGGCCACGAAGCCGATGCCGTCGGTCAGCTCGGGGATGTCGAAGCTGTAGCGTGGCACGCCGGAGATCACGTCGGTGTTGATCTGCCCGAACAACAGCCCGAGCAGGATCATTGCGATGGCCTTGACCAGCGACCCCGAGGCCAGCACCACGGCGCCGATGAGGCCCAGCACCATCAGCGAGAAGTACTCGGCCGGCCCGAACTTGAAGGCGAGCTCGGTCAGCGGCGGCGCAAAGGCCGCGATGATGATGGTGCCCACGCAGCCCGCGAAGAACGAGCCCAGGCCCGCCGCGGCGAGCGCCGCGCCGGCGCGGCCGCTGCGGGCCATCTTGTAGCCGTCGATCGCCGTGACCACCGAGCTGGACTCGCCGGGCACGTTGATGAGGATGGCGGTGGTCGAGCCGCCGTACTGGGCACCGTAGTAGATGCCGGCCAGCATGATCAGCGCGGGGGTGGCGTCGAGCGCGTAGATCGACGGCAGCAGCATCGCGATGGTGGCCACCGGGCCCAGGCCCGGCAGCACGCCGATCAGCGTGCCCAGCAGCGCGCCGCCGAACGCGTACAGCAGGTTCTGCAGCGTGAAGGCGACGCCGAAGCCGAGGACGAGATTGTTCAGGAGATCCATGCCGTGCTCCTCAGCTTCCGATGAAACGGGGCCACAGCGGGATCGTCAGCTTCAGGCCGTAGATGAAGATGAAGTAGCTGCCGACGGTCAGGATCGCGGCATTCATCAGCGCCTCGCCCCAGTGGAACTCGTCCCCGGCGGCGGCGGCGACCACCACGAGGATGGGCAGCGCGATGATCATGCCCAGGAACGGTAGCGCGAACCCGAACACGGCGACCGAGCCGACGATCCAGATCAGCGGTCGGAACGCCCAGACGCCGATCGGCTCCCCGTCCTCGGTCTCGATGGTGAGTGCCTTGAACAGCACCATCGCCCCCAGGACGGCGAGCAGGATGCCGAGGCCGAAGGGGAAGTAGCCGGGGCCCGGGCGGGCCGAGCTGCCGAAGCTGTAGTTGGTGGCGCCGACCGTGAACGAGATGCCCACGACGATGAACATCAGCCCCGACCAGAAGTCCTTCTGGCTCTTGATCTTCACGCTGTCTCCTGCCGATAGATATTCGAACCCATTCTAGGCAGGGGGTCTCGGGCGCCATGTGTGGTTTCCACGTAAGCCGATCCAGGGGCTCCTCGCCCCAGCAGCGTGCGCCTGCACGCCAGCCGCGCGCCGGTCAGGCCTCGAGGCCGGGCGTCGCGCGCAGCACTTCCTCGATCGTGGTGACGCCCTCGGCGATCTTCATCGCGCCGCCCAGGCGCAGTGGCCGCATGCCGTCCTTCACCGCCTGGCGGCGCAGCGCGGTGGAATCCGCCGCCGGGTGTACGGCGGCCCGGGCGGCGTCGCTCATCAGCAGCAGCTCGTACAAGCCCGCCCGCCCGCGGAAGCCGGTGTGGCGGCACTCCAGGCAGCCCACCGGCCGGTAGGCCCGCACGCCACCCGAGAGCCGCCACGGCGCCACCAGTTCGTCGAGCGCCTCGCGCGTGGCCGTCTCGTCGCGCTCCTTGCACGACGGGCACAGCGTGCGCGCCAATCGCTGCGCCAGCACGCCCACCACCGTGGCGGCGATCAGGTACGTGGGCACGCCCAGGTCGGCCAGCCGCGTGATCGCGCTGGCGGCGTCGTTGGTGTGCAGCGTGCTGAAGACCAGGTGGCCGGTGAGCGCCGCCTGGATCGCCATCTCGGCGGTGGCGAGGTCGCGGATCTCGCCGACCATGATGATGTCGGGGTCCTGCCGCATCAGTGCGCGCAGTCCCTCGGCGAAGCCCATCTCCAGCGCCGGCTGCACCTGCGTCTGGTTGAACGCGGGCACGATCATCTCGATCGGGTCCTCGATCGTGCAGACGTTGACTTCCTCGGTGGCCAGCTGCTTGAGCGTCGAGTACAGCGTCGTCGTCTTGCCGCTGCCGGTAGGGCCGGTGACGAGGATGATGCCGTGCGGCCGCGCGATGAGCTGCTGCCAGCGCTCGGCGTCGTGCGGCGCGAAGCCGAGCTGGGCAAGGCTCTTCACCGCCGTGTCGGGGTCGAAGATGCGCATCACCATCTTCTCGCCGAACGCGGTGGGCAGCGTCGACAGCCGCATCTCCACCTCGCGGCCGTTGGCAGCGCCGTCCTGGCGCTTGGTCTTGATGCGGCCGTCCAGCGGGCGGCGCTTCTCGACCACGTCCATGCGGCCGAGCAGCTTGATGCGCGCGATCATCGCGTTCATCACGCCCAGCGGCACCTGGTATACGGTGTGCAGCACGCCGTCGATGCGGAAGCGGATCGCGCCCATCTCGCGGCGCGGCTCGAGGTGGATGTCGCTGGCGCGCTGGTCGAAGGCGTAGAGCCACAGCCAGTCGACCACCTGCACCACGCCCTGGTCGTTGGCATCGAGCTGCTTGTTGGTCTTGCCCAGCTCGACGAGCTGCTCGAAGCTGGCGGTGGCGGAGACCTCGCCCGTCTTGGTGGCCGCCCGCACCGACTTGGCCAGCGCGTAGAACTCGGTGGTGTAGCGGCGGATGTCGTCGGGGTTGGCGACGACCAGCTTCACGCTGCGGCGCGTGTGCGCCTCGATCTCGGCGACCCAGGCGGTGTCGAAGGGCTCCGACGTGGCGATCACGACCTCGGTGAGCCCGTACGACACCGGCAGTGCACGGCGCATCTCGGCGTAGCGCACCGACATCACGTCGTTGACCCGGCCGACATCGGCGCGCAGCGGGTCGATGCGCAGGTGGGCGAGGCCGGCGCGGCCGGCCAGCCATTCGGTGAGCGCCTCGGTGTCCAGCGGCTGGCCCGAGTCGCGCCGCGCCAGGCCGGCATTGCCCAGCCGCACCAGCGCGTGCAGGCTCGACGCACCCGCGGCGAAGCGCCGCGACACGCGTTCGGCCGATTCGGCGTCGATGCAGCCGTCGTCCTGCAGCCACTGCAGCAGTTCGCGCCAGTCGAGCGGCCCGCGCGGGCGCGCCGCCGGCAGCGGGGCCGGCTGCGTCGGCGCGTGGGATGCGCGGCGCGCGGTCGTGGAACTCACGGGCGCACCGCCTCGGCGTAGCGATTGACGAGCCGCGGCCAGGTCGGCGCCTTCAGTTCCAGCGCGGCGCAGCGCTGCTGCAGCGCCGCGGCACGGTCGCGCAGCACGTCGGACTCGGGCACCGGCACACCGCGCGCGGCGACCACCGTGGTGTTGCCCTCGCGCGTGGCGCGCACGGTGGCCACGCCGTCGGGCCCGAAGGCCGCCGCCACGCGGCGCAGGCTCTCGTCGAGCACCGAGCGGTAGCCGAACACGTTGACGCTCATGACGCCGCCGTCGGCGAGCGCGCGGTGGCAGTCGGCGTAGAAGGAAGCGCTGTCCAGCACCGGCGCGGCCGCCTCCTCGTCGTAGAGGTCGACGAAGAGCAGCCTCACGCTGCCCGGCGGGCAGTGCTCGCGCAGCCACAGGCCGGCGTCCATCTGAACGACGTCCAGCCGCTCATCCTCGGGCAGGTGGAACCAGCGCCGGTTGACCTCGATGACCTGCGGGTTCAGCTCCACGGCCGTGGTCGGCATGCCCAGCGTCTGCGCGGTGAAGCGCGTCAGCGCCCCGGCGCCCAGACCGAGTTGCACGGCGCGGCCGCGGCCCAGCGATGCCGACGGCAGCCACAGCACTGCCGCCAGCATGCGGCGGATGTACTCGAGCTCCACCACCTGCGGACGGCGGATGCGCATCGCGCCCTGCACCCACGGCGACCCCAGGTGCAGGTAGCGCACGCCATCGTGTTCCGACACGGTGACCGGCGGGAGCGGGGCGCTGGGTTCCGGCATTCAGGGACGATAACCGCTGGTCGCCAGGCCGGCGTTCGCAAATGCAGCCTGCCAGGCGGCCAGTTTGCGTTCGAACGACCAGCTGGCGTTGGCCGGACTGGTGGACGGCAGGCGCAGCACCTCGAACCCGAGCGCTTCCATGTGCCGCATCGTGCGCGCCGACTCGCTGCCGTTGTGCGCCACGGTGTGCAGCCGGGGTGCCCGCCGCCGCAGCGACGCGAAGTCGTTCAGCACGGCGTCCTCGATGGCCGTGTCCAGGCTGCCGGCGCGCCGGCAGCTGGCGTACACGTCCCAGATGCCGAGGCCGCGCCGGCGCACCTCGTCCAGTCGGGCCCGATAAGGGAGCCCACGCAGGTCCAGACCCCAGATCGCCGAGAGGATCGGCCAGAACTGGTTGCGCGGATGGGCGTAGTACTGCAGAGCGGCGAGCGACGCCTCGCCCGGGAAGCTGCCGAGCACCAGCAGCCGCGTGGCCCGGCCGATCACCGGCGGCAGGCCGTCCAGCCGCTCGCCGCTCATCCTTGCAGCCGCGGCAGCACGCGCCGCACGTTGGCGCTGGTCACCGCAGCGGTTTCGGCCTCGCTCCAACCACGCAAGTCGCCCAGGGTGCGGGCAATGCGCGGCAGTTCGGCCGGCTCGTTGCGGCTGGTGCGCCCGGCGGCGCGCTCGGCAGCGGTGCGGTACAGCCACTGCGGCGGGATGTCCGGCGCATCGGTCTCCAGCACGATCGCCTCGGCCGGCAGTTCGGCCGCGAGGCGCCGGATCTGCAAGGCGCGCTCGAAGGTCATCGCACCGCCGAAACCCAGGGCAAACCCGCGCTCGACGAACCGCATCGCCTGCTCGCGGCTGCCGTTGAAGGCGTGCACGATGCCACCCGGCACCTCGACCCGGTTGAGCCCGGCCAGCAGCGCATCGGCCGAGCGGCGCACGTGCAGCACCACGGGCAGCGCGGCGTCGCGGGCGATCTTCAGCTGCTCGACGTAGACCTGCTGCTGCCGCTCGAGGTCCAGACCCGGCACGAAGTGGTCCAGGCCGATCTCGCCCACGGCCACCAGGGCCGGGTCGCCCCGCTGCGCGGCCAGCGCCTCACGCAGCCGGCCGAGGTCGCCCGGGTCCGCGGCCTCGACGTACAGCGGGTGCAGCCCCAGCGCGTACGCCGCGCCATGCTGGTGCGCCAGCTGGCGCACGGCGTCGAAGTGTGCCGCGGCCACGGCCGGCAGCAGCAGCCGCTGCACGCCGGCTTCACGGGCGCGCTGCACCACCGCGTCGCGGTCGGCATCGAACTCCGGGGCGTCGAGGTGGCAGTGGGAGTCGATCCACATCGAAGGCAATGATGGGGCATGCCGCGCAGGCCGGCACGGGCCGTGATAGTGTTGCCGCCGCACGCACCGCCCAGCCGATGAAGAAGGCCCCGCTGTACAGCCCGTCGCGACGCCCGAAGGCCGGCGTGGCAGCGCCCGCTGCAGGCCCCGTGGGCCCCACCGGCGCCGCGGCCGAGGCTGGCGGGCCGGCAGCGGGAGCAACGGATGCCCCGGCCGCAGCGGCGGCAGCTCCGCGTGGCGCCGCGCGCGTGCCGCCGGTGCTCTGGGGGTTGGTCGGCTTGCTGGTGGGCGCGGTGGTCGCGCTCTCGGCGCTGCAGCTGCGCGGCGGCCATCGCGCGGTGACGCAGGACGACATCGACCGTGCGGTGCGCGAGTCGCTCGAGAAGGAGCCGCTGCCCAGCGCCGCGGCCGCCGCGTACGAGGCCATCCTGCCCTCGGTGGTGCGGGTCATCGGCCTGATGAACGAGAACGACGACGATGACGACAAGCCGGAGAAGCGCGCGATGGAGCGCAGCCTGGGCACCGGCGTCGTGATCATCGACAACGGCACCATCCTCACCAACCTGCACGTGGTCTGGGGCTCGAAGAAGGTCAAGGTGCGCTTCGCCAACGGGCACGAGAGCGAGGCCAGCATCGTCGGCGCGCAACCCGAGAACGACCTCGCGGTGCTCAAGGCCCACAGCCTGCCCGACGACCTCGAAGCCGCCACCATGCGCTCCACCGCCGACCTGCGCCCCGGCGACCACGTCATCGCGGTGGGCCACCCGTTCGGCATCGGCCCGTCGGTGAGCTACGGCGTGGTGTCGGGCCTGAAGCGCGAGTTCCGCTCGCCCGAGGGCGAGAAGACGCTGACCAACCTGATCCAGTTCGACGCCGCGGCCAACCCCGGCAACTCCGGCGGCCCGCTCGTCACGATGGACGGCCACGTGGTGGGCATCGTCACCGCGATCCTGAACCCGTCGGAGCAGCGCACGTTCATCGGCATCGGCTTCGCCGTGCCGATCGAGAACGCGGCGTCGGCCGCCGGCATGCCGCCGTTCTAGCTTCCTTATCGAAGGCCCCGCTCCATGCAGCAAGATCCTTCCGCCACCGCCACGCTGATGGAGCGCATCCTCTACGAGGTCAAGCGCGTCGTCGTCGGGCAGGACCGCTTCCTCGAGCGCGTGCTGATCGGCATGCTGGCGCAGGGCCACCTGCTCGTCGAGGGCGTGCCGGGGCTGGCCAAGACGCTCACCGTGAAGACGCTGGCGCGCACCGTGCGCGGCAGCTTCAAGCGCATCCAGTTCACGCCCGACCTGGTGCCGGCCGACCTGGTGGGCACGCGCATCTACAACCAGAAGACGGGCGAATTCGGCACCTCGCTCGGCCCGGTGTTTGCCAACCTGCTGCTGGCCGACGAGATCAACCGCGCGCCGGCCAAGGTGCAAAGCGCGCTGCTCGAGGTGATGCAGGAGCGCCAGGTCACCATCGCCGGCGAGACGCAC
>JAEUPB010000075.1 GCA_016789955.1 Rubrivivax sp. | reverse complement strand
CAAGCACCTCGAGTTCTATTACTTCCACAACTGCGTCTACGACTTCATGTGGAAGAACAACCGCCGCCGCTTCAGCGAGAAGTTCAGCACCTGGGACGTGATCCGCAAGTACAACAAGGACTACAAGCTGATCTTCGTCGGCGACGCGACGATGAGCCCGTACGAGATCCTGCAGCCCGGCGGCAGCGTCGAATACAACAACGAGGAGGCCGGCGCCGAGTGGCTGCAGCGCCTCACGCACGCGTTCCCGAAGTACGCCTGGATCAACCCCGAGCCGCAGGGCGTGTGGGGCTACCGCCAGAGCATCTCGATCATCCAGCAGCTGATGAACCAGCGCATGCACCCGCTGACGCTGGCCGGGCTCGAGGGGGCGATGCGGCTGCTGAGCAAATGACCTTCCGCGCGGCGCGCACGGCAGCCCTGCTGCTCGCGTGCGCGGGCCCGGCGCTGCTCTCGGGCTGCGCGATGTGGTCGTCGATGTTCGGCACCTCCGAACGCCCGGGCAGCATGTCGGTGCGCTCCGACGACGAGGCGAACGCCGCCGCGCTGGCGGTGCGCGTGCGCATCGACGCCCCACCGGAGCTGCGCGCGCTGATCGAGAAGAATCTCGACCTCACGCGGCTGCCGATGCTCAGCCGCGGCGACAGCATCGGCGAGGCCGAGTGGATGCGTCTGGTCGACGCTTCGCCCGCGCAGGTGCGCGAGCTGCTGCAGACCGAGGGCTACTTCGCGCCGACGGTGACGGTGACGCGCGCCCCCTTGTCCGGCGCGGCGGCCTCCGCCCCGGCGGGCGCGGCGCGCGGCTCCGCGCCCAGCGAGGCGGTTCTCGCCATCAACCCCGGCCCGCGCGCCACCATCGCGCGCTTCACCTTCGAGGTGCAGGGCGAGTTGCAGGAGCTGGCCGACGGCGGCGATGCGCGGGCCAAGGCCCTGCGTGCCGACCTCGAACGGGCCTGGCTGCTGCCACCTGGCGCGAGCTTCCGCAACCCCGCGTGGAGCGACGCCAAGGCGCAGGCGCTGGCACGGCTGCGTGCCGCGGGCTACGCCACCGCGAGCTGGAGCGGCACCGCGGCCGAGGTCGACCGCGACAAGCACACCGTGCGCCTTTTCGTCGTGGCCGACAGCGGGCCGCTGTTCCGCGCCGGCGACATCACCGTCGAAGGGCTGAAGGTGCACGAGACCGCCACGGTGCTGAACCTGGCGGAGTTCGGCCGCGGCCAGCCGCTCACCGAGAGCCTGCTGCTGGACTACCAGGAGCGGCTGCAGAAGTCGGGGTTGTTCGAAAGCGTGACCGTCACGCACGAACTCGACTCGGCACAGGCCGGCGCGGCGCGCGTGCAGGTGAAGCTCGTCGAGCAGCCGCTGCAGGTCTACACGGTGGGCGTGGGCTACAGCGCCAACACCGGCCCGCGCGCCAGCGTCGAGCACATCCATCGGCGCCTGTTCGGGCAGCCGCTGCGCAGCCGCAGCTACCTCGAGGTGGGCGGCCAGAAGCAGACGCTGGACGTCGAACTCTCCACGCATCCGGGGCCGAACCGGCAGCGCAACGTGGCCGGCCTCGTCATCGAGCGGCTGGAGTCGAGCACCGACGTGGTCTCGTCGGGTCGCGTGCGGCTGGGCCGGGCCTACGACGGCCAGCGGCTGGAGCGGCTGTACTTCCTGGAGGCCGAGCGCGGCCTGCGCACCACTCGCGCGAGCGAGACCGTGGCGGCCACGCGCACGCAGACGCTGGCGCTGTCGGGCAATGCGCACTACGTGATGCGCGACCTCGACAGCATCGTGCTGCCCACGCGCGGCTATACGCTGGCGCTGCAGGCCGGGCTCGGCCGCTCGCGCGCCTCGGGCGACTCCGACGCCATCGGTGGCCCGTTCAGCCGCGCCTACGCGCGCTTCACCGGCTACATGCCGCTCGGCGAGGCCTGGTACGCCCAGGCCCGCGTCGAGGCCGGCCAGGTGTTCCGCAAGTCGCGCGTGGCCGCCCCCGACTCGCAGCTCTGGCGTGCCGGCGGTGACGATTCGGTGCGCGGCTACGGCTACCGCGACCTCGGGCCCATCGTCGACGGCACCGTCACCAGCGGCGGCGCGCTGCTCACCACCAGCGTCGAGGTGGCGCGGCCGTTCTCGGCGTCGCTGCCGTCGCTGTGGGGCGCGGTGTTCATCGACGCCGGCCGCGCGGCCACCAGCTTCAACGACTTCAAGCCCGCCGTAGGAACCGGCTTCGGCTTGCGCTGGCGCAGCCCCGTCGGCCCGCTGCGGCTGGACCTCGCGTACGGCGAGGAACTGCGCCGCTGGCGGGTGCACTTCAGCATCGGCATCGCGTTGTGACCGAGCCCGATCCGCTGCACCCCTCGCACCGCCACGCCCGCGCGCGGCCGCTGCGGGCGCTGTGGCACCTGATGCTGCCGCTGCTGTGGGTGGCGGCGGCCACCGCGGCCGTGCTCGGCCTCGCCGCCACCGGCGTGTGGTGGCTGCTGAAGAGCGAGGGCGGCACCATCTGGCTGCTCGACCGTGCCCCCGGCATCCATGCCACCGGCGTGCGCGGCGCGCTGCTCTCCGACCACTGGGAGGTCGACCGCCTCGTCATCGACCTCGACACCGGCATCAAGGCCGTGGTCATCGAAGGCGCCGTGGCCTCGGGCCTGCGCTGGTCGTGGGTGGGCGGCTCGGGTGGCGTATGGGGCGCGGTGCATGCCGCCTCGGTGCGCGCACGGAGCGTCGAGCTGCCGCTGAATGACCGGCCGCGGCCTCCTTCCTCGCCGCCGCTGTCGATCGGTTCGCCGCTGCAGGCGGTGATCGACGAGATCGAGGTCGGCCGCTTCACGATCGGCACGCTGGCGCCGGCGCTGAACGTCAAGGGACGCGGCACCGTGTCGGCCGAGGGCGGCACGCTGCACCGGCTCGACGCCGTGGCCTTCGACTGGGAACGCGTGCGCATCGAGGGACAGGTGCAGATCGGCACGCACCGGCCGCTGATGCTGGATGCCCGCGCCACGATGGCGCCCCGCGAGACGGGCCCCGCCGGAGACACCGGCGCGTGGACGGCCAGCGCCGTGGCCCGCGGCCCGCTGGAGCGCTTCGCCGCCACCGCCACGCTGCGCGGCGCGAGCCCGCGCGAGGGGCGCTCGCCGCCGGCGCTGGACCTCACCGCCACCATCGCCTCGTTCGCACACTGGCCCGTGGCCACGCTGCAGGCGCGCACGACGGCGCTGGACCTGTCGAGCTTCTCGGAGGCCTTGCCGGCCACCGGTCTCGCGGGCACGGTCGACGTGCAGGCCACCGGTCTCGAGGCGCCGATGCAGTTCGTCGCGCGGCTGGACAACGACCGCGCCGGCCGCTGGGACCAGCGCCGGCTGCCACTGCGGCACGTCGACGCGCAGCTGCGCGCCGACCTGCGCCACCGCGGCGCGCTGGACATCGGCAGCTTCGACATCGCGCTGGCCGGCGCTGCCGGACAGGACGCCGGCCACTGGCGCGGCAGCGGCCGCTGGAGCGGCGACGCGCTGCAGCTTCAGACCACGCTGGCCGGCGTGCGCCCGCAGCTCGTGGACGTGCGTGCGCTGGCCGCGCAGGTCTCGGGCACGCTGGACCTCACGATCTCCGGCCTGCCCTTCCCCGGCTCCGCGGCGGCCGCCACGAAAGCCCCGGTCACCGTCGACCTGCGCGGCGAACTCGACGGCCGGCTCGACGTGCGGCCCGTGCCGCTGAAACTGCAGCTCGACACGCGGCTGTCGGAAGAGCGCCTGATGGTGCGGCAGCTGCGCGCCGCGGCCGGCGCGGCCGTGGCCCAGCTCTCCGGCGAGGCCGTGCGCGCGGCCGGCGGGCGCTGGCAGGTGAAGACCGAAGGCTCGCTCGTCGACGTCGATCCGGTGCTGTGGTGGCCCGGCGAGGAAGGCCCTGCCGGCGCGGCCTGGCGGCAAGGCCCGCACCGGCTCACGGCCGGCTGGCAGCTCGACGTGCAGCTGCCTGCCGACGCGGCACGGCTGCCGCCGCTGCAGCTCGCCCAGCGCGTGGCCGGCATCGGCACGGTGCGGCTGCACGAGTCGCTGCTGGCCGGCGTGCCGGTGCAAGGCGAGGTGACGCTGGGCTACCGCAGCGGCGGCAACGCGCCCGGGCAACTGCGCGCCGAGTTGCGCGCCGCTGGCAGCCGGCTGGTGGTCGACGGCCGCGGCGACCCGCTCGGCCCCGGCCTGCAGGACCGCTACCACGGCGAACTGTCGGTCGACTCGCTGGCTGCGCTGGCACCGCTGCTGAAGCTGGTGCCCGACGCCGCCGACTGGGCCGGTGCCGAGGGCCGCGCCGCCGTGACGCTCGACGCCGAAGGCCGCTGGCCCGACGTGCGCAGCCACGGCAGCGCCACCGCGCAGCAACTGCAGGCCCAGGGGACGACGCTGGCCCGCGCGCGCTTCGACTGGCGCTTCGACACCGGCGCCGACCAGCCGCTCGCCGGCACCCTCGACGTGAGCGGCCTGCGCTCCGGCGGCTGGACCATGGACGCGCTGAAGGCCGAGCTGCAGGGCACGGCGCGCGAACACCGGATCACGCTCGACGCCGAGCTGCCGCTGCGCCCGCCGGCTTGGACCGAAGACCTGCTCGGCCTGCGCCCCGGCCCCGGCACGCGCACGCGGCTGCGCGGCCAGGGCGCCTGGCAGGCCGACGGCGCGGGCGGCGGCAACTGGCGCGGCGTCGTCGACGAACTTCTCGTCGGCGCCAGCGGCGAAGCCGCGCGGCGCGCATCGGCACTGCCCGGCGAGTGGCTGGACGCCCGCGGCCTGCGCACCGAGCTGCGCTTCGTGCCCGCGGGCGGGCTGCGCGAGCTGCGCGCCGAGGCCGGGCAGGCCCGCATCGCCCGCGAGCTGCAGCTGCGCTGGGATGCGATCCGCGTCGACCTCGGCGGCGCGCGGCCCGACTTCGAGATCCGCGCGCAGGTCGACCCCTTCCAGGCCGCGCCGATGCTCGCGCGCATGCAGCCCACGATGGGCTGGGGGGGCGACCTGCTGTTGAAGGCGCGGCTCAACATCGCCGCCGCCGCGCAGCGATTCAGCGCCGACGTCGCGTTCGAGCGCGACCGCGGCGACCTCTCGATCGACGACCCCTCGGGCCGGCAGTCGCTCGGCCTGCAGTCGCTCCAACTCGCGCTCACCGCCGACGACGGCCGCTGGAACCTGGTCGAGCAGCTCTCGGGGCGCATCCTCGGCGACATCCGCGGCGAGCAGCAACTGCGCACCGCGCCCGGCCAGCGCTGGCCGGACGCGCGCACGCCGCTCACCGGCCGCGTCGAGGCCCGCGTCGGCAACCTCGGCATCTGGAGCGCCTGGGTGCCGCCGGGCTGGCGGCTGGGCGGCTCGCTGGTCACGCAGGCCACCATCGGCGGCCGCGTCGGCGCGCCCGAGTACATTGGCCGCGCCGAAGGCCGCGACATCGCCGTGCGCAACCTGCTGCTGGGCGTGGACGTCAGCGACGGGCAGCTCGACGTCTCCTTGCAGGGCGAACGGGCCACCATCGATCGACTCACGCTGAAGGGCGGCGAGGGGCGCCTCGAGATGAGCGGTCGCGCCGAGTTCGGTGCCGCACCGGTGGCGCGCCTGTCGGCCCGCGCGCAGCGCTTCCGCGTGCTCGGCCGCGCCGACCGGCACGTGGTGGCCAGCGGCAACGCCACCGTCGAGTTGCGCGCCGACGCGCTGGTCGTCGACGGCAGCGTCGCGGTGGACGAAGGGCTGTTCGACGTGAGCCGCAGCGACGCCCCGTCGCTCGACGAGGACGTGGTCATCCGCGATGCACGCAGCCCACGCCGGGAAGCCGACACGGCAGAGGCCGGCAAGGCCGCGCCGCGGCGCGCCGTGCAGCTCAACGCCACCGTCGACCTCGGCGACAAGCTGCGCGTGCGCGGCCGCGGGCTGGACACGCGCCTCGGCGGCCAGCTGCGCATCACCACGCCAGGCGGGCGACTCGCCATCACCGGACTCGTGCGCGCCGAGGGCGGCACCTACGCCGCCTATGCGCAGAAGCTCGACATCGACCGCGGCAACCTCGTCTTCAGCGGCCCCCCCGAGAACCCGGCGCTGGACATCCTGGCACTGCGGCCGAACCTCGACGCGCGGGTCGGCGTGGCCATCACCGGCACCTTCGTCAACCCGCGCGTGCGGCTGTACAGCGACCCCGAGATGAGCGAGACCGACAAGCTCTCGTGGCTGGTGCTGGGCCGGCCCAGCGACGGCCTCGGCCGCGCCGACACGGCTCTGCTGCAGCGCGCCGCGGTGGCACTGCTCTCCGGCGAAGGCGAGGCGCCCACCGACACGCTGATGCGCACGCTCGGCCTCGACGAGCTGACGCTGCGCCAGAGCGACGGCGAGGTGCGCGAGACCGTCATCAGCCTCGGCAAGCAGCTCTCGCGCCGCTGGTACGTGGGCTACGAGCGCAGCGTCAACGCCACCACCGGCACCTGGCAGCTCATCTACCGCATCGCCCAACGTTTCACGTTACGCGCGCAATCGGGCCAGGAGAACTCGCTCGACGTCATCTGGACCTGGCGCGTCGGCGAGTCCGACAAGCCGTAGCGGCATGGGAGAATCCTCGCCGCTCCCGCCGTAGTTCAATGGATAGAACGGGCGCCTCCTCAGCGCCAGATACAGGTTCGATTCCTGTCGGAGGGACCACGGCCCCTCCCCGCCAGCCACCCGTTCAGAACGACGCGTAGTAGTCCTTCAGCGCTGCATCGATCCCCTTGAGAGCGGTCTGCCGGCCCGGGTCATCCGCCGCGAGCTTGGCCGACTTGTCGAGGTCGGAGAACGCCTTGGCGGCCTTCGGGTTCTTCTTGGCCCAGGCGCGGAAGGCGGCCACGTCGTCCTTGCTCTTCTTGGCCATCTCGGCGTAGTTCTTGTAGACGGTGGGCTTCGGGGGCTTGGGCGGAAACTCCTCGTTGAAGCCCTTCAGGTCCTTGTCGGTGACGAGCTTCTTGCCGCCGAGCGACCAGCCGTTGAGCTTCGTCAGGAACTCCCGGTACGCCTCCACCTCCTTGGGCACCGTGGCCTTGCCGAAGCTTTCCGCGCCAGGAGCACCGTACGGGTAGTAGACCCACATCTCGACGCTGAAGTTGAACAGCGCGATGTCGAACTCGAGCCGGCCCGGCCCCTCGCCGCCGGCGTCTCGCAGGCGGGCGCTGATCGCCAGCGAGCGGAAATCGGGCGTCGAGATCTTCAGCCCGGTCAGGCTGATCAGGCCCGACAGGTCAGACTTCGCCTGCGACCAGGCCTTCGCGATCATCTCGGGCGCGGCGGTCAGGTAGTACTCGGGCGTCGGCATCTTCGGCAGTTCGACGGTGCGGAAGACGAACCGGTTCGTCACCATGTTCATGCCCATGCGGGTTCTCCAGCTGCGGTGTCAGGCGGCAGCGCACTTGTACATCGACTCGCTCCGCCCGGTGTATCCCTTCGATCGAGGCGCGGCACCGGCGCGCTTCACCCTTCGAGGTTCTCGTGGTGTGCCGCCCGGCCCTGCTTCCAGTAGGCCGCGGCACGGATGGCGTGCGGGGGGTGGCCCCGCTCGTCGACCAGGATGCGCCGCCAATGCGCCACCTCGGCGGCCTCGCCGGCGCACCATGCGTAGCCCTCGCCGGCAGGCCACGCAAGCGCCCGCAGCGCCGCGCACAGCGGCTCGTGCCCGGGCAGCCACTGCACGTCGAGCCCGGCACGGCTGGCGAGCGCCGGCATGGCGCCTACGTCGGCACCGTCGGGCAGGCGCACCCGCACGATCGCCCGGGCACCGGCCGGCAGTTCCTCCAGGCGCCGCGCGATGGCCGGCAGCGCCGACTCGTCGCCCACCAGCAGGTGCCAGTCGTGCGCCGGATCGATGACGAACGACCCGCGCGGCCCGCCGATGCGCACCGTCTGCCCCGGCGCGGCCTGCGCGGCCCAGGCCGAGGCCGGGCCGTGGCCGTGCAGCGCGAACTCGATGTCCAGCTCGCCGGCGGCGGCATCGAAGCGGCGTGGCGTGTAGTCGCGCCGCACGGGTTCGCTGTCGCCGGCGTCGAACATCAGCTTGACATGATCGTCGAACGACGCGCTCACGAAGTCGTGCAGGCTGTGGCCCGGAGCCGCGACGAAGGTGAAGCGGCGCAGCGCGGGCGAGACCTCGCGCACGCGGTGCACGAGCAGCTCGCGCAGCTTCAGTTCATGGCGCACGCGCTGCACGCGCTTCACGGGGAGTTCGAGGGGCATCGATGGGGACGTTTGATTGATAATGTCCACCATCATGGCGAAAACAGTTGACCATGTCAACCAACCGGGGGGTGGCTCCCACCCCGGCCACCGCGCCGACGACTGGCCGGAGCTGGTGCACGCCCTCATGCACCGCCTGCGCAGCGCGTCGGCGGCATCAGGGGCGGCAGCGGAAGGCGCGGGCCTGAACGGCATGGAGGCCCGCGTGCTCGGCTACTTCGCGCGGCATCCGGGCGCCACGCAGAGCGAGCTGGCCGCCCACAGCGGCCGCGACAAGGCCCAGCTCGCCCGGCTGGTGAAGGAGCTGCGCGCACGCAAGCTGCTCGACGGCACCGAGGACGCCACCGACCGCCGCCAGCTGCGCCTGGCGCCCACGGCCGATGGGCAGCAGTTGCTGCGCGCCGAGCGCAAGCGGCGCGATGCACTGCGCCGCCAGGCCGAGGCCGGCCTCAGCGCCGCCGAGCGGGCCCAGCTGTGCGCGCTGCTGCTGAAGCTGCTGGCGGCGCTGGAGACGCCGCGGGCGTGAACGCCGGGGCGGGGAACGGCCCGGCCTCGGAGGAACGCGTCAGTACGACTTCGGCAACCCGAGCACATGCTCGGCCACGTAGCTGAAGATCATGTTGGTCGAGATCGGCGCCACCTGGTACAGCCGCGTCTCGCGGAACTTGCGCTCCACGTCGTACTCGCAGGCGAAGCCGAAGCCGCCGTGGGTCTGCAGGCACACGTTGGCCGCTTCCCAGCTCGCCTTGGCTGCCAGGTGCTTGGCCATGTTGGCCTCGGCGCCGGCGTTCTGGTGCGCGTCGATCTTCGCGCAGGCCTTCCAGCGCATTAGGTTGGCGGCTTCCAGCTCGATGTAGGCCTCGGCGATCGGGAACTGCACGCCCTGGTTCTGGCCGATCCTGCGGCCGAACACGACACGCTCGTTCGCATACTTCGTCGCACGGTCGATGAACCAGTAGCCGTCGCCGATGCACTCGGCGGCGATCAGCGTGCGCTCGGCGTTCAGCCCGTCGAGCAACACCTTGAACCCCCGCCCCTCGGGCCCGAGCAGGTTCTCCTCGGGGATCTCGAGGTTGTCGAAGAACAGCTCGTTGGTCTCGTGGTTGACCATGTTGAGGATCGGCCGCACCGTCAGGCCGTGCCCGACGGCCTGCTTCAGGTCGACGAGGAAGCAGCTCAACCCCTCGGAGCGCTTCTGCACCTCGGCCAGCGGCGTGGTGCGCGCCAGCAGGATCATCATGTCGCTGTGCTGGATGCGCGAGATCCAGACCTTCTGGCCGTTGATGACCCAGCGGCCGTCCTTCTTCACGGCCATCGTCTTGAGCTTCGTCGTGTCGCTGCCGGTGGTGGGCTCGGTGACGCCCATCGACTGGATGCGCAGCTCGCCGGTGGCGATCTTCGGCAGGTAGCGCTGCTTCTGCGCCGCCGAGCCGCTGCGCACGATGGCGTTCATCACGTACATCTGCCCGTGGCAGGCGCCGGAGTTGCCGCCGGAGCGGTTGATCTCCTCCATGATCACCGAGGCCTCGGCCATCGTCAGGCCCGAGCCGCCGTAGTCCTGCGGAATCAGCGCGGCCATCCAGCCGGCCTTCGTCAGCGCGTCGACGAAAGCCTCGGGGTAGGCGCGCTGCTCGTCCACCTTCCGGAAGTACTCGTCCGGGAACTGGCGGCACAGCTGCCGCACCGCGTCGCGGATCTCCTGGTGCGGGTCGGTCTCGGCATGCATCGGGCGTCTCTCCTGGCTCGGGCCACGCGGCGGCGGCACATTGTCCCGCCGGCGCGGCGCGAGGGTCAGGGCGTCAGCCGGATGTTCGCCTCGCGGATGATCTTCGCGTACAGCGCCAGCTCGCGCTGCACGGTCTGCTGGAACTCCTCGGGCCGCCCGCCGCCCACCTGCAGGCCCAGCCCCTCGATGCGCGCCGTCACGTCGGGCAGGCGCAGGATGCGGTTCACGTCGTCGGAGAGCTTCTGCACCACCGCCGGCGGCGTGGCCGCGGGCAGGAACACGCCGAACCAGCCGTAGGGGTCGTACGAGTGGTAGCCCAGCTCCTGGAAACTGGGCACGTCGGGCAGGCCGGGCATGCGCGCGGTGCCGGTCACGGCCAACGGCCGGATGTTGGCGAGCTGTGCGCGCGCCGAGGCGCTGTCGATGAAGGCCGACGAGAGCTGGCCGCCGACGAGGTTGGTCAGCAGCGGCGCGGCGCCGGCGAACGGCACGTGCACCAGGTCCAGCCCCGCCTGCAGGTTCAGCAGCGCGCCCTGGATGTGCGACGACGTGCCCGCGCCGTAGCTGCCGAAGCTGTGCTTGCCGGGCTGGCTCTTCATCAGCTCGACGAACTCCTTCAGCGTGCGCGCCGGCGACGACAGCGGCACCGCCAGCATGCTCGGGCTGCGCGCAATCATCGTGACGGGCGCGAAGTCCTTCAGCGGGTCGTAGGGCAGCTTGTCCATCAGCGAGGGCTGCTGGATCAGCGCGGTGATCGCGACCAGCACCGTGTAGCCGTCGGGCGCCGCCTTGGCCACGGCGTTGTTGCCGAGGGTGCCGGACGCGCCGGCGCGGTTCTCCACCAGCACGGTCTGGCCCCAGGCCTCCTGCAGCTTCGCCGCCAGCGTGCGGCCGAGGATGTCGGTGGCGCCACCGGCCGGGTACGGCACGATGAGCTTCACCGGCTGGCCCGGGTAGGTGGTCTGGGCCCAGGCGGGGGCGGCGACGGCCGTGGCGGCCAGCGTCGCGAGCACGGCACGGCGGCCGAGGGAACATCGGTTCAATCAGGTCTCCTCGAAGGGGTGGGGGTCCGGGGTCGGCGGATCACACCGGATCCCAGCAGAACACGTCGGCCGAGCGATCGAGCGCGTAGAAGCTCGCCTTCAGCGCCGGCAGCGCATGCGCGGCCACGCTCTGCGGCGTCCAGCCCTCGCCGCGCTGCACGCTGCGCAGCGGGCGCGGCTGGCTCATCAGGAAGATCTCGTTGTTGCGCACGGCGAAGATCTGGCCGGTGACGTCCTTCGCGTCGTCGCTGGCCAGGCAGACGGCCAATGGCGCGATCTTGGCCGGCGTCATCTGCTTGAGCCGTTCGACACGCGCCTGTTCCTCGGGCGTCTCGGTGGGGATGGAGCCGATCATGCGGCTCCACGCGAACGGCGAAATGCAGTTCGAGCGCACGTTGAACTTGTGCATGTCCAGCGCGATCGACTTCGACATCGCCGCGATGCCGAGCTTGGCCGCCGCGTAGTTGGCCTGCCCGAAGTTGCCCACCAGGCCCGAGGTGCTCGTCATGTGGATGTAGCAGCCGCTCTCTTGCTCCTTGAAGTGCGGCGCGGCGGCGCGGCTGACGTGGAAGCTGCCGTACAGGTGCACCTGGATGACCGAGTCGAACTCCTCGGCGCTCATTTTGTGGAAGTAGCGGTCGCGCAGGATGCCGGCGTTGTTCACCACCACGTCCACGCGGCCCCAGGCGTCGATCGCGGTGCCGACGATGCGGGCAGCCGAGGCACCGTCGCTGACGCTGTCGGTGTTGGCCACCGCCTGCCCGCCGGCGGCGCGGATCTCGTCCACCACGCGCCGGGCCGGCCCGGCGTCGTGCCCCTGGCCGCCCACCGACGCGCCGATGTCGTTCACCACCACGCGCGCGCCTTCGGCCGCCATCGCCAGCGCGATCTCGCGGCCGATGCCGCCGCCGGCACCGGTCACCACCACCACCTTGTCCCTGAGCATCATCGTTCGAACTCCTCTGGTCTCATGTCATCCGCTGGCAACGGCTGCCCGCGCATAGGTCTCCTGCAGCTCGCGCCACTGGATCTTGCCGGTGCCCGATTTCGGCAGTGCATCGACGAAGGCCACCGCGCGCGGCGCCTTGTAGACGGCCATGCGCTCGCGGCACCAGGCGATCAGCGCCGCCTCGTCGACCGTGCCGCGCGCCTGCGGCTTCAGCACCACCACGGCCTGCACGCGCTCGCGGCCATCGCGGCCGGGCTCGGGGTCGGGCACCGCGATGACGCAGGCCTCGTGCACCGCCGGGTGCGCGTACATCAGGCTTTCCACCTCGGCCGGCCAGACCTTGTAGCCCGACACGTTCACCATGCGCTTGAGCCGGTCGCGCAGGAAGTAGTAGCCCTCGTCGTCGACATGGGCCAGGTCGCCGGTGCGGAACCAGCGCCGGCCGCCGATCGTCACGAAGGCCTCGGCATCGGCGTCGGGCCGCTGCCAGTAGCCGAGCATCAGCTGCGGCGCGTGCGTCAGCAGCTCGCCCACCTCGCCCGCGGGCAGCTCGGCCAGCGTCTCGGGGTCGACCACCATCGACTGCACACCCTGCGTCGGCATGCCCAGGCACTGGCGCCTGCAGCGCTGCGGCGGGTTGGCGTGCAGGAACGACGCAGTCTCGGTCAGGCCGTAGGCTTCCTCGTAGACCAGGCCGTGGCGCTCGCGCAGCATCGCGGCCACCGCCTCGGGCATCGCGGCGCCGCCGCCGGACAGCAGCTTCAGGCTCGAGAAGTCCCGCGCCGCAGTGCCGGGCTGGGCGTAGAGGTCGATCACCATCGCCGGCGGCGCCGACCACGCGGTGACGCGGTGGCGCTCGATCAGCTCGGCGGCCGTGGCCGCATGCCAGCGCGTCATCATCACCGCGGTGGCGCCCAGCATCAGCGGCAGGTTCATGCCGTTCTGCAGCCCGAGCATGTGGAACAGCGGCGCCACGGCGAGCACCACGCTGTGTTCGTCGAGCCGCTTCCACACGGCGGAGGCGGCGAGCGACGCGCGCAGCGTCGCATGGGTATGCCGGCAGCCCTTGGGCTGGCCGGTGGTGCCCGAGGTGTACGGCAGCACGGCCAGCGCGTCGGGGTCGGCGGGCATCGGGCCGGGTGCGAGCGCAGCGGCACGCGCGGCGGCCAAGGTGTCGGCCAGCGGCAGGACGGCGCAGGGCGAGTCCTGCGTCAATTCGTCCATCAGCTCTTCGCTGACCAGCGCCACACGTGCGCCGCTGTCGTCGGCGTGGAAGGCGATCTCGCCGCGCTTGCACATCGGGTTCACCGGCACGAGCACCGCGCCGGCGCGCAGCACCGCGTAGGCCGCCACCACCCAGGCGGGGCGGTTCTGGGACAGCAGCAGCACGCGGTCACCCGCGTGCACGCCACAGCGCTGCTGCAGCCAACCGGCCAGCGCATCGACGCGTGCGGCCAGGTCGCCGTAGGTGAGGGTGCAGCGCTCGAAGACGATGGCCGCGTGCGCCGGCCGACGCGCGGCGCTGCCGGCGAGCGCCTGCGGCAGCGTGAGCGGCGGCACGAGCAGCTCGCGCGGCACGTGCGCGGGCCAGTGGGCGAGGTGCGCGGTGGTGGGCATCGTGGTTCGGGGCCGGCGCGGGATCAACCGCGCTCCAGCTCGCGCGCGATCAGCTCCTTCATCACCTCGTTGGCGCCGCCGTAGATGCGGCCCACGCGCACGTCGGTGTACAGCCGGGCGATCGGGTACTCGTTCATGTAGCCGTAGCCGCCGAACATCTGCACGCACTCGTCCACCACCTTGCAGGCGGTGTCGGTGGTCCACCACTTGGCCATCGCCGCGGTGGGCACGTCGAGCGTGCCGGCCTGCAGCCGCGCGATGCAGTCGTCGACGTAGGCCTGCGCCACGCGCGCCTGCGTCTCGCACTCGGCCAGCACGAAGCGCGTGTTCTGCTGCTTCAATAGCGGCTGGCCGAACACCTGCCGCTCGCGCACATGCGCCAGCGTCTCGTCGATCGCGCGGCGCATCAGCGCCACCGAGCCCACGGCGATGATCAGCCGCTCGCGCGGCAGCTGCTGCATCAGCTGCACGAAGCCCTGCCCTTCGGCGTCGCCGAGCAGGTTCTCGGCCGGCACGCGCACATCGTCGAAGAACAGCTCGGTGGTGTCGTTGAGCTTCTGGCCGATCTTGTCCAGCGGCTGCCCGCGGCGGAAGCCCGCGAGCCCCGCGGTCTCGACCATCACCAGCGAGATGCCCTTGGAGCCGGCCGCGGCGTCGGTCTTCACCGCCACGCACACCAGGTCGGCGTGCAGGCCGTTGGTGATGAAGATCTTGCTGCCGTTGATCACGTAGGCGTCGCCGTCGCGCCGCGCCTGCGTGCGGATGCGCTGCAGGTCGGTGCCGGCGCCGGGCTCGGTCATCGCGATGGCGGAGACCAGCTCGCCGGTGGCCATCTTGGGCAGCCAGCGGCGCTTCTGGTCCTCGCGGCCGTAGGCCAGCAGGTAGTGCGCGACGATGCCGCTGTGCACGTTGTTGCTGAACGCGTACGAAAGCCAGTACCACTGCTCCTCGCACAGCACGGCCTCGTGCACGAAGCTGCCGCCGCCGCCGCCGTAGGCCTCGGGGATGCTGGCGCACAGGAGGCCCGCGGTGCCGGCCTTGTTCCACAGCCCGCGCTCGGCGTGATGCTGCGCGCGCCAGCGCAGCTCGTTGGGCACGCATTCGCGCTGGAAGAAGCGGCGGGCGTTTTCGCGCAGCAGCGCGACGTCGTCGCCCTCCCACGCGCGGCGGGGCATCATGGCCGGCCCCCGCCGCAGACCAGCACCTGACCGGTGACGTAGTTGCTCTCGGGGATGCAGAACAGGTACACGGCACCGGCCGCCTCGTGCGGGTGGCCGCCGCGGCCCAGCGGGATCATCGACTCGGCCGTCTTCAGGATCTGCGGATTCACGCCGACGCGGATCTGCCGGCCTTCCACGTCGATGGTCGCGCCGGCGTTTGCATCGGCCTCGGTGAGCCGCGTGCGGATGAGCCCGAAGGCCACGCTGTTGACGGTGACCTTGTAGCGCCCCCACTCCTTGGCCATCGCGCGCGTGAGGCCGTTGATGCCGGCCTTGGCCGCGGCGTAGTTGGCCTGCCCGGCGTTGCCGAACACGCCCGAGGTCGACGAGATGTTGACGACCTTGCGGAACACCTCGCGGTCCTCGTCGGCCTCGCGCCGCGCGGCCTCGCGGATGAATCCGGAAGCGGCGCGCAGGATGCGGAACGGCGCCGTCAGGTGCACGGCGAGCATCGCCTCCCACTGCTCGTCGCTCATCTTCTGGATCACGGTGTCCCAGGTGTAGCCGGCGTTGTTGACGATGATGTCCAGGCCGCCGAAACCGTCCACGCCCGCGGCGACGAAGCGCTCTGCGAAGCCCGGCTCGGTGACGCTGCCGGTGCAGGCCAGCGCGTGCCCGCCGGCGGCGGTGATCTCGGCCACGGTCTGCGCGGCGGGTTCGGCGTCGAGGTCGTTGACGACGACTCTGGCGCCCTCGCTGGCGAGCTTCAGCGCGATCTCGCGCCCGATGCCGCGCCCCGAGCCGGATACCAATGCGACCTTGCCGTCGAGCTTGAGTGTGCTCATGCGTGTCTCCAGGGTGTGTTGTTCATGGCCACGCGAGCACCGCTTCCGCGGTGAGCTTCACCGCGCCGTCGGCGTTGGCCGTCTGCAGCGCCACGCGCACGGCGCGGTCGAGCTTCTCGGTGATGCGGCCGGTGCAGGTGATGCGCTCGCCCACGCCGGTCATCGCGGCGAAGCGGATGTCGATCGAGCGGATGGCGTGCTGCGGTACCCAGTCGGTGAGCACGCGCGCCACCCACGCCGCCGAGAGCATGCCGTGCGCGATGACATCGGGCAGGCCGGCCGAACGCGCGAAGTCGATGTCGACGTGGATCGGGTTGTGGTCGCCGCTGGCGCCGCAGTAGAGCGCCAGCGTGTGCCGCGTCAGCGGCGGCAGCTCCAGCGTGGGCAGCGCATCGCCCACCTGCAGCGCGCTCCAGTCGGGCAGCGTCTTCATGGTGCCGGGTTCCGGTAGACGGTGACGGCGCGCAGCTCGGCCACAGCAGCGCCCTGTGCGTCGCTCACCGCGGTGCGGCGCACGATGAACTCCAGCGCCCCGCCCTTCTTGTCGTAGATGTCCTCGATGCGCTGGCGGAACGTGAGCCGCTCGCCTGCATGCGCCAGCCGGTGGTACGTGAAGCCCTGCTCGCCGTGCAGCACGCGCCGCAGGTCCAGCCCGAGCAGCTCGCGCATCGCGCCGGGATTCGGGCCGTCCATCTCCAGGCAGAAGAAGAAGGTCGGCGGCACGGGCAGACCCGGGTGGCCGGCGGCGCGCGCCGCCTCGTCGTCGACGTACACCGGGTCGGTCTGCCCGGTGGCCTTGGCGAAGAAGCGCAGCCGGCCGCGCTCCACGTCCACCGTGTACGGCGGGAATTCGGTGCCGATGTGGCGGCGGTCGAGCATGGGTCCGGGCCTCCTCAGTGCACGGCCTGGTACAGCGTCACCACGCACGCGCCACCCAGGCCGAGGTTGTGCTGCAGCGCGATGCGCGCGCCTTCCACCTGCCGCTGCTCGGCGCGGCCGCGCAGCTGCTGAGTCAGCTCGTAGCACTGCGCCAGGCCGGTGGCGCCCAGCGGGTGGCCCTTGGAGAGCAGCCCGCCCGACGGGTTGGTCACGACCTTGCCGCCGTAGGTGTTGTCGCCGTCGAGGATGAACCGCTCGGCGGTGCCTTCGGGCGTGAGGCCCAGCGCCTCGTAGGTGAGCAGCTCGTTGGCGGTGAAGCAGTCGTGCAGCTCCACCACGTCGATCGCCTCGGGCCCGATGCCTGCGGCCTCGTACACGGCCCGGGCGGCGCGCACCGCCATGTCCACGCCCACCACCTGGCGCATGTCGTCGGCGTCGAAGGCCTGCGGCCGGTCGGTAGTCATCGCCTGCGCGGCGATCACCACCGTGCGGTCCAGCCCGTGGCGCTGCGCGAAGTCGGCAGAACAGACGATGGCCGCCGCCGCGCCACAGGTGGGCGGGCAGCACTGGTAGCGCGTCAGCGGGTCGAACACCGTCGGCGCGGCCATCACCTCGTCGAGCGTCAGCGTCTGGCGGAACACCGCCAGCGGGTTGCGGGCCGCGTGCTGGCGCGCCTTCACCGCGATGCGGCCGAAGGTGTCCTTGCGGATGCCGTACTGCGCGATGTAGTCGCGCCCGGCGCCGCCGAAGAACTGCGCCGCGCGCGGCGCGTCAGCCTGGTAGCCCTGGTGCTCGGTCATCGCCTGCGCGAAGCGCGCCAGCGGCGACGGCCGGTCGTCCCAGTGGCTCTTCAGCGCGCCGGGCTGCATCTGCTCGAAGCCCAGCGCCAGCGCGCATTCCACCTGCTCGCTCTCCACCGCCTGCCGCGCGAGGAACAGCGCCGACGAGCCCGTCGAGCAGTTGTTGTTTACGTTGAAGATCGGGATGCCGCTCAGCCCCACGCCGTACAGCGCCGCCTGCCCGGCGGTGGAGTCGCCGTAGACGTAGCCGACGTAGGCCTGCTCGACGAGCGCGTAGTCGAGGTTCGCATCGGCCAGCGCGAGCGACGCGGCCTGCGCGCCCATCTGCGTGTACGGCGCACTGGCGCCGGGCTTGGTGAACGGAATCATGCCCACGCCGACGACGTGGACGGGGCGCTGGAGGCGGGCGGTGCTCATCGGGTGGGGTCCTCGTGCGGAAGTCGGTGGTGGGTGCGCGGGCTGCCGCGCTACGGCGCGGCGGCGGCCTCGCGGTAGCGGTAGGTGCCCATCGCCTGCGCGGCGATGTCGCCGCCGGCGCCGACGAGGCGGGCCTCGCAGAAGCAGGTCGAGCGGCCGCCACCGACGGCGCGGCCCTCGGCGACGATGCGCCCGGCCACTGGGCGCAGGAAGCTCACGTGCAGGTCGACGGCCTCGGCCTCGCGCGAATCGCCGGCGCGTTCGCGCGCGGCCTGCGCCATCGCGCGGTCGAGCAGCGCGACGATCGCGCCGCGGTCGCCGGGCGCAGGGGCACCGGGGTCGGCGTCGATCGCCGCGGCGGCACGCCCGGTGGTGGGGTTCGACGTGGGCCCGCCCTTCACGCGCGGCTCCGCGCCGCAGCGGCCGCGGCCGCGGCCGATGCGAAATCGCGCGGCCCGGTCAGCGACAGGCCGCCGTCCACCGGGATCACCGCGCCGGTGATGTAGCTGCCCCAGTCGCTGGCCAGCATCAGCGCGCAGCGCGCCACGTCCTCGCAGCGGCCCATGCGCTGCAGCGGCACGCGCGCGGTCATGCGCTCGAGGGCCTCGGGCGTGGGCGCCAAGCGGCGGATGCCTTCGGTGTCGGCGATCGGGCCGGGCACGATCGAGTTGATGCGGATGCCCTCGCCGCCCCACTCCAGCGCCAGCGTGCGCGTCAGCATGTCCACGCCGGCCTTGGCCGCGCACACGTGCGACTGCCACGGCGTCGGCGTGTCGGCCTGCGGCGCGGAGATCTGGATCACGCAGGCGCCGGGCTTGCGCAGGTGTTCGTGCGCCGATCGCAGCACGTTGAAGCTGCCCAGCAGGTCGATGTCGACCACGGTCTTGAAGGCGTTGGGCGACATCTCGGCCGCCAGCGCCAGGAAGTTGCCGGCCGCGCCCGACACCAGCACGTCGATCGGGCCGTAGGCCGCCACCGCGCGGGCCATCGCCTCCTGCACCGTGGCCGGCTGCCGCACGTCACCGACGCAGCCCAGCGCTTCGCCGCCCAGCGCCTGCAGGCGGGCCTGCGCGGTGGCCACGTTCTCGGCCGAGCGGCTGAGCACCGCCACGCGAGCGCCGACGCGCCCGAACGCCTCGGCGATGCCGTAGTTGATGCCGGTGGTGCCGCCGGCCACGAACACGTGGCGGCCGCGGAACTGCGTGAGGTCGAGCTGCATGGGGATGATCCGTCAGCGTGCGGGTTGATACGAGTCAGGTCGGGGACGCCGCCGTGCCGTGCGGCCGCGGCAGGTAGCGGAAGGTGCCCTGCCCCTGCGCCACCAGCTGCCCCTGCCCGTCGGTCACGGTGGCGCGGCAATGGGCCACGTCGCCATCGCTGTGCAGCCACTGCGCGTCGGCGACGAGCCGGCCGGTGCCCGGCGCGATGAACTGCGTGTGCAGCGCCAGCGTCACGGCGGTCTGCACGAAGTCGCGCGCCGACACGGCCGCGCTGGCCATCGCCACGTCCAGCAGCGTCGCCAGCGCGCCGCCGTGCACCGCGCCGATCACGTTGCCCAGCTCCGGCTGCGGCGGCAGCGCCAGGCGCGCCCGCCCGCCTTCGGAGCGCTCGCGCTGCAGGCCCAGCAGCCGCATGAACGGCACGCGGTCGAACACCTGGCGCGGGTCGTCGCTGAGCGCTGGCGTCATGCGGCGCGCTCCTGCGTGGCCTGCGCCGCATCCAGCGCCTGTTGGCGCAGCACGGCCTTGAGCACCTTGCCGGCGGCCGAGAGCGGCAGCGTGTCGACCACCGTGACGCCGCGCGGGCACTTGTAGCCCGCGAGGCGCTCGCGGCACCACACGCGCAGCGCATCCACCGTCGCGGCCTCTGCGGCACAGGCCTCCAGCACCAAGAAGGCGTGTACCGCCTCGCCCCAGCGCACGTCGGGCACGCCCACCACGGCGGCCTGCGCCACCGCCGGGTGCGCGCGCAGCACCGCCTCGACCTCGGCGCTGTAGACGTTCTCGCCGCCGGTGATGATCATGTCCTTCAGCCGGTCGACGATCTGCAGCGTGCCGTCGTCGGCCATGCGGCCGGCGTCGCCGGTGCGGAACCATCCGTCGCGGAAGGCCGCCGCGGTGGCCTCGGGCTGGCGCCAGTAGCCGGGCGTCACCATCGGGCCGCGCAGCAGCACCTCGCCCACGGTGCCGCGCGGGCACTCGCGGCCGGACTCGTCGGCGACGATGATCTCCGCACCCAGCCCGGCACGCCCCACGCTGTGCTGCCGCCCCTGCGCGCGCGCCTCGGCGCTGCGGTGGTTCTGCGGCAGGTTGATGCACACCGCGCCGGCGGTCTCGGTCAGGCCGTAGGCCTGGAAGAACTCGGCCTGAGGCCACGCCTGCAGCGCGCGCTCGAGCAGGTCGGGCGGCATCGGCGCGGCACCGAAGGCGATGCGCGTCAGGCCCTGCACGCGCCGTGCGTCGAAGCCGGGCTGCTCGAGCAGCGCCTGCAGCATCGTCGGCACGACGATGGTGTCGGTGATGTCGTGGGCCTCGATCGCGTCGACCACCTCGTCGGGGCGGAAGCCGTGCATCGTCACGCAGGCGCCGCCCACCAGCGTCTGCCCGACGAGCCGGCCGAGCCCGGCCACGTGGAACAGCGGCGCCACCAGCAGCGACACCGACTCCGGCGGGTTGTTCAGCTCGGCGCCGCGGGTCATCGATGCGGCCCAGAAGTTCGCGTGCGTCAGCATCACGCCCTTCGCACGGCCGGTGGTGCCGCCGGTGTAGAGCAGCGCCGCGAGCGCGTCGCCACCGGTGCGGGTGTCGGGGGTGGGCGCGTGCGCGGCGGCATCGGCTCGCCATTGCTCGAAGGTGCACGTGGGCCACGGCGCCGGTCCGGCGGGCAGCCGCGCCGAAAGCGCCTCGTCGGCGATCACGAGCGCGGGCTCGCTGTCGGCCAGCGCGCCGGCCACCTCGGCCGCGCTCCAGCGCACGTTCAACGGGCAGGCCACGGCGCCGTGCCACCAGCAGGCATAGATCGCGATGACGAGCCGGTCGTCGTTCGGCCCCAGCAACGCCACGCGGTCGCCGGGCTGCACGCCGGCAGCCGCCAGCGCCGCCGCTTGCCGCGCCACCGCGTCGAGCACCTCGGCCACCGTGTGCCGGCGCACCACCGCGCCCTGCACGTGCGTCAGCGCGGTGCGGTGCGGCTGGCGCTGCAGCGCGCGGTGCAGCCCTTGGGTCAGGTACATGTTCGCCAGTGTCCGCAGGTCGGGCAACGCTTCCAATGGCGGTAAGCACCGGGGGGCGTGGCGAAAGCGCTCAGGGCCGGGGGCCGCGCCGGCGCGCCGATGCCGCACACGCCGGACCGTTGGGTGTGGAAAGTGACAGCACATACGCTAGCATTGACACGTGCCGACGATCGTGCTCGACACCAACATCCTCGTCGCGGCGCTGCTGCGCGGCGGGGGCAGTGCGCGGGCGGTGTTGAGGGCCTGCCTGCGAGGCGCCTACCTCCCGGTGATCGGCCCTGCCCTCCTGGCGGAGTACGAGGACGTGATGGGCCGATCGGCGTTGTTCGAGCACTCGGTCCTCGGGCCCCGCGACCGTGAGGCGGTGCTCGATGCCCTGCTTTCGCGCTGCCGATGGGTCGAGGTGTTCTACGCGTGGCGGCCCAACCTGCCCGACGAAGCCGACAACCATCTCATCGAGCTGGCGGTGGCGGCGCAGGCCGACGTGATCGTCACGCGCAACCTGCGCGACGTGACGCGGGGCGAATTGAAGTTTCCGATGCTGCGGGTGCTGCCGCCCGAGCGCTGCCTGGAGTTGTTCCCATGTCCACCCTGACCATCCGCCTGCCCGATGACAAGCACGAGCGCCTGAAGGCCCTGGCGCGGGCGAACTCGGTGAGCGTCAACAAGCTGATGGACGAGCTGGCCACGGTGGCGCTCGCCAACTACGACGCCCGCGTGCGGTTCGAGACCCGGGCGGCCCGCGGCGATCCCGGCCGGGCACTCGCGCTGCTGGACAAGCTCGAACGCGCCGAGGCGACGCGTCCCTCGGCCCGGAAGTCCACCTGACGGCGCGGCTCTCGGCCCCACGGACGAGGTTCATCCCGGAGCGCCTGCGGGCATTGGCGTTTTTGGTCAATGCCGCGTCATCTCTTCCGTCATTGCCAGCCGGCCCCGCACGCCGAAAGATCCGCGCCGCACGGCCTGCACGCCCGTGCGGATCGGCGCGCCCTGCGCCGACGAACGACACCGGAGACGACGATGCCCCTGCCCGCCCTCGCGACCCTGCGCCGCCGCCACCTGCTGGCGCTGGGCCTGGCCCCCGCCATCGCCCCGAACGAGGCCCTTGCCCAGGCCCAGGCCCAGGACTACCCGAACAAGCCGATCCGCATCATCGTGCCGTTCACGCCCGGCGGCAGCAACGACGTGCTGGCGCGCGGCATCGGCGGCAAGCTGCAGGAGTACTGGGGCCAGCCGCCGGTGATCGACAACCGGCCCGGCGCCGCCGGCTGGCTGGGCATCTCGCAGATGGCCAAGATGCCGCCAGACGGCTATGCGATCGGCCTGACCATCTCCAACATCATCTACGCCCACGCGCTGTACCAGAAGCTGCCGTTCGACATCCAGAAGGATTTCGAACCGGTGTCGCTGCTGTCGCGCTCGGCGGTGGCGCTGGCGGTGGCCGCGAACTTCCCGGCCAACACGCTGGAGGAGTTCATCGCGGTGGTGCGCCGCAACCCGGGCAAGCACAGCTACGCGTCGTTCGGCCAGGGCACCTCGGCCAACATCTTCGGCGAGACGCTGAACCTCGCCGCCAAGCTCGACCTGGCCCACATCCCCTACAAGGGCGCGGCACCGATGGTGACCGACCTGCTCGGCGGCCAGGTGTCGGCGGCGATCCTCGACACCGCCACGCTGCGGCCGCTGGCGCAGGCGGGCAAGGCCAAGGTGCTGGCGATGACCGGCGTGCAGCGCGCCACCGTGTTCCCCGACGTGCCCACGTTCCTCGAACTCGGCTACAAGGGCTTCGAGCCGGTGGGCTTCTTCATGGTGCTGGCGCCGGCCGGCACGCCGAAGGACATCGTGGCCAAGCTCTCCGACGGCATCGCGCGGGCCATCCGCACCGACGACATCCGCAACCGCATGCTCGAATTCGGGCAGGAGCCGGTGGGCAGCACGCCGGAGCAGCTGGCGCAGGCCATCCGCGCCGACGGCGAGATCTTCGCGCGGGCGATCCGCGCGGCCAACATCAAGGTCGATCAGCCGTAGCGGCGCGGCGATGAGCACCGTCCCGGACGCGAGCCGCCCGCTGGCGGGCCTGCGCATCCTCGACCTCTCCACCGTGGTCTCGGGGCCGATGGCCACCGGGATGCTCGCCGACCAGGGCGCCGAGGTGATCAAGGTCGAGAGCCGCGGCGGCGACCTGACGCGCGTGATCGGCCCTGCCAAGGGCGACCTCAGCGGCCTCTACGCCGCGCTGAACCGCGGCAAGCGCTCGATCGTGCTCGATGCGCGCCAGCCCGCGGGCCTGCACATCCTGCGCGAGCTGATCGCGCGCGCCGACGCGGTGGTGGAGAACTTCCGCCCCGGCGTGATGGAGCGACTGGGCCTGCCCTGGGAGCGCCTGCACGCCGAGCATCCGCGGCTCGTCATGCTCTCGATCACCGGCTACGGGCCCGACGGCCCGCGCGCCGGCGAGCGGGTGTACGACACCGTGATCCAGGCCGTCTCGGGCATGGCCGACGCGCACCCCGACGAGCGCAGCGGCGAGCCGCGGCTGCTGCGCACGCTGATGTGCGACAAGGTCACCGCGCTCACCGCGGCGCAGGCGCTCACCGCCGCGCTGCTGGCGCGCAGCCGCGACGGCGGCGGCCGCCGCGTGCAGGTGAACATGCTCGACGCCGCGGTGGCCTTCCTGTGGCCCGAGGCCGGCTACAACCACGCGTTCCTCGACGAGCCGCCCGAGCCGGTGCCCGAGTACGGCAGCACGCTGGCGCTGTGGCGCGCGGCCGACGGCTGGTTCGCGATGGTCACGCCGCAGGACGACGAGTTCGCCGGCATGTGCCGCGCGTTCGGGCACCCGGAGTGGATCGTCGATCCGCGCTTCACCACGATCCCGCTGCGGCGCCGCCACTACGCTGAGCTGCGCGCAATGGCCGAGGGCTTCATCGCGCAGCAGCCGGTGGCGCACTGGCTCGAGCGGCTCGCTGCCGAAGGCGCGCCCGCCGGCCGCGTCAACCGAAAGGCCGAGCTGCCGCACGACGCGCAGGTGATGCACAACGGCACCTTCGCGGAGGTGGCGCACGCCGGCATCGGCCGCATCCGCATGCCACGCCCGGCGGCACGCTTCGATGGCGCGCACGCGCAGCCCGTGCCGGCCGCGCCGCACCTGGGCGAGCACACGCGCGAGGTGCTGCGCGCATGCGGCCGCAGCGACGCCGAGATCGACGAGCTGATCGCGCAGGGCGTGGTGCAGGCGGGCCGCTCAGGCTAGCAGCGTCTGCGGGACGCTGGCGGCCGGCGCATCGCCCGGCCGCGATGCCACGGTGCCCACGGAGGCCACCGGGCCGCGTCGCCCTTCCTCGGCCGCATGCACCTGCCGGTACTCGCCCGGCGCCAGCCCCGTCCACTGCTTGAACGCGCGGTGGAAGGTGCTGGCCTCCGAGAAGCCCAGCCGCGCGGCGATCTCGGGCAGCGGCCACGGCGTCTGCAGCAGCCACTCGATGGCGGCGTCGCGGCGGGTCTCGTCCTTCAGCTGCTGGAAGCCGCGGCCCTCGGCCTGCAGCCGGCGGCGCAGCGTCTGCGGCGCCACCGCGAGCATCGCGCTCACGTCGTCCAGCGACGGCATCTCGCCGCCCAGGCCCTTGCGCAGCACGCGGCGGATGCGGTCGGTGACGCTGCTGCTGTCGCGGTAGCGCACGATCAGATTGGCCGGCGCGCCGCGCAGCCAGTCGCGCAGGCTCTGCGGAGACTGCACCACCGGCAGCTCGAGCCAGCGCGCCTCGAACGACAGGCCGACGCAGGGCTCGCCGAAGCGCACCGGCACCTGGTAGACGCGCGAGGTCTCGGCGCTGCGGTGGCCGTCGGTGTAGTCCACCGAGAGCAGCGGAATGCGCCGCGCCACCAGCCACGACGCGGCGCCGTAGCCCAGCAGCATCGTGGCCTTGATCGCGTAGTCCAGCCGCGTGTCGGACGCGCGCCGCGGCACGTAGCGCAGCCGCGCCACGCCGCCGTGCACCTGCAGCCGCGGCACGAAGTCGTCGAGCAGCAGGTGCAACTGCGCGTGGCCCGCGCGCAGCGCCTCGCCGAGCGTCGCGCAGCCCACCCCACGCCGCATCACGTGCGCGAAAGTGCCGGGCTTCAGCGGGCGGTCGGTGAGCCCCCAGAGCTCGTCGCGCAGCCGCCGCCGCAGCAGCCGGATCAGCGCCGCGTACTGGAGCTGCGAGATGCGCGCCAGCGGCGACTCCAGCAGCGCCGGCGCGATGCCCGCCTGCAGCAGCAGCGGCTCCACCGCCAGGCCACGATGGCGCGCGCCCAGCAGGATGCCGTGCACCTGCTGGATGGCGATGGTGTGGTGGATGGGGTCCATGGGCGGGGCCGGGGAGCGGCAGAGGCAGCGGGACTGTAGTGCCGCGACGCGCGGGTTGGAACGCTGCGGCGCAGCCGCGGCCGGTACCGAAGGACGAATGGCTAAAATGGCTAGCTCAGGAGGAACCACCCGATGCGAGTCACCGCCACGGAAGCCAAGAACCGATTCGGCAGCCTCTGCGCCCAGGCCAAGCGCGAACCGGTGTTCGTGGAAAAGGCAGGTCAACTCGACACCGTGATCCTCTCGGCCGAGCACTATCAGGCGCTGCAGGCTCGCCAAGCCAAGGCCAGCCGCGCCGCACGCAGGAAGGCGTTCGAGGCGGAGTTCGGCGACTGGATCGCCGCCGAGAACGCCCGCGTCGAAGCGCATGGCATTCCGGGTGCCGACCTGCGCCCGTGGTGAGGCCCGATGGCCCAGTACGATGTCTACGCCAATCCGAGCAGCAGCGCAGCCACCGGGATCCCCTACGTGGTCGTGATCCAGAGCGACCTGCTCGATGCCCTCGCCACGCGGTTGACCCTGCCGCTGGCCGTTCTGGAGTTCGTCGGGAAGGTGCCGACGTCCCTGTGTCCGGTCATCGTGGTCAAGGGCCGCCGGCTGCATGCGCTGGCGCACTACGCCGCGCCGCTGCCGGCCAGGCTGCTGCGGCGACCGGTGGCCAACGTGGCGGCACAGGCCAGCGCGCTGGTCTCTGCGCTGGACGCTGTGCTGTCCGGGGTCTAGGCGTCCGCGACCGCTACGCGCAGGCGCCGCTGCAGGCCACGGGCGGGGCGCGCGGCGCCAGCGGCCGATTCAGCCCGCTCACGGGAACGAGCCCCGCGATCCGGTGCGGCCGCCCCCCGACCTCCCGTCGGCGACGCCCCCGCAGCCCCGACGCAAGCCCCCGGCGCGCCGCCGATGAGCATGGTGCTGGACACCAACGTCCTGTCAGAACTGCTGCGCAGTGCAACCGCACCCGCGGTGCTCGCCTGGATCGCGGCGCAGCCTGCCGACAGCCTGTTCGTCACGGCCGTCACCCAGGCGGAGATGATGCTCGGGGCCCGACTGCTGCCGCCCGGAAAGCGGCGCACGGCGCTCGAGAGTGCGCTTCATCCCTCGCGCGCCGGGGCGCCGTCGAGCCGCACCGGCAGCGACGGAGCGCGGCCCTGGCGGTCGGCGCCGGCGTAGACCGTGACATGTGGGTACGGGATCTCGATGCCGCGCTCGTCGAAGGCCTGCTTGAGCCGCTTCAGGAATTCGCGCCGCACGTCCCACTGCGCCAGCGGCACCACCTTGAAGCGGCAGCGCACCACCACCGCGCTGTCGTCCCAGCGCTCGACGCCGGCCAGTTCGAGCGGCGCGAGGATGCGCGGTGCGTAGGCCGCGTCGGCGCGCAGGGCGGCGGCGGTCTCGCGCATCACCGTGTACACCTCGTCGAGGTTCTCGCGGTACGCGACGCCGATGTCGCACACGGACTGCGCGTGGCCGCGGCTCATGTTGCTGACGGTGGTGATGAGGCTGTTGGGGATGAAGTGCACGGTGCCGTCGTAGTCGCGCAGCCGCACGTGGCGCAGCGTGATGTCCTCGACGAGGCCGCCGATGTCGGCGACCTTGACGACGTCGCCGGTGCGGATCTGGTCCTCGAACAGGATGAAGAAGCCGGTGAAGTAGTCCTTGACCAGCGACTGCGCGCCGAACCCGACCGCGAGTCCCACCACGCCGGCCGCGCCGAGGATGGGCGCCAGCGAGATCCCGATCTCGGCCAGCACCATCATCAGTGCCAGCGCCCCGACCACGAGTGCCACCAGGTAGCGGATCACGCGGCCGATGGTCTCGGCCCGCGTCGCCGCACCCTCGCCCTGCAGGCGTGCGGCGATGCGGATACGCGCCGTCTTCACGAGCTTCTGCAGCACCGCGACCAGCAGCCAGGCCGCGGCGAGGATCAGCACGATGCGCAACGCCGCCAGGGCCGGCACCAGCCAGCGCTCGCCGCCCGAGGTCTCCCACCACGTCATCCAGCCCTGCACGCGCGCCTCCTGCGGGTTGCCGACAGGAGCTGATCCGAGCGGCAGCCGGGAAGTTCCGGCCGCCGCATTTACATTTGTACAAATGTTCTTGGAAAGGTGCGATCACGCACGTCGGCCGGCCGACCCGGGCGCAGGACCGGTCGAGCTACGATCCGGCGATCCACCGCCGGCCAGCCCGCCATGACGCCTCAGTTCCACTCACCGCGCCTCGTGCGCAGCGCCGTCCTGGCGATTGCCACCGCCGGCCTGCTGCCGGTCCCGGCGGTTCTCGCCGCCGCCACCGAAGCCTCGGTGCAGGCCCATGTCGACGCGGCCACCCGCGCCGCCGGCAAGGAGTACCCCGAGTACCTCGGCCTGTGCAAGCCGGCCTCGGCCACCCGCCCCGCGGCCGGCAGCATCGACCTCGCCGGGCTCATCGCGCGGCCCGCGCCGCCGCCCGGCGCAGCCTTCGACAACCTCGTCTACGTCGGCGGCGCCTGGGTCAGTGCCTGGGCGCTGAAGACCAGCGACGGCCTGGTGCTGATCGACGCGCTGAACACCGTCGACGAAGCCGATCGCCTGATCGTCGGTGGCCTGAAGGCGCAGGGGCTGGACCCGGCGTCGATCAAGACCATCCTCGTCACGCACGGGCACGGCGACCACTACGGCGGCGCCGACCGCATCCGCGAGGTCGCGGCGGCCTCGAAGCCGCGCGTGGTGATGAGCGAGATCGACTGGACGATGACCGAGACGCAGCTCGAGTTCGCCAACCCGATCTGGCCGGCGCCGCCGCGGCGTGACCGGACACGCGACCTGTCGATCCAGGACGGCGACGTGCTGCGCCAGGGCGACACGATGGTGACGATGGTCGTGACCCCCGGCCATACGCTGGGCACGATCTCGCCGGTGTTCGAGGTGCGCTCGGGCGCGCGCAGCTGGCGTGCGGTCGTGTGGGGCGGCACCAGCTTCAACTTCGGCCGCGACCTGCGCCGGCTCGACGCCTACATCGCCGCGGCCGACCGCATGCGCGAGATCGCGCGCACCGAGAAGATCGAGGTGCTGCTGTCCAACCACCCGGCCAACGACCTCACGGTGTCGCGGCTGGCCGCGTTGCGCGCGAACCCGTCGGCACCGAACCCGTTCGTCATCGGTACCGAGGGCGTGGTGCGCACGCTCACCGTGATCGCCGAGTGCGCCCGCGCGAACCGCGACCGCTTCGAGATGATGCCGTGACGATGGCCGGCGACACCTGCGCCAGCCGCGACACCCCCTACGCCCCCGGCCTGAAGGGCTGGCCCCACGACGCCCCGCCGATGAGCCGCGAGCAGCTCGCCGCGGCCGGCTGGCACGTGCTCGACGGGCGGCTGCCGCTGCCGCTGGCGGTGCTCAGGCGCGAGGCGCTGGCGCACAACATCGCGTGGATGCAGCGCTTCGTGCGCGAGCGCGGCATCGACCTGGCGCCGCATGGCAAGACGACGATGTCGCCCGAGCTGTTCCGCCGCCAGCTGGACGCCGGCGCTTGGGGCATCACCTTCGCCACCGTCACGCAGGTCGCCGTGGGCGTGTCGGCCGGCGCGCGCCGCGTGCTGATCGCCAACCAGGTGCTGGGCGCCGCGGACCTGGGCGCGATCCGCGCGCTGATCGCGGCGCACGCCGGGCTGCGCATCGTGTTCCTCGTCGACTCGGCGGCGCAGCTCGCGCTGATCGAGGCCTGGAGCACCGCGCATGCCGGACCGCCGTTCGAGGTGCTGCTGGAACTCGGCGTCGAGGGCGGCCGCACCGGCTGCCGCGGCCATGCCGAGGCGCTGGCGCTGGCCCGTGGGCTGCACGCGAGCACGGCAGTGCGCCTGTGCGGCATCGAGTGCTACGAAGGTCTGGGTGCGAAGGGCCGCAGCGAGACCGATGTGCCCTACGCACAGGCGCTGATGGATCGCGTCGAGGCGCTGGCCCGGGCCTGCGACGCCGAGGGCCTGTTCGACGCCGACGAGGTGCTGATGTCGGCCGGCGGCTCCGCGATCTTCGACCTCGTCGCCGGACGGCTGAAGCCGGCGCTCGGCCGCCCGGTGCGCGGCCTGCTGCGCTCGGGCTGCTATGTGACGCACGACCACGGGCAGTACCGGCGCATGCTCGCCGCGGTGGCCGAGCGCTGCGGCTGCACCGAGACGCTGCGCCCGGCGCTGGAGGTGTGGACGTACGTGCAGTCTTGCCCCGAGCCGGGCCTGGCGCTGCTGACCGGCGGCCGGCGCGACCTGTCGTACGACATCGAGATGCCGTTCCCGATCGCGCGCGCGGCCGCTGGCTCGCTCGTACCGCAGGCCGTGCCGCCGAGCTGGAGGATCACCGGGCTCAACGACCAGCACGCGCACCTGCGCTGGGACGCGGCCGACGCCGCGTTTGCACCGGTGGTGGGCGAGCGCGTGGGGCTGGGCATCTCGCACCCGTGCACGACCTTCGACAAGTGGTCGTGGATGCCGGTGGTGGAAGAGGACTACCGCATCACCGACGCGGTGCGCATCGACTTCGGTTGAAGCCATCGAACCCGCGACGTGCTGCCGCGGAGCCCGCAGGTTGCCGCGGGATTGCCCCGGGCGGCTCGTGCGGACCGTGCTCCTACACTGCGCCGCGGTTCGCAGACCCACCGGAGGAGATTCGCATGACCCCACCCACCCGACGCAAGGCGCTGCACGCGCTCGTCGCCACCGCAGCCACTGCCGCCCTGGCGCCCGTCGCGCGTGCCGCCGCTCCGCTGGCCGGCGGCAGCGGCCTGGGCGTGCACCGCATGAAGCTCGGCACCTTCGAGGTCACCACACTGCTCGACGGCTTCATCGAGCTGCCACAGGCCGTGCTGCAGGGCAACCCCGAGGTGATCCAGCGCGCGCTCGACGCGGGCCGCGTGATCATGCCGATCCGCACCGCCGTCAACTGCTTCCTCGTCAATACGGGCTCGAAGCTCGTGATGATCGACTGCGGCGGCGCGAAGATGCTCGGCCCCACCGCGGGCCGCATGCCGCAGGCGCTGGCCGCCGCCGGGCTGGAGCTGGGCCAGGTCGACGAGGTCTACATCACGCACATGCACGGCGACCACCTGCACGGCGCGGTGGCTCCCGAGGGCGCGAAGCTGTTCCCGAACGCGGTGCTGCGCATCGCCAAGGCCGACGTCGACTACTGGGGCAGCCCGGCGGTGGAAGCCGCCGCGCCCGAGAACCAGAAGGGCCGCTTCGTCGCCGCCAAGCGCGCGATGGCCGCCTACGGCGACCGGCTGCAGCCGTTCGAGCTGGGCGCCGAACTCGTGCCCGGCATCCGCTCGGTGCCGGCGGTGGGCCACACGCCCGGCCACAGCTGCTACCTGGTGAGCTCGGGCAACGCCAGGCTGCTGCTGCTGGGCGACACGATGCACGTGGGCCCGGTGCAGTTCGCGCGGCCCGAGATCACCGTGATGTTCGATTTCAGCCAGGACCAGGCCCGCGCGCGCCGCCAGGAGCTGTTCGAGATGGCGGTGAAGGACGACCTGCTGGTGGGTGCCGTGCACCTGCCCTTCCCCGGCATCGGCAAGCTGCGCACGCGCGACGGCGGCGGCTACACGTACGAACCGATCGCCTGGCAGATGTACTGACTACTGCCGCGTCCGCGGCGACGCGCCGGCGGCCTGGGAGCCAAGTCAGGCCACGGTGGAACGCTGGTGCGACTGACTGGAGCCTCCCTCGCGGAGGGAGGCTGGAGGGTGCGGTCGGACAAGCTGGAGCTCCCTCTCGGAGGGGCTCGGGGGAGCCGTGCGTAAAGCCGCAGGGTAGGAGGCGGGGTGGCCTCGGCCGCCCGGACTCCTAGCCCAGCTGCAGGTTGCCCTTGCGGATCACGGCCGCCCACTTCGCGACCTCGGCGCTGGTGCGGGCCACCGCCGCCTCGGTGCTGCCGCCGGTGACCACGATGCCCATCGACGTGAGCTTGTCCACCACCTCGGGCATCTTCAGCACGGCGTTGGCCTCGCGGTTCAGCAGCGCCACCACCTCGGCGGGCGTGCGCGCCGGCGCGTACAGCGTGTAGTTGGTGGCGGTCTCGTAGCCGGGCAGGCCCGACTCGATCATCGTCGGCACGTCCGGCAGGATCGGGCTGCGCGCGCGGCTGGCCACGGCCAGTGCGCGCGTCTTGCCGCTCCTCAGGTGCGGCAGGTGCGCGGGCAGGCTGTCGATGGCCAGCGGGATGCGCCCGGCGATCAGGTCGGGCAGCAGCTGCGCCGTGCCCTTGTACGGCACGTGCACGAGGTCGATGCCGGCCATCTGCTTGAACATCTCGGCATTCAGGTGCTGCAGCCCGCCGACGCCCGAGGAGGCGTAGCTCAGCTCGCCGGGCTTGGCCTTCGCGAGGGCGATCAGCTCGGCTACGGACTTCGCCGGCAGCTCGGCGTGCACGATCAGGCCCACGGTGCCGAATCCGGCCTCGACGATGGGCACGAAGTCCTTCTGCGCGTCGAAGGGCAGCGCCTTGTGCACGTGTGGCGCGATCGCGTAGTCGACGACGCTGCCCAGCATCAGCGTGTAGCCGTCGGGCGCGCTGCGCGCCAGCGCCGTGCCGCCCAGCGTGGCGCCGGCACCCGGCTTGTTGTCGACGTTCACCGCCTGCCCCAGCCGCGGCGCGAGCCGCTCGCCGATCAGCCGTGCCACGGCGTCGACGCCGCCGCCGGGCGGGTACGGCGCGATCAGCGTGATCGGCCTGGCGGGCCAGGCCTGCGCGCGCACGGCGGGCACGGCGATGGCGGCCGCGGCGGCGGCGATCAGGTGGCGGCGGCGCAGGTTCGACGGTGACGACAACGGCATGCGGGAGTCTCCGGTGGTTTCAGCTGCGAGGCTACACGCGGGCGCGGGCATCGTGCCTTGCCAGCCGCTGCAGCAGGTGCTCGACCTCGGCCCGAGCGGCGGCCGACAGCGGCGACGCCGGGGCCCGCAGCGCCGCGGAGCGCAGCAGCCCTCGGCGATGCAGGATGTGCTTGCGCACCGCGAGCCCCACGCCGGGCTGCTGCTCGTAGCGCAGCAGCGGCAGGTGCGCGTCGAAGAGGTCGTGCGCGGCCTCGCGCTCGCCCTGGCCGAACAGGCGCACCACGTCCACCAGCATGTCGGGGAATGCGTAGCCGGTGTTGGCGCCGTCGGCGCCGCGCGCCATCTCGTAGTCGAGGAACAGGCCGTTGTTGCCCACCAGGATCGGCAGGTGCCGCATCGCGCCCTCGCGCTCCCAGCGCCGCAGCGTGCTGATCTTCTCCAGGCCCGGCCAGTCCTCGTGCTTGAGCATCGTGCAGCTGGGCAGCGCCTCGGCGATGCGGCGGATCACGCCCGGCGTCATCTGCACGCTGAAGGTGAGCGGATAGTCCTGGATCACGAACGGCACGTCGGCGCCGATCGCCTCCACCGCCTGCACGTAGTAGCCGACGATCTGGTCGTCGGTGCGCAGCGTGTTCGGCGGCGCGATCATCACGCCGGCCGCGCCCTGCGCCATCACCTCGTGCGTCAGCGCGCGCATCGCGGCGTAACCCGGCGCCGAGACGCCGACGATCACCGGCAGCGACGCCGCGCGCCGGATCATTCGCACCGCCACCGCCACGCTCTCGGCGTGCTCGAGCTTGGGCGCCTCGCCGAGCTGGCCGAGCACCGTGAGGCCGGTGGCGCCGCAGCCGAGGTAGAAGTCGGTGAGGCGGTCGATCGAGTCGGTGTCGATCGTGCCGTCGTCGAGGAACGGCGTGGGGGCGATCGGGTAGACGCCGCGGGCGTCGGAGGTCAGGCGCATGGCAGTCCCGGTGCTGCGGCGTGGCGTGCCGCCGCGTGGTTCTACCGCACGCGCCGCGGCGCCGCGAGAATGCGTGCCACCTCCTCCCGAATCAACGAGGCGTCGCCTTGCAAAAGGGTCACTGGATCGCCATCGCCTTCGTGCTGCTGGTCGCGATGGCGCTGAACGGCCTGCTGCAGCTGCTGCGCATGCCGCCGTGGCTGCTGGCGCTGGCGGTGGCCGCGGCGCTGGTCGTCGTGCTGCCGTGGTGGCTCGGCCGCAGCGACACCGAGTGGCTCTCGCCGTTGCGGCGCGCCCTCTGGCGCGAGCGCGAGGGCGTGCACCACGCGTTCGCCGGCGTGTGGCTGCGCATCGAGGACGACGGCCGCCACCAGTGGGTGGATGGCGCCGGGCTGATGCGCGCAACCGGCCGCAGCGAGCCCGAGGATGTGCTGGCCGCGCGCCACTCGGGCCGCTGGCGCCGCGACGACCGCGGTGCGCTGATGCTGCGCGTGGACGCGGTGGTCGAGCAGCTCGACCGCAGCCGCGGCCGCGACGACCCGCGCATCCTGCGGCTGAAGCACTACCTCGAACGGCAGGTGCTCTACCCTGCCGCGGAGCGCCGCCGGCGCGAGGCCGACACCGGCTGACCAGGGCCGCCGGCACCCTGGCTCAGGCGCGCCGCAACCGCCGCATCAGCTCGGCCTTCACCTGGCGCGCGGCGCGCCAGGCCCACGACGCCCGCACCTGGTCCACGATCGCCTGCTTCCAGGCCGTCCACCGCGTGTACAGCGCGGCGAACCACGGCAGGCGCAGCAGCGCCGGCCGCGTCAGCGCGAAGAGGCGCGCCATCATCGCCGTGCCGCCCACCTTGGCCGCGATCACCACCACGAGGCCCAGCGCCGCGTGCCCGCGGCCGATCAGTGCCAGCGCCAGCAGCTTCACCGGCAGCAGCGCCACCGAGACGCCCGCGAACAGCACCAGCGCCGCCCACGGCGGAAGCCGCCGGATGGTGCGCTCCATCGCCGCCACGACGCGCCAGCGCGTGAGGCGGCCCAGCAGCTCCTGCAGCGGCTCCCAGCCCCATTCCTCGAACAGGATCACCAGCGCCAGCACGCCGGTGAAGGCGCGCCGCACGACCGAGGGACGCCGGCGCAGCCGCCCCCGCGCAGGGGCCGGGGCCGCGCGTGCCGCCACGCTCAGCGTGCGACCGGCGGGGCCAGCTCGGCGTGCTCGCGCAGCCAGCGCTCGCCGGTGGAGCCGTCGCCCTGCGACGGGTGGAAGTCCGCCCGCAGGTAGTGGCGCCAGCGCGGCACGATCTCGCGCAGCAGCCCGCCGCGGCCGAGCAGGAAGCGCAGCCCATGCGCCCAGGTCGACGGGCGCCACCAGGTACCGTCGTGCCAGAGGTTGTTCAGCGTCTGCCGCGCGAGGTCGGTGGTGAAGTGCCAGGTGACGACGTAGAACAGGCGACGCCGCCACAGCTCGCTGCCGCCGGCGAGCCGGTACAGGTCGAAGGCGGTGCAGCGGTGCTCGGACTCCTCGGCCGAATGCCACTGCCAGAGTTGACGCAGCCGATCGGGCGCGCCGGCCAGCGGCGCGTCGGAGGCCAGCACGTACTCGGCGAAGATCGCGGTGAAGTGTTCGGTGGCCGCGGTGACGCCCAGCCAGGCGCGGGCATCCAGCCCTTCGAGCTGCGCGGCGCGCCGACGCAGGATGCGGCCCTCCCAGTGGTTGACGAGCCCGCGGCGCTCCAGGTGCTGGTTGTAGAGGGTGTGCACGCGGCGATGCGTGGCCTCTTGGCCGATGAAGCCGCGCACCTCGGGCTCGATCCGCTCGCGGGTGGCCGCGTCGAGCCGCCCGAGGCCGAGCTTCATCGCGTCGATGAACACCTGCTCGCCGGCCGGGAAGCTGAACGACAGCGCGTCGTAGAACGCGCTGCGGAAGGCGTCGCCCCCGCACCAGCCGCGCGGGATCGGGGTCTCCAGGTCGACGAGGAGCCGGCGGACGGTGAGCGTGGTCATGGGGTGGATTGTGTCGCCGCGGCGGCCGGCTGCTCGAGCGCGCCGCGCAGGCCGGCCAGGTTGTGCGACATCTCCGCACGCACCTGGCGGCCCAGCAGGCGCACGACGTCCAGGATGCGCAGCCGCAACGACGCCGGGCCGTGGAACGCCCAGGCCAGCAGCGTGCCCCCGTCGGGCTGCGCCCGCACCTCGAATTCCAGGATCGCCTCGAGTTCGCGCGGCGAGCGGTAGATGACACGGATGATCAGCCTCTGCCGCGGCACGGCATGCACGACTTCCATTCCGCCCGAACCCGTGATCCGGTCGCCCGCCCATGTGCAGGCAGCCCCCATGCCGGCACGGGCACCGGTCAGCCGCAGGGCCATCGCCGGATCCCGCGCCGCCCACGCCGACCAGGTGCGCCAGCGACCGAAGTCCTCCAGCTCGGCGTAGACGCGATCGGCCGGGGCGTCGAGCGGCACGGCCCCCTCGACACGGAACTTGCGCGAGCGCAGCAGCGCCATCAGCAGCACCGCGATGGCCGCCGCGACGAGCACCCCGAACAGGCCGAGCGCCACGAGGGTCGTCGTCATCCGCCGGCCTCCTTCTTCAGCTTCTCGACCTCGGCGTGCGCAGTGAACGCGGTGCCGAGCCGGGACAGTTCCGCGAGCTGCTCGAGCGCCTTCGCCTTGTTGCCCGACTGCAGGTACCAGCGTGCGAGCTGCAGCCGCAGGCCCCCCTTCTCGGGCGCCAGGCGCACGGCCTTCAGCTGCCACTCGATGGCCTTGTCCCACTGCTTCTCGTGCGCGTAGACGAGCGCCAGCGTGTCGAGGTTGTCGGCGTTCGACGGCGCCAGCGCCACGGCCCGCTGCGCAAGCTCCATCGCCCCCGGCTTGCCGCGCTGCACCGCGAGGTAGGCCAGCGCGTTCAGCGCCGCGGAGGTGTCTGGCCTGAGCTCGACCACCCGGCGGTACTCGGCCTCGGCGCGGTCCACGTCCCCGCCGAGCATCGCGGCCTCGGCCAGGTAGAGATGGAATCCGGCATCTGCAGGATGGGTGCGCGACCACTCCTGGACGAACGCGGCCGCGTCGCGCGTGCGGCCCGCCAGGGTCAGCGCCCAGTGCAGACGCATCGGCGCGTCGGCCGGCTTGGCGCGCGTGACGGCCTTGCGAAAGGCGGCCACGGCGCCATCCCACTGCCGGCTGCGCGCCAGGAGGTTGCCCTCGATGCGGTAGCCCGCGGCGTCCTGCGGGCGGCGCTGCTGCAGCGCCCGCGCCACGGCCAGCGCCTCGTCGATGCGTCCATCGGTCATCGCCGCCGACACCACGCCGAGCTGGTCCTGAGTCAAGCCTGGTGCCAGTTCGGCCGCACGACGACGGTGTGGCTCGGCCTGGGCCGGCTGGCTCGCCCGTTCGTAGGCCTCGGCGAGACGCAAGTGCGTCTCGGCAGAATCGGGGCGCAGCGCGATCGCGCGGCTGAGCGTGGTGATCGCCTGCCGCGGTTCGCCGGCCGCCACCTGCGCCTGCCCGAGCAGCGCCAGCACGTCAGGCTGCTGGGGCATCGCGTCATCGGCCGCCTGGGCCGCCTGAAGGGCAGCCGTCGCATCGCCTGCCTGGAGAAACAGGCGAATCGCGGCGGTCCGCGTGGCGTGATCGCCATTGCCGGCTCTCAATGCGCGTTCGGTCCACGGCTTGGCCTGGGCGGGCCCACCGCCACCCGGTCGCAGCGCCAGTGCCGCGATGGCGAGCATCGCACGGACCTGGCGCGGATCGTGTGCGGCGAGGGCCTCATAGCGCTTGCTGGCTTCGGACGGCTTGCCTTCAGCCTGGTCGACCTCTGCCAGCGCATCGATGGTCGGCACGTGCCATCGATCCTTGGCGAGGGCCTGCTCGTAGGCCGTGCGGGCCGCGGCGCGTTCCCCACGCGACCACGCGATCTGCCCACGCAGGAAATCCGGCGTGGGCGACTGCGGGTGCCGAGCGGCGAAAGCCGCGAGTGCCTGATGCGCGCCGGCGTAGTCGGCGCGGCGGGCCTTGGCGGCGATCAGCGTCATCGCGGCCACGTCGTTGCCCTGATCGCGGGAGATGATCGCCTCCAGCTCGGCGATCGCCCGCTCGCCCTGGCCGCCGCGCAAGAGTGCCACCGCGCGCACCGTGCGGGCCGCGTCGCCGTCCCGCTCGAGCCGGGCCGCCGCCGCGAGCAGGTCATCGGCACGGGCGTACTGCCCCTGCGACAGCTCGATCTGCCCGGCCAGCATGAGGGCGTCGGCCTGGGCCTGCGCACCCTGCAGCAGCGGCTCCAGCGTGGCCAGCGCATGATCGGCGCGCCCGCTGCGCCACTGGGCCTCGGCCAGCCAGACCCTCGGCGCGGTTGCCTTCGGATCGGCGGCAGCGACCTTCTTCAGTGCGGTCTCGGCCTGTGCATAGGCCCCGGCTCGGAGCGCCGCCACGCCGGCCAGGCGCTGCACTGGAACGCTGTCCGGCGCGCGCCCGGCCAGCGCCTGGCAGATGGCGTGGGCCCGGGCCGACTCTCCACTCTGCAGCGCGACCAGGGCGTCCTGGTAGGCCGACTGCGGGTGGTTCGGGAACGCGCGCTGCATGTCCGCGAGCTGCTGCTTGGCGGCAGCCAAGTCGCCGTGCTGCAGCAGCAGCGCGATGAGCGTGGCGTGGGCTGGCAGCAGGTCGCTGCGCACACTCAGCGCCTTGCGATAGGCGGCCACGACGACCGGCGGGTCGGCGCCCTGGCGGCGCAACAGTTCCGCCTTGAGGTACCAGGCCTGACCGTTGGACGGTTCGGCCTGCACCACGTCGTCGACCACCATCATGGCGCCGGTCAGGTCCCCGGCCGCCGCCACGATCTGTGCGCGCAGCAACTGCGCCGGACGATGCGCGGGCCGATCCCCGAGCACACGTTCGATCGTGCTCCGGGCCCGGGCCGTCTGGTCGGTCGCCAGGTACGACGCCGCGACGACGGTGTGCACCTCGGCCGCCGTGGCCGGATCCGCGATCACCGCCGTGGCGTAGCGGCGGATCAGCTCGCCGTGGCGTTCCTGGACCAGCAGCGCCTGCGCCAGCGCCGGCATGATGTCGTTCTCGACTCCGCCGTACTCCAGTGCACGCTTCAGTTCGGCTTCGGCTCCGGGCGCGTCGCCCGCGGCCAGCAAGGCCCGACCCAGGGCCAGCCGCCCGGCAGGGTCGCGCGGATGCGCGGCCACGTAGCCCTTGGCGCTCAGCAGCGCACCCGACGCGTCGCGCTCGTCCAGCAGGGCCTGGGAACGCGAAAGCGCCCGGGCGCTGGTCGGCCCCACCAGCGCGGGCATCACGGCGAGGAAAGCCGGCACGGCCATCCACACCGCCGCCACCAGCCTTGCCACCCTCTCTGCATTGCTGGCGATGGTTTCCGTCCCGGCGCTCGCAGCAATCTCGTTCACGGCCACCGGATCGGGCAATCGCAACGCGTCGGCGTCGTTCGACATCGTGTCGGGGAAACTCCAGGTCACGCTGACCAACAACGCGACCGCGGGCAGCTCCACCGGTGGCGACTGGGTTCCCATCGACATCCTGAGCGGCCTCTTCTTCAATGTCAGCGGCGGCACCAGCGGGATACTGGCCAAGGACGCGACGTCGACCAGCCGCGTCTCGGAGTTCACGACGTCCGGCGCCGAGACGACGATCTATGCGCCCGGCCGTGACATCGGCAGCGAATGGGCGGCCAAGACGGGTTCGATCACCAGCGGCTCGGTCACCGTGGCCGGTGTCAACGTCGGATTGGCGTCCGCGGGTCTCGGTGGTGCGTTCGGATCGGGGGATGTCATCGGCAACGATGCCGATGGCGCCGACATCCAGGGCATCGGCGGGACGCCCCCGGACGGGCTGGCCTACTCCATCATCGGCGGCAGTTCGTCGAACTACGACAACAACGGCGGGGTCGCGAACCGCTCGCTCGTGAAGGGCACGGCAACGTTCCTCTTCGACGTGCCGCTGGGCTTCACGCTCAGCCAGATCAACTACGTCGTCTTCAACTACGGCACGGCGCTCGGCGAAGGCGGCCTGCTGACCTGTGACAGCACGACCAAGCCCTGCACGACCGAGATCACGCTGGTCCCGGCTCCCGGGTCGCTGGCGCTGGCGGGTCTGGCGCTGCTGTCGCTCGCGGGCCTGCGCCGCCGCGCAGTGCGTTGAGCGGACACGCCGGTCGCTCCGAACCCATTCAGACGAAGGGCCCCCCGCAGGGGCCCTTCGTCGTTCAAGGCCGCCACACCCTCCGCGCGACGTGCGCGGCGCCTGCCGCCGCCGACATTCCCAGCGGCCATGCCACCCACCCCGGCCACCCCGGCAGCGCCGCCAGCATCACGAGGAAGAAGGCGACGAAACCCACCTGCCCGCGCAGGAAGCCGCCCAGCAACGCGGCGGTGGCCTCCCCGCCGTGGCGCGCCTGCGTGAACAGCGGCAGCACGACACCGGTGATCGGCGTGGCCAGCAGCAGGCCGGCCGGGCCGGGGCCCAGGTGCTGCGCGCCCCACATCACGCCGGCTGCGATCAGCACCGCCACGCCGACGCGGATCGCCAGCTCGCCGCGCGGCTGGGCCACCGCCCGCAGCGGCTGCGCGCCGAGCACCGGCATCCACCGCAGCGCCAGCGGGGGCCCGGCGATCGCCAGCGCGATGCGCGCCCACTCGGGCAACGGCAGCAGGAGCAGCAGAACGCCGCCGATGAGGAACACCGCGGCCGCCACCGCGAGGCTGGCGGCCGGCCGCAGCCGCCGTGCCGCATGCGCGTAGACGAGCAGATAGCCCACCAGCGCCGGCTGGCAGGCCAGTGTCGCCAGGCAGACGCCGCGCACGATGCGGGCATCGATGTCCACCAGCATCAGCCCGGTGATCGGCCCGGCGATCATCGGCAGCCCGGCCAGCAGGCCGCCGGCGGCGTGGCCGACGCGGCGGGCCAGCACCGAGGAGCCGAGCACCACTGCCGCCACCGCGGCCAGCTTGGCCACGAACAGCCCTGCGGGCCCGATCATCGGCCGTGGCCCGCGCGCCGCATCGCGCCGCGCCGTGGCAGCGGCTCAGCCCTCACGCAACGCGCGCCGCAACTCCGTGCCGATCTCCGGCCGGTCCTTGAACGGGTCGGTGGGGTTGCGCGCCATCACCTGGTCTTCCATGCGCGTCTGCACGCCGCCCAGCGCCTTCGGGTGGCTGTAGATCCAGAAGCGGTTCGCGTCGCAGGCGTCGAACACGAACTGCGCCACCTGCGCCGCGGTGATGCGGCCGCTGGTCACGGCCTTCTCGCTCATCGCGGCGGCGATCAGCTGGCTCTTGGTCGGGCGCAGGCCGGCGTCCTTCATGCCGTCGGGCCGGTTGCGCTCGCTGTGGTGGATGCCGGTCGGCACGAAGTACGGGCACAGCACGTGCGCATGGACCTGCTCGGTGACGAGCGCGAGGTCCTGGTGCAGCGTCTCGCTCATCGAGACCACGGCGGCCTTGGTGACGTTGTAGACGCCCATGTTCGGCGGGCACAGCAGCCCGGCCATGCTGGCGGTGTTGACGATGTGGCCCTGGTAGCCCGCGTCGGCCTGCGCGGCGGCCAGCATGCGCGGCGTGAACACGCGCACGCCGTGCGCCACGCCCATCAGGTTCACGCCGACGACCCACTCCCAGTCCTTCAGCGAGTGTTCCCAGATCAGCCCGCCGGCGCCGACGCCGGCGTTGTTGAACACGAGGTGCGGCGCGCCGAAGCGCTGCACGGTGGCCTCGGCCAGCGCCTCGACCTGCGACGCGTTCGACACATCGAGCTTGAACGGCAGCACCGCCGCGCCGAGTGCCGTGATCTCGCGCGACGCGAGCTCCAGCGCATCGGGCTGCACGTCGGCCATCACGACATTCATGCCGCGGCGCGCGGCGATGCGGCTGGCTTCGAGGCCGAAGCCTGAAGCGGCCCCGGTGATCACGGCCGTCTGGCCACGGGCGAGGGTCATGCGGTCTCCTGCTTGCGGATGCTGAGCTTGAATCCGGCGCGCGGCACGTGCACGTGCACGGTGCCCGCGCGGGCGTCGATGCGCTCGACCACGGCTTCGTCGGCGGTCAGGCCCACGAGCGTGCCGTGCACGGGGTCGGTGCCGTAGTCGCTGGCCGCCACCGTGACCGGTTGCCCGGCCTCGAACCCGAGCCCGGGCTGCACGGCGCACGGCAGGTGGCCGGTGGCCTGCGCGGCCAGGCGCACGGCATCCTCGCTGCGCATCGTCTCGAACGCGCCATGGCCCGGCGCGGTGATGCGCTCGTACCAGGCCTGCAGCCGCGGATACGCGTCCAGCACCGCGGCCAGCGGCCCGGCGCGACGCACGAACCACAGGTTGTGGGCCAGCGAGAAGTCGGCGATCGACACCGCATCGCCGTAGAGGTACCCGCTGCCGTGGCCGAGCTGCTGCTCCAGTGCCTGCAGCGTGGCGCGCAGCTGCACCGCGGCATCGGCGCCGCGCGGCACCGGCAGGTGGCCGGAGAACGGCCGGCGGTCGTCGGCGAAGGCCTTCATCGCCTCGGGCGGAACCCCGGCGAACAGGTGCGGCAGCGCGGCCGGCTGCATCGTGTAGCCGATCACCGTCCAGAAGAAGCTGCCGTCCAGCCACTGGGCCAGCAGCGGCGCCAGCGGGGCCGACGCGGGGTACAGCGTCGGCTCGGGCTGCTCGGCCTCGAGCACGCGCGCGATCAGCGCGGTGTCGCACCACACGTCGGCGCCGCGCTGAAGCAGCGGCGTGCGGCGGTAGCCGCCGGTCAACGCCACCACGTCGGGCTTGGGCATCACGACCGGGATCTGCACCGAGACCCACGGCAGCCGCTTGTGGCCGAGCATCAGCCGCGTCTTCTCGGCGAACGGGGAGCCGGCGTAGTGGTGGAGCAGGAAGGGTTCGGGCATGTCGGGTCCGTCGTCGGGGTCGAGGGTCAGGCAGCGCCGTGGCGCGCGAGGATCGTGTCGAAGTCGGCGGCGCGCGGAAGCTGGCCGAACGCGTCGTTGGCGCCTTGCAGGCGCGATGCGACGAAGGCCTCGAACAGCGGCGGCGGGCTCAGCCGGTGCAGCAGCGCGGCCTGCACCAGCAGCGCGGTGTCGCGCGCCAGGCGCCGGGAGCCGATCTCGTCGGCATCGCCGTCGAGCGCGGCGTGCAGCGCGTCGGCGTGGCGGGCCACCACCGGGCTCACGGCGCGCGCGGGCGCCAGCTCGTGCATCAGCGCATCGGCCACCGGGCCGGCGCGCAGGGCCCGCAGCAGGTCGATGCTCTGGATGTTGCCTGCCCCTTCCCAGATCGAGTTCAGCGGCATCTCGCGGTAGATGCGCGCCATCGCGCCCTGCCCCGCCGCCTCGACGTAGCCGTTGCCGCCCAGGCACTCCATCGCTTCCTGCGCGAAATGGCTGCCGCGCTTGCAGACCCAGAACTTCGCGATCGGCGTCAGCACGCGGCGCATCAGCGCCTCGTGGCCATCGGTGTCGGCGCCGTTCTCGGTGCGGTCCACCGCGGCGGCCAGGCGCATCGCCAGCAACGTGGCAGCCTCGCTCTCGAGCGCGAGGTCGGCCAGCACGTTTCGCATCAGCGGCTGCTCGACCAGCCGCCGGCCGAAGGCCTTGCGCTCGCGGGCGTGCTGCACGGCCACCGCCAGCGCCGCGTGCATCAGCCCGGCGGTGCCGAGCGCGCAGTCCAGGCGCGTCAGCGCGCCCATCGCGAGGATCTGCGGCACGCCGCGGCCCTCGTCGCCGACCAGCCAGCCGCTCGCCGCCTCGAACTCGACCTCGCTGCTGGCATTGGCGTGGTTGCCGAGCTTGTCCTTCAGCCGCTGGATGCGGATGTCGTTCAGCGTGCCGTCGGGCCGGAAGCGCGGCACGAAGTAGCACGAGAGGCCGCCCGGCCCCTGCGCCAGCACGAGGAAGGCGTCGCACATCGGCGCCGACATGAACCACTTGTGCCCCGTGACGGCGTGGCGGCGGCCCCAGGCGTCGCTGCCGTCGGGCACGGCACGCGTGGTGTTCGCACGCACGTCCGAGCCGCCCTGCTTCTCGGTCATGCCCATGCCCATCGTCACCGTGCTCTTCGCCGTGCCGGGCACGAAGCGCGCGTCGTAGCGCGTGGCGGCCACGCGGGGCGCCCAGTCGGCGTGCAGCGCGGCGTTGGCGCGCAGCGACGGCGTCACCGCGTAGGTCATCGACACCGGGCACAGCACCGACGGCTCGGCCTCGGTGTAGAGCATGAAGCCCGCGGCGCGCTCCACATGCCCGCCAGCCCCGTGCGACCACGGCGTGCCGTGCAGCCCATGCGCCAGTGCCGCGCCCAGCAGTGCGTGGTAGCTCGGGTGGAATTCGACCTCGTCGATGCGCCTGCCCTGCACGTCGTGCGTGTGCAGCACCGGCGCGTGCGTGTTGGCCAGGCGCGCGTGCGTCTGCATCGCGGCCGAACCCATCTCTGCGCCCAGCGCCCTCAACGGCGCGCGGTCGGCGCCGGGGTGGAAGGCGTCGACCGCCGCCTGCAGCGCCGGGTGCGCGTCGTACAGGTTCACGTCGACCAGCGGCGAACTCTGGTTGAAGACTTCATGCGTCAGGCTCATCGTGAACTCCCCAGCCGCAGCATCTCGATGTGCGGGATGCCGTCTTCGTCGTAGGCGCCGCCCACCGGCTCGAAGCCGAGGCTGCCGTAGAAGCGCTGCAGGTGCGCCTGCGCACTGATGCGGATCGCGCGGCCCGGCCACATCGCCGCGCAGTGGTCGAGGCCGCGTCGCATCAGCTCGCGGCCGAGGCCGCGGCCGCGCTGGTCGCGCGCGCACGCCAAGCGGCCGATCGACGGCTCGTCGTACTTGTAGCCGGGGTCCACCACGCGCAGGTAGGCGCCGAGCGCCCCGCCCTCGCGACCGAGCAGGTGCCAGGCATGCCGGTCCAGCCCGTCAGGGTCGAGGTAGGGCCCCTGCTCGACGATGAACACCTCGCAGCGCAGCGCCAGCGCGTCGTACAGGTTGTCGACGCCCAGCTCGGCGAAGCGCGACCAGGTCCAGTCCACGGGTACCGCCGTTGGTCGGAGAACGATATCAGGCCAGCTTCACGAGCTGCTTGCCGAAGTTGCGGCCCTTCAGCAGGCCGACGAAGGCCTCGGGCGCCGCGGCCAGGCCCTCGGCGATGGTCTCGCGGTACTTCAGCCGCCCTTCGGCGACGCCGTCGGCCAGTTCCTTCAGCGCCGCGGGCCACAGGTCCATGCGCTCGCTGACGATGAAACCCTGGATCAGCAGCCGCGAGCGCAGGATCAGCATCGGGTTGGCCATCGCCATCGGCGCGCCGTTGTAGCCGGCGATCATGCCGCACACGGCGATGCGGCCGTGGTCGTTCATCGCGGCCATCACGCCGTCGAGCACGAGGCCGCCGACGTTGTCGAAGTAGCCGTCGATGCCGCGCGGTGCGGCCTCGCGCAGCGCCGCGGTCATCGATGCGAGGTCGCCGTGGCGCTTGTGGTCGACGCAGGCGTCGAAGCCCAGCGTGGCGGTAACCCAACCGCATTTCTCCGGCCCGCCGGCCACGCCCACCACGCGGCAGCCGCGCGCCTTCGCGAGCTGGCCGACCATGCTGCCCACGGCCCCGCTGGCGGCGCTCACCGCGATGGTCTGGCCCTCCTTGGGCGTGAGGATCTGCGTCAGGCCCATCCACGCGGTGACGCCGGGCATGCCGACGGCGCCCAGGTAGGCCGACAAGGGCACGCGCGTCGCATCGACCTTGCGCAGCAGGCCTGGCGTGGCTGCATCGACCACCGAGTACGCCTGCCAGCCGCCCATGCCGACGACCGCATCGCCCTCGGCATAGCCCGGGTGGCGCGACGTCGCCACCACGCCGGCGGTGCCGCCGATCATCACCGCACCCAGCGGCTGCGGCTGCGCGTAGCTCTTCTCCTCGCTCATGCGGCCGCGCATGTACGGGTCCAGGCTCAGCCAGTGGTGGCGCACCAGCACCTGGCCGTCCTTCAGCGCCGGCAGCGGCGTCTCGACGAGGCGGAAGTTGTCGGGGCCCGGCTCGCCGGTGGGACGCGAGACGAGCAGCATCTGGATGTTGGTGGTGGGCAGGGTCATGACGGGTCCTTCGATTCGTCGGATTCGGGCTGCGTGCCGCGCAAGGCCTTCGCCTTGCGCGTGGAGACCGGCAGGCCGCGCAGGTACTTGAAGGTGCCGCTGGCGTGCGCGCACAGGCGCCCCTCGCCATCGAGCACGCGGCCTTCGGTGAACGCCATCGTCGTCGTGCGGTGCAGCAGCGTGCCCAGCGCGCGCAGCTCGCCTTCGGCTGGGCGCATGAAGGTGGTCTTCATCTCGATCGTGGCCACGCCGATCGCGTGCGCCGGGTCGTGGCTGTTGGCACTGCGCGCGGCATGCGCCATCGCCACGTCGAGCATGGTCATCAGCACGCCGCCGTGCGCCACCTCCCACGAGTTCAGGTGCGCCTCGGCGAGGTCCATGCGCAGCTCGGCCTTTCCGTCGGCGAAGCCCCACAGCTCGAGGCCGAGTTCCTCGACGAACGGGATGCGGATCGGGAACGCGATGCGCTTGGACACGTCAGCGCCCCGGCGTACCAAGAAGTGTCCAGACCAAGCCGCTTGCGCGGGTCCGGCTCAGCCGGCCCGCTGCAAGAGCCCCCGGGGCCACGAAGGGGCCCCTTCCGGGTCCCTGGGGTAGCGACCAGAGGGAGCTTGGGGGCCCCATGTCACCCACCGTGCACGACGGAGACGCCGCCGTCCACTGCCAGGATCTGCCCCGTGATGTGCTTGCCCGCGTCGCTGGCGAACAGCAGCGCCGCGCCCTTCAGGTCGTCGTCGTCGCCGATGCGGCGCAGCGGCGCGCGGGCGGCGAGGTTCTCCACGCCGAAGGTCGACAGCACACCCTTGGTCATCTTGCTCGGGAAGAATCCCGGCGCCAGCGCATTGACGGTGATGCCGCGCGGCCCCCATTCGCCGGCCAGCGTGCGCGTGAAGTTCACCACCGCGCCCTTGCTGGTGCCGTAGGCGATGAATTTCATCTCCAGCGAACCGCCGAGGCCGGCGATGCTGGCCACGTTGATGATGCGCCCGCTGCCCCGCGGCAGCATGCTGGCGCGGCCCACGGCCTGGCTGAACAGGAAGATGCTGCGGACGTTCAGGTCCATCACCTTGTCCCAGGCCTCCAGCGGATGGTCCTCGACGGCGGCACCCCAGGTGGCGCCGGCGTTGTTCACCAGGATGTCGATGTGGCCCATGCGCTGCATCGTCTCGTCGACGACCTTCTGGATCTGCGCCGGGTCGCTGGCGTCGGCAGCCACCCAGCGCGCGTCGATGCCCTGCGCCTGCAGGTCGCCGGCGGCCTCCTCGAGGTCGGAGGCCTTGCGCGAGGTCAGCATGATCTTCGCGCCGGCCTGCCCCAGCGCCTCGGCGATCTGCAGCCCGAGGCCGCGCGAGCCGCCGGTGACGAGGGCCGTCTTGCCGGTGAGGTCGAAGAGTTTCTGGATGGGGGTGCTCATGCGGGGGTCTCCTGGGATGGGGTTCAGAACCAGTCGGGCTGCATCTCGCGCACCACCGGCTCGCGCCGCGCAGCCACGCCCAGCCAGGCATCGATCTTCGGCAGCTCGTAGGCGTGGAAGTAGCGCATCGCGGCCTGCGTGCCCGGGCGCTGCGGCGCGGCCAGCGCCACGTCCAGCCACAGCCAGGCCACCACCACGTGCCCGAAGGCCTGCAGGTACGGCGTGGCGTTGGCCAGCGCCTCTTCGGGCACGCCGGTGGACCACGCGGCCTTCGTCGCCGCGCCGAGCTTCTGCAGTGCCGCGGCCAGGCCGTTCGCGGCCTCGGCATGCGCGGCGCTGCGGCCGGCGGCCTCGATCGTCGCGTTGATGCGCGATGCGAGCAGCTTCAGGCCCGCGCCGCCGTCCATCACCACCTTGCGGCCCAGCAGGTCCAGCCCCTGGATGCCGTGCGTGCCCTCGTGGATCATGTTCAGGCGGTTGTCGCGCCAGTGCTGCTCCACCGCGAAGTCGCGCGTGTAGCCGTAGCCGCCGTGCACCTGGATCGCCAGCGAGTTGGCCTCCAGGCACCATTCGCTGGGCCAGCTCTTGGCGATGGGCGTGAGCATCTCCAGCAGCAGCGCGGCTTCGCGTGCCGGTGCCTCGCCGCCGGTGTGCTGCTCGTCGACGAGCCGCGCGCAATACAGCTCCAGGGCGAAGCCGCCTTCGACGTACGCCTTCTGCGCCAGCAGCATGCGCTTCACGTCGGCGTGCTCGATGATCGGCCGCTGCGGCGCGGCCGGGTCCTTGCCCGCAGGGCCGATCGGCCGGCCCTGCGGCCGCTGCTTCGCGTACTCGAGGCTCGCCTCGTAGCCGGCGTAGCCCAGCATCACGGCGCCGAGGCCGACGCCGATGCGAGCCTCGTTCATCATGTGGAACATGCAGCGCAGGCCTTCACCGGGGCGGCCGACCAGGTAGCCCACGGCGCCGGCTCCGGCGCCGTCCAATCCCCCGCCTTCATTGCCTCGCACCGGGTACGTGCCCTCGCCGAAGTTCAGCAGGCAGTTGGTGGTGCCGCGGTAGCCGAGCTTGTGGTTCAGGCCCGCCAGCGCCACGTCGTTGCGCTCACCGGTGAGTTCGCCGTGTGCGTCCACCAGCCGCTTGGGCACGATGAACAGCGAGATGCCCTTGGTGCCCGGCACGAGCCGGCCATCGGGCCCGGGGATCTTGGCCAGCACCAGGTGCACGATGTTCTCGGTGATCTCGTGCTCGCCGCCGGAGATCCACATCTTGTGGCCGCGCAGCCGGTAGCGCGGGCCGAGCGGATCGGCCTCGAAGTCGGCGCCATCGGGCACCGCGCGCGTGGCGACATCCGACAGCGACGAGCCGGCCTGCGGCTCCGACAGGCACATCGTGCCGAACCAGCGCCCGGCGAACTCGCGCGCCGCGAACACCTCGCGCTGCTTCGGCGTGCCGTGCGCCATCAGCAGGTTGGCGTTGCCGCTGGTGAGCATGCCGTATCCGCTCATCGCCACGCTGGCCTTGCTGAAGAACGCGTTGGCGGCCATCTCCACCACGCAGGGCAGCTGCATGCCGCCGATCTCGGCGTCCTGCGCCGCGGCCAGCATGCCCGAGCCGGCGTACGCCAGTGCCGCCTCGTAGGTGCAGGCCGGCAGGTGCACGCGCTGGCCGTCGAAGCGCGGCTCCTCGGTGTCGGCCAGCCGGTTGAACGGCGCGAACTTCTCGGCGGCGATGCGCTGGCAGGTGTCGAGGACCGACGAGAACGTCTCGCGCGAGTGGTCGGCGAATCGGGGCCGTTCGACCAGCGACTCGACACGCAGCCAGTCGTACAGCAGGAAGTCCAGGGTGTCGCGCATCGATGTCATCGGAGTGCCTCGGTGCCTGCGTCGGTCAGGCTTTCGCTTCCGCCACGGCCATGGTGGCCGAGGCCTTCATCACCAGCACGCGCTCGCTGCCGCGCACTGCGTGCACTTCGGCTTCGGTGAAGCTGATGCGGCGGCCGGGCTTGATCACCTCGGCCGTGCAGACGAGCTTCTCGCCATCGGCACCGCGCAGCAGGCTGGTCTTCAGCTCGGCGGTGAGGATCCAGTGCCCGGCCGGGGCCAGCGTCTGCGCCGCGGCACCCATCGTGTGGTCGGCCAGCGAGGCCAGCACGCCCGCGTGCACGACGCCGGTGTGCTGCCGGTGGCGAGCTGCGATCACCAGTTCCGTCTCGACGCGGCCGGGGCCGACGCCGACGGGTTCGACACCGAGGTCGACCATGAACGGGGCCGCGTGAAAGAAGCTGCGCAGGGTGGGGAGGTCGACGGGCTGCATCGAAGGGGTCAGGTGTTCGACAGTCGGAAATGCGAGAGTGCCGCCCGCGCGATCGGCCCGCCCCACTCCTGCACGAAGTGGCCGCCGTCGGCGACTTCCATCGGCTCGGGGCAGCCGCGGATGATCTGCCGCAGCGCCTGCATCGCCGACGGGCCGAGCACCGGGTCCTGCATGCCGATGGCCATGAAGCTCTCGCCGGCCCACTCGTCGCGCCACCACGCGGCGGCGCGCAGCGACACCTCGATGCCGGGGGCATCGGGGCCGCGGAGCGTCGCATCGGGCACGAGATCCGGGAAGGCGCGCACCGCGGCCTTGTAGCTGGGGTCGGGGAACGGCGCGTCGTAGGCGGCGGCCTCGGCCGGAGACAGGTCGCGCTTGCCGCGCGCGAGCATGCGGCCGATGGCGAGATCCGGCTGCGCGTTCGAGTACGCGCGCCACTGCCGGAAGCCCTCGGTGACGCTGCCGGTGCCCAGCCCGGTGTTCATCACCAGCAGCCGCGTGAACCGGCCCGGCAGGTCCATCGGCAGCGTGAGGCCGAAGATGCCGCCCCAGTCCTGGCAGACCAGCATCACGTCGCGCAGGTCGAACCGCTCGACGAACGCCAGCAGCATGCCGCGGTGCAGCTCCCAGGTGTGCGCGGCCGGGTCCACCGGCTTGTCGCTGCGGCCGAACCCGATCAGGTCGGGTGCCACCACGCGCAGGCCCGCAGCGGTGAACACCGGGATCATGTGCCGGTACAGGTAGCTCCAGCTCGGGTTGCCGTGCAGGCACAGCACCGTGGCCGGCGCGTCGCGCGGGCCTTCGTCGAGGTAGTGCACGCGCAGCCCGGCGTGCTCGGTGTAGCGCGGCGCCCAGGGGTAGCCGGGCAGGTTCGCGAAACGCTCGTCGGGCGTCCGCAGCGCCGGCACGGGGGTGGTCACAGCACCTCGAACACGCCCGCGGCGCCCATGCCGCCGCCGATGCACATCGTCACGCACACGCGCTTGGCGCCGCGGCGCTTGCCTTCGATCAGCGCGTGGCCCGTGAGGCGCTGGCCCGAGACGCCGTAGGGGTGGCCGATGGCGATCGCGCCGCCGTTGACGTTCAGCCGGTCCATCGGGATGCCGAGCTTGTCGGCGCAGTAAAGCACCTGCACCGCGAAGGCCTCGTTCAGCTCCCACAGGTCGATGTCGTCGACCGTCAGGCCCAGGCGCGAGAGCACCTTGGGCACCGCGTAGACCGGGCCGATGCCCATCTCGTCGGGCTCGCAGCCGCCCACCGCGAAGCCGAGGAAGCGGCCCAGCGGCTTCAGGCCCTTGCGCGCCGCGTACGACTCGCTCACCACCACGCACGCGCCGGCGCCGTCGCTGAACTGGCTGGCGTTGCCGGCGGTGATCACGCCGCCAGGCATCGCCGAGCGGATGTCCTTGATGCCTTCGTAGGTGGTGCCCGGTCGCAGGCCTTCATCGGCGGAGACCGTCACCTGCTTGCTGCGCAGGCCCATCACCGGGTCGGCGACGCCGGCGGTCACGGTGATCGGTGCGATCTCGTCGTTGAACTTGCCGGCCTCCTGAGCGGCACAGGCCTTCTGCTGGCTGCCCGCGCCGTAGTGGTCCTGCCGCTCCTTGCTGACGCCGTAGCGCTTGGCCACGGTCTCGGCGGTCTGCAGCATGTTCCAGTAGATCTCGGGCTTCTTCGCCTCCAGCGCCGGGTCCTTCAGCATGTGCAGGTTCATCTCCTGCTGCACGCAGGAGATGCTTTCCACGCCGCCGGCCACGTAGACCTCGGCCTCGCCGGCGATCACGCGCTGCGAGGCCATCGCGATGGTCTGCAGGCCGCTGGAGCAGAAGCGGTTCACCGTCACGCCCGACACGCTCACCGGCAGCCCAGCCTGCAGCGCGATCTGCCGCGCGATGTTCATGCCGGTGGCGCCCTCGGGGTTGGCGCAGCCCATCAGCACGTCCTCCACCTCGCCGCCCTCGATGCCGGCGCGCTGCAGCGCCGCGGCCACCGCGTGGCCGCCGAGCGTGGCGCCGTGGGTCATGTTGAAGGCGCCCTTCCAGCTCTTGGCCAGGGGCGTGCGGGCGGTGGAGACGATCAGGGCGGTGGTCATGGGCGGGCGTCCTCGGGTCTGGGCTGGGGGCCGGGTTTAGGGGTTGGGCGCGCTGGCGGCGAGCTGCACCAGGCGGTGGTAGAAGCGGATCATGTCGGCGAGCGAGTCGACGGTGACGTGCTCGTCGGTGCCGTGGAAGAGCTTGAGCTTCTCGCTGTCGGCGCGGATCGGTGTGTAGCGGTAGACGGCATCGGCGATGCCGTCGAAGTGGCGGCCGTCGGTGCCGCCGAGCATCAGGCCCGGGGCCACCATCGCATCGGGGAACACCTCGCGCGTGGCGCGCTCGATGCGCTTGTAGGCCTCGCCGGTGCTCGACGACACCTTCGAGGCCGGCGCCGTGTCGGGCAGCCGCTCGATCGTGATGCGATCGTCGGCGATGGCCTTGCGCACGTGCGCCTCGACGCTCTCGGCGGTGTCGCCGGGCAGCAGGCGGAAGTTGACGATCGCCTCCGCGCGGCCCGGCAGCACGTTCTCCTTGTTGCCGGCGTTGACGATGGTCATCGCGGTGGTGGTGCGCATCAGCGCGTTGGTGCCGGGCGCCTTCGACAGCATGCGCTCGACCACCGGGCCGAGCAGCCACAGGTTGGACATCGCCACCCGCTGGCCCAGCGGCAGCTCGGGCGCGAGCGTCGTGAACATCTCGTGCGCCACGCCGGTGATGCCGCCGGGCACCGGCTGCGCGTCCAGCCGCGCCAACGCCTGCGACAGCGCGCCGATGGCGCTCTGCCCGGCCCCCGGCGGCGGCATCGACGAGTGCCCCGGCGTCCCGGTGGCCACGAGGCGCAGCGACGCGTAGCCTTTCTCGGCCACGCCGATCAGCGCGATCGGCTGCGCCACGCCGGGCAGGATGCCTTCGGTGACGACGAGGCCTTCGTCGATCACCGACTCGATCGGGGTGCCGCGCGCCTTCAGCAGTTCGGCGATCTTCACCGCGCCGGCCTTGCCGCCGACCTCCTCGTCGTGGCCGAAGGCCAGCAGCACCGTACGCTGCGGCTGGAAGCCGGCCTTCAGCAGCATCTCCACCGCCTCGAGCTGCGCGATCAGGTTGCCCTTGTCGTCCCACGACCCGCGGCCCCAGACGCGGCCACCCTCGATGGTGCCGCTGAACGGCGGCTGCTTCCACTGCGCCTCGGTGCCCGGGGCGATCGGCACCACGTCCTGGTGCGCCATCAGCACGAGCGCCTTCAGCTGCGGCTGGCTGCCCTTCCACGTGTACAGCAGGCTGTGCGCGCCCACCACCTCGCGCTGCAGCTTCTCGTGCACCAGCGGGTAGCGATGGCGCAAGTGCTCGTGCAGCTTGTCGAACTCGGCCGCCGTACCCTCGGGGTTCAGCAGGCCCGAGACCGTCTTCGCCTGCACCGCCGCCGCCAGCGACTGCGCTGCGCCGTCGGTGTCCACCGCCAGCTTCGCCAGCGGTGGCACCGTCATCTGCTTCGAGCCGTGGCGGAAGGTGTTGGCGAGCAAGGCCACCACCAGCAGCCCGACGGCGGCCAGGATAGCGACGAAGAGGCGACGCATGGAGTGGGGTTGACCGAGCATCGGCGCGGATCCGGCTACGCCGGTCCGCTGACGAGCGCCCCCTTGGGGGGCTGCGACCGGGAGGGAGCTGGGGGGCCCACTTTCAGCTGAACGTCTTGCCCTCGGCGGCCAGGCGCGCCAGCAGCGGCGCGGGTTCCCAGAAGTCCGCGTCGTCCAGCGGGTTGCGCGCAAAGCGATTCATCGCCTGCACCACGTTGAAGAGGCCCTGCGTGTCGGCATAGCACATCGGGCCGCCGCGCCACAGCGGGAAGCCGTAGCCGGTGAGGTAGACGATGTCCAGGTCGCTGGCCTTGCTGGCGATGCCTTCCTCGACGATCTTGGCGCCCTCGTTGACCAGCGCGTAGACGAGCCGGTGCACGATCTCGTCGTCGCTGATCTTGCGCGGCGTGATGCCGAGATCGGCGCGGTGCTTCTCGATCATCTCGACGACCACCTTGGACGGGATCGCGTCGCGCTTGCCGGCCTGGTAGTCGTACCAGCCGGCGCCGGTCTTCTGGCCGTAGCGGCCCATCTCGCACAGCAGGTCGGCGGTCTTGCTGTAGCGCATGCCCGGCTTCTCCTGGTAGCGGCGCTTGCGGATGGCCCAGCCGATGTCGTTGCCGGCCAGGTCGCCCATGCGGAACGGGCCCATCGCGAAGCCGAACTTCTCGATCGCCTTGTCCACCTGCGCCGGCGTGCAGCCTTCCTCCAGCAGGAAACCGGCCTGCCGCGAGTACTGCTCGATCATGCGGTTGCCGATGAAGCCGTCGCACACGCCCGAGACCACCGCGGTCTTGCGGATCTTCTTGGCCACGGCCATCACGGTGGCCAGCACGTCCTTGGCGGTCTTCTCGCCGCGCACCACCTCCAGCAGCTTCATCACGTTGGCCGGGCTGAAGAAGTGCAGGCCCACCACGTCCTGCGGGCGCTTGGTGAACGAGGCGATCTTGTTCACGTCCAGCGTCGAGGTGTTGGAAGCGAGGATCGCGCCGGGCTTCATCACTTCGTCGAGCGTGCGGAACACCTTCTCCTTCACGCCCATCTCCTCGAACACCGCCTCGATGACGAGGTCGGCGTTCTTCACGTCGTCGTACGACAGCGTGGTCTTCAGCAGCGCCATGCGCTGCTCGTACTTGTCGGCCTTCAGCTTGCCCTTCTTGACCTGCGCCTCGTAGTTCTTGCGGATCGTGGCCACGCCGCGGTCCAGCGCCTCCTGCTTCATCTCGAGCATCGTCACCGGGATGCCCGCGTTGAGGAAGTTCATCGTGATGCCGCCGCCCATCGTGCCGGCGCCGATCACCGCCACCTGGGCGATGGTGCGCTGCGGCGTGCCTTCGGGCACGTCGGGGATCTTGCTGGCGGCGCGCTCGGCCAGGAACGCGTGGCGCAGCGCGCGGCACTCCGGCGTCCACATCAGGCCGAGGAAGACCTCGCGCTCGTAGACCATGCCGTCGTCGAACTTGCGCTTGAGCGCCGCCTCCACCGCATCGACGCACTTGGCCGGCGCGGGGAAGTTCTTCGCCATCGCCTTGACGGTGTTGCGCGCGAACTGGAAGTAGGCGTCGGGGTTCGGGTGCTTCACCGGCAGGTCGCGCACGCGCGGCAGCGGCTTGCCGCTCGAGGCATGCTCGGCGGCCTTCTCGCGCGCGAACGCCACCGCGCCCTCGATCAGGTCGCCGTCGATGATCTTGTCGAACAGCTTCTGGCCCGGCAGCGCGGCCAGCATCTCGCTCTTCACCGGCTCGCCGCTGACGATCATGTTCAGCGCCGTCTCCACGCCCAGCACGCGCGGCAGGCGCTGCGTGCCGCCGGCGCCCGGGATCAGGCCGATCTTCACCTCGGGCAGCGCGACGTTGGCGCCCGGCGCTGCCACGCGGTAGTGCGCGCCCAGCGCCAGCTCGAGGCCGCCGCCCATGCACACGCTGTGCACCGCGGCGACGATGACCTTGCGGCAGTCGTCCTCCATGCGGATCAGCGAGAGCAGGTTGGGCTCGGCCACCGCCTTGGGGCTGCCGAACTCGCGGATGTCGGCGCCGCCCGAGAACGCCTTGCCGGCGCCGGTGATGACGATCGCCTCGATCGACGGATCGGCCTCGGCCTTCGTGATGCCGTCGGCGATGCCGCAGCGGGTGTCGTAGCCCAGCCCGTTCACCGGCGGGTTGTTCAGGGTGATCACGGCCACCGGGCCGCGCACGTCGTAGCTGGCGCTCATCGGGATGTCTCCTGCGGTTCTGGGAGCGGAAGAGGAAGCAAGGTCCGCCGCGAAAGCGAACGATCGTTCGATTCTAGGGACCACGCCGAAGACCGTCGTGTCGCTGCGGTGACAGACCGCTGCGCGAACACGATCCGCCTCTGTCACCATTCCGGGCGGAGGCCCCTTTCATGCTCATCAACTGCGTCGTGTACGAACAAGGCCGCAAGCTGGCCGACATCCCGGTGGAGGACATCAGCGAGTGGATCATCAAGCCAGGCGCCTTCGTGTGGGTCGCGCTGCGCGACGCCACCGACGACGAACTGCGCCAGATGCAGGAGGAGTTCAACCTGCACGAACTGGCCGTGGAGGACGCCCGGCACGGCCACCAGCGGCCCAAGATCGAGGAGTACGGCGACATGCTCTTCGTCGTGATGCGGCTGCTGGAGGCCGACCCGCAGGACGCCGGCTCGCTGCATGCCGGCGAGGTGGCGGTGTTCGTCGGCTCGAACTTCGTGCTCTCGGTGCGCAACGACAGCCGGCAGGACTTCCTCGGCGTACGCGGCCGCTGCGAGCGCGAACCCGAGCTGCTGAAGCACGGCTCGGGCTTCGTGCTGTACGCGCTGATGGACGCGGTGGTCGACCGCTACTTCCCGCTGCTGGATGCGGTGGAGACCGAGCTCGATGCGATCGAGTCGAAGATCTTCCAACGCGGCGCCGCGCGCACGAACATCGAGCGGCTGTACGACCTGAAGCGCCGCGCCACCGTGCTGCGCCACGCGGTGGCGCCGCTGCTCGAGGTGGCCGGCAAGCTGCACGGCGGCCGCGTACCGGCCGCCTGCGCCGCCACGCAGGAATACTTCCGCGACGTGCACGACCACCTGTCGCGCATCAATGGCTCGGTGGAGGCGATCCGCGAGACCATCGGCACGGCGATCCAGGTGAATCTGTCGATGGTCGGCATCGAGGAGACCGAGACCACCAAGCGGCTGGCGGCCTGGGCCGCGATCTTCGCGATCTCCACCGCGATGGCCGGCATCTGGGGCATGAACTTCGAGCACATGCCCGAGCTGAAGTGGGCCTACGGCTATCCGATGGCGCTGGGCCTGATCGTCACCGCGGCGGCGACGCTGTATTGGCGCTTCCGCAGGACGGGCTGGCTGTAGCCACCGGCGGGATCTCCGATCGCGGCGGCGCCGCTTATGCTTTCCTGATGCCGGCGCGCGCATCGTCCGGCGCCATGCGCAACGCGTGGCGCCATGCCCTGATCGCCGGTGTGCTGTGGGCTGCCGGCTTCGCCGCGATGGCCGCGCTGGACGGCAGCGTCGACCTCGCCAACCTCGCGATGGTGCTCGTGGCCACGTCGGCGCTGGCCGCGCCGCTGCTGCCGGCCTGGGCCGGCGTGCTGGCCGGAGCGGGCGCCGTGGTCGCCTTCAACTGGTGCTTCGTCGAGCCCCGGCACACGTTGGCAGTGGGCCTGGCGCAGCACGCGTGGCTGCTGTTGGCCATCGGCGTCGTCAACACGCTGGTGGCGGTGCTGATGGCCCGCCAGCGACGGCACGCCGAGGCCGCCGCCGACGCGGCGCGCCGCGAGGCCGCGTTGCGCGAGTTCGGCGAACGCCTGCGCGACAGCGACGACCCGCTGGCCGAGGCCGGCACGCTGCGCACGCTGCTGGAGGCCGCCGCGGGCGTGCCAGCCACCGTGCTCGTGGCCACCGCCGGCACCGCCGACACCGGCCCCTGCATCGGCGCGGCAGACGCCAACCAGCGCGCGGGTCTGGCGCATTGCGTGCGGCAAGGCCATGCGCTCGGGCCCGGCAGCCTGCGACATGTCGAGCAGCCCGACACCTACCTGCCGCTGCGTGGCGCCGCCGGCCGTTCGGCGGCCCAGGGTGCGGCGCTGCTGCACGGCCTGGGCGCGCGGCGGCCGCCGGCCGTGGCCGTGGCCCACCTGCAGGGGCTTTGCGACCAGCTCGGCGCGGCGCTGCACCGGCGCGCCGTGCAGCGCGCCGCCGCGGCGGCCGACGAGCGCGCGCAGGCGCAGGGCGTGCGCAACGCGCTGCTGGCGGCGCTCTCGCACGACTTCCGCACGCCGCTGGCCACCATCCTCGGCGCAGCCACCTCGCTGCAGGACCAGGCCGCGCAGCTCGCCCCCGAGCCGCGCCGTGTGCTCGCCGCGCGCATCGCCGACGAGGCACGGCGCCTGGCGCGCATGACCGAGAACGCGCTGCAGCTCGCGCGGCTCGACGCCCCCGGGGTGCCGCTGCGCTGCGACTGGGAGTCGGCCGAGGAACTGATCGGCGCGGTGATGCGCCACGCCCGCACGCCTGAGGCGCAGGCCCGGCTGCGGGTGCGCCTGGAGCCCGGGCTGCCGCTGGTGTGGTGCGACCCGCTGCTGATCGCGCAGCTGCTCGACAACCTGATCGACAACGCGCTGAAGTACAGCCCCGACGGCACGCCGGTGGAGGTGCTGGCGCGCCGCCACGGCGATCAGCTGGTGCTGGCGGTGCGCGACCGCGGCCCGGGCATCGCGCCGGCCTCGCGCGACCAGGTGTTCGAGCCGTGGCAGCGCGGCGCCGAGCCGATGGCCGGCCGCCCCGCGGCGCCCGAGCGCCCGGGCAGCGGCGTGGGGCTGGCGGTGTGCCGAGCCATCGCGCAAGCGCACGGCGGCGAGCTGCGGCTGCGCGCGCGCGGGCATGGCGGCAGCGCCTTCGAATGCTGGCTGCCGGTGCGCGAGGTGCCGGCGGTCAGCACCGTGGACGCCTGAGCATGACCACCGTGCTGCTCGTCGAGGACGACCGCGAGCTGCGCGCCACGCTGCGCGACGCGCTCGAAGCCGCGGGCTACCTCGTGCGCACGGCCGCCAGCCAGGCCGACGCACTGGCGCAGCTCGCGCACGCCGCGCCCGACGCGTTCGACCTCGTGCTGCTGGACCTCGGCCTGCCCGACGGCGACGGCGCCGCGGTGCTGGCCGCGCTGCGCCGGCAGGGGCGCCGCGCCGCCGTGGTCGTCATCTCCGCGCGCCACGCCGAAGCCGACAAGGTGGCGCTGCTCGACGCCGGCGCCGACGACTACCTCGTCAAGCCTTTCGCCATCGGCGAACTGCTGGCGCGGCTGCGCGTGGCCTTGCGCCACCGCGGCACCACCGCACAGCCGGCCGTCACGCGCTACGAGGACGGCCCGCTGGCGGTGGACCTGGCCACGCGCAGCGTGCAGCGCGACGGCGCGCCGGTGCACCTCACGCCCACCGAGTTCGCGCTGCTCGCACGGCTGGTGCGCAGCGCCGGGCAGGTGGTGACGCACCGGCAGCTGCTGGCCGACGTGTGGGGCGCCGAGTTCATCGGCCACACGCACTACCTGCGACTCTACATGGGGCAGCTGCGCGCCAAGCTCGAGGCCGATCCGGCGCAGCCCGAGCGGCTGCTCACCGAGCCGGGCGTGGGCTACCGGCTGCGCGCCGACCCCGACGCGACGGTCCTTATGCGTTCCTGATGCGCGGGCGGCGACGCTCGCGGCATGAACAGCACCGACACCGCCGCCGGCCCGCACCCGACCGCATCTGTGCTCGCCTCGCCCGCCCGCCAGGGCACCGCGGCGCTCACGCTGGGCGCCATCGGCGTCGTCTACGGCGACATCGGCACCAGCCCGCTGTACACGATGAAGGAGGTGTTCGCGCCGGCCACCGGCGTGCCGCTGGATGCGCCGCACCTGATCGGCGCGGTCTCCACGATCCTGTGGGCGCTGATGATCGTCGTCACGCTGAAGTACGTGATCCTCGTGCTGCGCGCCGACAACCACGGCGAAGGCGGCGTGTTCGCGCTGGCGGCACTGGCCGCCGGTGCGGTGCGCGAGCAGCCGCGGCTGCGCACCGCGCTGCTGGTGCTGGGCGTGCTGGGCGCGGCGCTGTTCTACGGCGACTCGCTGCTGACGCCGGCCATCTCGGTGCTCGGCGCGATGGAGGGACTGCAGGTGGTGGCACCGAGCCTCGCCGACGCCATCGTGCCGGCCAGCGTGGTGATCCTCATCGTGCTGTTCGTCGTGCAGCGCCGCGGCACCGCGAGCGTGGGCCGCTGGTTCGGGCCGGTGATCACGGTGTGGTTCGTCGTGCTCGCCATCACCGGCATCGCGCAGATCTTTCGCGCGCCGCAGATCCTCGCGGCGCTGAACCCGCTGCATGCGATCACCTTCCTCGCCGAGCGCGGCCCGGGCCTGCTCCTGACGGTGGGCGCCGTGGTGCTGGCGATCACCGGCGCGGAGGCGCTGTATGCCGACATGGGGCACTTCGGACGTCGGCCGATCCGCCTCGCATGGAGCGGACTCGTGCTGCCGGCCCTGGCGCTGAACTACATGGGCCAGGGCGCTCTGCTGATCGCCGAGCCCGATGCGCTGGAGAACCCGTTCTACCGGATGTTCCCGCAGGCGATGCTCGTGCCGGCGCTGGTGCTGGCCACGCTGGCGGCGATCATCGCGTCGCAGGCGGTGATCTCCGGGGCCTACTCGGTCACGCGGCAGGCCGTGCAGCTGGGTTTCCTGCCGCGCATGGTGGTGCGCCACACGTCGGCCGGCGAGGCCGGGCAGATCTACATGCCGCGCGTCAACGTGTTGCTGCTGGTGGGCGTGGTGGCGGTGGTGCTGGCCTTCCGCAGCTCGTCGGCGCTGGCCAGCGCCTACGGCATCGCGGTGACGCTGACGATGCTGATCACGACGGTGCTGACGTGGGTGGTGGTGCGCCGCGCCTGGGGCCTGCACGCGGGCGTGGCCGCCGGGGCCACGGCGGTGTTCGGCGCCATCGACCTCCTGCTGGTGGCAGGCTGCTCGGCCAAGTTCCTCGACGGCGGCTGGTTCACGGTGGCGCTGGGCCTCGTGATGACGGCGCTCATGCTGGTGTGGTGGCGCGGCCGCCGCCTGCTGCTCGAGCAGCTGCGCACGGACGCGATCCCGCTGGCGGACTTCACCTCGACGATGGACGCCCCGCTGCCGCGCGCCCGGCGCACCGCCGTCTACCTCGTGGCCGAGCCGGGCGTGGTGCCGCAGGCGCTGCTGCACAACCTGAAGCACAACCAGGTGCTGCACGAGCGGAACGTCGTGCTGAGCGTGCGCTTCGTCGAGCAGCCGTGGGTGGACGATGTGCGCCGCGCACAGGTCACCGCGCTGCCGCACGGCTTCTGGCAGGTGGTGCTGGACTGCGGCTTCATGGAGAGCCCCGACGTGCCGCGCGCACTGGCCCGCGTGTCGCTGGGCGACGGCGTCACGATCGACCCGTTCGAGACCAGCTACTTCCTGAGCCGCGAGACGGTGGTGCCGAAGCCGCGCGCAGGCCTGGCTCGCTGGGCCGATCGGCTCTACGCCGCGATGAGCCGGCAGGCCGGCGGCGCGGTGGGCTACTTCCGGCTCCCGGACAACGCCGTGGTCGAGCTCGGAACGCGCGTGCAGATTTGAACCCGGTCCCGGGCGTCGTGCGTGGCGTTCAGTTCGGCGTGTCGGGTTGCGGCTTCGCTTGCCCGGCCGGCAACCCGACCTTGCGCGCGCCCTTGTTCACCGCCGCGCCGGCGGCGCTGGCACCGCGGGCCACGGCGTTGGCGCCGGTCTTCACGCCGCGCACGGCGGCGTCCTGAACCTTCATCGCGCCCTTCTGGGCCTTGCCCGCCACCGCGGAAGCAGAGGCCATCGCCGACGACCCGGTGCCTTCCGCTGCCGCCGCCGTGGCAGCGCACACCAGCGCGAGGGCCAGGCCTTGCCGCAGTCGATCCATCGCACGCTCCCGTCGTCGATCCGAACGGCGATTGTGCGGCGGCACGCCGATCACGCCGGCGCCGGCCACGCCAGTTCCATGTACTGCGCCGACGCGACGAAGCCATGCCGCGCATACAGGCGGCGGCCGTCGTCGGTGGCGTGCAGCACGACCTTGCGCGCGCCCTGCCCGCGCGCCCAGTCGAGCGCGGCGCCGAGGATCGCGGTGGCGGCGCCGCGGCCGCGGCGGGCCGGAGCCGTGTACATGTTGAGCAGGTAGGCGTCCAGGCCCGCCGGGTTGCCGGGGTACGGGGGCCTCGGCCACAGCGCCATCGTGCCGACGGCACCCACCTCGCCCTCGAACAACGCCACCCACGAGCGCCAGTCCGGCGCCGCGAGGCGGCCGGCGTAGAACGCCTCGTTGTCGCGCAGCAGCGCCGCGCGCTCGGCTGCATCGAGTGCGGCACCGGTCTCCTCGAGCAGGGCCACGCGCAGCCGCGCGAGCGCGGCGACGTGATCGGCGGTGGCGGGAACGATCTGCATGGGCAGGCGAGGCGTCGAGGGGATGGTGCCAGAGGCGTGATCCCGGGTGACGCAGGGGCGGCAACGTCACCCGCGTGTCACCTGCGCGCGCTTGCCCGGGGTGGCCCCCGCCGCGATGCTACGCACCATGAACACCGCACCGCTCCTCACCGCCCTCTCCGCCGGCCTGCACCTGGCCGCGCACCGTGCTGCCCGCCGAGCCACGCGCGCGATGCGCGCCGTGCTCGCCGCCGCGGGCCTCGCGGCAGCCACCCTCGCGCAGGCCAGCAGCGTCGTCGCCAGCATCAACGGCGACGGCGCACCGCCGTTCCTGGCCTTCGCCAACAGCAACATCGGCTGGGTCTACACGCCGGCCTACAGCCACACGCTCGACGGCCACTTCTCGACCTTCCGCAACGTCGGCAGCCCGACGCAGCAAGGCCCGGTGGCGTCGCGCACGGTCACCTTCGAGGTGCGCGAGAACAACGCTTCGGGCGCGTTGCTGGCGCGCGGCAGCTTCGTCGCCGACGGCGCCGGCGGCGACCTCGGTGGCCGCTTCCCGCCGGTGCTGCTGGTGGCCGGGCGCAACTACTTCGTCAGCTACGACAACGTCTACAACATCGGGCTCAACATCCCGAACTGGATGCCGAGCCAGGCCCCCGGCACGGTGAACCTCGAAGGCTGGTACACCGGGCAGAACTACAGTTCCTACTTCCCGAAGGTCATCGACGGCGTGCTGCAGGTGTTCTCGGCGCCCATCCTGCGCATGGAGGGCAACCGAGTCAACTCGCTCGCCTCGGCCGACTGCCTGTTCGACTGGGCGCAGACGCGCTACGCCACGCTGTTCGCGCCGGCCGCGGGCGCTGCGATGCCGACGTCGCAGGTCTACCAGACCTACTACTACCGCTACTACGCCGGCACGCGCTCGTACGTCGGCGTCTCGGCGACGGACAACGCCGTCTACTACATCGGCCCCGACGGTGCGCTGACGAACGTGGGCCCGCTGGCCGGCTGGCTGCTGACGGCGGGGTGCCCGGCCACGAGCTGACGAGTTCCCCGCTCGAGGCGCGTACCCACGGTCAGGACAGATCGGCCGACGAACCGGTGTCAGCGGAGCAGGAGGCGCCGCCGGAATCCCGGTCGGTCGACGAGCAAGCCAACGCCGAATCGGAAGAGCGCGACCTGTGGGAGTCGGCCCACGAGGTCACGAGGTCGGCCACGTCCTCCGGATCCGCGAGGTCGCCGGACGTCCACGGGCGGTCGGGGCGCGAGCCGCGACCCGATCCGGCGTACGACCAGGCCGGGGCCGGGCCGTACCGGCGCGCCCGCGAACGCTGCGCCGGACGCTGCCACAACGCGGCCCTCACTGCCCAGCGCAACGCCAGCACCACCACGAGGGAGAACAGGGCCAGCGCGATCATCGTGAACAGGGACATGGCGAGGCACGGCGGACACGAGACCGTGTCATGCTATGGCCGAGCCGGCGCCCCCGCCTCCCCCACGCGGGGGGCCCGCGCAGCACGACCTAGGGAGACCTCAGGGCTCTTGGCCGGCCAGGTAACGCCGCACGGCCTCCGCATACACCGCACGCACTGGCGTCATCGAGTCCAGCCGCGCCGCCTCGTCGGCGCCGTGCACGCCGCGGCAGTCCACGCCGTAGCCGGCCAGGACCTGCGTGCCGCGGCTCGCGAGGAAGTTGCCGATGTTGCTGGGGCCGCAGGTGACCAGCGGCGGCCGCGTGCCCGTCACGGCCTCGGCCGCACGCTGCATCAGCCGCGGCAGCAGCGCGTCGTCGGGCGTGCGATAGGCCGGCCAGCTCCGCGGTGTTGCGTAGCGCGACGGGTGCGCGCCGCCGATCGTCGCGGCGATGTCGGCCAGGATGCCGTCGATCGCCGCCTGGGCGGCCGCGGCATCGAAATCCGGCGTGAGCCGCACGTCGATCGCGACGTCGATGCGCGACGCGGTGACCGAGTGCGTGCGCGCGCCGGTGCGCACCCAGGTCGCCGATGCGCGCGGGCCGAGCGGGAAGCGCCCGGGGTCGTCGGGCGGCGCGGCGATCTCGTCGAGCCGCTGCAGCAGCTTTGCGAGCTTGCGCGTGGCGAGTTCGGCCGGCACGGTCTCGCTGCCGGAGTGGCCCATCGCGCCGCGCAGCGTGAGCACCGTGCGCCAGTAGCCGCGTGAGCCGGCGACGATCTCGTCGCGGCCCGGGTAGCCGATCGCGCAGTGGGCCGGGAAGCCGTGCACGCGCACGACGTCGCGGATACCGCCGAAGCGGCCGCTGTGCTCGTCGCAGTCGAAGACGATGGTCACGCGGCGACGTGGGTGCGGCGCGCCGCGCGTCGGGTTCAGCGACACGTGCCGCGCCAGTTCACAGAAGTTGGCCACCGCCGCCTTGGAGTCCGCGACGCCGCGGCCGATCATCCAGCCGTCCGCGACGTCGGCGGCGAACGGGTCGTGGCGCCACGCCGTGCGGTCTCCTACCGGCGCGGTGTCGACGCAGGCGTTCAGCAGCAGCACCTCGTCGCCGGCATCGCGCGGCGGGTTGATGACGATCGCGCGCGGGCGCCCGGAGCGGCCGACGACCGCGTGCGGCACGCGCCAGCGCCGCAGCTGCTCGAGGATCACGCCGACGATCGCGCCGAGGTCGTCCAGCCCGGCCTGGCTGGGCGTGGCCACGAGCCGCTCGAGCAGGGGGATGGCGTCATCCATCGGCGGGTCGCGCGGCAGCGGCCCGCATCGCGTGTCTGCGGTGGGGCATCGGGGGCATCGCGCGGGTCTCCAGGTCCATCGATGGTGCGGTCGCGGCGACTGTAGCGTCGACACCGGCTGCCGGCCCCGGCAGCGCCGCCCGAACGGCGACAGGCGTTGCCCCGCCGGGCGGGCCCTCACCCGCTACAGTGGACCGGTGGGCGCAGCGTTCCAACTGAGATTGCTCGGACCCGTTGCGCTGCTGCGCGATGGCCAGGCGCTGAGCCTACCCACCCGCAACGCGCAGGCGCTGCTGCTCGTGCTGGCGCTGGCGCAGCCCACCCCCCGCGATCGGCTGGCGTCCTGGCTCTGGCCCGGCCTCGACTCGCCCGCGGCACGGCGCAACCTGCGCCGCGAGCTGCAGCGCCTGCGCGACGCGGGCGCCGATGAGCTGCTCACGAGGTCCGGCGGGATCGATGGGCTGCACGCCGACCGGCTCGTGTGCGACGTGCACGACCTGGAAAGGGCGTGCGCCGGCCCGCACGGGCCTGGCGTGACGCCCGGCGAGCCGTCGCTCCATTGGCCGGTCGACGCCGTGCTCGCCGAGGGGCTCCACGCGCCGGAGTCGGGTGCCTTCGACGCGTGGCTGATGGCCGAGCGCGCCCGGGTGACGGAGCTGCTGCGCCAGGCCGCGCGCCTGCGCGCGGCCGCGCTCGCGGCCGAAGGCCAGTTGGAACCGGCGTTGCACGCGGTGCAGGAGCTGCTTCGCGTCGATGCCCTGCAGGAGAACCTGCACCGGGAAGCGATGCGCCTGCTGGTCAGCCTCGGGCGACGTGAAGAGGCACTGGCGCAGTTCGTGCGCTGCAAGCGGACCCTGTCCAGTGAACTGGGCCTGGAGCCGATGCCCGAGACCGAGGCTCTGGCGCGCTCGATCCGATCCTCGCGGTCCGGCTCGCCCGGGCCCGCGGCGCTGAGGCAAGGCGCCTCGTCATCCACCTTCGCGCTGCGCGGGCGTACCGAAGCCTGGCGGTGGATGCAGGCCGCGTGGCAGGCGGGCACCGTGATGCTGCTCGAAGGCGAAGCCGGTGCCGGCAAGACGCGGCTGGCCCACGAGTTCCTGTCCGCCCAAGGCGCGCTGGCGGTGGCCTGCTGCCGTGCCGAGGACGCCGAGTCACCCTATGCGTCGTTCGTGCGCCTGCTGCGTGTGCTCGCGGGCGGCGCGCTCGGCGACGCCAGCCTGCCGCTGTGGATGCAGGTCGAGCTGGCGTACATCGTGCCCGAGCTGGGCCCCGCCCCCCGGCGCGTGGCCACGCCGGCCGATCAGCTGCGGCTGCAGGAGGCGGCGCAGGCCGCGTTCGAGCTGCTGAGCCACGGCAGCTTCGATGCGGTGCTGGTGGATGACTTCCATCTCGCCGACGCCGCCAGCCGGCCGCTGTTCCAGCGCCTCGCGTCCAATCGCCGGCGGGATGCGCAGGCCCAGCCTTCGGCTGCCGCCGAGGGGCCGGCCGGCGCCGCACGCATGGTCTTCACCCAACGACCGTCACACGACGCCGCCAGCGAGCAGGCCGGCCGGACCCTGCAGCAAGGGGGCGCCGCCCTGCTCCGCCTCGAGCCGCTCGTCGCAGCGGACGTGCAGGCGATGGTGCGCGAGGCCGCAGGCCTGCCGTCGGATGGGGCGACGTCGGCCGATGCCGATGCGGCACTGCTCGAACGGCTGGGCGGCCGGCTGCATGCGGCCACCGGGGGCAACGCCTTCTATGCCTCCGAAACCCTGCGCCACTGGGTCGGCCTGGGCCTGCTGCGCGGCGCCGGCGTCGACGAGGCCGCATGGCCCTTCCCCGCCAGCGTGCGCGACGCCGTGCTCGCCCGCGTCCGCATGGTGCCGGCAGCCGCGACGCGCTTGCTGGACGCCGCCGTGCTGACCGCCGAACCGTTCACGCCCCGCTTGCTGGCCGAGGCCTGCGCGTTGTCCGAACTGGAGGCCATCGACGCGCTGGAACAAGCGCTGGCCGCGCGCATGCTGCGGGTCCAGGGCGACGGCTATGCATTCGCCCACGATCTGGTGCGCCTGGCGGTCGATGGTGCGCTCGCCCCCGAGCGGCGGCGCCTCGTGCATCTGCGCCTGGCACTGGCCGGGGCGCGCGTCGGCCTGGGCGCCGAGGCGCTGGCCGTCCATTTCGAACAGGGCGGTCAACCCAGCCGAGCGGTGGAACACCGCATGCGCGCTGCCGTCGCCGCGCTGCAGTCCGCAGCCTTCGACCAGGCCCGCGCCCATTGGCGACACGCGCTCGACGACGGGCCCACGCCGAGACAGCGCTTCGAGATCCTGAGCCAGCAGGTCCGATGTGAGCGCGTCGTCGATGCCGCGCCCGCGATGCAGGCCGCGCTGGAGGAGCTCCTGCGCTGGCGCGACCAATGGCAGACCAGCCCGCAGACCGCAGCCCTCGCGTTGGAGGCTTCGGTGGAAGCGGCCAATGCGTTGAGCATGATGTCGCGCTACCAGGCGGCGATCGAGCTGACCGACGAGGTGCTGGGAGTGCTGCCGCGCAAGGCGCCCTTGCGGGCCCACGCCATGCTGGTGCGCAGCCAGGCGCTGATCGGCCTGCTGCGACTCGACGAGGGTACGGACGAGGCCGAAGCGGCGCTGCGGCTCTCGGGCTCGACGCCCGCGATCCAGGCCGATCTTCGCGCCGCCCTCATCTGGGGCTACCACCGCGGCGGCCAGCCGCAGAAGGCGCTGCCGCATGCGCAACACAACCTGCAGTTCGCACGCCTGTCCGGGTCGCCACGCTCCGTGGCACGCGCACTGTCGAACCTGGGCCTCATCCAGAGCGGCATCGGCGACGTCCGCCAGGCCCGGCACTCGATGGAGCAGGCGCTGGACCAGGCGCGACTGCTGCGGATGGTGGAGCTGCAGCGCCTGCTGTGCAACAACCTCGGCAACACGGCGCTCGAGCGCGGCGAGCCCGTGCTGGCGGCGCGCTACGCCGACGAAGGGATCCGTGCGTCGGCGACCTACTCCGGCCAGATCCAGGAGTCGATGCTGCGCAGCGTGCTGGCCCAGGCGCACTACCAGCAGGGACACATCGAGGCCGCCAAGGCCGAGGCCGGCGTCTCGATCGCGCTGGCTCGGGAGACGGCGGATTCCTTCCAACTGCTCGACAGCATCTCCATGACGCTCGACATCTACACCACGAGCGCAGACTACGCGGCCGCCGACACGATCCTGGCGCTGGCCGGGCCGTCGATGCCCGACACGAAGGAAGGCGCGCGCATCAAGCTCGCCTTCAACCGCGTTCGCCTCGCCCTCGCCAAGGGCGACCTGGCCCACGCGCGCGAGGTACTGGGACATCTGCCTCGGGTGGAGGAACTGCACGAGCTCACCGATCGCCAGAACGCCGCCGTCTGCTGGGCCGAGTACTGGCTCGCCGGGCGCCCGACCCGGGCCCGGGAAGCCCTCGAGGCCCTCGACGGCGTCACGTCGGCATCGGCGCCATGGGTCCACATCGAAGTGGGCGTGCGCGCGGCAGCGGCCCGCCTCATGGCGCTGGCTCACCTGGTGCAGCATGCCACCGCGCCGGCGCCCGGGGCCGACGCCGTTCCCGGAACCGACCTCGAGGCCGAGCTCGCCCGTGCCGCAGTCGCCGCCGACCGGCACCTGCAATGCCCCAAGACGCCGCGCCCCCTCCTGCCGATCCTGGCCGCGGCGCTTGCAACGCTCTTGCAACGACCTGGCAACGCATCGTCCGCACAGTGATCCCCGGTGCGCCTTCGCACCGCCAGAGGACCGGGGAGGAATCACCATGTCATCGCTTCGTATCCGCCGTCGCTCGCCCTTGGCCACGGCGGTGCTGGCCGCCTGCTCGCTGGTGGCCGTCCAGGGCGCCCACGCGGCGCCGCAACTGCTGCTCGAGGCCGAGACCGGGCTCGCCTACCACCGCGTGATCCACTTTGGCGACGGCGCCGTCACCGACGTGGTGCTCAATCAGAAGTTCGGCGCGACGGTCACCCTGCCGGATGGATCGAGGCTCAGCCGCGTCGGCGGGTGCGTCAATGCCGGCCCCGGCGAGCCCCCCTGCGCGGATCCCGGCCTGGTCGGCGGCGGCCCCAACTGGTGGAACACGCCGGCCCCAGGCCTGGAGACCCACACCGGTGCCCAGGCCCGTTCCGACTACGGCATCAGCCGGGCACGCATCCACACCGCGCCGCGCGTCTGCGCCGACCCGGCCGCCGGACCGGACTGCCTGGGTGTTCCAGGCGGCGACGGCACGTTCACCGCCGACTACATCTCCAGAGGGGCCCGCGCCAGCGCGGGCTACACCGACGACTTCCACTACGCCGGCCCGACGATCCCGGTGACGTTCGAGTTCCTGCTCCATGGCTCGTGGAGCGGCGACGGCCAGCTCTCCTTCGTGTTCGGCAAGGAACTCACGCCCTTCGGCTCTGAAGACGGCGGCTACGCGGATGTCCTGAACGGCGTGCAGTTCATGTCGTGCAGCATGCTGATCGACTGCGCCCCGTCCTTCGACAGCATCCGCAACACCCACATCATCCCGTTGCCGGGAAGCACGCCGGACCACTCGTCCGGCAGCGTGGACCAGGTGGTGTCCTGGACCATGCTGGTGCACGCCGCGGTGTTCGACGACGAAGCCGGCGAGTGGCTGTACGACGGATTCGCGAGCATGCTGACCGCCGGCGGCTCCAACGGCGCCGATGTCGATGCCTACAACACCGCGACGCTGCAGCGCATCCTGGTGCCGTCCGGCACGACGCTGTCGTTCGGCTCGGGCACGGCCTACAACGTGCAGGTGGTCGGTGGCGACCCGGGCGGCGTGCCGGAACCTGCGACGCCGCTGCTGCTGCTGGCCGCCCTGTTCGCCGCCGCGCGCAGCCGGCGCGAGGCTGTGCTGCCGTCCCTCGCGTAGCGCGCGGCAGCCGAGACGCACCCGCGCGCGCTCAGACCTCCAGCCACTCCTTGCGGATCGTCGCGTCGGCGCGCAGCCGCGCCGGCGTGCCTTCGAAGACGATCTGGCCGTGGCCCATCACGAGGCAGCGGTCGGCCACCTCCAGCGCGATGGTGAGCTTCTGCTCGACCAGCAGCACGCCGATGCCGCGGCGCTTCAGCTCGCGCAGGTACTCGGCCACCAGCTCGACGATCTTGGGCGCCAGGCCCTCGGTGGGCTCGTCGATCATGATCAGCTCGGGGTCGCCCATCAGCGTGCGGCACAGCGTCAGCATCTGCTGCTCGCCGCCGGAGAGCACGCCGGCCTCGGTGTGCTGGCGCTCCTTCAGCCGCGGGAACATGCCGTACATGTCGTCGAAGCCCCAGCTGCCCTTGCGCCGTGCCGACTTCTGCCCCAGCAGCAGGTTCTGGTGCACCGTGAGCGTGGGGAAGATGTCGCGGTTCTCGGGCACGTAGCCGATGCCGCGGTGCGCGATCTCGAAGGCCGGCAGGCCGAGCAGCGGCTGGCCTTGCCAGTTCACCTCGCCGGTGCCGTGCACCAGGCCCATGATGGTCTTGACGGTGGTCGAGCGGCCCGAGCCGTTGCGGCCCAGCAGCGCCACGATCTCGCCGGTGCCCACGCTGAACTGCACGCCGTGCAGCACATGGCTCTTGCCGTAGTAGGCGTGGACGTCGCGCAGTTCGAGCATGGTCGTGCGCCCGTTCTCAGTGCCCGGCCGCAGCGGCCGACTGCTCGGCCAGCACCGAGCCCAGGTAGGCCTCCTGCACGCGCGGGTTGGCGCGCACCGCGGCTGGTTCGTCGAACGCGATCACCTCGCCGTACACCAGCACCGCGATCTTGTCCGCCAGGCCGAACACCACGCCCATGTCGTGCTCCACCGTCAGCAGCGTCTTGCCGCGCGTGACGTCGCGGATCAGCTCGACGAAGCGGCCGGTCTCGCTCTTGCTCATGCCGGCGGTGGGCTCGTCGAGCAGCACCACGTCGGCACCGCCGGCGATGGTCATGCCGATCTCCAGCGCCCGCTGCTCGGCGTAGGTGAGGTTCATCGCCAGCACGTCGCGGCGGCGGTCGAGCTTGATCATCGCCAGCACCTGCTCGGTGCGCTCGTTGGCGTCGCGCAGGTCGGCCAGGAACTTCCAGAAGGCGTAGCGGTAGCCCAGGCTCCACAGCACCGCGCAGCGCACGTTCTCGAACACCGACAGCCGCGTGAAGAGGTTGCTCACCTGGAAGCTGCGCGACAGGCCCAGCCGGTTGATCGCGTACGGCGTCTGCCCGTCGATGCGGCGGCCGTTCAGGTGGATCTCGCCGGAGGTCGGCGCGAAGCGGCCGCTGATCAGGTTGAACAGCGTGCTCTTGCCGGCGCCGTTGGGGCCGATGATGGCCACGCGCTCGCCGGGGCGCACCGCCAGAGATGCGCCGCGGATGATCTCGGTCTTGCCGAAGCTCTTGCGCAGGTCGCGCAGCTCGAGGGCCAGCGGGGCGGTCACGCTCCGGCCTCCCGCTGCTTCACCTCGTGCTCGATTTCCTCCTGCACGTGGCCCCATTCGCGCACGAACTGCCGCCGCGCCACCTCGAACAGCGCCACGCCGGTCAGCAGCACGAGGCCGGCACCGAACCAGCTGTCGAACCCGTTGGCATTCAGCGTCGCGCCCATGAAGCGCATCTGCGGGCCCACCGCCTCGTTGAGCTGCAGGTGGTAGACCATCTCGATCATCGCCGAAGCGCCGACGAGGATCACGAACGCCAGTCCGCCCAGCGCCAGGTAGCTTCCGACGATGCGACCCAGCTTGCCGTACGAGGCCACGCGCAGGTTCATCATGATCAGGCTGGAGATGCCGCCCGGCGCGTACATCACCATGAAGGTGAACACGATGCCCAGGTACAACAGCCACGCCTGCGTCAGCTCCGACAGCAGCACCAGTGCCAGCACCAGCAGCACCGCGCCGATGATCGGGCCGAAGAAGAACACCGCGCCGCCGAGGAAGGTGAACAGCAGGTAGGCGCCCGAGCGGGCGGCGCCCACCACCTCGGCGGTGACGATCTCGAAGTTCAGCGCCGCCAGCCCCCCGGAGATGCCCATGAAGAAGCCGCTGGCGATGAACGCCAGGTAGCGCACGCGCTGCGTGGAGTAGCCGATGAACTCGACGCGCTCGGGGTTGTCGCGCACCGCGTTGAGCATGCGACCCAGCGGCGTGCGCGTGTAGGCGTACATGGCCGCGGTGCAGACGAAGGTGTAGACGGCGATCAGGTAATAGAGCTGGATCTGCGGCCCGAACGTGACGCCGAGGAACGGCTGCCCGGCCACGCGGTTGCCGCTGATGCCGCCCTCGCCGCCGAAGAAGCCCGGGAACATCAGCGACATCGCGTAGACCAGTTCGCCCACGCCCAGCGTGATCATCGCGAACGGCGTGCCGGCCTTCTTCGTGGTGACGTAGCCCAGCAGCACCGCGAACAGCATGCCGAACACGCCGGCCACCAGCGGGATCAGGCTCACCGGCAGCGCCATCGCGCCCTTGCTGACGAGGTTCAGCGTGTGGATCGCGAAGAACGAGCCCAGCCCCGAGTACACCGCATGCCCGAAGCTCAGCATGCCGCCCTGCCCGAGCAGCATGTTGAAGGCCAGGCACGCGATGATCGCGATGCCCATCTGCGAGAGCATCGTCTGCGCCAGGCTGCTGGTGAACAGCAGCGGCGCCACCGCCAGCACCAGCGCGTAGCAGCCCCAGACGATCCAGCGTCCCTTGTTCAGCGCCACGCCGTTCAGCCCTCTCGCGTGCCGAGCAGGCCCTTGGGCCGGAAGATCAGGATCAGCACCAGCAGCAGGAACGGCAGGATCGCGGCGATCTGGCTGAGCTTGACGCTCCACACTGCGTAGCCGAAGGTCTGTGGCGTGACGGCCACGTCCAGCCACGCCAGGAAGTCGGCGATGGAACGATCGCTGCCCACCGCGAACGACTCGATCACGCCCAGCCCCACCGAGGCGATGAAGGCGCCGGCCAGCGACCCCATGCCGCCGATCACGATCACCGCGAACACCTGCGCGCCCACGGCCAGCGCCATCGACGGCTCGGTCACGCGCAGCGCGCCACCGATCACGCCGGCCAGCGCCGCCAGCGCGGTGCCGCCGCCGAACACCATCATGAACACGCGCGGCACGTTGTGGCCGAGCGCCTCGACCATCTCGGGGTGCGTCAGCGCTGCCTGGATCACGAGGCCGATGCGCGTGCGCGTCAGCAGCAGCCACACCGCCACCAGCATGCCCACCGCCACCGCCATGCCAAAGGCGCGGAACTCGGGGAAGGTGGTGCAGATGGCACCGGCCACGCTGGCGCAGGCGTCGGGCTTCTCGCCCATCGCCACGCCCAGGCCGCCGGCCGACGCGGGCAGCTCGACGATGGTGAACAGCGAGCCGCGCAGCGACTCCGGCGGCTGGAAGTTCAGCGCCTGGCGGCCCCAGATCAGCTGCACCAGCTCGAGCGCGATGTACGACAGCCCGAACGTGATCAGCAGCTCGGGCACGTGGCCGAACTTGTGCACGCGGCGCAGCGCGTGGCGCTCGAAGGCCGCACCCATCGCGCCCACCAGCAGCGGCGCCAGCAGCAGGCCCCACCAGAAGCCGATCGCCTGCGTCACCGTGTAGGCGAGGTAGGCGCCCACCATGTAGAAGCTCGCGTGGGCGAAGTTCAGCACGCCCATCATGCTGAAGATGAGCGTCAGGCCCGACGCGAGCATGAACAGCAACAGCCCGTTGGACAGGCCGTTGAGCAGCGAGATCAGGAAGTACGAGAGATCCACCGCGGGTGCGGCAGGATCACGGGCGCTTCATCTGGCACGACGTGGGCGTGCTCGCCACGTAGGCCGGGATCGCCTTGACCTCCTGGAAGTTCCAGCCGGTGTTCTCCACAGAGTAGGGCACCTTCGCGTCGGCCTTGCGCCACTCGCTGATGTAAAGGCCCTGCTGCAGCTGGTGGTCGGCCTTGCGCATCTCCACCTCGCCCTGGAAGCCCTTGAACTTCAGGCCCTCCATCGCCGCGGCCACCTTCACCGGGTCGGTGCTCTTGGCCTGCGCCATCGCGGTGGCCAGCATCATCAGTCCGTTGTAGGTGGCGCCGGTGTACCAGTCGTCGTTGAACTTGCCCTTGAACTTGTTCTGCAGCGTCTTCACCGGATCGGGCAGGCCGTTGTGGCTGTAGGCCACCACGCGCACCTTGCCGCCCACGCCCGCCGCCAGCGCGGTGGGCGTGCCGCTGACGCCGGCGTAGTACGTGTAGAGGTTCGCGGTGAGGCCGGCGTCCTTGGCCGCCTTGATCAGCAGCGTCAGGTCCTGGCCCCAGTTGCCGGTGACCACCGAGTCGGCGCCCGAGGCCTTGATCTTGGCCACGTAGGGCGCGAAGTCCTTCACCTGGCCGATCGGGTGCAGGTCGTCGCCGACGATCTTCACGTCGGGCTTCTTGCGCGCCATGGTGTCGCGGAAGTACTTCGAGACCTGCTGGCCGTGCGCGTAGTTCTGGTTGATCAGGTAGACCGCCTTGACCGGCTGGTCCTTCATGAAGTCGGTCAGCGCCTCCATCTTCATCGACGTGTCGGCGTCGAGCCGGAAGTGCCAGTAGTTGCAGCGCTCGTTGGTGAGCGAGGGGTCCACCGCGGCGTAGTTCAGGTAGACGAGCTCCTTGCCGGGGTTGCGCTCGTTGTGCTTGGCCACGCCGTCGAGGATGGCGGCGGCCGCGCCCGAGCCGTTGCCCTGCACCACGTAGCGGATACCCTGGTCGATCGCGCTCTTCAGCGCGGTCAGGCTGTCCTGCGGGGAGCCCTTGTTGTCGAAGGGCACGAACTCGAACTTCACGCCGGCGGCGTTCTTGCCCATCTCGTCGGCGATGAACTGCCAGCTCTTGAGCTGGTTCTGGCCGACGTTGGCGAACGGGCCCGACAGCGGGTCGATGAAGGCGACCTTCACCGTCTGGCCCTGCTGGGCGTGGGACGATGCGGCCGTCAGGGCCAGGACTGCGGCGGCGGCGATCGAACGGCGCGTGGGATGCATGAGCGTGTCTCCGGATCTGGGGGGTCCAACGAACGCGGCACGGTAGCGGATGCCGCGAGCCCCTTCGTACAGGGACTACCCGAAAGCCCTGTCACCGAGGCGACAAGTGGCGGGCCGGACAATCTCGCACCCATCCGCATTTCCGCCGGCCTGCGCCGGCACTGCCCATGCCGCACGACCACGACGATCCCCGCTATCCCGTACACAAGACCGACGCCGAATGGCGCGCGCAGCTCGACCCGATGCAGTACCAGGTGGCGCGCCAGGCCGCCACCGAGCGTGCCTTCACCGGCCGCTACTGGGACCACTGGGACGACGGCCGCTACCGCTGCGTGGGCTGCGGCGAAGTGCTGTTCGAGTCGGGCACGAAGTTCGACGCCGGCTGCGGCTGGCCGAGCTACTGGGCGCCCGTGAACAGCACCGTGATCGAGCGGGTCGAAGACCGCACCCACGGCATGGTGCGCGTGGAGGTGCGCTGCCACCGCTGCGGCTCGCACCTGGGCCACGTGTTCCCCGACGGCCCGGAGCCCACCGGCGAGCGCTACTGCATCAACTCCGCCGCCATCGACTTTGAGGAGCCGAAGTGACCGCGCCGTGGCTCTCCCGCGCCGGCATCGAGGCCCGCCTGCGCGACACGCTCGCGCCGCAGGCGCTGGAAGTCATCGACGACAGCCACCTGCACGCCGGCCATGCCGGCGCCCGCGAAGGCGGCCACTACACGGTGCGCGTGACCAGCGAGCGCTTCACCGGGCTTTCGAGGCCGGCGCGGCATCGCGTCGTTTATGATGCTCTCGGCCCCTTGCAACCGCAGGGCATCCATGCGCTGGCCATCGTGGCCCGCGCCCCCGGCGAACCCACCTGAACCGCCCCGCGCCGCCGCCGGCACCGTTCCGGCCGGCGCTCTCCTCGAGGCTTCTCCCGCATGAACAAGTCCCTCCTGGCCGCCCTGACCGTGGCCGCCGCATCGCTCGCCGTGCCGGCATACGCGCAGAACATCGCCATCGTCAACGGCAAGCCGGTGCCGAAGTCGCGGCTGGACCTGCTCATCCAGCAGGCCGAGCGCGGCGGCCAGAAGGTGCCGCAGGAGATGATGGGCCGCGCCCGCGACGAGGTGGTGATGCGCGAGATCTTCGCGCAGGAAGCCGAGCGCCGCGGCCTGCAGGGCACGCCCGACTACCAGGCCAAGCTCGCGCTGGCGCGCCAGAGCATCCTGATCGGCGAGCTGATCGAGGACTACCGCAAGAAGAACCCTGTCAGCGACGCCGACGCCAAGGCCGAGTACGACAAGTTCAAGGCGCAGGCCACCGGCACCGAGTACAAGGCGCGCCACATCCTCGTGGAGAAGGAAGACGAGGCCAAGGCGCTGATCGCGCAGATCAAGGGCGGCGCCAAGTTCGACGAACTGGCCAAGAAGAACAGCAAGGACCCCGGGTCCGGCGCCAACGGCGGCGACCTCGACTGGGCCAAGCCCGACGCCTACGTGCCCGAGTTCGGCAAGGCCATGGCCGGGCTGAAGAAGGGCGAGATGACCGAGACGCCGGTGAAGACGCAGTTCGGCTTCCACATCATCCAGCTCGACGACACCCGCGACGCGCCTTTCCCCGGCTTCGACGAGGTCAAGGGCCAGATCAAGCAGCGCCTCGAGCAGGGCAAGATCCAGGAGTTCCAGGACTCGCTGCGCAAGGCCGCCAAGACCGACTACAAGTTCGGCGGGCAGTGAGGGGCCGGTGGATTCGCCCCGCCGCGCAGCACCGGGTCAGAGCTGCTTCGGGTCCAGCGCGTCGCGCAGCCCGTCGCCCAGCAGGTTGAAGGCCAGCACCAGCAGGAAGATCGCGCCGCCCGGCCACACGGCCATCCACGGCGCGCTGTCGACGTAGTTCTTCGCGGTGTTCAGCATGCTGCCCCAGCTCGGTGCGGGTGGCTGCTGCCCCAGGCCCAGGAACGACAGGCTGGCCTCGGCGATCACAGCCGCCGCGATCGCGAGCGTCGCCTGCACGACGATCGGCGCCGCGGCGTTCGGCAGCACGTGGCGGACCGCCACGCGCAGCGGCGTGGCACCCAGCGCGCGCGCCGACTCCACGTAGTCCTCCGCCTTCATCACCAGCACCTGCGCCCGCGTCACGCGCACGATGATCGGCGTGGCCGACACGCCGATGGCGATCATCGCGTTCGTGAGGCTCGGGCCGAGGAACGCCGCCATCGCGATGGCCAGGATCAGGAACGGGCAGGCCAGGAAGGCATCGGTCAGCCGCGACACCAGCACGTCGATCCAGCCGCCCGCGAAACCCGCCAGGATGCCGATCGGCACGCCCAGCAGCAGGCTGATCGACACCGACACCACGCCGGCCATCAGCGACGCCTGCGTGCCCCACACCACGCGCGAGAGCACGTCGCGGCCGATCTCGTCGGTGCCGAACCAGTGCGCCGCGGTGGGCGCCTTGCGGATCGCGCCCCAGTCGGTGGCCACCGGGTCGTGCGGCGAGATCCACGGCGCGGCCAGCGCCAGCAGCACGAATGCCGCGACGACGAACAGGCCGAACATCGCGCCGCGCCGGCGCAGCAGCTTGCGGGTCGCGCGGCGCCACGGGCCGGCCGAGACGGGGACGTGCGCCGCCGGGGCGGCGGTCGCGACGGCGCTCATGGTGTGCGCAGCCGCGGGTTCGCGGCGAGGTAGGCCAGGTCCGCCAGCAGGCTGAGCGTGACGTAGGCGGTGGCGGTGACCAGCACCACGCCCTGCACCACCGCGTAGTCGCGGTTGAAGACCGAGTCGACGATCAGCTTGCCGAAGCCGGGGATGGTGAACACCTGCTCGGTGAGCACCGCGCCCGACAGCAGCGTGCCGAGTTCCAGCGCGCCCAGCGTGATGATCGGCGTCAGCGCGTTGCGCAGCGCGTGGCGCAGCACCACCACGCGCTCGGCCAGGCCCTTGCTGCGCGCGGTGGTCACGTAGTCGCTGGCCAGCACCTGCAGCATCGCGCTGCGCGTGTGGCGCATCAGCACCGCCGCCAGCGCGTTGCCCAGCACGAAGGCCGGCATGATCATCGACGCGAGATTGGCGCCCAGGTCCTCGAACGGGCTCACGTAGCCCGACGCCGGCAGCCAGCCGAGCTGCACCGAGAACAGCAGGATCATCAGGATGCCGAGCCAGAAGTTCGGCGTGGAGATGCCCCACAGCGCGAGCGCGTTGGCCAGCGCGTCCCACCAGCGGCCGCGCCCCACCGCCGACGCGATGCCCAGCGGGATGCCGATCACGAGCGCGATGGCGAACGCCAGCAGCGCCAGCTCCACCGTGACCGGCAGCTTCTGCAGCAACAGCTCGAGCACGGGCTGCTGCGTGCGCACCGACTCGCCCAGGTCGCCCTGCAGCACGCCGCGCATCCAGAGCAGGTAGCGCACCGGCAGCGGCTCGTCGAGGTGCAGCTTCTCGCGCAGGTGCGCGATGACGGCCGGGTCCTGGTCCTCGCCGGCGAGGATCTTCGCGGGATCTCCGGGCAGCAGCTGCTGCAGCCCGAAGATCAGCATCGAGACGAACAGCAGCGTGGGCGCGATGCTCGCGAGACGCTTGACGAGGAAGTCGATCACGCGGCGGATTCTCGCCGCGCCGGATGGGGGGTGCGGCGGGGCCCTGCGCCGTGCCCCGCCGGCGGTGCAGCGCACGCTGCACCGCGCTCATTCACGCGATCAGGCGCGCGGCTCGCCGTCTCGGTTCACGAGGATGGTGTCGCCCGGCGGCTGGGCGAGCTGCACGTGGTGCTCGCGGCCCTGGAAGCGGTAGGTCACGTCGTAGAACTGGGTGCGCCATTGCGAAGACACCGTCTCGCAGCGGCGCACCTCGCGGGTCTCGGCGTCGCCGCGGCCCACGTTGGCGCCCACGGCCGCGCCGCCGACCACGCCGGCGATGGTGGCCAGGTCGCGCCCGGACCCGCCGCCCACCTGGTGGCCGAGGATGCCGCCCACCACCGCACCGATCACGGCGCCGGGCACGGCATCGCGGCGGTCACGCGGGAGTTCCTCTCGCTCGATCCAGCAGCGCTGTTCCGGCGTGCCGCCCACGGCGCGCACGGCCACCACGTCGGCGCGGAACAGCCGCTCGCCGGAGCGGCGCCGGTAGTCGCCATTGGCGTTGCCGGGCCGGTACGAAGGGTCGTCGTAACGCGCACCCGCGCGCAGCGCCCGGGCCGACGAGATGCGGTCGTCGAAACCCAGCCGCCACAGCGAGCGGTATTCGCCGGGCTGCAGCACGATGCAGCGGCCGCCGAAGTCGGCGTGCTCGCACAGCTGGTAGGGCCGGCCGCTCACGATCACCGACGAGGCGCGATCGTTGAACGCCTCGGTGCGGAAGTCGCCGTCGGCCCGCTGGACGACGATCGAGCGGCCGCGGAAGCCTTCGTCCTCGTAGAAGCGGGCGGCGGCCTGCGCGCCGCCGGCCAGCGCGAGCGTGGACGCCGCCAGCGCGGCGGCCATCAGGCGGGAAGTCGGGGTCTGCATCGCGGATCTCCTTCGTGGATGGGACGAAGGCAGTGTCGGCAGCACCGGTCCGCGCAGCCATCGGAGGCCGCCGGGCAGCCGCGTAGGCGGGCGCCGACAGAACGCCCGCCGCCGCGAGCGTCAGGATCCGAGTTTCAAGCCCTGCACCCGCAGCAACCCGTCGGGCACCGCGCGCACGCCGGTGAGCTTGCCGCTGTAGGCCCACAACCAGTTGCGGTGGTACAGGTAGATCACCGGCCGCGCCTGGCCCACGCGCGCGGCGATCTGCTCGAAGGTCCTGCGGCGCTCGGCCGGGTCGCGCTGCTCGCGCGACTTCGCCAGCAGCGCGTCGGTCTCGGCGTCGCAGTAGCCGGCGTAGTTCAGCGGCTGCTTGCAGCCGTGGAAACTGAACAGGTTGCCGTCGGGGTCGGGGCGGCCGCTCCACGCCAGCGCGTACGCCTCGAAGTCGCCCTTGTCGGCCATGTTCAGGCTGGTGGCGAACTCGGCGGCCTGGATCTTCACGTCGAAGCCGGCGTCGCGCGTCATCGCCTGGATCACGAGGGCCAGCCGCTGCGCGTCCGACGTGGTGGGCGCCAGCAGCGTGAAGCTCACCTTCGGCGTGCCCGCGGCCTTCAGCAGAGCGCGCGCCTTCTCCACATCGCGCTTGGGCACCGGCGAGGTCTTGGCGTACCAGGAGTTGCTCGGCGCCACCCACTGGTTGCCCACCTGCGCCTCGTTGTCCATCACCACCTGCGCCAGGCCTTGGCGGTCGATGGCGAGTTCCAGCGCCTCGCGCACGCGCGGGTCGCGACCCAGCGGCGTGGCCTGCGCGCGCTCGCTCTTGCCGACGTTGATGGTCAGCCCCTGGTAGCCGATCTCGGTGATGCTGGCGGTCTTCAGGCGCTTGTCGGCCTTGAGCTTCTCGAAGTCCGACGAGGCCACGCGCTCGATGAAGTCGAGCTGCCCGCTCTTCAGGTTGGCCAGCCGCACCGTGGCGTCGGGGATCGGCGTGTAGGTGATCTTCGAGAAGCCCACCGACTGCGGCGCCCAGTAGCCGTCGTAGCGCTCGAGCACGATGCGGTCCTGCGCCACGCGCTCGGCGAATCTGAACGGGCCGCTGCACACGGGCTTCGTGCCGAACTTGTCGCCGGCCGCCGCGGCGGCCTTGGGGCTCACCATCATGCCGGCACGGTCGGAGAGGGCCGCCAGCAGCGGCGCAAACGGCGCCGACAGGTTCAGCCGCACCGTCAGCGGGTCGACCACGTCGACGCCGGTCACCGGCGCCAGCTCGCCGCGGCGGTTGGAGCCCGGCATCGTCTTGTGGCGCTCGATGTTGAACTTCACCGCCGCGGCGTCGAGCTTCTCGCCGTCGTGGAAGGTCACGCCCGGGCGCAGCTTCATCGTCAGCGCCTTGCTGTCGGCCGACCACTGCCAGCTCAGCGCGAGCTGCGGCACGATGTTGAGCTTCTCGTCGACGTCGACGAGCTTGTCGCACAGCGCACCGAACACGATGCGTCCGACGAAGGTGCGCGCCAGCGTCGGGTCGAGCACGTCGGGGTCTTCGGCCAGGCCCACGCGCAGCGCCGGCAGGGTCTGCGCGTGCGCGGCGGCGGCGGCCAGCCATGCGGCGGCCAGGGCGATCTGCTTCAGGGACGGGTTCATGCGGTCGGGCTCCGTTGCTTCAGGAATCGGTCGATCTCGGCTTCGATCTCGGTGCGGTCGAGCACGCCATCGGGCCGCGCGCGCGTCGGCAGGCACGAGGCGAAGGCCTGGAAGCGCTCCAGGCTCTTGGCGTGCAGACGCTCGAGTTCGAGGAAAGGCTGCTCGTTGTCGTCCACGCGCAGGTCGAGCTCGGGGTAGTCCTCGCCGTGCTGCACACGCAGCGCCGCCGACTGCCGGCCGCGCTTGTCGCCGCCGGCGGCGTCGCCGGCCTGCAGCGCGCGCAGCAGCCGCACGGCCAGCGGCCGCCCGGCCGTCGCGTGGAAGATGCGCGCGGTCTCGGTGATCACCGACTCGCTGGCAAGCATGTTGCCGGCCACGCTGCAGTCGTCGTGCAGCAGGTGGCCGCACCAGTCGATGCAGTCGGCACCGGTGTGCGCGGCGGCGGGGCCGTTCCACGGCAGCACGTGCAGCTGCCGCTGCGAGGCGCCGCCGTCGGCGGCGGTCAGCTCGCGCACCACCTCGGCGGCACTGCGGCCGGTGGCCAGCAGCGCCAGCGCGCTCGGCCCGTACGTCGGGTTGCACAGCGCCTGCGTGGCCACGATGCCCACGCCGCCGCGGCTGGCCACGCACAGCCCGCCCACGGCGAAGAAACGGCTCGCGATGGCCACGCCGACGCGGCCCGTGTCGTCACGCGCCAGGATCGACCAGGTCACGGCAGCTTCCTCGGCTCACCCATCGTCATGGCCAGGATTGAAGCACGCGCCGGGCCGCTGGCGGCGGCTTCTGCTGGCCGAGCTGCGCGGCCGATCGCGCTGCGCCCAGGGCAGCGCCGCTCGAGCGCGCGGAACGCTGGCGGAACGCCGCCCCCCGCACAGTCCGCCCCCTTCACTAGGAACGGACATGCACAACGCTCTCGCCCTCTCCTCCACCTTCCACCTGCTGTGGAACACCCTGCGCATCCGGCTGCTGGCCTGGCGCGCGCACCGGCAGCGCCTGCGCGCGCAGCGCGACACGCAAGCCGCGCTCGCCGCCCTGGACGCCGACGCGCTGCGCGACATCGGCCTGCGGTCGAGCGAGACCTCGTCGGTCGCGGCCGAGGCCGCCGGCCTGGCCCCGCTCACGCGACGCGGCGTTCAGTGCGGATCGAAGGCGCCGAGCACCTGCAGCACGTGTCGGGCACGGGTGGCCGGATCGGCGCACGGTACCTGGTGCAGCGCGTAGCCGCAGTCGGCGTACCAGCGCACGATGCGGCCGTGCACGGCCACGGCCTCGTCCCAGTCCTGGTCGCGCTCGTCGTCGCGGCGGTAGATGGCCTGCCACGGCGGGAACACGAACACCGGCCGATGGACCGGATGACGCTCCACGAGCGCCTCGGCCTCGTCGGGCGTCAGCACCCCGCTCTCCAGCGCCAGGCCCGCCGCGTCCACGACGCCGCGCTCGTGGAACGACCAGCCGCTGCACCGCAGGCCGTCGGCGTAGGCCGCGAGCTCGCGAGCCAGCGCGTCGCTCGCGAACGCGGCCGGGTCGGGCCGCGGCGGCAGCCCGCGCCGCCGACGCTCCGCGATGATCTCCCGTGCGGCGTCGGGCATCGTGGCGTGGCCCAAGCGCGCCAGTTCGGCCAGCACCGTGGTCTTGCCGGCGCCGGGGCCCCCGGTGAAGACGACGATCGGCATCGCGGCGTCAGACGCATCCCGTCCGGCTCACGCCATGGGCCGCTGATGGTGCGCCAGCACCAGCACCCACGGCAGCGCCAGCTCGGGCGCGAGGTAGCCCGCCCAGCAGCGCGATGGCGGCAAACGCGTACAGGCAGGCGGCGGCGACGATCTGACCGTTGGCGAGCGGCGTGTCCATGGCGCGGGGTATAGGGGCTCGGGCGGGCGCTGGCAATCCGCGCTCGCCCGGCAGCATCGCTGGGTCACCCGGGGGCGCTGGCGTGCAGGCGGAGCATGCCGCGAGGCCCGGGCCCGATCGCGCCGCGCAGGCCGGCGTCGGCGATCCAGGTCGACACATGATCCGGGTCCAGCCGCAGCTTCAGGTAGCTGCTCACGCGCATGTGCCAGCCGTCGCCTGCGCGTTCGTGCAGCACGTCGTGCACGCGCACATGCGCGGGCAGTTCCTCGAGGAAGCAGCTCAGGATGCGGTGGTCGTCGCTGCGCACGGGGATGAAGCGGGCTTCGCGCTCCGGCAGCCGGCGGTAGTCGCGGAACGTCGCGAGGAAGGTGCCGCCGGGCGCCAGCGCCTGCGCCGCGTCGTGCAGCAGCTGTCGAACCTGTTCCGGGCTCGCCAGGTGCGTGAGCGTGTCGCCCATGCACAGGATCAGGTCGGGCCGTTCGGACAGGTGCCGCGCGAAACCCGTGAGGTCGGCGTGCAGGGCCTGCACCGGCAGGCCCGCGCCGTTGCGCGCGAGCGAGGCCAGCAACAGCTCCGACTCATCGAGCGCCAGCACGCGCGCACCGGCCCGCGCCAGCGGGATGGCGTGCATGCCGAAGCCGGCGCCCAGGTCGACGGCGTGCCGGGTGCGCCCGAGGTGCGCGGCCACGTCGGCCGCACCCTGCGCGAATGCCGTCTCGGAGCCACCGGCCATCCACTCGTACACCGACGCGAGGTGGTTCGCGTAGTGCTCGGCCACCGTGGTCGGCCGCGCGCCTTCCCCGGCCATCACGCGGCCGCCTCCTTGCGCGCCGCGCGTCGCTGAGCGGCGGCCCAACGTTCGGACCAGGCCGACAGCGGGCCGAGCGCCTCGACGAGCTCGTGGCCCCAAGGCGTGAGCCGGTAGCCCTCGCCGTCGTGCCCGACGAGGGCCGACTCGCGCAGTTCGGCCAGGCGCGTGTTGAGCACGCCGGGGTTGGTGTCGGCCGCCTGCTGCAGCGCCCGGAAGGTCAGCGCCTGCCCGTCGCGCAGCTCCCACAGCAGCCGCAGCGTGCTGCGCCGGCCGAGCAGGTCGAGCACCACCATGACGGGGCGCCCGCTGCGCGAGCCGCGCACCGGCTGGTCGATGCGCGGGGACGGTGCTTTACTTTTCATAGCATCAAGTCTATGCTGCTATCAACTTCATAGCAATCCAGGCATCCCCGCATGAACGCCCGCATCGCCCCGGCCGAACCGCCCTACGCCGCCACGGTCCAGGCCTGGCTGGCCCGCACCATGCCCCCGGGCATGCCGCCGCTGCGCCTGTTCACCACGCTGGCGCGCGACGAGCGGCTGTTCGGGAAGTTCTTCGCCGGCGGCCTGCTCGACCGCGGCCACCTCGCATTGCGGCAGCGCGAGATCGTCATCGACCGCACCACCGCGCGCTGCCGCTCCGAGTACGAATGGGGCGTGCACGTGGCCCTGTTCGGCGAGCGCGTCGGCCTCACCGCGGCGCAGCTCGCGTCGCTCGTGCACGGCGATGCCGGCGACCCCTGCTGGAGCGACGACGACCGGCTGCTGATCCGCCTGTGCGACGAGCTGCTCGACACCTGCACGATCGGCGAGCCGCTGTGGCGCGAGCTGCACGCCGCGTACACCGAACCCGCGCTGCTCGAGCTGCTGCTGCTCGCCGGCTGCTACCGCACGGTGAGCACGCTCACCAACGCACTGGCGCTGCCGCTGGAGGACCGCGCGGCCCGGTTCCCGGCACGGTAGGCCCGCAGGCTCAGAAGCTGTGAACGAACCCAGGATGCCCGCGTTGCCCCCGGGAACGCGCCCAATCGAGGCGCAAAGCGCAGCCGTGCCGGGTGGCACGGCGAGCATTTGCAACACGGAGTGGGCGTGTTCCCGGGGGCAACCCGGAGGGCCGGGGTACCCAAGGGCCCTGCGCGGTGTTGCGCCGCTCGCCCGGGCGGTCAGCCCGGGCGTCGCGACGCGCCTTGCCCAGGGCCCTTGGCCACCCCGGCGCGGGCACCCTGGGTTCGTTCACAGCTTCTCACTCGTCCGGCGAGTCCTGCGCGCGACCGTTGCCGCGGCGTTCGCGCCGCACGAGAAACACCACCAGCCACACCAGCCACAGCGCGAACCAGAGCTGCCGCACATCGATGGCGACGGTTTCGCCGGCATCGCCCGTCGTGGCCGCCGCGCGGCCGGTGGAGGGGCTGCCGAGCCCGCCGAGATCGAACACCTCCCGCTGCGCCAGGGCACAGGGCGCGAGCGCCACCCAGCAGCCCGGGCTCGCGAGGTGCTTCACGGCCACACCCACCGTGACCTCGCGGTCACCGGCGCCGACCAAGAGGAACTCCGACGGCCTGGATGCGTCCGACGCGCCGATCCCGGGCCGAGGTCTCAGGCCCCCCTGTCGAACGCGGCATCCACCGGCAGCTGCAGCCCGTTGGCGAGGTGGTTGGTCTTCGCCGCCAGCGCCACGATCGCCAGCAGCTCGGCATGCTGCGCATCGGTCATGCCCTTGGCGCGCGCCGCGGCGGTGTGCGAGTGCACGCAGTAGCTGCAGGCGTTGGCGATCGACACCGCGATGTAGACCATCTCCTTGGTCAGCGGGTCCAGCAGCGTGGGCGCGGCCATCAGCCGCTTCACGTCGGCCCACGTCTGCTCGAGCAGCGCCGGGTCGAAGGCCAGCGCGCGCCAGAGGTTGTTGACGTAGTCGGTCTTGCGCGTGGCGCGAATGTCGTCGAACACCGCCCGCACGCGCGGATCGGCCTCGGGGTCGGCAGGCAGCGTGACGGTGGACATGCCGACCCTCCCCGATCACGAGCCGGTGGCGGGGGCCGCAGTCGGCGCCGGCGCACCCGCCGCCGGCTGCAGCTTCTTCCACGCCTGGAACCCGCCAGCCACCGACAGCGCCTTCGGGTAGCCCAGCGAGCGCAGCAGCGACGCGGCGGCGAGGCTGCGGCGGCCGCTGTTGCAGATGCACAGCAGCAGGTGGTCGCGCGCGTGGTGCAGCTTGTTGATCAGCGTGAAGAAGGTCTTCGCGTCGATGTCCTTGGGCATGCCGGCATCGAGTATCTCCTGCTCCTGCTCGTTCAGCGAGTCGCCGAGCATGCGCTTGACCTCGAACATCGGGATGTGCACGGTGTCGGGGATCGTGCCCTTCACCTCCAGCTCGAAGGTCTGGCGGATGTCGATCATCGTGGCCAGGCCGAGCTTGCACAGCTCCATCGCCGACGGCAGGCTGATCTCGAGCGTGGCACGCTCGGCGGGGTCGATGGAGGGTGCGTCGGTCATGGGCACTCGGTGGGATCGGGCGCGGAACCTGCCCGCGGCGCCCATTGTCGGCCCTGGCAGCCGCCACCCGGCCCGCAGCGCCCCGCGGCCGGTATCCCGAGCGCCGTGATCGCCCATCGAGCCAGGGCCCGCACCTGCGCGCACACTAGGGTTTCCACCAATCACCCGAAGGGAGATCGACCATGAAGACGGCATCCAGGCACATGGTGGCTGCGGCGCTCGCGCTCGGCCTCGCCTCGCTTCAACCGGCGGCTGCTGCGCCCGTCACCTTCCGCTTCGAGCTTCCCGACTGGACCGTGCTCGACGGCAGCCCGGCGACCTATGGGACGCACGGCGTGCTGACCGTGACGGTGGACAACGGCGCCGACGATCTCATCGCGCAGACCTACCTCAACAACTCGATCCAATCCATCCGCATGGCGGCGTCCGGCGGCAGCTACGACCACGCGTTCGCCGGCACGATGGCCGTGGCGGCGGGCGGCGCGGCGTTGCTGAGCTACTTCTCCACCGACGCCACGGGCGTCCCGATCCTCGGCCTGCCGGCGGGTGCGGCGAGCAACGCCTACCAGTTCCTGGACGGCACGTACTTCCTGCAGCTGGCGACGATCCAGCCCACCGCCGGCTACTGGCCGATCTCCGTCTCCGACGAGTTCGGCGGGCTGGGCAGGTTCGCGGCGCTCGCCCCGCGAGGGCCCGACGGCTCGTACGTCGGCGTCGTGGTGAGAGGCCGCGTGGTCGCCGTGCCCGAGCCGGCACCCTGGGCGCTGGCGGGGCTGGGCATCGCCGCGCTGGGCTATGCGGGGCGCCGCACACGAGCGGCCTGACCCCGGTCCCTCAGGGGCATCCTGGGTTCGCTCACGGCTGGTTGAACACCGCGTGCTCGCCGCGCTCGTGCACGGCCCGCCCGGCCAGCAGCGCAGCGTAGTGGTCGGCCAACGTGCGCGCGCCGGTGGACGGCGTGGCGTGTGCGTCGTAGCGGCCGGCGGAAGAGTCCCACACCAGCATCGACTCGGTGGCGTAGTAGCGGCCGATGCGCGCGAACTCGGCCTTGGCCGCCAGCGGCGGCACGAGCCGCGCCGCCAGGCCCAGGCCGGCGCAGATCGCGTCCATCATCGCCACCGGCACGTGCTTCAGCGGCACCGGCCGGCCCAGCAGATCCTGCAACAGGCGCGCCTGGTCGCGCGGCGTGAGCGCCGGCCCCGGGCCGCCGATCGGCAGCACCTGTCCGGCGCTCGCGGGTTCGGCGAGCCGATCGGCCAGGTACTCGGCCAGGTCCTCGTCGGCGATCGGCTTGCAGGCGGTGAGCGTGCCGTCGCCGAACACGAGGAACGGCCGCCCGGCGCGCACCCGGTCGACCTGACCCGACAGTGACTTGAAGTAGGCCGTGGGCCGCACGATGCTCCACGCGAGACCGGAGCCGCGCAGCTCCTCCTCGAAGGCGAGCTTGGCGTGCTGGAACACGAGCCGCGGCTTCTGCAGGCAGATCGCGGAGAGCTGCAGCCAGCGCGGCACGCCGGTCTCGCGCGCGGCCCGCAGCCAGCGGCCGTGCACCGCGTGGTCGACGGCCCACGCGTCGGCCGGCGCACCGGTGCGCGAGGCCAGGCACGACACCACGGCGTCGCAGGACGTCTCGCGCAGCAGCGTGCGCGCGGCGTCGGGGTCGGCGGCGAGATCGACCTCGCTCCACTGCACGCCGGCCAGCTCGAAGCGCCGCGAGGCAGGCCTCACCGGCGCCAGCACCGCATGCCCCCGTGCCACCAGCGCACGCGCCGTCGCGCGGCCGATCGTGCCGGTGCCGCCGAGCAGCAGCACGCGGGTGGCGGGCGCTGCCGTCGGAGCAGGTGTTCCGGACATCCCCCGCCTACCTCGCCTTGCGCCGCGCGGCACGCCACCCCGCGCGCACCTCCGCCAGGAAGGCGTCGCGGTCGTGCCGCATCGCCTTCACGACTGCGGCCGGTGCGTCGGTCCGCTCATGGCGGGCGGCCCACAGCACCAGCTCCACCAGCACCGGGCCCAGGTCCATGCCCTTGGCGGTGAGCCGGTACACATGGCGCCGCGCGTCGGCGGGGTCGGGCGCCTTGTCGACGATGCCGGCGGCCTCCAGCCGCGCCAGCCGGTCGCTGAGCACGTTGGTGGCGATGCCCTCGCCGGCGTGCTGGAAGTCGTGGAAGGCGGTGGCGCCCTTGAACATCAGGTCGCGCACGACCAGCAGCGTCCAGGGGTCGCCGACGCTGTCCAGCGCGATGCCGATCGGGCACCCCGACCGGCGTGCCCGGGCTTGACTTCTGCGCATGCGGGTCATGCTAGCAGTTGCGGCGGCGCGGTTCCGGGTTCATCTCCCTTGCACAGTGCAAGCGACAGCGACCTTCGCGACGGGCTTCGTCTGGCACCTCGTGGCCTTCCACGACACCTACGTTCACGCTGCCGCAGTTCGCGCTGGTCGCCCCTGCGATGGCGCTGGCCTGGCGCGATCGCTGAACGGCGGGCGCGCCGGGCCGACACCGGTGCGGCCTGCGGCGGGTCTACGATGGCGCCGCCCCGTCCCGTCGAGACACGCCCGTGAACGCCTGCCCCACCCGCCGCACGCTGCTCGCCACCATCGTGGCAGCCCTGCCCCTCGCCGTCCGCGCCCAGGCCCCGTGGCCGTCGAAGGCCGTGAAGATCATCGTGCCCTATGCCGCCGGCGGCCCGGCCGACGTGGTGGCGCGCGAACTGGCGCAGAAGCTCTCGGCCGACACCGGACAGCCGTTCGTCATCGAGAACCAGGGCGGCGGTCTCGGGCTGCCGGCGCTGGCACTGATCTCGCGCGCCGAGCCCGACGGCCACACGCTGTACATGCCGGCACTGGGCAACGTGGTGCTGCAGCCGCTGCTGTCGAAGGCCGGCGGCGCCGACCAGCTCGCGCGGCTGCGGCCGGTGTCGATGGTCTCCACCGGCGCGCATGTGCTCGTGGTGTCGGCCAGGCTGCCGGTCGCCAACGTCAAGGAACTGGTGGAGCTGGCCCGCGCGCAGCCGGGACGCGTGAGCTTCGCGTCGGCCGGCACCGGCGGCACCGCGCACCTGGCGATGGAGATGTTCAAGGCGCTCACCCGCACCGACGTGCTGCACGTGCCGTACAAGGGCAGCTCGGGCGCGGTGAACGACCTCGCGTCGGGCCAGGTCGGCGCGATGTTCAGCAGCCTGCCCTCGCTGCAGGGACTGGCCGACAAGGGCCTGGTGCGCGTGATCGCCGCCACCGCGCCGAGCCGCTCGCCGGCCACGCGCTCGCTGCCGCTGATGTCGGCCACCATCCCCGGCTTCGAGTACACGACGTGGTACGCGATGTACGGGCCGCCGGGCACGCCGCGACCGCTGGTGGACCGCATCAACGTGCTGCTGAGGCGCACGCTGCAGGACGCCACGGTGTCCGCACGCATCGAGCCGCACGGCACCGAGCTGCTGGGCTCCAGCCCGGAAGAAGTGCTGGAGTGGGTGCAGCGTGACAACGAGAAATGGGGCCGCGTGATCCGCGAGGCCGGCATCCAGTTGGATTGACGCCGATCGACGCGCAGAATCGCGCCACCGTGGCCTTCACCCCGCGACCTGAACCGCCCGCCGACGACGCCGAATCGGCCGCCGTCGCGAAAGCGCTCGCGGCCGTCGAGCGCGGCGAGACCGCGGCCACGCCGGAGCTGTTCACCGCGCTGTACCGCGAACTGCACCGGCTGGCGCGGCGGCAGCTGCACGTCAACGCCAGCCACCTCACGCTGGGCGCCACCACGCTGCTGCACGAGGCCTACCTGCAGCTCTCGCAGCGCGAGGTGGCCTTCCCCGACCGCGCGCGCTTCTTCGCCTACGCCGCGCGGGCGATGCGCGGGCTGATCATCGACTACGTGCGCGAGCGCCGCGCGCTCAAGCGCGGCGGCGAGTTCCACCTGACGACGCTGGACACCGTCACTGCCGAGTCGGTGGCGCAGGCAGACGATCTCGTGCCGCTGGGCGACGCGCTCGACGCGCTGGCGGTGGCCGAGCCGGCGCTGGCCGAACTCGTGGAGCTGAAGTTCTTCTGCGGCTTCGAGTTCAACCAGATCGCCGAGATGCGCGGGGTCTCGTCGCGCACCGTGCAGCGCGACTGGGCCAAGGCGCGCCTGTTCCTGCATCACACGATGAAGGATTGACACGCGCGGCGGTGTCGCTTCCCGCCCCGGCTTTGCGATCTCTCCGGCACGAGGCCCTGCATGGCGCAGGCGCCCGCCGAACCGGAGATCCCGATGTCCCTGCAAGCTCCCCGCACGCCGCACGCCGCGGCGGCCTGGCTCACCCCGATGCTCGCGGCCGTGCCACTCGCGCTGCTCGTCGCGCCCACGGCCCGTGCCGACGCCATCACCGAATGGAACGCCAAGACCGGCGAGATCCTCCACGAGTCGCGCATGGGCACGCCGCCGGCGGTGCGCACCGTGGCGATCGTGCAGACCGCCGCCCACGATGCGCTGCAGGCCGTGCGCGCACAGCCCGGTGCCGCCGAGGCCGCGGTGGCCGCGGCGCACCGGACGGTGCTCGCGGCCCTGGTGCCACAGCAGCGCGCCGCCATCGAGGCCGCGGCGCAGGCCGCGCTGTCGCGCATCGCCGACGGCCCGGCCAAGGCGGCGGGCATCGCCGCCGGTGAACAGGCCGCGGCCGCCGTGCTCGCGGCACGCAAGGACGACGGCGCCGCCACGCCCGAGACCTATCGACCGCACGCGGCGGCGGGTGCCTGGGTGCCCACCGCCGCCGCGGCGGTGCCGCAATGGGCGCAGCGCCGCCCGTGGCTGCTGTCCAGCCCGTCGCAGTTCCGGCCCGCGCCGCCCCCGGCGCTGGCGAGCGACGCCTGGGCGCGCGACTACAACGAGGTGAAGCTCGTCGGCGCGCGCGCCAGCACCCAGCGCACCGCGGCGCAGACCGACGCTGCGCGCTTCTGGGAGTACTCGCTGCCGGCCATCTACCACGGCGTGCTGCGCTCGGCTGCCGAGCAGCCCGGGCGCGACCTGATGCGCAACGCCCGCTTGTACGCTGCCGTGGCGCAGGCGATGGACGACGCCCTGATCGCCGTGTGGGACGCCAAGTACCACCATGCCCACTGGCGCCCGGTCACGGCCATCCGCAACGGCGACGCCGACGGGAACGACGCCACCGTGCGCGACGCCGGCTGGAACTCGCTGCTCGACAGTCCGCCGCACCCCGAGTACCCGAGCGGCCACGGCATCCTGGCCGGCGCGCTGGTCGGCGTGCTGCAGGCCGAGCTCGGCACGCGAGCACTGCAGGCGCCCATCGCCACCACCAGCCCGTCGGCGCAGGGCGCGGTGCGGCGCTGGAGCTCGCTGGAGGACTTCCTGCGCGAGGTGGGCGACGCCCGCGTCTGGGCCGGCATCCACTACCGCACCTCTGTCGACGTCGCCTCCGAGATGGGCCGCCGCATCGGGCAGCTCGCCGCTGCGAAGTGGCTGCAGGGCGACTTGTGAGCACCTGACGCGCACACCCGGCGCGCGGTAACGTAGCGGCCCCATGGGCACCGTCGACACCGCGCGCTGGACCCTGCTGTCGGGCCAGCTCGACGACCTGCTGGAGCTGCCCGAGCCCGCGCGGCAGGCGCGCCTGGCCGATCTCGGGCGCAGCGACGCGGCCCTGGCGCGCGAGCTGCGGGCACTGCTCGCCGAGCAGGCGGAGATCGAGGCCGAGGGCTTCCTCGAAGGGCAGGCGCTGGGCGGCGAAGGGCCTGCGGCGGCGGCTGCCGCCGACGCCGCGCTCGTCGGGCAGCGGCTGGGCGCCTACACGCTGGAACGCGCACTGGGCGCGGGTGGCATGGGCAGCGTGTGGCTGGCCCGCCGCAGCGACGGCCGCTACGACGGGCTGGTCGCCGTGAAGCTGCTGAACCTCGCGCTGCTGGCGCGCGGCGGCGCGGAGCGCTTCGCCCGCGAAGGCAGCCTGCTGGCGCGGCTCTCGCACCCCAACATCGCGCGGCTGCTCGATGCCGGCGTCACGCCCACCGGCGTGCCCTACCTGGTGCTCGAGCACGTGCAGGGCGAGCCCATCGACCGCTGGTGCGAGGCGCACGCACCCGAGCTGCCGCGGCGGCTGGCGCTGATGCTCGAGGTGCTCGACGCCGTGACGCACGCCCACGGCCGCCTCGTGCTGCACCGCGACCTGAAGCCGGCCAACATCCTCGTCAGCGACGACGGGCACGTGAAGCTGCTCGACTTCGGCATCGCCAAGCTGCTCGACGACCAGGCTCCGGGCCGCAGCGACGCCACGCTCACGCAACACGGCCAGCGCGCCTTCACGCCCGACTACGCCGCGCCCGAGCAGGTGGAAGGCCAGGAGGCCAGCACCGCCACCGACGTCTACGCGCTGGGCGTGCTGATGTACGGGCTGCTCGGCGGCGGCCACCCGACGGCGCGGCCCACGCACACGCCGCTGCAGCGCATGCGCTCGGTGGTGGAGGCGTCGCCGCCGCTGCTGTCGGAGGCGGTGGCGCGCGGCACGGGCGGCGAGCGCGCGACGCTCCCAGGCGGCGCGGAGCGCGCGACGCTCCCAGGCGGCGCGGAGCGCGCCGCGCGGGCGCTGCGGGGCGACCTCGACAACATCGTCGCCAAGGCGCTGCGCAAGTCGCCCACCGAGCGCTACCCGACGGCGCAGGCCTACGCCGAGGACATCCGCCGCCACCTGGCGCACGAGCCGGTCTCGGCGCAGGCCGATTCGTTCGGCTACCGCACCGCCAAGTTCGTGCGCCGGCACCGCGTCGGCGTCGCACTGGCCACGGTCACGGTGCTGGCGCTGCTCGGCGGCCTCGTCGCCAGCATGCGCTACGCGATCGAGGCGCGCCGCGAGCGCGACGAGGCCATCTACCAGGCCGAGCGCGTCTCGGCGCGCACCGGCTTCTTCGACCTCGTGCTCGGCACCACCGGCGACCGCCCGATCACCAAGCGCGAGATGCTCGACCGCGCCTTCGCACTCGTGAACCGCCAGTTCGCGCACGACCCGCGCATCGCCATCGACCTGCTCTACCCCATCGCCGGGCAGTACGCGGCCATCGGCGACAGCGAGAAGGACGTGCTCGTGATGCGGCGCGCCGGCGAGCTGGCGGCCGGCACCGGCGACGCGCTGCTGATCGGCCACGTGGCCTGCAACACGGTGCCGGCGGAACTGGGCCGCGGGCGCATCGACGCGGCGCGCGAACAGATGCAGCAGGCCCGCGACGCACTCGCCCGCGTGCCGAGGCCCGACGGGCAGGCGCTGGCCGAATGCCTGCGGTCGGAGGCCGAGCTGGCCGCGGCCGAAGGCGCGCTCGACCGCTCGGCCGAGCTGCTCGCGCAGGCCGCCACCCGGGTCGAGCGCGACGGCAGCGCCGGCGGGCTGCTGTTCGGCTCGCTGCTGTCGGGCCTGGCCGATGCACAGCTGCGCCGCGGCGACCTCGCGGCCGCCGGCGCGGCCATCGATCGCGTGGCTCGCCTGCTCGCGCAGACCGGCCGCGCGCGCTCCATGGCCGCGGCCGGCAACGAACGCCGCCGCGCCGAGTGGCTGCTGGCGCGCGGCGACCCGGCCGGTGCGCAGGCCGTGGTGGCCATGCTCGGGCCGCTGCTGGCCAGCGCCGCCACCGACGACGCCGCGCCGGTGTGGCTCGAGAACCTGCACGCCCGCGTGCTGCTGCGGCAGGGCGAGGCGGCGCGCGCGGAGCCGCTGCTGCGCGTGGCCTCGGCGCGCGCAGCAGCGCAATCGAACCGCCCGCAGGTGGTGCAGGCCGATGCCCTGCTCGCGCAGGCATTGGCGAGTCTCGGCCGCGCCGACGAGGCGATGGCGCTGTTCGAGCCGCTGGCACCCGAACTGCCCGAGCACCGCGCCCGTGCGACGCCGGCCACGCTGCGCGCCCAGCTGCTGCTGGCGCGAGGCGCGGCCCGTGAAGCACGGGACCTGCTCGCCGCCGAGCTGGCGCGGCTGCCCGAGGCCGACACGCCCGCGCGGCTGCACGCATTGCGCGCCGCAGCACTGGCGGCCGATGCCGCCGGCCAGCGCGCCACAGCGCGGGCGCAGGCCGAGCAGGCCCTCGCGCTGGCGCGGCGCCTGGCGCGCGACGAAGCCACCAGCGCCGACGTGAGCGATGCACGTGCGCTGCTGGCGCGACTCGCCGCGCCCGGTTGATCCGGCGCCGCCAGGCCCACACCCGCGCACTTCGCGCGTCCTCCAGGATGGGGACGGCGTGCAGTCCCGGTTGTCGTAGTGTCCAGCGCACTCGGAGGACCACACCCATGCACGACCTCAAGCTGCAACTCGAGCCCGGCGCACTGCCGCGCGCACGCCAGGTGCTGGCCGAGTACCTGCCCGGCCTGGACATCGGCCTGGATGCCCTCGATGCGCCCTGGGCGCTGCTGCCGGCCAGCACTGCCGCTGCCCTGGAAATCGAGTACGGCGAAGCCGGGCGGCGCGCCATCCTGCACCGGGCCGGCGTCGTCACCGCCGTGCTGGTGTCAGACGCCGAGTCGCTGGCGATGCGCGAGGCGCGCACGCGCGCGGGCCCGGCCGCGGCACCCGCCGCGCCAGCAGCCGCACCGCCGCCACCACCGGGCCAGCGCGACTGGCACCTCGAGCGTACCGGTGTGGCGCGGGCGTGGGCGCTGATGAACGGCCCTGACCAGATCGCCTGGGGCACGGTGCGCGTCGGCCACATCGACACCGGCTATACGCTGCACCCGGCGTTCGGGTTCCCCGGGGCGCCGTGGATCCTGCAGGCGCTCGCCGGGACCTTCTTCGCGCCGCCGGCCGACCCGTCGCAGAACGACCCGGGCCCGGGCCAGGGCCTGGACCCGCTGTCGTTCCAGATGGACGGCCACGGCACGCGCACCGCGAGCACGATCTGCGGGCACGCCCCCACGGCACCGCAGGGCGGCTTCTACGGCGTGGCGCCCAAGGTGCCGCTGGTGCCGGTGCGCATCGCCAACCACGTCGCGATCAACCACGCGCAGCTGGAGTTCGCGCAGGCCGTGCGCCACCTCGTCGAGCAGTGCAACGTCGGCGTGATCAACGTCAGCCTGGGCGTGCTCACGCGCCTGGTGGGCCTGCCGCTGCCGATCCAGAAGGAGCTCCGGCGCGCGATCGACCTCGCCTACGAGGCCGGCGTGATCCTCGTCTGCGCGGCCGGACAGATCGTGCACGACGTCGTCGCGCCGGCGTGCCTGCCGCGCACGATCGCGGTGGCCGGCGTGGTGCCCAGGGGCCCGGCCGACTGGACCTTCTGGAGCAAGAGCGCGCACGGGCCTGCGGTCGACATGAGCGGGCCGGCCGACGGCGTGCGCCGCGCCAGCATGCTGCCGGGCAACCAGCCGGAGTGGACCGGCACCGGCGACGGCACCTCCTACGCCACCGCCATCACCACCGGTGCTGCGGCGCTGTGGCTCGCGCACCGTGGGGCCGAGATCGCCGCGGCCTACGCGCAGCCCTGGCAACGCGTGGCGGCGTTTCGCGAATTGGTGCGCAGCACGAAGCAGCGGCCGGGCGTCTGGCAGCCGGGCGAGTTCGGCACCGGGGTCCTCGACGTGCACGCGCTCGTCACCGCGCCGCTGCCCATCGGGCTCGTGAAGGAGCCCGCTGCGGCCTGAAGCGCGCGCCCGAACGGCGTGCCCGGCGCTGACACTCGACCCCGCCGACGCGGTAGCCTCGCGGCCATCCGCCGCCGATGGCCTGCCGGCCGCACCGCCGATGCTCGAGTTCCTGTTCGAACTGATCGCCGAATTCGTGCTGCAGCTGTTCGGCGAGCTGCTCGTCGAGCTGGGCCTGCGCTCGGTGGCCGAGCCGTTCCGCAAGGAACCGAGCCCCTGGTTCGCCGCGGTGGGCTACACGGTGTTCGGCGCGATCGTGGGCGGGTTGTCGCTGCTGGTGTTCCGCACGCACTTCATCGCGCCGGGGCCGCTGCGCTTCGTCAACCTGATGGTCACGCCGATCGCGGTGGGGCTGTGCATGTCGGCACTGGGCACCTGGCGCGAGCGTCGCGGCCAGCGGCGGCTGCGCATCGACCGCTTCCTGTACGGCTACGTGTTCGCTCTGTCGCTGGGCGCGGTGCGCTACCACTTCGCCAACTGACGAGTCGCCGCCGCGCGTCTCGCCTCGGCCGGTGTCGCTTCCCGCCGCGGCTTTCCGATGGAACCGATGCGCAGGTTCGCTGCGCGCACCCCTCCACCGGAAAGCTCCCCATGACCCTCGACCTCACCGCCCTGAAGAACCGCCAGCAGGCCGCCTGGGCCAGCGGCGACTACGCCGTCATCGGCACCACGCTGCAGATCGTCGGCGAATCGCTCGCCGAGGCCTGCGACCTGTACCCCGACGAGCGCGTGCTCGACGTGGCCGCCGGCAATGGCAACGCGACGCTGGCCGCCGCCCGCCGCGGCGCGCAGGTCACCTCCACCGACTACGTGGGCACGCTGCTCGAACGCGGTGCCGAGCGGGCCCGCGCCGAGCGGCTGCCGGTGATGTTCCAGGTCGCCGACGTCGAGGCGCTGCCGTTCGCCGACGCCAGCTTCGACGCGGTGGTCTCCACCTTCGGCGTGATGTTCGCGCCCGACCACGCGGCCTCCGCCTCCGAGATGGCGCGCGTGTGCCGCTCGGGCGGACGCATCGGCATGGCCAACTGGACGCCCGACGGCTTCATCGGCCAGCTCTTCAAGACGCTGGGCCGCCACCTGCCGCCGCCGGCCGGCGCGCTGTCGCCGGCGCTGTGGGGCGTGGAAGCCCATGTGCGCCAGCTCTTCGGCGACAGCGCCGCGGCGATCACGGTGGCGCCCAAGGTGTTCAACTTCCGCTACCGTTCGCCGGCGCACTTCATCGACGTGTTCCGCACCTGGTACGGCCCGGTGCACAAGGCCTACGCGGCGCTGGACGCCGACAAGGGCGCGGCGCTCACGGCCGACCTCACCGAGCTGATGAACCGCCTGAACCGCGGCGGCGCCGACCGGCTGCTGATCGCCAGCGACTACGCAGAGATCGTGGTGACGCGGGCTTGACCCCCGGCGGTCGGTGCCTGCACACGGCCTGTCGCCCAGGGCGTGCCGCGCAGTCGGCACGCCCTGCCTATGATCGGCGCGTCTCTGCCGCCATCCAGCCACCATGCCCCTGCCCTTGCGCGCCCTTCCCTGCCTACCTCTGCTGCTGCTCGCGGCCTGCGCGGGGCCGCAACCGGTGCAGACGCAGCGCTGGCCGCTGGCCTACGGCGTGTACCTGGAGGCCGAGGTGCCGGCCGGCTGGTACGTCGACGCCAGCATCGACGCCAACACCTCGCGGACCACGCTGCTGCGGCTGACGGCGCGCGAACCCGGCAGCACGCAGCTGCACCTGGTGCCCAGGCTGATGCCCCGCGCGTCGGCCGACCCGCGCGCCGATGCCGCGCGCGAGCTGGCCGCGAGCCGCGCCTGCGAGGGCATCGGCACCACCGTCGACCAGCGCGCACTCGAGCGCGGCGGCGCCACCGCGAGCTGCTCGCGTCCTGCCGGCGCGAACGACCAGCGGCTGCTGCCTGTGTCGGCCGGCGTGCTGGTGCGCGGGCCGCTGGTCGCGTCGTACGCGCTGCACAACGTCACCGACAGCGAGGCTGCGGCCGCCACCACGGTCGTGCGCTCGATGCGCGTGCTGACCATCCAGGCCTCGCCGTAGCGGCCCGGACGCGTCTTCGCGCATTCGCGTCAGCGCGCCAGCAGCGCCACCAGCACGTCGGCCGCCTGCACGCAGCCGGCGCGGTCCACGTCCAGGTGCGTCACCGCGCGCACGGTGCGCGGGCCGAAGGCGTTGACGAGCACGCCGTGCTCGCGTGCGCGGGCACTCAGCGTGGGCGCGTCGATGGGCACGGCCGCGGGCAGGTGGAACACGACGATGTTCGTCTGCACGGTGGCCAGGTCGAGCACGACGGGCGCGCCGGCCACCAGCCGCTCGGCGAAGGCGCGGGCGTTCGCGTGGTCTTCGGGCAGGCGGGCGAGGTGGTGATCGAGCCCGTGCAGCGCCGCGGCCGTGAACACGCCGTTCTGCCGCATCGCACCGCCCATCCGGTGGCGGTGCCGGTGCGCCGCGGTGATCGTGGCTCGCGGGCCGGCCAGCAGCGCGCCGCCGGGTGCACCCAGCCCCTTGCTGAAGGCCACCGCCACCAGGTCGAAGGGGGCCGCCAGCTCGTGCACCGGCAGCCCGCCGGCCACGCTCGCGTTCCACAGCCGCGCGCCGTCGAGGAAGGTCGCCAGGCCCAGCTCGCGCGCGGTGGCGCACACCTGCCGCACGGTGGCCTGCGGCACCACGATGCCGCCGGCGCGGTTGTGCGTGTTCTCCACCGCCACCAGCGAGGTGGTCGGGAAGATCGGGAAGTTGCGCGGCTTCACCGCGGCGCGCAGCGCATCGGCGTCGAACAGGCCGCCCTGGCCGATCTCGTGGATCTGCACGCCGGCGTTGGCCGCGGCGCCGCCGAGCTCGTGCCAGCCCACGTGCGCCTCGCGACAGATCACCACCTCGTCGCCGGGGCGCGTCAGCGTGCGCAGCGCCACCTGGTTGGCCATGGTGCCGGTGGGCAGCCACAGCGCGGCCTCCTTGCCCAGCAGTTCGGCGCAACGGGCCTGCAGCCGGTTCGTGGTGGGGTCCTCGCCGTACTGGTCGTCGCCCACCTCGGCGGCGGCCATCGCGGCGCGCATCGGGGCGGTGGGGCGGGTCACGGTGTCGGAGCGCAGGTCGATCGGCGTGGGCATGGGATGCATCGAAGGGCAACGGGAGCGGTGGTGTAGCACAGCGCCGTGGACAATCCGCGACCATGCCCTGCCCGCAGCCGCCGGCCGCCTCGCGGCGTTGAAGCCGAAGACGCCCCGCGCCGCGCGGCCGCCGCTCCCCCGGCCGCCGAAGCCCCGGGCCGGGCGGCCCGCGATCACCACCGTGCCGCCGCTGCGCCCGTTCGACGCGGAGCCCGAGCGCATGGCGATGGCCGTGATCGTCTCGATGCTCGTGCACACGCTGGTGCTGAGCCTCGCGTTCGGCGGCGATGGCTCGGGGCTCCCGGGCCTCGCACTGCCGTGGCAGGAACGGCGCATCGAGGTGCCGGACCTGCGCGCGGTGCTGATGCCGGCGCCCGAGCGGGTGCCTGAGGCGGCCGAGGCGGCAGTGGCGGCCCCGCCAGCGCCGGAGCCACCCGCGGCACGATCCGCTGCTGCGGCACCGCCGAAGCCCGCGGCGGAGACGGCGCCGCAGGAAGCCGCTGACGCCGCGCCTGCCGAGCCGGCTCCGGCTCCTGCCGCAGTGCCCGAGGCACCGGCGCCCGATGCGGCGATGCCCGCCCTGCCTTCGGCGGCCCTGGCCGAAGCACCGCGGATGGCCCTCGACCGGCTGGACGCGCCGGCCTGGACCGTGCCGCCCGTCGCCGCGCTGCCCTCCACGGCGGTGGCCGCGGCCCCACCGGCATCGAACCCGGTGCCGGTCGAACCGCGGCCCGTGCGCCCCCCTGCCCCCGCGCCGATCGACACCCGGCCGGTGGACGACAGCGCCGACCGCGCCCGCCTCGCCCGCCTGGAGCTGGAGGCGCGTCGACGTCTGGCGCAGGCGGAGGCGGCGCGGGTGGAAGCCGCGCGAGCAGAAGCCGCGCGAGCAGAAGCCGCGCGAGCCGAGGCCGCGCGAGCCGAGGCCGCTCGGGCCGAGGCCGCACGAGCCGAGGCCGCACGAGCCGAGGCCGCTCGGGCCGAAACGGCGCGTGCTGAGACAGCGCGGGCAGAGGCGTCCCGCGCCGAAGCGCTTCGGGAAGAGACCGCTCGCAACGAGACGGCTCGACTCGAAGCCGCGCGTCAGGAGGCCGCTCGGTTGGAGGCGGCTCGACAGGAAGCAGCGCGGCAAGAGGCAGCGCGCCTAGAGGCCGCTCGCCTAGAGGCCGCTCGCCAAGAGGCCGCTCGCCAAGAGGCCGCTCGCCAGGAGGCCGCTCGCCAGGAGGCAGCCCGCCAAGAGGCAGCCCGCCAAGAAGCAGCCCGCCAAGAAGCAGCCCGCCAAGAGGCCGCTCGCCAGGAAGCCGCTCGCCAGGAGGCCGCACGGCAGGAAGCAGCCCGCCAGGCAGCCGCCCGCGCGCAGGCCCTGAAGGACGACGACGAACGCCGCGAGGCCGCCCGCCGCGCGATCGGCCGGCAGCTCGACGAGGAAGCCGCCCGCCGCGATGCCGCGCGGCAGCAGGACAACCGCCCCTCGTCGTGGAGCAGCGCGCGCCGGGGCCGCCTGCTGGGGCGCTACGACACCAACGCCGCGCTGCTGCTGTACGCCGAGGCCTGGGAGCGGCGCATCCAGCTCAACCTGTCGCCGGAGAAGGTGCGCGAGATCGCCGCACGCCCGCACACGCGGCCGCTGGTCACGGTGGCGCTGCGGCGCGATGGCAGCGTCGAGTCGGTGACCTTCGTCACCGGCAGTGGCGTGCCCGAGGTCGACGAGACGATCCGCCGCACGATCGAGGGCCTGGCACCCTATCCGCCGTTCTCACCGGCGCTCTCCGCCGACTACGACGTGATCGAGATCCGCCGCACCTGGCACTTCGACACCGCGATCCGCCTGTACTGATCGGCTGATCGCAAAGCCTCACCAATACGTGAACAGCATCTTCGCCGCCAGCACGTACAGCAGCCCGGCGAACACACGCTTCAGCGTGGCCACCGGCAGCCGGTGCGCGGCACGCGCGCCCAGTGGCGCGGTGATCACGCTGCCGGCCACCAGCGCCAACAGCGCCGGCACGTGCACGAAGCCCACCGCGAGCTGCGGCAGCCCCGGCACGCCCGAGCCGCTCCACACGTAGCCGAGCGTGCCGATCAGCGCCACCGGCAGGCCCAGCGCGGCGCCGGTGCCGATGGCGTTGATCATCGGCACGCCGCAGAACAGCATGAACGGCACGGTGAGGAACGCGCCGCCGGCCGCCACCACGCCGCACACCACGCCGATCGCCAACCCCACCGCCACCAGCGCCGGCGTGCCCGGCAGCGTGCGCGCCGCCGAGGGCTTGCGGCCGAGCCAGATCTGCGTGGCGCCGGCGCACACGATCACCGCGAAGGCCAGCGCCAGCGCGCGCTGCGGCACGTAGCCCGAGAGCGCGGTGGCCATCAGCGTGCCGGCCACCATGCCGGGGCCGAGCCGCTGGACGATGGCCCAGTCCACGCCGCCCAGCCGATGATGCTCGCGCACGCTGGCGGTGGAGGTGAACAGGATCGACGCCATGCCCGTGCCCAGCGCCAGGTGCACCGTGTGCCCGGGCGCTAGCTGCTGCGCGGTGAACATCGCCGCCAGCACCGGCACCAGCGTCATGCCGCCGCCGATGCCCAGCAGCCCGGCGAGGAAGCCGATGAAGGCGCCGGTGGCCGCATAGGCCAGCAGCCACGGCGCCAGCGCCAGGACGTCGGAGTGCATGCCCGCGAGTGTCGGGCACGCGGGGTCCACATCGCTCATCCAACGCGAATCCGACGCTGCGCTGACGACAGCCGACGCCTGCGCCGACACCATGGCGGCACGGCTCGAGTCCGAGGCGCACCGAAGGCCCACGGCCCGGCGCCTCGGCACTCCGGGCCTCCGTTCCAACCACCTTGCACAGGAAACGTCATGAGCATCCCCGCACCCAATGCCAACACCGCCATCGTCCACGGCGGCACAGGCGACGACGATCTGGTCGATCAGGCCAACCTCGTCTCGATACCCGCCCACACCAACAAGGTCTTCCACAACACCTACCTCTACGGCCACGGAGGCAACGACACCTTCTTCGGAGAGAGCGGACTGGGCGCCAACCGGGACTACGGCGGTGCCGATCTCTTCGACGGCGGCTCCGGCACCGACACCGTGTTCTACGCGCAGTCCAACGCCGGCATGGTCGTGGACCTGGCCTACGACCCCTCGTACGGCCGCGCGTATGCCATGGGCTACTCCACCAGCCCCGGCATGTTCGACCTGGGGCGCGTCGACTACCTGGTGAGCATCGAGAACATCTACGCCTCCAACCAGGCCGACATCCTTCGCGGGTCATCCGTGGCGAACCACCTCGCGGGCATGGACGGCAATGACGACATCGACGGGCGCGGCGGCAACGACACGCTCCACGGCAACGGCGGCAACGACGTCATCCGCGGCGACAGCGGCAACGACGAGATCTACGGCGACGACGGCAACGATGACCTGTTCGGCGGCACCGGCCAGGACACCATGCTCGGCGGCGCCGGCAACGACGACCTCTACGGCGGCGACCACGACGACTGGCTGTACGGCGAAGGCGGCTTCAACAAGCTGTACGGCAACGATGGCGACGACACGCTGTTCATCGGCGAGGACGGCGAGGGCTACGGCCAGGACGGCCACGACATCATCGTCGGCGGCAACGCCAACGAGAAGCTCGACGGCGGCGCCGGCCCCGACGTCCTCAACGGCATGGGCGGCAACGACCTGATCATCGGCGGCCCCGATGACGACATCATCGATGGCGGTGCGGGCACCGACACGGGTGACTTCAGCGGAATGTGGGCCACCACGGTCGTCTTCAACGCCAACGGCTCCGGCTTCGTGGTCGGCTCCTCCAGCACCGACACCTTCCAGAACCTGGAGGTCTTCCGCCTCGGCAACGGTGGCGACACGTTCCTGGGCAACAGCGCGGCCAACACCGCCGACCTGGGCGGCGGCAACGACCACGCCTACGGGGCCGATGGCAACGACACCTTCGATGGCGAGGGCGGCAACGACACGCTGCATGGCCAGGACGGCAACGACACGCTGGTCGGCGGTGACGGCCACGACATGCTGCGCGGCGGCGAAGGCAACGACTTCCTCTACGGCAGCGACGGCAACGACCAGCTGTTCGGCGAGAACGGCAACGACACGCTGAACGGCGGCAACGGCAACGACACGCTCGACGGCGCCGCCGGCAACGACACGATCCAGGCCAGCGGCGACGACATCATCATCGGGGGCACCGGCAACGACACGATCAACCTGACGGTGGGCGACCAGCAGCTGCGCTGGCTGTCGGGGCACACCGGCTTCGACACCGTCAACGGATTCAATCCGTACCACGACCAGCTGGTCTTCAGCCGCGGCTTCTTCGCCGGCGGCATGGCGCCGATCGACCTCGAGGAGCAGCTGTTCGTGGCCGCGTCAGGCAGCGACGTCGTGCTCTACGCGAACACCGCGGCCAGCGGCTGGACCGCCATCGCGGTGTTCAACGACGTGCCGGCCAACGTCTTCGACGCGGGCATCGAGGACGGCACGATGGTGACGTTGATCGGCACCGACTTCGGGGTCTGATGGAAGGCCGCGCGGCGCCCGAGTGTGCTCATCAGCGGCCGCTCCACTGGTTCGGCCATCCGCCGACGCAGCCCTCAACTCGATGGGAGACTCGTTCAGCCTCCGTTCGGCGGAGGCTCGTAGCATCGGCGCGCGTTCGTACTGTGCCCGATCATGAAAACCTCCAACGCGGTCGACCCTTCCGCCATCGACAGCTGGCACGCCCACGTCTACTTCGACTCCGCCAGCCGCGATGCCGCCTGGGCGCTGCGCGAGGTCATCCATGCCGAGCTGACCGGCCGCATGGAGATGGGACGCTTCCACGAGAAGCCGGTCGGCCCGCACCCGATGTGGAGCTACCAGCTCGCGATCACGCAGGCCGACTTCGCACATGTCGTCGGCTGGCTGACGCTGAACCACGGCGCGCTCGACGTCTTCATCCACCCCAACACCGGCGACGAGCTGCGCGACCACCGCGACGGTGCGCTCTGGCTCGGTCGCTCCCACACGTTGAACCTGGCCGCACTGACCTCATGACCGACCCGTCCGACTACACCCCGCCAGCCGTCTGGACCTGGAACAAGGCCAGCGGCGGCCGCTTCGCGAACATCAACCGGCCGATCGCCGGCGCGACGCACGACAAGGCCCTGCCGGTCGGGCGCCATCCGCTGCAGCTGTATTCGCTCGGAACTCCGAACGGGGTCAAGGTGACGGTGATGCTCGAGGAACTGCTCGCGCTCGGACACTCGGGCGCTGAGTACGACGCCTGGCTGGTGCGCATCAACGAGGGTGAGCAGTTCGGCAGCGGCTTCGTCGCCGCCAACCCGAACTCGAAGATCCCTGCGCTCGTCGACCGCAGCGGCCCGGTGCCGGTGCGTGTGTTCGAGTCGGGTGCGATCCTGATCTACCTGGCGGAGAAGTTCGGCGGCGCCTTCCTGCCGGCTGACGGCGCCGCGCGCGCGGAGTGCCTGTCGTGGCTGTTCTGGCAGATGGGCAGCGCGCCCTTCCTGGGCGGCGGCTTCGGGCACTTCTACGCCTACGCGCCGAGCAAGATCGAATACGCGATCGACCGCTACGCGATGGAGGTGAAGCGCCAGCTCGACGTGCTCGACCGGCACCTGGCCGAGCATCCATTTCTCGCCGGCGAGCACTACACCATCGCCGACATGGCGGTCTGGCCGTGGTACGGCACGCTGGTCAAGGGCCAGCTCTACGGTGCGGGCGAGTTCCTCCAGGTCCAGACCTATGCCAACGTGCTGCGCTGGACCGACCAGATCGCGCAGCGCCCGGCGGTGAAGCGCGGCCGCATGGTGAACCGAACGTTCGGCCAGCCGTCGAGCCAACTGCACGAGCGCCACGACGCGACCGACTTCGACATGAAGACCCAGGACAAGCTCGGAGCATCCACATGAGCACCCGCAGTGCCGCACGAGGTGAACCAGATGTCACGTTGCGCACTGGCCAACCACTCCGAACCGCTTCTCGGGCAGCCCCGCCACCTCCACCTCGACCGCCAACACCGATCCCGCCAGCGGCTCGCGCTCCAGCGTACCCGCATCGAGGAACTTCCGCGCCGTGGTGATGAACAGCGTCCGGTACTCCGGCCCGCCGAGACACACGCAGGTCGGGTTCGTCACCGGCAGCGCGATGCTGCGATCGAGGCGTCCATCGGCGGTGTAGCGGTCCACCCGCGCACCCGCGAAGATGGCCACCCATAGCGCCCCTGCGCTGTCGACGCAGGCGCCGTCGGGGCGTTCACGCCGTGCGCGATGGTCCACGAAGATGCGGCGGTTCGCGAGCGTGCCGCTGCCGGTATCCACGTCGAAGGCCCAGGTCAGGTAGCGGCGGGTGTCGGAGAAGTACAGCGTGCGCTGGTCGGGCGAGAGGGCCACGGTGTTGGAGACGATGACGTCGCCGAACTGCCGCGCCACGCTTCCGTCGGCGCCGATCCGGTAGAACGATCCGGCCGGCGCCGCGAGGCCGTTGTCCATCGTGCCGATCCAGAGGTTGCCGCTCGCGTCGCAACGCCCGTCGTTGAGCCGGGTGCCCAGCGCGGCGGGTTCCACCTCGGCCAGCAGTTCGAGCTGCCCTGCGCCCGGGTCGAACACATGCACGGCCGTGTCGAGCGCAAGCACCACGCGGCCGGGCTCGTGGCACAGCGCCAGCCCGCCGAGGTGGCGGGCGCCGAAGCGGAAGGTGTCGCGCCGGCCACCGGCCAAGTGGGCGAGGTGGGCCCGGTGCAGCGTGGCGCGGTCGATGTCGATCCACAGCAGGCACTGCGTCTGCTCGCACCACAGCGGGGTCTCGCCGAGGATGTCCTCGGAAGGCGCCACGCAGCGGATGTCCATCAGCGCCCTCACCCGACCGGCGCGGACGACTCAGCTACCGGCACCTGCGGCCGTTTCGGCGGCCATCTCGGCCAGCGCGCGCAACGCGGCCGTGTACGAGCGCCAGCCCAGGCCCTGCACGGTGCCGCGCACGGCCGGCGAGATGATCGAGTGCGCCCGCCAGGCCTCACGCGCGGCGATGTTGCTCATGTGCACCTCGATCACCGGGAACGGCATCGCCTTGATCGCGTCGTGCAGCGGCACGCCGTGCTGGGTGAGGCCGGCCGGGTTCACCAGCGCGCCGGCCGCGGTGTCGATGCGCTCGTGCAGCTTGTCGATGAGCGCGCCCTCGTGGTTGGACTGGAAGATCTCCAGGCCCACGCCGAGTTCGCCGGCCAGATCGCGCAGCCGTGTGTCGATCTCGGCCAGCGTGGTGCGCCCGTAGATGTGCGGCTCGCGCCGGCCGAACAGGTTGAGGTTGGGTCCGTGCAGGACCAGCAGCTGCAGCATGGGGTCAGAGCTTGGCGACGCGCTCGAGCTCGCTCCGGAAGAGCGTCATCACCGCGGGGTCGTACGAGGCGGCGAACTTGTCGTGCACGGGCTTCACGGCCGCGCGCATGCGCGCCATCTCGGCCGGGGCGATCTCGTTGAACTGCATGCCCTTGGCCTTGAGCTCGACGAGCGCCTTGCTCGCCGCCTCGCGGCTGACGGTGCGCTGGAAGGTCTGCGCCTCGATCACGGCGTCCTGCAGCAGCTTCTGCTCGGCGGGAGAGAGCCGGTCCCAGAAGCGCTTGCTGATCTGCACGGGGTTCATCGCGATGACGTGGTTCGTCGCGCTGACGTACTTGTTCACCTCGTAGAACTTGTTCGACAGGATCACCGAGTACGGGTTCTCCTGCCCGTCCACGGCCTTGCTCTCCAGCGCGCCGAAGAGCTCGGCAAAGGCCATCGGCACCGGGTTGGCCTTGAAGGTCTTGAAGGTATCGAGGAACACCGGGTTCGGGATCACGCGCAATTTCAGGCCGTCGAGGTCTTCGGCCCTGGTGATGGGCCGCTTGCTGTTGGTGACGTTGCGCGCGCCGAGATCGAAGAAGCCGAGGATGACGATGCCCTTCTCGGCCAGCCTGCCGGCGAGCATCTTGCCCAGCGGGCCATCGACCATCGCATCGGCCTGGTTCGAATTGCTGAACAGGAACGGGAAGTCGAAGACGCCGAACTCCTTGACGACCCCGGCCAGCGAGGTGGTCGACGCGACGAACATCTCCTGCACGCCGCCCTGCATGGCCGACTGCTGCTGCAGTTCGTTGCCGAGCTGGCTGCTGGCGAACTCCTGCACCTTGATCTTGCCGCCGCTCTTCGCGGCCACGATCTCGGCGAACTTCCTGACGCCGGTGCTGGTGGGATGGTCGGTGTTGTTGAGGTGGCCGAAGCGGATCGTCCGCTCCTGGATGTCCTGGGCGGTGGCCGGCAGCGAGAGGCCGCAGGCGGCGAGCACGGCGAGGGCGATGAAGGGGCGGCGCATGGGGGCACTCCGGCAGGGGCGGGGGTCGCATCATCGGCAGAGTGGAAAGTCTTTCCAACATGGAAAACACTTAGCGCAGCAGCTACGATCCGCGACGTCATGGCCACCCAGATCGAACGCGGCCTCGCGGTGCTCGAGCACCTGGCGGGCCGCCCCGAAGGCGCACCGCTGTCGGACATCGCCACGGCGCTGGCCGTGCCGCTCAGCGCGGCCCACCGCCTGCTCTCGGAGCTGGTGCGCAGCGGCTACGTGCGCCAGTTGCGCGGCCAGGGCGACTACGGGCTCACCCTCAAGCTGGCCGCGCTCGGCCTCGGCTACCTGGGCAACTCGGGCGTGGTGGACGTCGCGCAGCCGGCACTCGACCGCCTGGCGCAGGAGTCTGCCGAACTGGTGCGGCTGGCCATCGTCGATGGCGAGGAGCTGGTCTTCGTCGCCAAGGCGCAGGGGGCCACGCGGGGCCTGCGCTACGACCCCGACATGGGCCTCTCCGTGCGCCTGTCGTGCAGCGCGGCCGGGCACGCGTGGCTGTCGACGCTCTCCGACGAGGCGGCGCTGCAGAAGGTGGCGCGCCAGGGCTTCGGAGCGCCTGCCGCCTACGGCCCCAAGGCGCCGACCACCGTGAAGGCGCTGCTCGCCTACGTGCAGGCGGCGCGCAAGCGCGGCTACGCCACCATCGTCGAGGTGTTCGCGCCGGCCATGTCGGCGATGGCGGCGCCGGTCGTCGTGCAGGGCGTCGCGATCGGCGTGGTGACCATCGCCGGCCCTTCGGTGCGGCTCGACGACGCACGCATGAAGCAGCTGGGCGGCGCGCTGGTGGAGACCGCGCGCGAGCTGGCAGGGCTCAGCACGGCGTCGAGCCTGTTCCGGCGCCGATCAGCGTTGGCCGCCTGACACCGGCGCCTCGAGCCTCACGCCACCCTGCCCAGCCGCTGCCGGAGCCCGATCAGCTCGTTCAGCCCCAGGCGCACGCGCATCGGGAAGCACTGGCGAGAGCTGAACGTCAGTTCGCCGGAGCCCGTGGTCGCATCGAAGCGCAGATGTGCATCGTCGGCGCGGTAGACGAGGTCGTCGCCGAACGCCGCCGGATCCACCGCCGCGCAGCGGCACGCGTGGTGCAACGCGTAGGCCAGCCGCTCTGCCAGACCGGGCGCGATCTCGAACTCCACCCGCACGCCGCCCGGCGCGGCGAGGGTCAGGGCGATGCGGGTGCCGCGGTCGTCGCGGTGCACGACGCGGCAGGCATGGGCGGCCAGGGGCTGCGGGCGATGGCGGGCGGGCATGGCGGGGCGCGGAGCGTCTCTCGGGTGGACGCCCAGTGTCGGCGCGAAGTCGGCAGCGGACGACGATTCAATCGTTGCGTTGGTTGCGGTTCGCGGCGCCTGGCCGCCTCTCACTGCCACGCCGCGGGATCGGTGCGGTACGCCTGCCGCAGTTGGGCATACAGCGCCGGGTGCGCCGCGCGCAGTTCGATGGGCCGCTCGAAGTACAGCTCGGAGACCACGGCGTAGAACTCGGCCGCGTCGATCGCGCCGTAGGCGGGAATCAGGCCCTCCACACCCGCCTCCACGCGCGCCCGCAGCGCTGCGTACTCGGCCCCGAGCACGCGCGACCACTGCGCGTAGCCGCGGCGCGGCCCCAGCCACGGCGCGCCGTTGGCGGGGCCGTGGTCCTGGTCGAGCCGGTGCGCGAACTCGTGGATGACCACGTTGTGCCCGTCCGACGGATCGGCCGCGCCGTCGAGCACGTCCTGCCACGAGAGCACCAGCGCGCCGCGCCCGTGCGACTCGCCGGCCAGCGCGCGACGCTCGTCGTGCTGCACGCCGTCGGGCCCGGTGCGCACGTGCTGCACGGCGAAGGCACCGGGGTACACCAGCACCTCGCGCAGCCCCTCGAAGCCGCCGCCGCGGTTGAGCAGCAGCAGGCAGGCCTGCGCGGCGATCACGACGCGCACCTCGTCGTCGATCTCCTGCCCGGCACAGCCGATCACCGGCACCTCGGCCACGAAGCGCTGCACCAGCGCGTGCAACTGCAGCCGCAGGTCGGCCGGAAGGCGCCGCAGCAGCGGCACGCGGCGGCGCAGGATCGTGCGCCACGCATGCGGGAACGGCTGCCGCGCCAGCCGGGCCCGGCGCCAGCGGCGGTGCAGCGGCCCGGCCAGCGGCCACGCCAGCGCCACGAGCGCCCCCACGGTCAGCAGCACGGGCGCCAGCGCTCCGTCCATCGTCACCTCGGCTCCGGCCGATCGAGGCCGAACGGGACACCTGGGGGCAGGCCCGGCCGATGCAAGCCCGGCGGCCGGGACCGGCGTACGCCGCCCCCCGGGATGCGGGCCCGCGACGGCGATACTGGCGCCCTCGCCTCGTGGAGCTCGCCATGCCCTTGCCTTCCTTCGCCCGCCTCCTCGGCACGTCGCTGCTCGCCGCGCTGACCGTCGCCGCCGCGACACAGGCAGCGGCGCAGGCCACCGCGCAGACCCCGCTGCGCATCGGCGTCGAAGGCGCCTACCCGCCCTTCTCCGAGATCGGCACGGACGGCAAGCTCAAGGGCTTCGACATCGACATCGCGCGGGCGCTGTGCGAGCGCATCAAGGCGAGCTGCGAGCTGGTGCAGTCGGAGTTCGACGCGCTGATCCCGGCGCTGCGCGCGAAGAAGATCGACGCCATCGTCGCCTCGATGTCGATCACGCCGGAGCGGCGCAAGAACGTCGACTTCACCGAGCGCTACTACAACACGCCGGCCCGCATGATGATCCGCGAAGGCGTGGAGCTCGACATCTCGCCCGCGGGGCTGAAAGGCAGGAAGATCGGCGTGCAGCGCACCACCATCCACGACCGCTACGCCACCGCGACCTTCAAGCAGAGCACGATCGTGCGCTACGCCAAGCAGGACGAGGTGTTCCTCGACCTGAAGAGCGGCCGGCTCGACGCCACGCTGGTGGACGTGGTGGCCGGCGACATCGGCTTCCTGAAGACGCCCGCGGGCAAGGGCTTCCGCTTCCACGGCCCGTTCTACACCGACCCCGCATTCTTCGGCGACGGCGCGGGCATCGCGGTGCGCAAGGGCGACGACACGCTGCGCAAGTCGCTCAACGGCGCCATCGCGGCGATCCGCGCCGACGGCAGCTACAAGAAGATCCAGGACAAGTACTTCGCCTTCGACATCTACGGCGCCGATGGGGCGAAGAAGCCGTAGGTCGGCGGCCCATCCCTTCCGCTGAAGCCGGCCACGCCTGCCTTCAGCGGTAGTCGTGCTCGTGCTGGTCTCTCGCAGCGAGCAAGACGACGTCGAGGTCGCGGATGGCGAAGAGCACGACACACCCGCCATGGCCGAACGGGACGATCAGCTCTCGAAGCGCCCTGTGCTGCTCGCATCGCCGACAGGTGTGCGGCGCGAAGGAGAGGATCCCCAGCGCGCGCTCCAAGGCCTCCAGGAATCGAAAGATGCAGGTGTCGTCAGGCGTGTTGCTGGCCAGCTCCCGCAGGATGATGTGCTCTTCAAGGCGCTCGATGTCCTGCTGGAAACTGACGGTAGGAACAACCCGATACCGGTTGCTCACCTCTCGGCCCGCTTGCCCTTGGACGCCACTGCCGCGCGTATGCGCTGCTGCGCCACCTTGGCTCGCTGCTGCATGCCCGCCATCAGTTCATCGGCCGTCATCAGCCCCTGTCCACTGTCAGCAGCGTGCAGTGCCTTGCCGGCTCGGGACACGGCGGCCCTCTGCTCGGCGCGGAACTCCACCTCCCGGCACACCGCGCTCTCGATGAACTGCGTCAGCGACTCGCCTTCCCGCAGCACGGCCTCCAGGCTGGCCTTGGTCTCGGGAGCGACGCGGATGGGAGGCAAGGTGGCGGATCGGCTCATGCGGAAATTGTATTGCAATTGAAATACAGAGTCGACGGCCGGGCGCGATCTGCCGGCCCGCACGCATCTCAGGGGAGGTGTCGATGAACGCCGAATGGCCCGCCTCGAGCACCGGAAACCCGACGGTGAACAGCCGGGTCATCGGGCGAGGCGGCGGCTCGACGTCACGGCGCCGCGGGCCGGTCAGGCGCCACCCGGCGGGGCCGGCTTCGGCGCCGCGAGCGGGTACACGTCGACCTGGTCGCCGCGCCGCACCATGCGCTTGCCCACGCTGGGAAAGTCCTCGATCTCGACGTCGAGGTTCTCGCCGCCCATCAGGTAGACGAGTTCTTCGTCGAACGGATTGCGCAGGTGGTGCACCACCGACGGCACCGGGAAGGCCATGAAGTCGCCGGGCCCCACCTCGTGATCGGCGCCGTCGATCTCCGCGATGCCCCGCCCCGAGAGGATGTAGACCCACTCCTCCTCGCGATGGTGCGCATGCGGCAGGAACGACTCCTTGCCGGGCGCGACGCGGGCCAGGTTCACGCCCGTGCGCTTGAGGCCCAGCGCGCGCCCCAGGAAGGTCATCGCCACCGCGGAGTTCGGGTTCCACGGATGCGAGAACGGCCGCGCCTGGCCCGCGAGGGCCGAAGCACGGAGCAGGAGCGGTGTCGGCGTGGTCATCGCAGGAGCGGCGGCAACGCCGTGGCAGACAGGGGACGGAAATGCTAGCGGACGCCCCTGCCAGGCCCAGGCCTACTCGATCCACGAGTACGGGTTGAACGCGATCTCCCACAGGAAGCCGTCGGGGTCGGCCACGTACGAGCTGTGCCCGCCCCAGAAGACATCCTGCGGCGGCTTGACCGGCCGCGCGCCGGCGCGCACGACGGCGTCGAACAGCGCCTGCACGTCGGCCTTGCTGCGCACGTTGTGCGCGAGCGTGACGCCGGCGAAGCTGCCCGGGCGGTCCTCGACGCCGGCGTCCTCGGCCAGCAGGTGGCGCGGGTACAGCGCCAGCCACAGCGACCCGCGGTTGACCTCGAAGAACGAGATGCCGTCGCTGCTCTTGTCGGCGAGCAGCGGCAGGCCGAAGGCGTCGCGGTAGAAGGCCGTGCTGCGGGCCAGGTCGGAGACGCCGAGCGTGACGATGCTGATGCGAGGGTCCATCGTGACTTCCAGCGGCGAGCTGCGGTGCCCGGCACCTTACCGGAGATCAGCGCGGGCCTGGCGTGAGGCGGTCATGCCAGCGAGCGGCCATAGATGTGGCACGGCCCGAACTCGTCGGTGTACTCGCGCTCCATCCGCATGCCCACCTTCTCGGCCACGCGCGCAGACGCCTGGTTGCCGGGCGTGATCAGGCAGATCAGCCGCTGCAGCCCGAGCCGGTCGCGGGCATGGTCGATGATGCCCAGCGACGCTTCGGGCGCCAGGCCCCGGCCCCAGCGACGCTTGTCGATCAGGTAGGCCAGTTCGACCTCCGGGCGGCCGTCGATCTGCCACGGCAGCAGGCCGCAGCGGCCGACGAACTCGCCGCTGTGCCTGTCCACCACGGCCCACAGGCCGAGTTCCGGGTGCTGCGGGTGCCCGTGCTGGAACCATTCGAGCTCGGCCTGCGTCTCGGCCAGCGTGCGCTTGCCGTCGGGGTAGTAGCGGCGGATCTCGGGGTCGGCGTACAGGGCCGCGAGCGCGGGCAGGTCGGCCGGCTCGAGATGGCGCAGCCGCAGTCGCGGCGTCTCGAGGATGAGCATCGGCAGGCGGGCGGGCGCGCTACACCGGGCGGATGCGGAAGACCACCCGCAGCCCCACGGGCAGCCACAGCACGGCCAGCCCGAGCAGCACCCACAGCGGGATCACGATCAGCGGGCTCATCTTGGCGGAGTTGAAGGCGTATCCCATCAGGATCATCAGCGCCGCCGGGATGCACGCCAGCAGCCACAGCGTGCTCAGCACCTTGGCCACGGTCAGCACGCTGCGCCGGGCGAACGCGCTGTAGCACCAGAAGCCGATCGCGACGACGCCCAGCGGCGCGTAGAAGATCAGCGCGAAGAACACGCTGATGCCGGAGACGAGTTCGGTGTCGAGGATGTCGGCGCTCATCAGACCGCACCGCCCGGCGGCGGATCCGCCGGCGGCATCTGCGTGGCCTGCGACCAGGTCGCCACCCAGGCGCCGGCGCGGCGTGCGTACAGGTCGGTGTGCCAGCACTCGACGATGCGACCCGAGGGGAAGGTGATCTTCGCCGGATAGCGCACGGCGGCCATGTCGGCGCCGATCTGCACCCGCATCGGCCCGTGCTCCCAGCCCGCGTAGAACACGTCCCGGGCCATCAGCGACAGGTAGCGCTCGAGGCTCATCACGCGGCCGGGCACGCTGATCAGCTCGTAGTCGGGTGCGTGCAACCGGCGGATGGCCGCCACGTCGCGATCGACGAGGGCTCGCGTGCGCTCGGCTTCGAGCGCGCGGAAGTAGTCGGCGCCAGGCAGCGCGACGAGTGGGGAGGTGGCGTCGTTCATGGCACGGGCAACGTTCGACGCGATGATGGACGAGATCGGGCCTGCGTGGCCACCGTCAGCGCGCACGCCGCCGGCCCGCGGGGCGGGGCGCGTCCGGCGCAGCCGCTGCGACCGCCCGCAGCCCTTCGAGGTGCTGCTGCAGCAGGCCAGGCAGCACCGTCTGCAGCAGCTGCCGGCGCTGGCCCCCTGCGGCGAAGAGGTCGAAGCGGCCGGCCAGCGCCAGGTGCGCGTAGCCGTGCACCACCGACCAGACGCCCAGCAGCGCCTGCCACTGCGCCGGGCTCAGCGGCGTGCCGGCGGGCACCCCGTAGAAGTCGCGCACGCCGCGCTCCAGCACGCCGAAGGTGCCATTGGCGGCCTGCAGCAGCGTCGTGTCCTTGCGCAGCTCGCCCTGGAACATCAGCCCGAAGCGGCCGGGGTGGCGCATCGCGAAGTCCACGTAACCGATGCCCTGCTCGCGAAGCCGGGCCAGCGCATCGCTGCCGCCGCGCGCGTTGCCCGCCTCCAGCGCCGCCGTGAGGCCTTCGAAGGCCAGGCGCGCCACCTCCGCCAGCAGCCCGTGCGCATCGCCGAAGTGGTGCGCCGGCGCGGCCGGCGAGACGCCCGAGCGGCGCGCCACCTCGCGCAGCGAGAAGCCCTCGAGGCCGCGCTCGGCCAGCAGCGCCTCGGTGGCATCGATCAGCGCAGCCCGCAGGTCGCCATGGTGGTAGGTCTCGCGAGGCGCGGGTGCGGGTGGGGTTCGGCGGACCATGCGGGGCGGGTCTCGGGTCACGGGGAGCGCCGGCAGGCAACGGCGGATGACGCCATCGCAGTGTAGCTTGACAGTGTTCAGATGCGCCGTTATCGTGCATCTGAACGCTGTTCAAATATCCGCCTCGATTCCCGCTCGACCGGAGCCCACGATGACCCTGCCCTCCTCCGTCCTCCCACCCGACGCCGCGTTCCAGGCCGGAAATGCGCTGGCGCTCGTCGGCTGGCTGGCGCTCGCGCTGTCGCCGTACGGAACGGCGCGCGCCGTGTGGGCGCGTCGCCTCGCCGGCCGCGTGCTGCCGCTGGTGCTGGCCGTGCCGTACGTGCTGCTGTTCGCCACGCAGGGCATGGGCGACGGCGGCTACGGCTCGCTGGCCGAGGTGCAGAAGCTGCTGGCCCGGCCCGAGCTGCTGGCCGCCGGCTGGCTGCACTACCTCGCGTTCGACCTCTTCGTCGGCACCTGGATCGCCGAGCGTGCCGGCGCCTCGGGCCTGCCGCACGCCGCCGTGCTGCCGCTGCTGGCGCTGACCTTCCTGTTCGGCCCGGCCGGGCTGCTGGCGCACGCCGTGGTGCAGGCGCTGCGCGGTCGGCAGGTCGCCGCCACAGCCCTGGCCGCGTGAGGCCGCCGCCCACTCCTCCCCACCCGCCACGACCACCGGAGCCCCGCATGGACACGCTCGCCGCCCGCACCCCTCCACCCGCCGCCGCCCCGGCCCTTGCCTCGGGCGATGCGCCGGCCTGGCGCCGCGCCTGGCAAGCCCTGCACGGCCGCCAGCCCGTGCTCGCGCGGTACGGCGCGGCGCTGCTGCTGCTGTTGCTGCCGATGGCGCTGGCCGCGGGGCTGGACCCGCGCGAACTGCGCGGCGCCAGCGTGTGGATCAAGCCGATGAAGTTCGCGCTGTCGATCGCGGTGCTGGCCTGGACCACCGCGTGGTTCATCGGCCACCTGCTGCCGGAACAGCGGAACAGCCGCGCGGTGCGCTGGATCGTTGCGCTGGTGATCGCCAGCGGCAGCTTCGAGTTCGTCTACATCGCGCTGCAGGCTGCGCTGGGCCAGGCCTCGCACTACAACGTGGGCGACGCCTTCCACGGCACGATGTACACCCTGATGGGCATCGGCGCGATGGTGCTCACCGCCACGCAGCCGATGCTGGCGTGGCAGCTGCGCCGGCATGCCGACCCGTCGCGCCCGGCGGCGCTGCGGCTGGCGGTGCAGTTCGGGCTGGTGCTGACCTTCGTGCTCGGCGCCGGCGCCGGCATGCTGCTGGGCGGGCTGCAGCCGCCCGATGCGGTGGCGGGCGCCTCGGTGCCGCTGGCGGGCTGGTCGCTGTCCGGCGGAGACCTGCGGCCGGCGCACTTCATCGGCATCCACGCCGAGCAGGTGCTGCCGCTGGCGGTGCTGCTGGGGGCCCGCGCGGGGCGGCTGCCCACCGCCGCGGTGTGGCTGCTGGCGGCCGCCTGGACGGCGCTGTTCGCGGTGGCCCTGATCTGGGGGCTGCCCACGCGCTGACCGGTCGCAGCGACGACCCACAATGGGGGGATGGCGGAGTCCTCCTCGACCTCTTCGACGGTCCTGCACGTACTGCCCAACGGCGTGCGCGTGCTGGCGCTGCCGCTGCCGCACCTGCGCACTGCGGCGGTGAGCGTCTACGTGCGCGGCGGCAGCGCGCACGAGACACGCCCGCAGGCCGGGCTGACGCACTTCGTCGAGCACATGCTGTTCAAGGGCACGCACGGCCGCGATGCCCGGCGCATCAACCGCGATGCCGAGCGCTTGGGGGCCGAGGCCAATGCGCACACCGACAAGGACCACCTCGCGCTGCACCTGCGCGGCCTGGGAGAGCACGTGCCGGAGTTCGTGGCGCAGCTCGCCGACCTGGTGCTGCACTCCACCTTCCCCGCCGACGAGGTCGAGCGCGAGCGGCAGGTGCTGCTGCATGAGATGACCGAGGTCGACGACGATCCGATGGCCACCGCCTTCAAGCTGTTCGACTCGGCGAGCTGGGGCCTGCATGCGGTGGCGCGGCCGGTGATCGGCGAACGGCGGCTCGTCGAGCGCCACACGCGCGAGCAGCTGCTGGCGCTGGTGCGCGAGCGCTTCACCGCGCCCAACATCGTCGTCGTGGCCGCCGGCGGCTTCGATCCGAAGCGCCTGCGCGAAGCCTCGGTTCGCGCCTTCGCAGATGCGCCGCCCGGCGAGCCGGCACGGCTGGAGGCCCCGGTGTGGCACGGCGGCGTGAAGTCGCGCGACCTGCCCGGCAGCGTGCAGACCCATCTCGTGATGGGCTTCCCGCTGCCCTCGCTGGCCGAGGCCGACCCCGGCGCGGCGCTGGCCGCCGCGGTGTTCGGCGAGGGCATGGGCTCGCCGCTGATGGACGAGCTGCGCGAGCGCCGCGCGCTGCTGTACTACGCAGCCTGCGCGGCCGACCAGTTCGAGAGCTGCGGTCAGTTCGTCGTGGAGGCGTCCACCGCGCCCGCGCAGGTGCACGAGGCCAGCGGCGAGGTGCTGCGGCTGCTGCAGGCGCACGCGCGCGCCGTGGACGCCGACGACTTCGAGCGTGGGCGCCAGCAGCTCGTCGTGCGCCGGCTGCGTGCGGCCGAAGATCCCAGTCGCTTGGCCGAGGACGCCGCGCTCGAGCTGCTGGCGCGCGGCTCGGTGACGCCGATCGAGCGCTGGCTCGAAGGCACCCGGCGGTTGACGCCCGAGGACCTGCGCACCCGCTATGCGGCGATGCTGGCGCGGCGCCCGGCACTGGCGCTCACCGGCAAGGTGCCGCGCGGCATGGCCGCACAGCTGCGCGAACGCTGGGAGGGCCACGGCACGGCGCCCGTGCCGGCCCGCCGGCGCATGCGGCTGTTCCGCTAGCGCCAACGGGCGGGTCGGCCCGTCCGGCGCGGCGCGCGTTCGCCGGCGTGGACGCCGGAGGTCACTGCGGTGTGTCGACCTCCGCGCTGCGCCGGACCCACAGTTGCACCACGCCGGCCAGCTCGCGGTAGAAGGCCGTCTCGGCGCCCTGGCGCAACGCGTCGGCGAAGCGCCCGATCCAGGCGCCGAGGTGCTCCGCGAGGAACCTGCGGCGCAGCGCCGCCACCGCCTCGACAGCCGCGGCGTCGCCGGCCCGAACGGCCTGGTTCTCGCGGAAGTTCAGCACGTACAGGAACTCGAGCTCGACGGACACGTGGTCGGGCAGGTCGCGGAACTCGTCGTCGATCTCGAAGCCGCCTTCGCGATACAGCTCGATCACTGCCATCGTCGAGTCCTGCATCAGCGTGGGCTCCCCGCCGAGCCAGACCGACCCGTACGGCTGCGCGCGCGGCTGGATCGGCCCGAGGAAGAGCCGCGTGTGGTCCACCAGCAGCGCCTGCGAATCCTCGGCGGCGTAGGCCTCGCCCAGTGCGCGCACCCGCTCGGCGAGTTCCGGGTCGATCTGTCGCGAGGCGCGCAGCATCGACTCGAACAGGCGCTCCTCGGCGAACATCGGCGTCGGCTCGTAGAAGCAGGCCGACAGGAAGCGGCACAGGTCCTCGCGCGCCAGCGCCCGCTCGCGCTCGAGGGTCGTCGCGGCCCCGGGGACCCGGTTCGTCACGGCGTGCACGGTCGATGCCACCGGCGCCTCAGCCGCGCGGACTGTACGTGCCGATGTAGTGCACGTTGGGCCGCGTGCCGGCCTCCTCCTTCAGCCGGAACGACTTCTGCGTCTTCAGCACCTGCGAGATCCGGCTCGCCGGGTCGTCCTGGTCGCCGAAGATGCGCGCCTGCGACGGGCACACCTCCACGCAGGCCGGCTGCAGCCCGTTGAGCACGCGGTGGTAGCAGAAGGTGCACTTCTCGATCACGTCGTCGCTGCGCACCGGCTGCAGGTCGCTGCCCTTCCACGCGTTCATCGCGGGCGTGCGTGTGCCCGCCCTGGCCGCGGTCTCGGCGCCGGAGGCGGTGCAGCCGGGGATGACCGAGGCCTTGTCGGCCCAGTAGGGCTGCGGCTCGTCGTCGGCCGGGTTGAGGCTGATCACGCTGTACGTGCGGCCGTCGAGGCTCGCGTCGTCGAGCTTCTCGTGGCTGTACGGGCACCTCTTCTGGCAGTCGCCGCAGCCCACGCACAGCTCGGGGTCGTGCAGCGTGATGCCTTCGGGGGTCTTGTACAGCGCCTTGTACGGCTTGCCCGGCCCGGCCTTCTTCGGATTGCCGGGGCAGACCTTGATGCACGGCGCGTCGGAGCAGTGGTTGCACAGCACCGGCATCACGACGTGGCGCACGTCGGGGAAGGTGCCTTCGGTGTGCATCACGAAGTCGGCCCAGTTGAAGCTCTGGCCGTGCTCGCGCGTGCGGGTGTTGTTCTCGGCCTTGCAGGCGAAGGCGCAGGCGCCGCAGCCCACGCAGCGGGCGAGGTCGATGACCATTCCGAGTCGTGTCATGAGAGGCTCCTTCAGGCCTTCTGGATCCGCACGCCGGTGAACCCGCCGTTTCGCGCCGTGGCACCGCTGAGCCGGTCGTAGTCGTCGACGAGGATCTCGTTGTTGTTGCCGCCCTTGGGCATCGCCTTGGCGTAGTCGGCGGCAGCCACTCGCCCGTAGGCCCAGTGGCCCTGGCCGTAGCACTTGGCCACGGTGCCGGGCCGCACGCCCTCCCACAGCTTGAGCTGCGTGGTCATCGAGCCGCCCGGCGACGTGACCTTGACCGTGTCGCCGGTCTTCAGGCCCAGCCGCGCGCCGTCGCGCGGGTTCATCTTGATCACGTCGCCCCACGACACGTCGCCCGGGTCGACCTTCTTGAACTCCTGGTACCAGGGCAGGTTGGCCGAGCGGCCCTCGCGGTTCAGACGCGACTTGTAGTCGACGAAGGTGAACGGGTAGTCGACCACGCTGCCGTGGCGCTTGGGCACCTCGTAGTGCGGCACGAAGGCGAGCTCGCCGCGCGCGGTGTAGCCGGTCACCGCGAGGATGTCGTCGACCGTGCTGTCGTGCTTCTTCGCGTGCTCGAGCAGGCCCTTCTTCAGCGTCTCGCTGTAGAACTCGAAGCGCTTCGTCACGGTGGCGAACTTGCCGCCCCAGCCCTTCCTCAGCGTGTACTTCGCCCCGCTGAACATGCCGCGGGCCCGGTACTCGGCCCATCCGTTGACCGGGGCGTCGCCCTTCAGCGGCTCCTTGGCCTTCCAGATGGGCGCGCTGGTCATCTTCACCGCGATCTGGGCGAACTCCAGCGCCGTGGTGGGTGGCTTGCCAGTCTCGGGATCCTTGAACTCCTTCGCGTAGTAGTCGTGCAGGTTCGGGAAGCCCCGGGCCTTGAGCTTCTCGGCCAGCAGCCACATGACCTCGGTCTCTTCCTGCTTCACGTCCCACAGGCGCTTGACCGCGCCCTGCTGGATCGACGCGTAGGCATGGCCGTTGCCCATGTTCGTGACGATCGACCAGCCCTCGGCGGAGTTGAAGGTCGACGGCAGCACGATGTCGGCGAACTGCGTCATCTCCGAGGGGTTGGTCACCAGGTGCACGAAGAACGGCACGCGGGCCATCGCGCGGTCCCAGCGGTCGGCGCCGGTGCAGGAGAAGTTGAAGTTGGCCCAGGAGGCCATGAACACCTTGACCGCGCCCGGGTCCTTCAGCATGCCGTTGGCGACGTTGTTCGTGACGACGCCGCTGCCGGGCACCGCGTTCATCATCGCCGGCATGTCCTTGGCGCCGCGGCCGTCGAGCTTGCGGCCCTTGCCGGCGTTCTTGGCCAGGTCGTCGACGTAGGCGTCGGACTTCGGGAACGGCGCCAGCGGCGGGCCGCTCGGGCTCTGCCACACGCCGCCCTCGACGTCGATCGAGCCGACGAGGCCGTTGAGCGCGTGCACCGCCATCGCGGCGTAGGTGCCGCGCGGGCTCATCGCCACGCCAGGGCCCATCCAGACGATGGTGCGCGGGGCCGCCTTGCCCATCGCGCGGGCCACGCGCACGATCTGCGCCGCCGGGATCAGCGTCTCCTTCTCGGCCCACGCGGGCGTGCGGTCCTTGAGCTCGAGGTTCCACCACTTCAGGAGCCCGCTGGTCTCCTTCTCGGCGAAGGCGGCCTCGTCGACGGTGCGTCCGGCCACGAACAGGTTGCGGCCGTCCTTGAAGTCGCCGACGAACTCGCGGTTCCACAGGCCTTCCACCAGCAGCACGTGCGCGATCGCGCCGGCCAGCGCCCCATCGGTGCCCGGGTTGACCGGCAGCCACTCGTGCGCCTTGGCCGCGACGTTGGACAAGCGTGGGTCCACGGCGATCACGGTGCCGCGCGCGGCGATCTCGTGGAAGCGGTGGATGGTGTTGGGCACCATGCGGTTGGACGCCAGCGGGTCGGTGCCCCACAGCACCAGGCACTGGGTCTTCTCGAGGTCGTAGTCGCGGTATCCGAAGAACCCCTGCGTCAGACCGGGGCCCATCTTCTCGGCCTCGGCGCAGATCGCGCTGTGCGAGAAGTAGTTCGGCGTGCCGAACACCTTGGGCAGCGTGCCGTAGAGCAGGTCGGTCGACGTCGGCGAATAGCGCCCGCGCATGTAGACGAAGGCCTGCGGCTCGCCGGCCCTGCGCAGCGCGATCATCCGCTCGGCCACGGTGTCCAGCGCCTCGTCCCAGGTGATCGGCACGAACTTCGGGTCGATGCCGCGGCCCTTGGCGGGGTTGGTGCGCTTCATCGGCACCTTGATGCGGTCGGGGTCGTAGACCTGCTGCGGGATCATGTGCCCGCGCGGGCAGACGTAGCCGTGGTTGGTCTTGCTCAAGGGGTTGCCGCGCACGCGCGTCGCACGGCCGCCCTGCACGAAGATCTGGATCGCGCACCACTGCGTGCAGCCCTGGCAGGTGCTGGCCACCCACTCGCCGGGCGCCGGGCTGCTCGGGCCGGCCTTGCGCGGCACGAGCGCCGCGTGCAGCGGCTCGGGGGCGGTGGCGCATCCGGCGGCCATCCAGGCCGCCGAGGCGCCGGACGCCATGATGAAGGTTCTGCGAGTCAGCCTCATGAGCCATCCCTCCGCGTCGGGTGTGAACCTTCGTGCAAGGGTGATCCGATGGCGCCGAGGGGACTTGATCAAGCGCAAGCGAGCAAGGGTTAACCCGAGTACCCGAGTCGTTCACTGCACCATCGGCCGGCAACCGGACGGGGGCGACCGCGGGAGTTCCTCAGAAGCAGCCGTCGAGAAACGCCGCGGCCCCCACGGACAGGCCGACGATCTTGTCGGTGGCCTGCCGGTAGAACTTGAAGTTCAGCTCGGTCTCCGGGCGGCCGTCGTCCCAGTCGGCGTGGGGCTTGAGCTCGCGCCGCCCGAGCGGCCGCCGGGCGCGCGCGGTGCAGCGCACCGTGACGTGCACGCACGGCGTCCGGCGCTCGATGCCGGGCCGTGGCGGCACCGGCTCGGCGGCGACGACGACCCCTCGGGCCACGAGCCCGGTGCCACCGCCGTTCTCGCTGTGGAACACGTAGACAGTGTCGCCTGCGGCGACGTGCTTGCCGCCGTACATCGTCTTCTGCGCCTGCAGCTCGAACACCGCCGCGCCGGGGTCGGCCAGCGCGGCCTTGATTGCGTAGGCGCCGGGGCGTGCGGGCATGCGCGCGGGCCGGCTCACCGCCGGGCCGATCGGCTGCAGAACGGCAGATCGCCGTCAGCGCACTTCATGACCAGGTTGCCGGCCAGCAGCAGCACCAGCAGCCCGGTGCCGATGACGGACACCACGCGATTGGACGATCGCGAGAGCACGATCAAGCCCACGATGCCCAGGCCCAGCGCCGCGACCAGCCCCATCAAGCCGAGGTAGCCGTCGAATCCGCGGGTGCGTTGCAGCGATCGGGCCGACAGCGTCCCGACCACCACGGCCGCCACCAGCAGTCCGACCCCGATCCCGTGCCGCATGCGGCGCATCTTAGGCGGCCGGATGCAAGGACTTCGGGCGCTACGATGCGCCCGCGGCCAGCCCGTGCCGCCCTCACGAAAGCTCCGCCGCGATGGACCTGCCCGCGCACCAGCTGACGATGACCGTGCTGATGACGCCCGACACGGCCAACTTCGCCGGCAACGTGCACGGCGGCACCATCCTCAAGCTGCTCGACCAGGTCGCCTACGCCTGCGCCAGCCGCTACGCCGCGCGATACGTGGTCACGCTGTCGGTGGACCAGGTGATGTTCCGCCAGCCGGTGCACGTGGGCGAACTGGTGACCTTCCTCGCGTCGGTGAACCACACCGGCACGTCGTCGATGGAGGTCGGCATCAAGGTGGTGGCGCAGGACATCCGCTCGCAGACCACGCGCCACGTCAACAGCTGCTTCTTCACGATGGTGGCGGTGGACGACGAGCGCAGGCCGGTGGCCGTGCCGCCGCTGCGGCCGTTCACGCCCGAGGCGAAGCGGCGCCACGCGGCCGCAGCGGTGCGCAAGCAGCTGCGGCAGGACGTGGAGCGGCGCGTGGCGGCCATCGCGACGGGCGCGGCCGACGCGGCAGACGTCTGAACGGCCGGCCGCGCAACCGATGCTGCTGCACGGCTACGCCCCCGCCATCCTCCAGGGCCTGGGCTCCACGCTCGCCGTGGCCGCGGCCTCGCTGGCCATCGCCTGCGTGTTCGGGCTGGCCGGGGCGCTGGCACGGCTCTACGGCGCGCGGCCGCTGCGCTGGCTGGCCGACATCTACACGACGCTGATCCGTGGCCTGCCCGAGCTGGTGCTGATGCTGTTCGTGTTCTACGGCGGGCAGTACGCACTGAACGCGGTGGCCGAATGGGCCGGCGCCACGCAGCCGCCGGAGGTGCCGCCGTTCGCGGCCGGCGTGCTGACGATCGGCTTCGTCTACGGCGCCTACCTGGCCGAGACCTTCCGCGGCGCGATCCTGGCCATCCCGCGCGGGCAGGTCGACGCGGCGCTGGCCTGCGGGTACTCGCACGCGCTGCTGGTGCGCCGCATCGTGCTGCCGCAGATGGTGCGCCACGCGATCCCCGGCTTCACCAACAACTGGCTGGTGCTGGTGAAGGCCACCGCGCTGGTGTCGGTGATCGGGCTGGACGACATGGTGCACCGCGCCGAACTCGCCGCCGCCTCCACGCGCGAACCGTTCACCTTCTACGCCGCGGTGGCGCTGCTGTACCTGGGCATCACCACGGTGTCGATCGCGGCGCTGGCCTGGCTCGAACGGCGCTACTCGCTGGGCGTGCAGCGGGTGCACTTCTGAAGGGCCTGGCGCGATGGACTGGGAGGTGATCGCCGCCAGCCTGCCCGAGTTCTGGCAGGGCCTGGTGGTGTGCCTGGCGCTGCTGGGCTCGAGCCTGGCCGCGGGCTTCGTGATCGCGGTGCCGCTGGCGGTGGCGCGCGTGTCGCGCCGCGCGTGGCTCTCGCGGCCGGTCGGCCTCTACACCTACGTGCTGCGCGGCACGCCGCTGCTGGTGCAGCTGTTCCTCGTCTACTACGGCCTGGCGCAGTTCGATGCCGTGCGCGAGAGCGCCGCCTGGCCGCTGCTGCGCGAGCCCTGGTTCTGCGCCTGGCTGGCCTTCACCGCCAACACCGGCGCGTACACCACCGAGATCCTGGCCGGCGCGCTGCGCGCCACGCCGGCCGGCGAGATCGAAGCAGCGCGCGCCTACGGCCTCGAAGGCTGGACGCTGTATCGCCGGCTGCTGCTGCCCGCGGCGCTGCGCCGCGCGCTGCCGCAGCTGGGCAACGAGGTCGTCACGCTGATGCACGCCACGTCCATCGCCAGCACGGTGACGCTGGTGGACGTGACACGCGTGGCGCGCGACGTCTACGCCAACCACCTGCTGCCGGTGGAGGGCTTCGGCGTCGCGGCGGTGATCTACTTCGGGCTCACGTTCACGCTGGTGGGCACCTTCCGGCTGTTCGAGCGCCGCTGGCTGCGGCACCTGGCGCGCCCGGCCTGAACGGTCCGAACCGCCCTGTCCGACATTCGAACGAAATCCGATGCGCACCGAACTGATCGACCTCGCCTCCGACTCCCCCGGCCTGCGGCAGCAGCTGCGTGTGCTGCACTACGGGGACGAGGGCGGCGCCGGCCCGCGCGCGGCGATCCAGGCCGCGCTGCATGCCGACGAGATCCCGCCGCTGCTGGTGGCGCAGGCGCTGGCGCACCGCCTCGCGGCGCTCGAGGCCCAAGGCCAGCTGCGCGGCAGCGTGAGTCTCGTGCCGTGCGCCAATCCGGTGGGCCTGGCGCAGCGCGTGCTGGACCAGCCGTACGGCCGCTTCGACCTGCGCGACGGCGTCAACTTCAACCGCGGCTATGCCGACCTGTGCGAGGCGGTGCTGCAGCGCGCCGGCCCGCGCCTGACGGGCCGTGCCGGCGTCGACACCGCGCTCGTGCGCGACGTGCTGCGCGAGGCAGCCGCGGCGCTGCCGGCCGTCGGCACCACGCAGGACCTGAAGCGGCGGCTGCTGCAGGTCGCGATCGGCGCCGACGTGGTGCTCGACCTGCATTGCGACGGCGAGGCCGTGATGCACCTCTACGCGCTGACGCCGCAGGTCGACCTGGCCGCGGAGCTGGGCGCGCTGCTGGGTGCGCAGGCCGTGCTGCTGGCCACCGAGTCGGGCGACTCGCCGTTCGACGAGGCCTGCACGCGGCCGTGGCTGGCGCTGCAGCAGCACCACCCGCTGGCCGCGCCGCCGCTGGGCTGCTTCGCCACCACGGTGGAGCTGCGCGGGCAGGCCGACACCCACCACGCGCTGGCCGCGCAGGACGCCGACGCGATCGTCGAGTTCCTGCGCCGCCGCGGCGTCGTGGCGGGCGATCCGGCGCCGCTGCCGGCCCCGCTGTGCGCGCCGACGCCGCTGGCTGCGTCGGAGCCGATCACCGCACCGAAGGCCGGCGTCCTCGTGCTGCGCCAGCGCGTGGGCGACGACCTGCAGCCGGGCGACACCGTGGCCGATCTCGTCGACATCGACGACGGCCGCATCACGCCGCTGGTCACGCGCGGCGGGGGGCGCCTGTACGCCACGACCCCGGTGCGCTGGGCGCGGCCGGGGCAGCGCATCGCGCAGGTGGCGGGCACGACGCTCGTGCGCGTGGGCAAGCTGCTGTCGCCGTGACGGACGCCTTGTCGGAGATCGCCCCGCCGCTGCTGCAGGCCGACGGCATCCGCAAGTGCTACGGCGGGCGCGAGGTGCTGCGCGGCATCAGCGTGCACGCGCGCCGCGGCGACGTGATCGCGATGATCGGCTCCAGCGGATCGGGCAAGAGCACCTTCCTGCGCTGCCTGAACCTGCTGGAGACCCCCGACGAGGGCTCGATCACGCTCGACGGCGAGGCGCTGCGCCTCGCGCGCGGCGCCGGCGGCACGCTGCACGCCGCCGATGCCGCGCAGCTGCGCCGGCTGCGCAGCCGCGTGGCGATGGTGTTCCAGCACTTCCACCTGTGGGCGCACATGACGGCGCTGCAGAACGTCATCGAGGCACCCGTGCACGTGCTGGAGGTGCCGAAGGCCGAGGCCATGGAGCGCGCGATGCGCCACCTCGAGCGCGTGGGCGTGGCGCACCGGCGCGACGCCTACCCGTCGCAGCTCTCAGGCGGCGAGCAGCAGCGCGTGGCGATCGCGCGGGCGCTGGCGATGGAGCCGCAGGTGATGCTGTTCGACGAACCCACGTCGGCGCTGGACCCCGAGCTCGTCGGCGAGGTGCTGCGCGTGATGCGCGACGTGGCCGCCGAGGGTCGCACGATGATCGTCGTCACGCACGAGATGGGCTTCGCTCGCGACGTGGCCAGCCGCGTGGTGTTCCTGCACCAGGGGCTGATCGAGGAGGACGGCCCGCCGCGCGAGGTGCTCGGGCAGCCGCGCTCGGAGCGGCTGCGGGCCTTCCTGTCGGGCAGCCTGAAGTAGCCCCGTCAGAGCAGCCAGGCCGCCGCGAACACCGCCAGCATCGCCACCGCCAGCCCGAGCTTGGCCGCCACCGCGATGACGAACCCGAGCCCGGCCGCCAGGCCCGCGCGCATCGCCTGCCGGGCATCGCGGCGGGCGATCCACTCTCCCACCGCCGCACCGGCGATGGGGCCGACGACGAGCCCGACCACGCCGCCGGCCAGGCCCAGCACCGCGCCGACCAGCGCGCCGGCCACGGCCTGCCCGCTGGCGCCGACCCGCTTCACGCCCGCTGCCGCAGCCACGTAGTCGACGACCCATGCCAGCAGCGCCAGCACGCCCAGCACCCCCAGCGTGACCCCGCCGACCTTCGCGTAGCCGTCGATCCACGCCGCCAGCCAGAAGCCGGCGAACAGCAGCGGCGTGCCGGGAATCACCGGCAGCACCAGGCCCGCGAGGCCCACGGCCATCAGCGCGAAGGCCGCGATCCACCAGGCGATGTCGGCACTCATGAGGCAACCCTCCACCCTGCGGGTTCCGGGATTCGTGCTTGGGAGCGGCCCGGCGCACTCATGCGCTTGACTCCAAGCTTGCGAGCACGTCGCGCGCCGTCACCGCCGGATCGGTGAGCACGAGGCCAGCTGCCTGCGCACGGCTCGCATCGATGTGCATCAGGGCCGCCAGCGGGTGCCCGGGCGGGCGGTACAAGGGCCACGTGTCGAGGTCGATGTCGTCGCCGGGCACCGGTGTCCAGCGCACGTTCCGCGCGCCCAGCAGGCCGACGAAGGTCTGCCAGTCGATGCGCGGGCCGGCCAGGTTGTAGGTGCCGACCGCGTGCCGCTCCACCACCGTGACCACGAAGCGCGCCAGGTCGCGCACGTCGATCACCTGCAGCATCGTGCGGCCGTCGCCGGGTGCGGCGAAGGGTTCGCCCCGCCGCGAGCGCAGCGCGCGCCGCGCCCACTCGGCGTAGCGCGGCCAGCCGTCGCCGGGGCCGACGATGACCTGCGGGCGCAGCACCGTCGCGCGAGGACCGTACACCGCGTGCACGACGCGCTCGCAGGCCACCTTGAGCGGGCCGTAGGTGCGGCCGTCGATCTCAGCGGTGCCTGCGGGCGCGGGGTCGACGACGGGGAAGGACTCGTCGACCGGCCCGTGCGGCGGCGTGCCGTAGGTCATCACGGCCGACACGTACACATATCGCTCGACGCGCTTGGCGAGCCGCTGGGCACTGGCCCGCACGGCCTCGGGCCGGTAGCCGCTGACGTCGACGCAGGCGTCCCACGTTGCATCACCGTCGAGGGCCGCGAGGCCGGCGTCGCCGAGGTCGCGGTCGCCGCGCAGGCGGGCCGCGGCGGGCAGGTCGCCAGCCGGCGTGACGCCGCGGTTGAAGACCGTCACCCGGTGCCCGGCCGCCGCCAGCGCCTGCACGATGTGGCGGCCGACGAAGACCGTGCCGCCGAGCACGAGCACGCTCGCCATCGCGGGGCGTCCTGGCGTGCCGGCTACGCCACGCGGGCCAGCAGCTCGTACGAGCGCTTGCGCGCCGCGTGGTCGTGGATGGCGCCGGCCACGATCAGCTCGTCGGCCCGCGTCTGCTCGAGGATCTGCCCGAGCAGGTCGGCCACGGTCGCCGGCGACCCCACGGCACTGGCCGCCAGCATGCGCGCGGCACCGGCCTGCTCCTGCGGCGTGCCCATCGTGGCGTACACGGCCGGGTCGATCGGCCGCGGCAGCGGGCCGCGCACGCCGCGCTGCATCGCCAGGAAGCGTTGCTGGATCGACGTGTAGTGCCACGCCGCCTCGTCGTCGGTGTCGGCGCAGACCACGTTCACACCCACCATCGCATGCGGCTCGGGCCACTCGCGCGAGGGCTTGTAGGTGCTCCGGTACACCTCCAGCGCGTGCAGCAGGTAGTCGGGCGCGAAGTGCGAGGCGAACGCGAACGGCATGCCCAGGTGCGCGGCGAGCTGCGCGCTGTACAGGCTCGAGCCCAGCAGCCAGATCGGCACGCGCGTGCCGATGCCGGGGATGGCGCGCACCAGCGCAGCCGGATCGCCGTCGCGCGGTGCGGCCAGGTAGGCCTGCAGCTCCATCACGTCGCGCGGGAAGCCTTCCTCGTCGTTGGCGTCGAGGTGGCGGCGCAGCGCGCGCATCGTCGCTCGGTCGGTGCCCGGCGCGCGGCCCAGGCCCAGGTCGATGCGGCCGGGGTACAGCGTGGCCAGCGTGCCGAACTGTTCGGCGATGACCAGCGGCGCGTGGTTGGGCAGCATCACGCCGCCGGAACCGACGCGGATGGTCTTCGTGCCGGCGGCGACAAAGGCGATGAGCACCGCGGTGGCCGAGCTGGCCACGCCGTCCATGTTGTGGTGCTCGGCCAGCCAGTAGCGGCGGTAGCCCAGCGCCTCGGCGTGGCGGGCCAGGTCGAGGCTGTTCGCCAGCGCCTGCGCGGCATCGCTGCCTTCGACGATGGGAGCGAGATCGAGAATGGAAAGCGGAACCATGTGCGGATGATGCCTGCGCGCGACGGCCGAGGCGGGCACAGGGCGAACGGCTCGGAAGCTGTGATCAGGCCGCCTCGGTCAGCACCGCCGGTGGCGGCTCGGGGCGCGCGTACAGCTCGGCCGCCAGCACACGCTCGCGCGCCGCGATGGTGTCCAGGAATGCCTGCGGCGCGCGCATCGCCGCGAAGGTGTCGTAGCCGCGCTCGAGGAAGCCGTGCAGCGCGGCCAGCCCGGCGAGGCGCGCCGGACCGCGCATCAGGTGCAGGCTTCGGCGCAGCCACGGGTTGCGCGTGTAGTGCACGAGCGCGCCGCCCACGACCGACATCAGCGCGATCTGGCGCTCGCGCGAGGCCGGCTCGCCCACCGCGCACCAGGCCGCGACGTACGCGCGGGCATCCGGCCGATCGGTGGCCAGCGCCTCGCCCATGCGCCGGTCCAGCGTCTCCGAGAGCGCGTGCAGCTCGGCCAGGTCGCGCACCGTGCGCACGACCTCGGCCGGGAACAGCTTGTCCAGCGGCCGCACGATGCGGCCGAACTGCGTGTCGCGCTCGGTGTAGTCCTGCGTGCCGTAGAGGTCGGTGAGGAAGAAGCGCGCTGCCGCCGCGGTGTCGGGCGCGGCCATCTGGTCGGCGTAGGTGCGCTCGAAGCGGCGGTTCTGGTAGTGCTTGACGGCCCGCACGCGCGCCGCCAGCGCCGCATCGGCATCGAGGCCCGCGCGCACCGCGTGGGCCTGCCCCAGGTACTCGAGGATGGACTGCGCGTCGGGCGACATCGCCGCCGAGCGTAGCCGAGGCCGGCCGCGGCCGGCACGACCGATGTCAAGCCGAGGCGTTCACGCCAGCCGGAACACCCGCACCAGCTCGGCCAGGTCCTGCGACTGCCGGCGCAGGCTCTCGGCCGCAGCGGCCGTCTCCTCCACCGCGGCGGCATTCTGCTGCGTGGTGCGGTCCAGCTCGTGCATCGCGGCGTTGATCTGCTCGAAGCCGCGGCCCTGCTCGCCCGCGGTGTGGCTGATCTCGCCGATCAGCGCGTCCACGCGCTCGGCCTCGGTGACGATGTCGGCGATGGCGCGGCCGGCGTCCTGCGCCAACGTGGCGCCCTGCTCGACCTGCTCGACGCTGCGGCCGATCAGCGCCTTGATCTCGCGCGCCGCCTGCGCGCTGCGCTGGGCCAGCGCCCGCACTTCCGAGGCCACCACCGCGAACCCGCGGCCATGCTCGCCGGCGCGCGCCGCCTCGACCGCAGCGTTGAGCGCGAGGATGTTGGTCTGGAACGCGATGCCGTCGATGACGCCGGTGATCTCGGCGATGCGGCGCGAGCCCTCGCTGATCTCGGCCATCGTCTGCGTGACGCGGCCCACCACCTCGCCGCCGCGCGCCGCGGCCTCGCGGGCGGTGGCCGCGCGCTCGTGCGCACGCCTGGCCGCCGCGGTGCTCGACTGCACGGCGCTGTTGATCTGCTCCATCGAGGCGGCCGTCTGCTGCAGGCTGGCGGCCTGCTGCTCGGTGCGGCGGCTCAGGTCGCCGTTGCCCGACGCGATCTCGCCGGAGCCGGTGGCGATCGAGTCGCTGCCGTCGCGCACGCGACCGACGATGCGCGACAGCGATTCGTTCATCGTGGCCAGCGCGGCCATCAGCTGCGCGATCTCGTCGTGGCCTTGGGCGGCGCTGCCGGCCCCGGCATGCGCGCACAGGTCGCCCGCGGCCACCGCCTCGGCCATGCGCACGGCCTCCTGCAGCGGCCGCGAGACGCGCCGGCCGATCGCCGAGCCCACGCCGACCATGATCACCGCGGCCAGGACCACGGCGCCGACGATGAAGCGCCGCGCCCACACCGACGTGCCCTCGCTCGCCTCGCGCTGCGCCTTGGCATTGCGCTCGACGAGGTCGCCGAGCTTCTCCATGGCCCCTTCGAGGCTCGTGAAGGCGGCCTGGAAAGCCGGCCATTGCGTCAGTGCGCGCTCGTTGTCGCTCCACGCCAGCCCCACCACGTCGGTGGCCGCCTTGGCATAGGCCTCCAGCGCCGGCCGCACCTGCGTGGCCGCGGCACGGATCTCGGCGTCCACGCCGGCCTGGTCGAGCGCGGCCAGCGACTCCCGGAAGTCCTTCAGGTGCTCGGCGAGTTCGCGCGTCACCTCGGGTTGGGCAGCGGCATCGCGGCGGCTGCCGGCGAGCAGCGCACGCAGCACGTCGGCGCGCAGCGCGTCGTGCATCATGTCGGCCTGCATCTGCGACTTCATCGCCACCACGCTCTCGGTGATCGCGTCGCGCGTGTCCGACAAGCGGCGCACGGCCTCGTGGCCCACGGCCCCGAGCATCAGCACGAAACACACGGCCATCACGCTGAAGATCAGCAGCCGCTTGTGGATGGACAACCGCACTGTCATCGAGCCCCCCTGTTGCTTCTGGGGGAGGACATCGGTGCCGGGGCCTGCGACCTGAGGCCCGCGCGGCGCCGGCACCCGCGCTCGCTGGGAAAGTGTGAATTGGTCGATTCGGGACGCGCGACACGTGACTGCGAAGAGTCACTTGTTCGCGACCGATGCGTCACCGCTCCTTGCGGATCACCCCCGTCGGCGCGGTATTGCCGCCCAGCACGAACACCGTGTAAACCGAGCCGGTCTGCAGGTTCACGCTGTCGACGCTGTACACCGGCTGCGCGGCCGAGGCGGCCGTCACGTCGACCCGCGCGGCCGCGCTGCTGGCCAGCGTGGCCGGCGTCGACGCGGCGCCTTCGGCGAGGTCGGTGGCCACCGGCAGGTAGTCCACCGAGAGCGTCAGCGGGTCGAGCCCCGCCACGCCGTGCACCAGCCGCACCTTGGCGCGGCTGGCCGTGACCGGCACGCGGTTGTCGTCGGTGAGCGGCTGCAGCCGCGCCGCGCCGGCGCTGCCCGTCACCAGCAGCGTGTAGTCGGTGCCGGGCACGAGCGTCAGCGACGCGGTGCTCGGCGATCCGCCATCCAGACGCACCACCACGTCGACGGTGCCGGCCGTGACCCGCGTGTACGGGCCCACCGTGGGCGACCGGTAGCCGCCAGCCACCACCTGGCCGCCCACCGTCACCGCGACGTTGCCCGCGCCGGCCACGCCGGCCACCACGCGCACCCGCGCCTGCGTGTTCTTCATCACCGTGGCCGTGCCCTGCAGCGGGATCAGCACGCCGTCGACCAGCACGCCGCTGGCGCCCGCGGTGATGACGAGCGTCGCGTGCTTGCGGTTGGCCAGCACGAAGGAGGACACGTCCAGCCGCAGGTCGGTGGGGTCGCCGGCGCCGGTGACGCGCAGCCGGAAGGTGCCGGCCGACAGGTCGCGGTAGCTGCCCAGCGTGCCGCCGGCCAGCGCCGACTGCAGCGCCGCGCTCTCGGCGATGTCGGCGGTGGCCGACGTGACGTACACGTCGAGCGAGCCGGCATCGATGGTCGCGTTGAACACGCGCAGCCGCGCGGCGCCGTCGGTGATGTCGGTGTCCACCGCATCCTCGGGCAGCGTGTGCACGCGCAGCGAGGTCTCGCGGCCCCACACCACCGCGGTGTAGACCTCGTCCTTGGCCAGCACGAAGCTGCTGCTGTAGAGCTGCGTGGCGTCGCCCGCGCGGCGCACCTTCAGCGCCACCGTGGCGGCGTCGAAGCTCAGGTAGTCCGACATCGTGGCGGAGGCCAGCGCGGCGTAGCGGTTGGTGTCGTCGGTGAGCAGGTCGATCGACGGCAGGTCGCTCGTGAGGTTCAGTGCCCGCATGCGCGTGCTGCCGGATGAACCGCTGCTGCCCCCGCCACCGCAGCCGGGCAAGGCAGCGGTCCCCGCCGCCCCGCCCACCCATGTGGCCAGGGTGGCGAGGGCGCGGCGGCGATCGATTGCCGTCACACCCTCTGCGCTCATCGGACGACCCTGCGCATGTCGTGGCCCGGGATTCGCGCCTGGGAGCGGCCCGGCGCGCTCATTGGACGACCCTTCGTGCTGCGCACTCCGGGATTCGCGCTTGGGAGCGGCCCGGCGCGCTCATACCGCGCCGGTGTCGGTGTCCGGCCCGTGCCCGCCGTGTGGCCCGTGCCCACCGTGCATCAGGATGCCGATCAGCTGCACCGCGTCGCCGGCATCGGCCGCGGGGTGCTCGCCGCGCTCGATCGTGCCGTCGCCGTCGGTGTCGAACTGCGCCACGACGGCGGTGATCTCGGCCAGCGACAGCGCCGCGTCGCCGTTGCTGTCCACCGCGGTGAACAGCGAGGTGACCCTCGCGTCGAGGTCGGTGCGGGTGCCGTTGGGGTCGAGCGCCGCCAGCACCTCCGACAGCGAGATCGTCGTGCTGGTGTCGGCGTCGTAGCGGGTGAACAGGCTGTCCACCGCGTCGATCACCGTGCGCTCGATGCCGTCGCCGCGCGGGCCGCCACTCCCCGGGCCACCGTGCAGGCCGCGCGCGAACAGCAGCACGCTGGCCAGCTCGAAGGCCGTGGTGTCGGCGCCGGTGGCCGAGCGGTCACTGCGTTCGAGCAGGCCGTCGCCGTCGGTGTCGAGCTTGGTGATCAGCGCGGTGACCTCGGCCTTGCTCAGGGACTGGTCGCCGCTGGTGTCTGCGGCCGTCACCGTGGCCGCGGCACGCTCGGCGACTTCGGTGTGCGTGCCGTCGGCATCGATCACCGCGAGCAGCTCGGCCAGCGTCAGCGCGCCGTCGGCGTTGGCGTCGTAGCGCGCGTAGGCCTTGTCGACGGCCTCGGCGATGGTGGGGGGCGTCGGCTCGGCACGCGCGGTGTCGGCGACGGGAGGCTGGCCGGAAGGGCCCCTGGGATTGGGCATGTGCAACTCCTGATGACTGTGGAAGTGGGATCCCGACCACCTCTTCCGCAAGCGTCATGCCATGCACCCGGGCCCTCGTGGAACGGCGCTGCGGGCCGGCTGCGCACGCCGAAAGTCGCGACAAGCGCTGCAGCGGCTGCAGATCGTGGCGACAAAACTTGCAGGGATCGCGCGCAGGCTGCAGCGCGCGGCGGATCAGCGCATCAGCGGGGGCACGGCGGGCCACCGTCGAGCTGCATCAGCACGCGCACGCGCTTGTCGCCCGGGCAGGCCGACACGTAACCGATCGCCCCGGGCGTGCTGGCCACGAAGCGGATCACCGCTTCCTCGGAAGCCAGCACGAACGGCGGCACCACGCCGTTGAAGTAGAGGTCGCGCCAGTAGCCTTCCATCGCCTCCGGCGGCTGGCCCAGAACCTGCTGGGAGAACCAGCGCCGCAGCGGGTGCGCGGCCGGCAGGTTCACCGGCTGCACGCGGGTGCCATCGACCAGCGTCTTCTGGCGGCGATAGACCAGCGCCAGCTCGTCGCTGGTGATGGCGGCCGGCTCGCTGCCCGGCGCGGTGATCACCAGCACGGCGGCGGCGGGCGCGCGCGCGGGCAGCAGCGTGCAGGCGATCGCGCCCGCGGCCGCGATCACCAGCGCCCGCAGCCGGCGGCGTGCCCTGGGCGTCAGCATCAGAACAGCACGCTCGCCGACATCGCCCATGCATCGGCCGCGAGGTCGCTGCGGCCGCGGGTGTGCTGGCGCTCGAGCTTGAGCGTGACCATCGCCGTGGGCCGCCACACGAGGCCCGCGGTGTCCTGGCGCACCTTGTCCACCGACGAGGTGTCGCGCACGCGCTCGACGCGGACCACGGCGAACCACTGCGGCCACAGCGGCGCCACCGCCTGCACCCAGGCCCCCTGTGTGGGCAGCGCCAGCGGCGGCGTGCCGGGGTCGCGCGGCAGCGGCGCGGGGCCGGGCACCACGGCCGCCGTCGTGAACGTCCCGCCGCCCCCGAACGGGTTGCCGGTGGTGCCGAAGCCTCCTCCGCCACCGGGTCCGAACGGCGGCGCCGGGTTCACGGCGGCCGTGCGCAGCCACTCGGCGCTCACCTCCCAGCCGGCCGCGGCCCAGCGCAGGTCGGCGCCCTGCAGCTCGCGAGGCTCGCGCGAGCCTCGCTGCTCGTAGCGGGCGTACGACACGCCGAACTGCCACGCCGCGCCCACCGGCAGCACGGCGCGCAGGCCGCGCACGGTGCTGAACAGGTCCTGCCGCGGATCGGGCGCCCACTCGGCACCGTTGGAGGCATACAGCGCGTACTCCAGCGGCTGCCCGGCGGGCGTCAGGGTGCCCGAGGCCATCACGCCGGTCACGTTCTGCGGGTGGACGGTGCGCGTCAGCAGCGGGCGGCTGGGCGTCCACGTCAGCGGGTCGGCGTGGCGCTGGTTCCAGCGGCCCACGGGCGTGAGGAACTTGCCGCCGCGCAGCACCAGCGCATCGTCGATCGTCCAGGTGGCGTACAGCCGCTCCAGTGAGGCGCGACGCTCGGCGCGGTCTTCGAACCGGCCGCGCTCGCGCACGCGGGCCACCACGTTCTCCTGGTCGATCTCGCCGAACACCTTCAGCGCGTCGGTGGGCTCCCACCAGAGGAACACGCTGACGTGGCTGATGCGCGCCTGCGACGAGTCGTTGCTGGGCTTCTGCAGCTCGCCGGTGACGTAGCCGCCCAGCGTCAGCCCGGCCGCCTCGTGGCGCAGGCCGCGGCCGGCCTCGTACTGCCAGCCGTCGGCATCCGGCGCCTGCGCCTGCACCGCAGCGCAGGCCAGCGACCACGCCAGGGTGACCAGCCCGTGCAGCGACCTCCTCATAATCCTCCGACCTCCGCTTCCTGGCTCGACGTCCCGCCACGCCCGTTGCGTGCGGCTCGCGGCGCAGGGAGGCCGGAGTGCAACAAGTATGCCGGGCCCCCGCCCGGCTCTGCCCGCCCCCTCTCCCTTGACGATCCGCAAGACGCTGCTGCTGGCCTGCCTGCTCGTGGGCCTGCTGCCTTCGATGCTGCTGGCGCTGCTGGCCTTCGACCGCGTCAGCGGCGTGCTGCGCAACGAGATCGAGCAGGGCCTGCAGGCGCAGGCCGAGGCCGTGGGCGCCGACCTGACGAAGCTGATGTACGAGCGGCTGCAGAACGCCGCCACCTGGCGCCGCATCGAGGTGATGCAGGACCTGCAGGTGGGCGACGTCGACAAGCGCCTGTCGGGCTTCCTCGAACGCTTGGCGGCCGGCTACGGCGGGCTGTACCGCGAGCTGGCCGCGGTGGACCGCCAGGGCCGCGTGGTGGCCGCCAGCCGCCCGGCGGGCATCGGCGAGAAGGCCGCCGGCGCGGCCGCGCTGCGCCACTGGCAGGCGGTGACGCTGGCCGGCACGCCGGTCTCGCTGGCGCTGCCGCAGACCGTGCCCGGCGACGACGGCGCCAGCCTCGTGCTGCGCACGCCGATCCCGTCGGCCTTCGGCGGCGGCGATCTCGGCGAGCTGCAGCTGCGCATGGACTGGAGCCAGGTCGACCGCCGGCTGGACGAGGCGGCCAACGCCGGCCCCGGCGGGCGGCTGGTGGCGCTGCTGGACAACCGCGGGCGCATGGTGGCCGGCTCGCGGCGGCTGCTGGAGCTGCTGCCGCGGCTCACGGAAGACCTCGCCGCCCATGCCGCGCCGGCCGCCGACGGCGGCGCCGCTGCGCAGGCCAGGCCGCCGCTGCCCGGCGCCTTGGGCGAACCGATGCTGGTGGGCGTGGGCCGCGCGCACGGCTACGCCGGCTTCGACGGCTTCGGCTGGCAGCTGCTGGTGCTGGTGCCGTTGCAGGAGGCGCTGGCCCCGGTGCGCTCGACCGCGCTGGTGTTCGCGGTGCTGCTGGGCGGCGTGGCGCTGCTGACCATCGCCGTCGCCTTCGGCGTGAGCCGCGCGATCGCGCGGCCCATCGTGGCGCTCACCGAGGCCAGCCGCAACTACCGGCGCGCCCGCGCGCTGCCGCAGCCGGCCGCGGCCCCCAGCGGCGAGGTGGCCGAGCTCGGCTCGGCCTTCGTGGAGATGGTGCGCGACATCGAGCAGTCGCAGCAGCAGCTCGCGCGCGCCACCGCGCTGGCGGCGGTGGGCGAGATGTCGGCCGTGATCGCGCACGAGGTGCGCACGCCGCTGGGCGTGATGCTGTCGTCGGCACAGATCCTGCAACGCGAACCCCAACTCAGCAGCGAGGGGCGCGAGCTGGCGGGCTTCATCGAGAGCGAGACGGCGCGGCTGTCGCGGCTGATCTCGGCGATGCTCGAAGGCGCGCGCCCGCGCGACCCCGCCATCGCCCCCACCGACATGAACGCCCTCGTCCACCACGCCTCGGCGCTGCTCGCCGCGCAGGCCGCGCGCCAGGGCGTGACGATCCAGACGCACGGCAGCGGCCGCGAGACGCTGCACCCCTGCGACGAAGAGCAGATGACGCAGGTGCTGTTGAACCTGCTGCTCAACGGGCTGCAGATCCTCGAGCACGGCGGGCGCATCGTGGTCTCGCTGCGCGAGGAGCCACAGCAGCTCGTCATCGACATCGCCGACGACGGCCCCGGCATCGCGCCCGAGGCCCGCGCGCGCATCTTCGAGGCCTTCTTCTTCCAGCGCGAGGGCGGCATCGGCCTCGGGCTGGCGGTGGTGCAGAAGGTCGTCACCGCGCACGGCGGCCGCATCGAGGCCGGCGAGAGCGAGCTGGGCGGCGCGCTGTTCCGCATCCTGCTGCCGCGTGAAGGACCTGCCGCTGCGGCGGCCGAAGGATCGACATGACCCAGAGGACGATCCTCGTCGTCGACGACGAGCCGCACATGCGGCGCGTGCTGGAGATCGCGCTGTCCAAGCTCGGCCACCGCGTGCTGGCCGCCGGCAACGGCCGCGAGGCCGCAGACCTCGTGCAGGCCGACACGCCCGACCTCGTCATCACCGACCTGCGCATGCCGGTGATGGACGGCCTCGAGCTGCTGAGCTGGCTGCGCCGGCACGAGTTCGAGATGCCGGTGATCGTGATCACCGCGCACGGCACCGTGACCTCGGCAGTGGAGGCGATGAAGCACGGCGCCAGCGACTACCTGCTGCGCCCGGTGGACCTGTCGACGCTGGAGCTGGCGGTGGAGCGCACCTTGCGCTCGAGCGAGGTGACGCGCCACAACCGCTTCCTGCGCCAGGAACTCGCGCGCGGCTGGGGCGAGGCGGTGGGCACCAGCGCGCCGATGCGACTGGTGGCCGAGATGATCCGCAAGGTGGGGCCGACCAAGGCCTCGGTGATGATCGTCGGCGAGACCGGCACCGGCAAGGACCTGGCCGCGCGCGCCGTGCACGCGGCGTCTCCGCGCGCCGAGCGCCTGTTCGTGCCGGTGAACTGCGCGGCGATCCCTTCGGAGATGCTGGAGAGCGAGCTCTTCGGCTACGAGAAGGGCGCCTTCACCGCCGCGGTGAAGGAGCGCATCGGCAAGTTCGAGCTGGCCAACGAGGGTACGCTGTTCCTCGACGAACTCACCGAGATGCCGATCGCGCTGCAGGCCAAGCTGCTGCGCGCGCTGCAGGACAACACCATCGAGCGGCTGGGCGGCAACCGCCGCATCCCGCTGGACATCCGCGTCATCGCCGCCACCAACCGCTCGCCGCGCCAGGCCATCGCCGACGGCAAGCTGCGCGAGGACCTGTACTTCCGCGTCAACGTGTTCGCGCTCGACCTGCCGCCGCTGCGCGAGAGGCTGGAGGACATCCCCGGGCTCGTCGCGCACTTCATCGCCAAGCACGACGGCCGCCGCGGCAGCGCCGCGCCGCTGGCCGCCGACGTGCTCGAGCGGCTGCAGGCCTATCCGTGGCCGGGCAACGTGCGCGAGCTGGAGAACGTGGTCGAGCGCGCGGTGATCCTCGCCGGCGGCGGGCCGCTCAGGCCCGAGCACCTGCGGCTGGACGCGGGGCTGCCGGCGCCGACGGCGCCGACGGCCGCGGCCGCGAGCGCCGCACCTGCCCACGGCGAGGGCGACGTGACCATCGGCCCGCTGAACGCCGCCGTCGACGCGCTCGAGGCGCGCATGATCACCGCCGCACTGAAGGCCACCGGCGACAACAAACCGCGCGCCGCCGCGCTGCTGGACATCAGCGAGCGGGCGCTCTGGTACAAGCTGAAGAAGATGCGGGGTTAGCCCCACGCGAGGTGGCGGTGAAAGTCGCGTCGTCCGCGATCGGTCTCGTGCTCCTGTGCTCGGCCTGCGCCACCGCGCCGGTGGGCTCGCCGTTGCCCGTGGCCGCGCCCGAGTCGGTCGGCGTGTCGGGCTCGGGCCTCGCGCAGATCGACGCCTTCATCGATCGCCTCCAGCGCGAGGGCAAGCTCGCAGGTGCGGTGACGGTCGTGGCGCGGCACGGCCGGCTCGTCTCGCTCAAGGCGCATGGCGAAGCCGACGTGGAACGCCACCGCGCGATGCGTGCGGACGACCTGTTCCAGCTGCAGTCGATGACCAAGCCCATCGCCACGGTGGCCGCGCTGCAGCTGGTGGAGCAAGGGCGGCTGCAACTGTTCGATCCGGTCGCGAAGTTCCTGCCCGGCTTCGCGGACATGAAGGTGGCGGTGCCACGCGGCGACGCACCGGGCGGCCATGCACTGGTCGCGGCCGAGCGGCCGATCACGATCCTCGACCTGCTGACGCACCGCGCCGGCTTCGTCGGCCTGGCGACACGCGACTCGCCGGCGGCGCGGCTGCAGCGGCAGGCCTATGCGGCGCGACCCCACGACCCTTCCGAGAACCTCGAGCAGGCGGTCGCCTTCCTGGCCACGCTGCCGCTGGGCGACCAGCCCGGCTCGGCGTTCCGCTACGGCCCGGCCACGATCGTGCTGAGCCGGGTCATCGAGATCGTCACCGGGCAGACGCTCGAGGTGGCGCTGCGCGAGCAGATCTTCCGGCCGCTGGGCATGCACGACACGCACTTCGTCGTGCCACCGCACAAGCACTCGCGCGTCATGCCGCCGTACCAGTTCCGGCCGGATCGCGGGCTCGTGCGCATGGCGTTGGACCCGCTGGCGCCGCGCCTGCTCTCGGCCGGCGGCAACCTGTGGAGCACCGCGGCCGACTACCTGCGCTTCTGCCAGATGCTGCTGAACGGCGGCGAGCTCGATGGCACCCGCATCCTCAGCCGCGCGTCGGTCGCGCTGATGACCACGCCGCAGGTCGACACCGTGCCGCTGTCGTTCCTGCCCGGCCACGCCTTCGGGCTGGGCGTGGCGCTGCGCAGGGCCGATGCGCCGGACAGCGTGCCGGGCTCGCCCGGCACGTACGGCTGGAGCGGCGCCTACAGCACGTGGTTCCGCATCGCGCCGCGCGAACAGGCCGTCTACGCGCTGTTCGTGCAACTGGCGTTCACGCCTGCAGATTCCGAGCTGCAGCGGGGCTTCCATGCCGCGGCAGTAAGCTCGCACACCCCTTGAGCAGCGCCGCCGCTCACCTCCGAGAGCCCCCATGACCCGCTCCCACCGCGCCGGCGTCGACATCGACCGTCTGCAGCCGCTGCACCACCGCCTGCAGCGCGACTACATCGACAGCGGCCGCATCGCCGGCTGCCAGTGGCTCGTGGCGCGGCGCGGCGAGGTGGTGGTGCGGCACACGCTGGGCCTGAGCGACGTCGAGCGCGGGCAGCCGATGCGCGACGACACGCTGATGCGCATCTACTCGATGACCAAGCCCATCACCAGCCTCGCGCTGATGATGCTGTACGAGGAAGGGCACTTCGGGCTCAACGACCCGGTGCACGCGGTGATTCCCTCCTGGCGCGAGCAGCGGGTGTGGGTGCAGGGCCGCGGCGAGACGATGCAGACGCGGCCGCCGCGGCGGCCGGTGACCTTCCGCCAGCTGCTGAACCACTCGGCTGGCCTCACCTACGGCGGCGCGCTGCTCGACGCCGGCGCCGAGCCCGACCCGGTGGACGAGGCCTACGCCGCCGCCGACATCAACACCCGCAACGGCGACAGCCTCGCGACGCTGGTCGACAAGCTCGGCCGCGTGCCGCTGCGCTACGAGCCCGGCGAGGCCTGGTGCTACTCGCTGGCCACCGATGTGTGCGGCTGGCTGGTGCAGCAGATCTCCGGCGTGCCGTTCGAGCGCTTCCTGCACGAGCGCATCTTCGCGCCGCTGGGCATGAAGGACACCGGCTTCACCGTGCCGGCCGCGGAGGCCGACCGGCTGGCGGCCTGCTACCGGCACGATGCCGTGCTCGGCCGCGTGCTGGCCGACGACCCGGCCACGAGCCCCTGGCTGCGCACGCCGGCGCTGCACTCGGGCGGCGGCGGCCTGATCAGCACGCTCGACGACTACCACCGGTTCTGCAAGATGCTGCGCCGCGGCGGCGAACTCGACGGCGAGCGGCTGATCGGGCCGCGCACGCTCGAACTGATGCACGTGAACCACCTGCCCGGCGACGTCGACCTGACGCAGCGCGCCATCGACCGCTTCGGCGAGACGCCGCAGCAGGGCGTGGGATTCGGGCTGGGCTTCGCCACCACGCTGAGCGGCGCACGCGCCGGCGTACCCGGCGCCGGCGACTTCTACTGGGGTGGCCTGGCCAGCACGCTGTTCTGGGTCGACCCGCGCGAAGACCTGGTGGCGATCTTCCTGACGCAGCTGATCCCGTCGCGCACCTACGACTTCCGCACGCTGTTCAAGTCTGTGGTGTACGGGGCGCTGATCGACTGAGGCGCGCCGCCGGCCGACACCGACCCCATCCAGACCACCACGCCCGATGCCCGCATGAGCTACGTCGTCCACCTCTGGGAACAACCGGTCGCGTGGGGCCATCCGCCGACCGTCGACGCCGTGCAGGCGATGCTCGACGTGCTGCGTCGCCGCCGCCCCGGCCCGAACCCGCGCTTCATCGACTGCGCCCGGCTGCTCACCGCGCGACACCCCTGCATCACCTCGCCGGAGAGCGACGGGCTCGACGAGTCCGAGCTCGCGTGGTCCGACGGCCCGCTGGACGGCCGCACCGAGTCGTCGGTCTGGGCCATCGGCCTGAACCGCGATCGGCTCGACGAGGTGCTGCCGTTCGTGCGCTCGGTCGCGCGCTCGATCGGGCTGTCGGTGTGGGACGAGCAGGCCGGCTGCGCCTGGCTGGCCAATGGGTGGCAGCGGGTGGCGGGCCGCCAGCCCTGGGAACGCTTTCCTCCGGCCTGCATCGAGACCGGGCGTGCGCTGCCGGGCAAGGACGAGTTGCTGGACCGCGTGCTCGCCGGTGCCGGCGCAGCGCTGCAGGCGATCGGCTGCACCGAGCAACGGCGCGACCCGCGTGACGATGCCGCCCGCTCGTACACGTCGGTGGTGCTGCGGCGCGACTCGCCGGTGGGTTGGCAGGAGCTCGAGCTGAGGGCGATCGACACCCGCCCCGACTCGGTGAAGCTGTCGATGCGCGTGGAGGCCTGGGTGCCGGCGATCTCCGACTGGCGGCTGCGCGTGCTGCACGGCGGCGCCGTGCCGGCCGGCGCGCGGCCGCTGAACAACCTCGGCCTCTCGTCGCACGCGTGGATGAACGACACCGCCGGCGTCTGGCAGACCGCCGACGCCGGCTCGATCGTGCTGCGCAGCGAGGACGACCTCGAGCGCACGGTGAACATGTTCGACACGCAGTGGCGCACCCGGCTGGGCCCGCTGCTGTCTGGCGCCGACTCGATGCCCGGGCTTGCCGAGGCGCTGGCACCTGGCGGGCGGCTGGCCTGGTCGCCATGGTTCACGAACCCGGTCTACGCGGCCGACGCGCTGGTGGCCGCGCACCTGGCCGGCTCTCCGCGGCTGCCCGCGCTGGTGGCCGAGTTGCAGAACACCGCCGTGCGACCGTCGCCGAGCGCGCTCGGTCGCGCGCTGTTCGGTGCCCGCGACGAGGCCATGCTGACCCACCTGCAGGCCTGCGTGGCGCAGGTGCTGCGCGAGTCGCCGGCGGCGGGTTGAGGGCCCGCGACCGGGGCGATCAGCCCGGGGCCTCGCCGGTGTGCTCGTAGCTCGCCGGGGTCACGCCGGCACGGCCGAGGAAGGCGCGCACGTGCAGCAGCGACGGGCGGTCCACCTCGTCGCCGTGCGGGCGGTGCAGCACGTCTTCCATGCGGTTCAGCGTGACACGCACCCGGGTGCCCGACACGGGCTCGACCTGCGCACCCACGTGCCGCAGCAGCGACTCGATGTCGCGCCAGTGCAGGTTGTGCGGCGGCGGGTCGTGGAAGATCGAGCGGATCAGGTGCGTGTGGTGGCGACTCACGGTGCGGGCTCCACGGTGCCGATGGAAGAAGCGTAGCGAAGGCCGCAAATCGCCGCCATCTTCCCGCTTGTCCAAAGTCAACGAAACGTACCATGGCAGTTGCACACTTGTGACAGGTCGTGATCAGTACTTCAGGTCCGGAGGTACGAACGGGCCCCCAGACATCCGTGAACAGACCCGCCGCCCATGCAGGGGCCACGCAAGGCCGGTGGCGCCGTCTCCTCGCCGGGATGATGGCGGTGCAGGCATTGCTGGCTGCTGCGCCGCCGATCGCCCGCGCGGCCGAGCCCGCCGGCGGGGCACTGGCTGGGCATCTGCTCGTCGAGCACCCGCTCATGACGGTACTCGCCATCGTGGGCGCCGCCGCGATGGTCGTCGCTGCCTGGGTCCTCCTGCTGCGGCGCCGGGTGGCCGCGCGTACACGCGACCTGCGGCAAGCCAACGCGTCGCTGACCGAGCAGCGCAACGCGCTGCAGCGACGCCAGGAGCGGCTCACCAGCAGCCAGGAGCAGCTGCACCTGGCCTTGGAAGCCGCGAACGCCGGCACGTGGTACTTCAATGCGATCACCCGGGAGCTCTCCTGGTCCGACGAGGTGCCTCGGCTGTACGGCCTGGACGGGTCCACGCCGTCGAGCTACCGTGCCTGGTTGTCGTCCATCGAGCCATGCGACGCCGAGGCCGCGGCTCGCTCCTGTTCCGAGGCCCTCGCGGCGCAGCGCGGCTTCGAGTGCACGTGGCGCGTGCGCGGCACCAGCCCCGAACACCCGCGCTGGCTGATGACGCGCGGCCAGCCGGTGTTCGACGGAGCCGGCGAGCTGCTCGCGTACCACGGCGTCGTCATCGACATCACCGCGCGCAAGGCCGCCGAGGACGCACAGGAGCTGTACCTGCGCGCCTTCTTCGACAGCCCGTTGGGCAAGACGGTCTCGAGGATGAGCGACGGCCAGTTCATCGAGGTCAACGATGCGTTCTGCCGCATCACCGGCTACCCTCGAGGCGAGTTGCTCGGCCGCACGTCGGTGGAGGCCGGGCTGTGGCAGGACCCTGCGCAACGGGCCGTGCTGCTCGAGGAGACCCTGCGCTTGGGTGAGGTCCACGACCGCGAGGTGCAGGTCCGCACCCGCGGCGGCGAGGTGCGTTGCCTGCGCCTCACGTCGCACCTGGCCACCTTCCGAGGCCTCCAGTGCCTCTTCTCGTCGTCGATGGACATCACCGAGCAGAAGCAGGCCGGGGACGCGCTGCGCCGCAGCGAGGCGCGCTTTCGCAGCGTGTTCACGAACAACATGGTGCCGATGGGCATGTGGACGCGGGACGGCCGCGTGCCCGAGGCCAACGACGCGCTGCTCGATCTGCTCGGCTACGCGCGGGCCGACATCGACGCTGGCGCCGCGGGCATGGCCGACGTGCTCGTGGCGGAGCACCACGACCGCGTCCGGCAGGGGCTCCGCGAGGTCGCGGCGCAAGGCCACTGCACGCCGTACGAGACGGTGCTGCGCCACCGCGACGGACACGAGGTGCCGGTGCTGATAGGCGCCTGCGCCTTCGACGAGCGCGCCGACGCCGGCATGGCCTACGCGATCGATCTGACGGCCCGCAACCGCGCGCAGCAGGCGCTGGCCGCCAGCGAGGAGCGGCTGCGGCTGTTCATCGAGCACGCCCCGGTCGAGGCCGGCAAGGTCGACGTCGAGGCCGTGCCGCTGGACCCGGCGCGGCTGATCGGGGAGACCGTTCGCGGCATGGCGGTGCTGGCGTCGGGCAAGAGCCTGACGCTCGCCGCCGAGGTGGCCGAGCTGCCGACGGCCGTGCTCGGCGATCCGGTGCGCATCTCGCAGATCCTCTGCAACCTGCTCTCCAACGCGATCAAGTTCACCGACCACGGCGGGGTGCGCGTGAGCGCGCGCAGCGACGCCGGGCAGCTCGTCATCGCGGTGAGCGACACCGGCATCGGCATCCCGCCCGAGGTGCAGCGGCGGCTGTTCCGCCCGTTCGAGCAGGCCGACACCAGCACCACGCGCCAGTTCGGCGGCACCGGGCTGGGCCTGACCATCAGCCGGCGCCTGGCCGGGCTGATGGGCGGCACGCTCGACGTGGAGAGCACGCCGGGCCGCGGCAGCACGTTCACGTTGCGCCTGCCGCTGGCAGCCACCGACCAGCCGGTTCCGCCGGCGCGCGGCCAGGCCGCCCCGGGCGCGCAGCGCCTGTCCGGGCTGCGCGTGCTGGTGGCAGAGGACAACGCCGTGAACCAGCTCGTGCTGGACGACCTGCTGCGGGGTGAAGGCGCCGACGTCGTGCTCGTCGACGACGGCCGCCAGGCGCTGGCGCGGGTGGCCGAGGCGCGGCGGCCGTTCGATGCGGTGCTGATGGACGTGCAGATGCCGGTGATGGACGGCCTGGAAGCCACGCGCCGCCTCGCGCGCACGCACCCGGGGCTGCCGGTGATCGGCCAGACGGCGCACGCGCTGAAGGAGGAAGGCGACCGCTGCCGCGAGGCCGGCATGGTGGTGGTCGTGCAGAAGCCGGTGAACCTGGAGGTGCTGGTCTCGACGCTGCTGCAGCACGCGCGCAGGCCGCCGCCGGTGGCGCCGCCGGCCGCCGGCATGCAGGCGGCCCGCCCGCCCGGCCCGCCCGTCATCGACTGGGATGCATTCCAGCGCCGCTACGCGAGCCGGCCGACCTTCGTCGAGCAGCTGACCGGCATCTTCCTGCGCCGCCATGTCGACGACAGCGAGAGGCTGCGCGCACTGGCGGCAGCCGGTGACCACGCCGGCATCGAGCGCCTGGCCCACGAGCTGAAGGGATCGGCCGGCAACGTCTTCGCGACGGATGTCGGGGTGCTCGCGGCCGACGTGCTCGACCGCGCGCGCCGGCGCGACGCCGCGACCCTGGGCGCGGCCGCCGACCTCGCGGCGGCGATGGACGCGGCGACCGCGGCGCTGCGTGCCGGGCGGCCGCTGCAGCCGCCGGGCGACGCCGCCGTGCCGGCGGACGCCTCCGGCGCAACCTGATCGCCCGCTCGCCGGCAATGACGGTTCGCCGCGTGAAGCCCTGGCGACGCGCCGGTACTCCCGGCGCGGCGCGCTATCGGTTGCGCGGCTGGCGGCGCTGGCTGATGTGGGCGATGTTCGCGCCGATGCTCGGCGGCGGGCTGGTGCTGCTGGCCCTGGGCGGTGACGGTGCCATCGGCGGAGCCGTGCTGACCGTCGTGGCGGGCAGCGTGCTCGCGGCGTGGGAGTGGCTGTGGCGCCGCACGCTGCTCGAGCTGTCGGCCGACGGACTGCGGCTGCGGCAGCTCGGCTACACGCTGGAGGCTCCGTGGAGTGACGTGGCCGGCTTCCACGCCGCGCCGATGGCGCAAGGCTTCGTGCTCGCGCAGCCGATCGACACACCGGGCGCGCGGCGGCTGGCCGCGGCGGCCGCCTATGCCGGCCCGCAAGACCCGCAGCGCTCGCGCTGGATCGGCGAGAGGCGCTACATCCCCGTCGATGCGTTCGCCTGGCACCTGCATCACGGCACGCTGGTGGCCGAGGTGGCCGCGCGCGCTCCGCATCTGGAGGCGCCGATGCGCTCCGCACTGGCGGACGCATCACGGCCGCTGCCGGCGGCCGAGCGCCGCAAGCGGGTGTGGCTGGCCGCCCTGATCGGGGCGCTGGTGCTGCTGGGCGTGGTGCTCGGCTGGATGCAGCCGCCCGGCCTCGATCGCGCGGCAGCCTACGTCTACGCGGCGGTGGCGCCGCTGGCGGCGCTGCAGGTGGCGCTGGCCACGTGGCAGGCCGTGCGCTCGCGGCATTGGCTGATCGCGGCGCTGCTCACGGCGGCCACGCTGGTGGCGCTGGGTTGGTGGGCGCTGGCGTGGCAGGAGGTGATGGCGCCCGCCCGGCCTGCAGCGTCGTCGTCCAGCACCAGCACCAGTACCAGCACCAGCAATCGGTGACCTACGCGTCCTTGCCCGGCGCCTGCGCCTGCACGGCGTCCCACACGGCGATGGCGCCGCCTTCCAGCACCCTTGCCGTCATGCCGCCGTGCCCGCGCATCGCGGCGTAGCCGCCGGGGCCGATCGCCTCCTCCATGCGCGAGCACGGCGCGCACGGGCCGACGATCTCGAGCAGCGCCGCGCCGACGCGCAGCCGCGCGTTCTTCAGCGCCAGCAGGTTGATGCCCGAGACCACCAGGTTGCGGCGCAGCGCCAGCGGGTCCACGGCCGGCACGCGCGCCAGCGCGGCGATCACCGCGAGGTGCTCGAGCTGGATCAGCGTGACCTGCCGTGTCGACAGCTCGGCCTCGCCCTTCGAGCCGAGGCGATCGTCGGCCAGGCCGATGCGCGCCAGGGCCGTCGTGGCTTGCACGAGCCGGGCCGACTGACGCGAATCGCCGCGCACGACGATGGCCTCGACGCGGCCGGTGACGTGCGGCGGGGCATTCAGGTCGCGGATCGTCTTCATGGCGGCAGCGTACCCGAGCCGCCGGCTGCCGCGCGCGCACGAGAATGCGCTGATGAACGCCCCCTCTTCCACCAAGACCGCCGGCAAGCCGGTGGCCGTGATCACCGGCGCCGCGCGCGGCATCGGCCTCGCCTGCGCGCAGTGGTTCCTGGCACGCGGCCACTGCGTGGCGCTGATCGACATCGACGCCACCACGCTCGCGGCCAGCGTGCAGCAGTTGGCCCGGCCCGAACAGGTGCTCGGCCTCCACGCCGACGTGTCGCAGCCGGCCGCGGTGGCCGCCGCCACTGAGGCCATCGACGCGCGCTGGGGCCGCATCGACGCGCTCGTGAACAACGCCGGCATCGCCGTGTTCAAGAAGCTGCTCGACACGAGCTTCGACGAATGGCGCCAGGTGATGGCCACCAACCTCGACGGCCCGTTCCTGTGCACGCAGGCGGCGGCGCCGGTGATGCTGCGCGGCGGCCGCGGCGGCGCGGTGGTGAACATCGCCAGCATCTCCGGCCTGCGCGCCAGCACGATGCGCGTGGCCTACGGCACCAGCAAGGCCGCGGTGATCCACCTCACGCGGCAGCAGGCGGTGGAACTCGGCGACGCCGGCATCCGCGTGAACTGCGTGGCCCCCGGCCCGGTGGACACCGCGATGGCCGTGCTCGTGCACACCGCGGCGATCCGCCGCGACTACCACGACGCGATCCCGCTGAAGCGCTATGGCACGCCCGAGGAGATCGCCGCCGCGGTGGGGTTCCTCTGCAGCCCAGAGGCCAGCTACATCAACGGCCAGTGCCTGGCCGCCGACGGCGGCTTCGACGCGGCGGGGATCGGATTGCCGACGCTGAGAGCCTAGGCGGCTGCGCGGGGCAGTGCCCGCGAAGCGGCCCAGTGGGGTGTCGGGTGGGGGCCCTTGAGGTCCCTGAACCCGTCGGCGCAGGGTCCTGTCCGCTTCGCCGCGCGGCGGTGTTTCGCACTCGCTGTCCGCCACCGGTCGTGGGGGGCTCCTGGTTCGACAGCACGACGGAGACGTCGGGCCGCCCGGTGGTCCTGTCGACTTAGGCAAAGGCAACCGTCATCAACAAGCCCGCGTCGTCGCCAGTGCCGCCAGGGGGCTCATCCGTCGCCTGTTCTTGGCTGCGTCACCGGGTGTGAAAGTAGACGGCCGACGTGACCCTCTCTGATGCCTGGATCCTGCATCCATGCGCTGACAGCGGTATCCCGCCCTTGAACAGGACTTCGAGTGTTCTTGGCTGGCTCTCCCACGGCACCCAGGTGGGCGAAGAGGGAATCGCCCCGCTGTGTGTGGCGCGTGACTGCACCGCGATCGGATCGTCGCCAACTTTGACCGAGTCGCAGAACTTGATCGCGAGGTCCTTGGCTGATCGCTCGCCATAGGCCATGTAGGCCAAGAGAGCAACGATCAGGCCAAACCCGACCAATACGGGAATCAGAAGAACCTTCAGGAACTCTCGTAGCATGCAATGACTCGGGCGACGACTGTTTGGGCGAGCGACCTGCCAGACGCACTTGGCCGTCAAAGTAGTCGGCTCGCGGCGCAGAAAGCCACTAGCGCCACGAGCGCGCGCAATCCGAGTGAGAGTACGTCCGAATCGACCCATGCGAAAGGGAGATTCGGCAACAGCCAGGCCGCCGACGCAAACCAGCCAACCACCGCCGCGGCCAGCGGAACTGCGACGCGGTCGACCACACTGCCCACCCGGCGCTTCCACGACATGTTGGCTCCTGGCTACCCTGGATGCATTGCAATTCAAATGACACTGCGCTCGGCCTCGCCATCTTCCCACTCGCTCCTGCACGGGGCATCGCGGTTCTCCGGTAGTGGTCAAGGGCGGCTGCCGCCGATCGGCCGGCAATCGTCGGCATCGACCGGCCGGAACGTGCCGCCGTAGCCGAGCACGACGTCGAGCAGGGCTTCGGCATCGTCGGCCCAGTAGGTCAGCGTGGTGGTCATGTCCATGCCGAAGATGCGGCCGTGCTCGTCGATGAGCAGCGTGTACTCGCCCCAGGCGGTCTCGCCGATCGGGAACACACGCGTGCCCGAGAGCTGTTCCCATTCTTGGGTCCACGACGGATCGGTGACCACGCTGTCGGGGTCGGTGTGAAAGTATGTGCCGGTTCCGCGCCTGAGCATGGCCGGGCCGCCCACCCGCAGGCCGCCGTAGCGCTCGAGGAACGCGCGCGCGGCGGGGAACATCGCGAAGCCGCGCTGGGCGAGCCGCTCCGCCTGGTCATCCAGCCAGCGGACGCGGCCCTCGACCCAACCCGCGTCGGCCAGTTGCTGCTTCGTCCTCGGGTTCACGGCCTGCCCCGGGGTCGGCTGCGCACCGGCAGCAGCGGGCAGGTGAACTCGCCACTGCCCGCGATCCTCGAGATGTCGGGCGCCGCGCGTTCGACGCGCGAGCACTCGGGCGCTTCGACGTCCGGTGCGACCAGCACTTCCTGTAGCAAGGCCATATCGAAGGTGGTCTCCATCGGCTGCGCCGTGGCCCGGATGCCGAACTGTTCCGTCCGTACCCGGTGCGGATCCTCACCGAAGGTCATTGTCAGCAGACCCGGCGTGATCGTCCAGCGCACATCGGGAAGGCATCGTGGCTGTCCACAGAGCCAGCTGCCCCGAGGCCCTTGGACGTCGCTCCCTCCTGAAGTGCGGCGCGCGGGCGCAGACTTCGAGACTCGCCGATGCATCCGTCGTTTGCGAGTGGCGCGATCTCGGATAACGTCCGAGCCGGAGGAGGGCCGGTTCCTTGCAGCTGGGCTGGATCGAGATCGAGCCGATCATGGCTGTGTACACGGCGGCGTGGATCGCCGCCGTCGCCACCTCGTTCGCACACCTGATCGTGAATCGGCAGTCGTACGCTGCGGCGTATTCGGGCTACTGGCGTTTCCTGCTCGTGCCCTGGAAAGTGCTGACCTTCGCGGCGTCGACGATCTTCATCACCGTGGTCGCGCCGTACACCGGCGATCCGACCTGGGACTACGTCGATGCGCCGATGATGGCGGTGCTGTCCTTCGCAAGCGCGCCGTGGGTGCTTGGCGTGTTCTACCGCTGGAAGCGCGCGCCGGTGTCGCACCTCGCGGTGGCGGCGTGCTTGTGGATGCTGTCGGCGAGCTGGTGCTACGACCTCTACCAGCTGCTGCTGCACGGTTTCTATCCGCTCACGTGGGCGACGAACATCGTCGCCTCGTCGGTGCTGTACATCATCGTTGGCCTGGTCTGGAACCTTGACGTGCGCCCTGGTCGCGGCGCCACATTCGCTTTCCAGGAGAACCCCTGGCTGGTGCCACCGGCCCGCGAAGCGACCTGGCGCATCCTGCTGTGGGCGACGCCGGCGGGCCTCCTCGGCGTCGCCAGCATCGTCTACTTCCTCGTGTAGCACTCTGTCGGCGCTCGTGCGCCGCCCACCTCTCCCCCTCGCAACCGCGTCGTGCCGAGCATGGCCAGACCGTTGTCTGTCCTGCCACCGGCCACCCGGGTCCTGCGCGACGAGCAGCCCCGAGGCGGCACGCCGCCCGTGGACAACCGTAGTTCCACCGGGTTCCGCTTCAGTTCGGGAGCCAGCGTGCGGCGCGCGGCGCCCTCGCGCAACGGCGACCGAGCCTCGAGGCCGCGGCTTCACGTCGGCGGTGCGCCACCGACGATCCGATCGTCGGTGGCGAACAGCCAGCCCCAGTGCGCGCCGAGTTCCAACGCACGTCGCAACGTCTGGGCGGTGTCGAAGACCTGCGCCGCAGCCAGCGATTCGATCCGGCCGGTCGCGACATGCACGCCGAGAGTCCGCTGTCGGTCGGCGCGGATCTTCTTCAGTGTGTCCTCGACGTCGAGTCCGGCCCCTCGGACCATGCATCGGAACGGCTCTTCGATCGCGCGAGCCACGGTCTCGATGCCATGGCGCTCGTCGCCCTTCGCGGCTAGCTTTCGCAGCGCGCCGGCGACGTGTGCCCACTCGACACCGCCTCCGACGACGACGCCGGAAGCGACCGCAGCGCGTGCCACGCGCAGGCCATCCGCATCCATCGCCCCTTGCCCGCTCGGCATGTCGTCGGAACTCGGCTCGACGAGTGCGTAGGCGCGCGACAGCATCGCGGCTCGGCGTGCGAGCTTGCCGCGGTCGTAGTCGTTCGACGTGCTCGCGCTCGCCGCGCGGATCTCGCGCAGGCGTGCTTGAAGCACCTCGGGTTGGCCGCGCCCGCCCAGCAGCAGTGTGGTGTCGCGGCCCACCACCGCGCGGTCGAGTTCGCCGAAGGCCTTCGTCGGCAGGCCCGCCAGTTCACGCGGGAACGCCGGCAGCCCCGCCGGAGTGCCGATGAAGCACGCGACATCGCCGATCACCGTCGAGCGCTCGCGCCCGAACTCGGGCGCCTTGATCGCACACGCCGGGGGTGCCTCGCGCGAGAGGCGGTGGAACACGCACGCCGCCAGCGCATCGGCGCCGACGTCGCCGGCGATCAGCAGCAGCGAGCGCCCGGCTCGACGGGCCAGTTCGAACATGGGCGCAACCTCGGCGTGCGAGCGCAGTTCGCAGTCGACGACCCACACCAGCGGTCGATCGAGCATCGCCTTGCGGCCGAAGGCATCCGTGATGAAGAACGGCGACAGCCAGCCGCGGTCGAGCTCGAGTCCGAGGATCGATCTCGATTCGGCAGCGCCCGGCCGTGCGTCGCCGATCACGACAAGGCCTTCGGCACCGACCTGAAGGCCCGCCCGGGCGATGGCCGAAGCGAGTGCCGGCGAGACGCGTCCCGCACGCTCGACCAGGCCAACGAGCCGAGTTGCATCGGTGACCCGGCTGGCGCGCGCATCCACCAGGCACGCCGCTTCCTCGACCGCACGGTCGATGCCACGCTTCAGCTGCGCGGCGTCGGCGCGTGCGTCCAGGCGCTGCGCCGCGCCGTCGGCGATGGCGTGCATCAGCAGCCAGGTCGTCGCACTGCCGTCGCCGGTCTGGTTGGCAGTCAGACCGGCCACGCCCGCGGCGCGATGCACGACACCGCGCTCCCACGGATCCAGCCGAGCCAAGGCGGCCGGCAACTCGCGGCCGCGAGTTGCGGCGGAGTTTTCGACGCGTCCGAATCCCCGCGCGACATCCTGCGCGACCACCGCGAGCGTGGCAACGACGCGGGCGCGGAGCGCGGGATCCATCGACCGCGCAGCCCCGCTCAACGCGAGGCCTTCGAGGCAGTGGACTGCGCGCCGGCGTTGGCGTGGTCCCCGGCATCGGCGTCCGCCAGGGCGCCGACATCGATCCCGAGCCAGGCGGGCGCGTCGGCGGCTTGCCACGCGGTGCCCTCCAGCCGGTTCCAGTTCAGCGTGCCGAGCCCGACCGTCCATGTCGACCGTTCTGGGCCCAGGTAGCGCAGCCAGGCGAGCAGCGCCGCGATGCGCTCGGGGCCGAGCGCACCGCCGTCACGCAAGCGGCGCAGGGCGCTCGCCAGCGCGAGCGCCTGGTCCTTGTCGATCAGCTCCTGGTAGGCAGCACCCTCGGCGCTGAACGCGCGCGCCCATTCCCGTGTGGGTGCCGGGCCGCTCGCCGGCGGCAGGCGCGCCGGCGTCGACGCCTCGGCGGTCAGCGGCTCGCCGCAGTCGCCGCAGAAGCGGTCGCCGGCAGCCACCCGCGCGCCACAGTGCCCACACGAGTGCGTGGCTTGCGCTGCGGCGCGGCGGGATGCATTCTGGCGAGGCATGAACAAGATCAAGGAATCGCTGCAGAAGGCGGGCAGCGTCGCTTCGTTGTACTCCGTGCCGGCCTCAGCGGCAATCGTCGGCTGGCTCGCCAGCTTCCTCGCGCGACGCTATCTCGACTGACCATGCCAGACGCAGCGACCGCTCCTGGCCCACGCCAGATCGACGCCCTGGATGCCGCTGCGGCGCTGCGGTTCGCGGGTCGCACGGCGCACGTCGGCTCGCCGCTGCATGACCTCGAGCCCCCCGGCGACGCGGCCTCGAGGCTGGCTGCACTCGGCCTGCTCGACGCCGGCCGGCGCCAGCTGATCGGCTGGCTCGGCGATGCGATCGAGGGCCTGGCGCGTCCGACGCACCGGCTCGCGCTGCAGATCCTTGGGCCGACGCCGGATGCTGCGTCGGGCTGGCAGGCCGTGCGGGCCGGGGCGGGTCCGTGGCTCGTGCTCGATGAACCCGGTGGCGATCGGCGGCTGGTGCGCTGCGCCGACGGCGCCGGCACAGCGGCCCGGGCCCTGGTCGAGTGCCTGGGTGACGGTGGCGTCGGTTCGCTCGACGGGGCGGTCGCTTCGCCTGGCCGAATCGATGTCGACGTCGACGGGCGCGCCTTCGTCACGTTGATCGCCGTGGCCGACGCGACGCGCGCGACGGCCTTGCGCGCGGAGTTGGCGCGATCGCTCGCCGCCCGGCCGTTGCTGACTCCCGAGTTGCTGCACGGCGAACTGCTGCGCACGCGTGCCGGCGTCGATGGTCGCTGGGCCGGAGCCCGGCTGCGCGACCTGCCGCCCGACTCCGGCGACGGTTCGTTGGACGCGATGCGATCAGGACTCGTCGTACTCGCCAACAGTGGCTTGCTGGTGGCGGCCGCACGGGGATACCGGCCGACGCCGCTGGGCGAGCGTGTCGTCGCGGCGCTGAACGGCGCGACGCAGGTGGCGCGGGTCGAGGCATCGGTCATGGCCGGCGACGCCTGGGCGACCACCCGGCAGGCCAGCGTTGTCGTCGGCGCGGACGGCGCGGCCTGGTGGTTCGGCTGGTCGGCAGAGGCGGGGGCGAGCGTGACTCTGCGTGGCCCGACGTTGTCGGAGATCGTGAAGGCGTTGCACGTTCTGCTCGACGCCGACGGCTCGCCGGCACGGGCGCCGGCACCGCCAGCCGCAGTTCCGCGGGCGCGTCCGCGGTCCGCTGCACCGTTACCGGGTCCGGACCCAGCGCCAGCGCCAGCGCCAGCGCCAGCGCCAGCGCCAGCGCCAGCGCCAGCGCCAGCGCCAGCGCCAGCGCCAGCGCCAGCGCCAGCGCCCAGGGCGCGTGCGCGCAGCGCGACGCCTGGCGAGCCCAGGCGCGCACGCGCGGCGCCAATTGCGCCGCCGCCAGCGGAGGCGCCGGCGCGATGCCTGAATGCCGCGTGCGACGCATTGCTGGTGTCGGGAAAGAAGTTCTGTACCCGCTGCGGCACGCGCGTGCCAGGATCAGCCACACCGTGACCGCGTCCGCCTTCCGCGGGCAGCGCCCTGGACTGTGGAGGGTGTTCCTGCGTGCCGCACTCGTCGCCGGGCTCCTGGCCTCGGCGTTGCCCTCCGCATGGGCCGTGGTCACGCTGACCCTGACGCCGGACCGGATCAAGCCTGGCGAATCGACGCGCATCACGGTCGAGGTCGACATCCCGGTGCCGCCGCCGAATCGGCCGCCGGCGCACACGCCGGGCGAAGGACCGTTCTTCGAGGTCGACTGCGTGCATCCGCAAGGCATGGCGATCGGCCAGCTGACGCCGTGGACCCACCCAGGGTCGATGCGCGATGCCGAGTTTGTCTACAACAGGCGCTACCGCGTGCTGCCACGCCTGCTCGACACCGGCGGCTGGCGGGCCCGATCGCGCTTCGAGATGACCTACACCGCCTCGAGCAACGCGCGCTCGGGCGAGGTGATCCTCTCCGTGGCCACCGCGCAGAGCCCGATTTCGCTGGGCGGTCCGGGCGCCGGGCGCCACGACGCGCAGCGTCGACTTGTGATCGTCGGCAGTGGCGGCTCGGCGCAGCCGCCCAACCGCCCGCCGCTGACGGGGACTGCGAGCGCCAGCAATCCGACCGCGCAGATCCTGGCCTGGGCCGCCGCGCTCGCCGCGGCCGCGACCGCGCTGGTGGCGATCAAGCGCTACACCGGGCGCAACCGCCGGCCCGAGCCCCGCGCGCCCGCGTCGCCGGACGGTCCTGTCGTCCCCGCGAAGCCGGTGGCGCGCACGGCCGACGCGCCGCCGCTGCCGATCCCGACCCGCACCGACACTGCAAACGACCTGCCGCGCCCGCCCGAGGACGGCCGCCAGCGCGACCGCCGCCGGCCCGCGCCGCACTACCAGCTCTTCGCCGTGCGCAAGCCCAGGCCCCGCACCGAGGTCACCGAGCCCGACGGCACGACCCGCTTCTACGACTATCGCGGCGACGGCGACGCGGTGGTCGACCTGGCCGTGGTGGTGATCCCCGGACCCGGGTGGAAGGCGCTGTTCGGCCTGCCGGCTGGCCCGATGGGCCCGGACTACAGCCCCTGGACATTGCACGAGGACAAGCGCGGCCAGTGGTATCGCGGCGACGTGCCGGACGGCGCGGCGGTGCAGTACTTCTCGGTCAAGCTCGCGTGGCAATGGGACGACCTGAAGACCGACCTCGAACCGCCGGAGGTCGTCTTCTACCTGTCATGGGAGGGCGACCTGTCGACGCGCCACGGCCCGGAGCGGCCGTCGATGGCGCCGGAGCACGCCCGCATCAGCGTGCAGGGCGCGCGGCCGCTCGTCGTGGTCGAGGCTGATCGCGGCGAAGTGCACGCCACCGGGCGCGACCGGGTGAAGCTCGATCCGTCGCTGTTCCTCTTCGGCGCGCCGGCGCCCGAGGAGAAGGTGGCCATCGTCGCCGTCGAGGGCTTGCCATTCGACGAGCGCCCACCGGCCAAGCAGGTCCGCGACGGTGCCTGGACGGCGCCGTTCCTGCTGCAAGCTGCCGATCTGGTCGAGGTCGTGTCGCTGAAGCCGTCGTGTCGCTGGACATCCGGCCCGCAGTGGCAACGTGCCGACGCGCGCAAGCACGAGCCGCAGCCGGCGCCGCCGATCGAGATCCACCTGCGCGGGTGCGCGGCGCGGCTCGGGGAGCGCGACACCGGGTCCGGCAGCCTGGGCCCGTCGGGCTCCCCCGGCCAGCCTGCGCCACCGACGGGTCCGGGCGCGGGGTTCCTGCCCTTGCCAGGCCAACCGCTGCTGGCCTCCGCCGATCTGATCAACGCCGAGTGCAAGCCCGTGCCCGACCCGATGGCCAAGGGTGCGGTGCATGCCAAGGGCGCGCGCTTCCGCTGCGAAGTGCGCGACCTGAGCCAAGGGCAGGCGGGGCAGATCCACGGCGCCAAGATCCCGCCGCGCAATCCGCTGGTGGGCGGCGACGAGGCGAATCCTGTGGCGTTGACGCCGGCCCAGGTCGACGCGCTCGTGCAGGCCACCAGTCTCGAGGACACGCGCGAGGTGCGCGCGGACGACAGCGGCCGCCTGCACACGCCGAATGCCGTCGCCGGCGTGCCTGGCGCGCTGTGCGTCTGGAACTACCGCGAGAAGCCGGGCCTGGAACCGATCGACGGCGGTGCCGTCGTCTACACGTTGATCCTCGAAGACGGCTATGGCGGCGTGCTCGAACTGCGGGGCCTCTTCCAGGCACGCCTGGGCGTGCTCGTGCTCGAAACCGGCGGGGCCGACTTTCGTGTGCACGAGCACCAGCCGTTCTGCTTCGACGTGCGCTACGAGCACCCGCTGGGCCACGTGCCCGAAGGCGAGTCCAGGCTCGTCTGGTCGTTCGCGCGCATCGGTGAAGACGGCAAGCCGGCGGCCCTGGCCGATCCGGCCCAGCCGATCGTCACGTCGGCCTCTGGCATCCGCGTCGGCGAGCGGCGCGAGCTGATCGTCGGCCACATGCCGCCGGGGCGCGATACCTGGCTCAACCACGTGGTCGGTGGCGAGCGTGACGGTCATCTGCTGAGCTGCGATGCTGGCACGGCCGACGCCGCGATGCGCGCCGAGCTCGCCACGCCGGGCTGGCGCGAGGTGGCGCCGCATCGGGCCGACTCGATCGCGCTGCGCCGCGCCTGGCACGCGTCGTGGGCCGCGATACCCGAGTCCGATCGCACCACGGCCACCGTGCCCGCACTGCCGTGGCTCGAGGAGCGCGATTCAATTCGCTGGCGAGACCGCGTGTTGCCGCTGGGCGTGCGCATCGAACTGCGCGACGGCGCCAACCGGCTGATCGCGACCAGCGATCGCTACGCGCCGGTCGCGCCCCCGAAGGCCGACGGCAGCCCGGCGCCTTACGCCGGCCGCACGCCGCCGCAGTCGGTGTGGGGCGATCACCGCTTCGGATTCGTGCTGATGACGCTGCGGCTGCGCGTTCTGCGCGAGGACATCGCCGATGCGAAGGGCCGTTACGTCGCGCAGCCGCATGCCGGCGCTCCGCTGGAAGTGACCGTGTCCGGCGGCGAGCCTTTCACGGTGACCGTGGGTGCGGGCGGCGACGTCGAGCTGCTGATGCCGCCGGCCCCTTCCGGCGAGGTCGAAGACCTCGAGATCAAGCTGCTGAATGCGGCCCGGCAGCCCAACGGAGGCCGTTTCAGGGTCAAACTCGGCCACCTCGATCCGGTCGAGCGAGACGCCGGCGTCGAGGCGCGGCTGAACAACCTGGGACTGTTCGCGAGCGCGCGAGTGAGCGGGCGCACCACCGACCAGTTGCGCCGCGCAGTGGTGCGCTTCGAGGCGTTGCGCCAGCTGCGGAAGCTGAGCGGCGAAATCGGGCAGATCCGCCGCGAGATCGAAGAGGCGCACGACACCACCGGCGTTACGCAGCTGCGGCCAGCCGACCACTGGGCACAGCTCCTGTTCTTCGAGAGCGCAGTGCCTCCCGTGGCACACCTCAAACGCACGCAATCCGAGGCCGAAAGGCTGGCGCCGGAGCCGCCAGAGGATCTGCGCGACCGCGAGGCTCGCGTCGCGCCGCACGTCCCGAATACGCTGCGCGTCCCCGGCGATGCGCGACCGCTCGATCGCGAGCCGGTGCCGGTAAGCGACCGCTGGTACAAAACGGGCGGCAAACCCGCGATGAACAAGGTCCATCCGGACAATGAAGTGCTGTCCTTCGTGGACGGCCCGCAGACCTTCGCCGAGATGGCGCGTGTGATCCGGTCGGCCGACGGCCCCGACGACTACATCTACCTGCTCGGCTGGTTCCTCGGCATGGACTTCGAGTTGGTTCCGGGCGAGGCGGATTCGACGATCCACGCCCTGTTCGGCGCGGCAGCGGGCACGTACCGCGTCGACGAGTTCGCGCGCTCGAAGGACCATGCCGAGCGCGCCGACCAGCGGCTCCGGGAAGCCCAACACTCCACGCGTGCAGCGGTCGCCAACGCGGCGCTGCTGATCGAAGGTCCAACCGGTCCGACACTGCTCGACGACGCACGGCGTGCCAGCACGTCCCACGACATGCTGGAGGTTGCGCAGCGCATCAGTGACGCGGCCGCAGTGGCCGGAGCGCGGATCGACGCGTCACCGCCGGGCGGTAGTGCCGGAGTGGCTGGGCGGGACGGTGATGCCGGGCAAGCCGAGACCCGGGCGCGCGCCGAGCGGCGTGCCGCCAGCATCGCCAAGGCCCTCGAGCAGGCCAGACTCGTCGCGATCGCTGCGGAAGGCCTCGATCACCTCCGACATGCACTGAGCAAGATCGGGGCCGTCGTCGGGGACCCGGAAGCCGTGTCGGCCGATGCGCCGCCCGAGCCTGCAGGCCCGTCCGCGATCGATGCCAGCGAACGCGCCGCGGCGGCCGCGCTCGACTGCGCGCGCCGCATCCAGGCGAGTACTGCCGGCTTCGCATGGATCGCCCCGCTCGGAACCGCGCTCGAAGCCGCCGCGCAGGCAGTGCCGCGCGTCCTGCCAGAGCGCGGCCGGGACGTGCAGGTACGCGCCATGCTGTGGTGCAACCCGGTGGCGCAGCAGAACAAGGCGGAGGTGGCCCGCATCAACTCGTTGCGCGATGGGGCGGCGGTGTACGACAACCTCACGCAAGGCGCTGCCGGCAGCCATCATCAGAAGGTGCTCGTCGTGCGCCATGGTGGCCAGCTGACGGCCTTCTGCGGCGGCATCGACATCAACCCCGATCGCGTCTGGCCGCAGCTCGCCGGGACGCCCAACGCCAAGGGCGACACCAAGGGCGCCCCGTTCCATGACGTGCACTGCCGCATCCGCGGCCCCGCGGCGGGCGACCTGCTGACGGTGTTCGAGCAGCGCTGGAAACACCACGTCCATGGGCGCCCTATCGACCGCGAAAAGGGTCCGCTGCGCTCGTTGCGCCACGCACCGCTCACGGTACCCACACACGGGCGCCATTGCGTCCAGATCGGCCGCACCTTCGGCATCCCGCGCCGCTATGTGGACTCGGTGAGTCGGCCGTACCCGTTCGCACCCCAGGGCGAGCGTTCGGTGTGGTTCATGATCCGCCACGCGATCCGGACCTCCCAGCGCTTCATCTATCTGGAGGATCAGTACCTGTCCTCGGAATGGGCGCGAGACGAGCTTCTGGCGAGGCTCGGGCGCGACCCACCGCTAGAGCACGTGACGATCCTCATCCCGCGCGACGATCACACGGTGATGGACGTGATCGACGGCGCGCCGGCATGGGCCGACGTGCCGCTGGTGGACATCGTGCCGATGGGCACCAACTCGGCGTGGCTGCGGAGCAGGTTTCTCTGGCCGTTGCGGGAGCGTTTCGGCGACCGCGTGCGCGTGTTCGTGCTCCACCAGCCGGCCGTCGACGCGTCGAAGCCCGAGGGCTGGCACACCTACATCCACAACAAGATGTGGATCGTCGACGACCGCTTCGCGGTGGTCGGCTCGGCCAACTGCGGCATGCGCAGCTACTCCAACGACACCGAGGTCGCTGCCGGCATCTGCGACGAGCCGACGAACGACCGCTGCTCGTACCATTTCGCGCATCAGCTGCGCATCGCGGTCTGGGCCGAGCACCTGAACCTCGACACGCCGGCGGGACGCGCCGAGCTCGACGACGGCGTGGCGAGCGCGTCGCTGTGGCTGCGCCCGCCGCCGGGCGCTCGCATCACACCCTATGAGACTAGATCCGGCGTCTACTCGCCGACACCCGACGCGCTGATCGAACCCCAGGGGGGCGGAGAGATCGTCGAGCCGCCCTGAGCCCTCGAGGCGACAGCGGTCACCCCGCCTCCGCAAGGGAGGCTCCAGTTGGTTTCACGAGCATGCCGCCAGCGCGTCGTGCCCGTACAGCCACGCGCTCTGCCGCAGCGGCTCGGCACTCGCCAGCGTCTCGTCGCGCGCCGCCTGCGCGGGCCCGTCGGGCAGGTGGTTCTGCACCTCGCGGCCGCGGCTCATCAGCTGCACCTCGCTGGCCCGGGGACGGCGGATCGCGTCGTAGCGCGCCAGCGCCTCGGCCACGCCGTCGCGGCCCACGCCGCGCAGGCAGGCCGCCAGCACCGCGGCATCCTCCAGCGCCTGCGCCGCGCCCTGCGCGAAGAACGGCAGCATCGCGTGTGCCGCGTCGCCCAGCAGCGCCACGCGGCCGCGGCTCCAGCGCGGCAGCGGCGAGCGGTCGTACATCGCCCAGCGCTGCGTGCTGCGCACGCCGTCGATCAGCTGCAGCACGCGCGCATCCCAGCCGGCGTACTCGGCGCGCAGGTCGTCCACCGTGCCTTCGGCCAGCCACGACTCGTCGCGCCAGTCGCCGGCGGGCACGATGCCGACGAGGTTCACCAGCCGCCCTGACGAGATCGGGTAGTGCACGAAGTGCCGCCCAGGGCCCAGCCACAGCGTCTGCACCGCGCGGCGCGCGAATGCCGGCGCGTCCTCGGCGGGCACGAGGCCGCGGAAGGCACACAGCCCCGAGAAGCGCACGTCGATCGCCGGCTCCACGTACGGCCGCAGCACCGAGTGGATGCCGTCGGCGCCGATCACCGCGTCGGTCTCGGTGACGTGCTCGCTGCCGTCGCGCTCGCTCCAGTGCACGGCGATCGCGTCGTCGCCCTGCGGCAGCACGCCCAGGCAGCGCCGGCCCAGGTGCGCGATGCCCGGCGGCAGCGCTCCGTGCAGCATCGCCAGCAGGTCGGCCCGGTGCGCCACGTAGCAGTGCGTGCCATACATCCGCACGCAGGTCTCGCCCATCGGCTGCGCCGACAGCACGCGGCCGTCTTCCCAGCGGCGGAACTCCCAGGCCGCGTCGAGCTTGACGGCGCAGGCTTCCAGCGCCTCGTGCAGCCCGAGCGCGTCGAGCAGCCGCACCATGTTCGGCGCCACCACGATGCCCGCGCCCACCTCGCGCAGCCGCGGCGACTGCTCGTAGACCTGCACGTCGACGCCGGCGCGAAGCAGGAAGGCGGCGGCGGCGAGGCCACCGAGGCCTCCGCCGACGAGGGTGACGCGCAGGGGTGCGGGCATGGTGCGAGGAACGCGGTGCGATCGGTCGGGTGAGCCGATTGTCGCCACGGCCACGCTGCGCCCTGCGGGGCGTGCAGCCGCCTGTGCTGCAACCGTTGAAACGCGATCGCGGCATGCACGACACGCGGCTGCGACGCACCTTTGCCACGATGCCGGCACGCCCCCACGCGCTTGACGACGCCATGCCCGCACATCCCCACTCCGCCCTGACGCTGGCTCGCATCGCGGCCGCTGCGCTGATCGCCGCCGCCACCCTGCCCTGCAGCGCCGGGCCGCTCGCCGCGGCCGCCGACGAACGTTGGGTGGCCGCATCGCCGCGAGACGCCGCGATGGCCTGGGCCTGGGACGCCCGCGAGGTGCAGGGCCCCGCGGGCCTGCGCTGCGGCGCGCCCTCGCACGAGTTCGTGCGGCTGCCGGCGCAGGGCCTGATGCAAGGCACGCTGGGCGCCACGCCGCAGGACGCCGAACGCCGCGCCCGCGCGCTGGGCGTGCGCCGCTTCCCGGTGGCCACCCACCGCATCAACTGCGACAACGCGACCTTCGACCTGCACATGCTCGGCCGCGACCGCGCGCTGATCGGCTGGGACGGCCGCGTGCTGGCGCTGCGCCGCACCGCCGCCGACGCCTCGCCGCTGGCCACGGTGCAGCGGCTGCTGGAAGGGCACCTCGGCACCGACATGGCCCACACGCCGGCCCACGCCCGCGCGCTGCAGCGCTGGATGACGCCGGCGCTGAACGCGCGCATATCGGCCTACTTCGCCAGGCCGCGCCCGCGCGACGAGGTGCCGCCGATCAACGGCGACCCCTACACGAACTCGCAGGAAGAGCCCGACGGCGTCACGCTGCAGCCCGGGCCGGTGCAGGGCGACCACGCTACCGTGGTAGCCCACCTGGCGGGCGCAGGCCGGCAGTGGCAGCTCACGTACCGGCTGCGCAGGACGGGCGGCCAGTGGCGCATCGACGACATCGAGTCACCCGACGGCCCGCGCTACGCGGCGCTGCTGCGCCAGTGATCGCGAGGCGGAGTACGCGCCGTCCCACGCGCCTCGCGGCGATCGCTCTCGCGATCGCGGGCACGCTGCAGGCGCCCGCCGCGCTCGCCGCCGGCGCCGCGGCCGACGAAGCCTGGCAGAGCACGGCCGATCCGTCGCGCACCTGGCGCTGGACCGCCGAGGCGCTGCAGGGCCCGGACGACCACCGCTGCCGCCGGCCCCGGCACGAGCTGCGCCGGCAGGATGCGGCCGGCGCGGCGCTGGCCGTGCAGCGCATCACCTGCGACGGCCTCGAACTCACGCTGCAGCACGGCCCCGACGCCCGCGCGGTGCTCGCCGGCCCCGGGGGACTGCGGGAGCCGGTGCAACGCCTGCGCACCGATGCCGGGCCGCTGGCCGCCGTGCACGAGCTTCTGCGCGCCCACACCGGCACGCCGATGGGTTACTCGGCCGCGCGCGTGCGTCACGTCGCGCGCTGGATCACGCCCTCGTTGCGCGAGCGGCTGCTGCAGCACCTCGCACGGCATCGGCCCGGGAAGGTGCCAAGCGTGCCGTTCGATCCGTGGACCGGCGCCGAGGAGATCCCCGAGCGCCTGTGGCTCGAACCCGCCGCGGTGGCGGGCGATGCCGCGCTGGTGCCGGTGCATGCGGAGCTCACCGGCATCGGCCGCGCCGACCACCGCGTGACCTACGCGCTGCGCCGCGCCGGCGGCCGCTGGCTCGTGGACGACATCCGCTACCTCGACGGGGACGTCACGCTGCGCTCGCTGCTGGCGCGCTGACCCGTTGCGCCGGGCCTGCAAGCCTGCAGCGGCGCTTTCAATCGCAGGCCGAACCGGTCTCCGCCGTGCGCCAGCCGGCCCGGCCCTGGTGCCGCAGCCGCACGCCGTGGACGCACGCCTCGTTGGCGTGCCACTGCAGCCGCACGGCGTCGCCGTCGGCCTGAAGCTGCAGCGCCCAGGCTGCGCCGGCGCGCGGCGCCAAGGCCTCGGCCGCGTCGACGCGGCTGCGCTGGGTCGGCTGGCCGGTGCCTACGGACACGTCGACGATGCGACGCGGCGCGGTGGCCTGCACGCGCGCGGCGTCGGCCGGGCCCTCGCCGCACAGCAGCGCACGGGCATAGGCCACGAGCGCCGCGGGGTCGCGCGCGCCGGCGGCGCGTTCGATCTCCGCGCGGGCATCGCGCCACGCGTCGGCACGGCAGGCGGCGCGCAGCGTGGTGCCGTGCACGTCGAGGTCGCGCAAGGGCTCCGTGGCGGCGACAGGCCCGGCCACGCCAGCCACCGCCGCCACCGCAGTGGCGACCCGGGCCCACGTGATCGGAACGAGGCGCTGCAGCGGCCGACGGTCGTTGCGGCGCATGGTCAGCCCCTCCGCGACACCGGCAGCCGCGCCAGCTCGACCGCGGTCGGCCAGCGCTGCAGCCCCATCAACGCCTGCTCGTGGGCCGTGCCCTGCGCACGCAGCCACGCCGCCAGTTCGGCCCCGGCCTGCTCGCCGTAGGCGCGATGCGACGCGACGATCGCGTAGCCCACGCCGTCGGCCAGCACGCAGCGCGCGAACGCCGACTCGACGACGCCCGGTGCGGAGAGCGCCGCCGCGATGAAGTGTTCGGCCGGCCGCTGCGCCGTGCGCGGCAGCGACGCGGTGCGCAGCACGCGCCCGTGGCGCTGGTAGTTGCCGAGCACGCCGTTGGCCAGCTCGGCGAGCTGCTCGCCATCGGCCACGCCACGGTGCACGTTGACGGTGACCATGTCGCGCCAGCGCTGCAGGTCGGCCTGCTCGGCCGGCGTGAACTCGTGCTGCGCCACCGCCGACCAGCGGTGCAGGTAGTCCACGCCGCGCAGCGTGACCACCGGGCCGGCCGCCGCCTGCGCCGGTGCCGCACGCAGCAGGCCGGCCAGGGCGAGGGTGGGCGCGAGGACTGGGGCCGGCAGCGCGGCGAGAAGGGTCCGACGGGTGGGCATGGGTGACCTGCGAGGCTCGTTCGAGGGTAGCGCCGGACCTGGGCGGGCCGGCATCGCAGGCATCATCGCGGGCAGGCGTCGCAGCCCGACTTCAGCACCGGCGCGCGCGCGTTTCAATCGTTGACGGAGCCCGGAGGAGACCCCACTCGATGAAGGACGACCTCGAGATCGCGCAGCGTGCGCACATGCTGCCGATCGTGCAGATCGCTCGCGAGCGGCTCGGCATCCCCGAGGAGCGGCTCGACACCTACGGCCGCCACAAGGCCAAGGTGTCGCTGCCACACCTGGCGAGCCTCTCGGGCAGGCCCGACGGCAAGCTCGTGCTGATGACGGCGATGAGCCCCACGCCGGCCGGCGAAGGCAAGACCACCACCACCGTGGGCCTGGCCGACGCGCTGAACCGCATCGGCCACCGCGCGATGGTGTGCCTGCGCGAGCCCTCGATCGGGCCGGTGTTCGGCATGAAGGGCGGTGCCGCCGGCGGCGGCCGCGCACAGATCGTGCCGATGGAAGACATCAACCTGCACTTCACCGGCGACTTCCACGCGCTGGCGCTGGCCAACAACCTGCTCGCCGCGCTGATCGACAACCACCTGCACCACGGCAACGCGCTCGCGATCGACCCGCGCCGCGTGAGCTGGCGCCGCGTCGTCGACATGAACGACCGCGCGCTGCGGCACATCGTGGTGGGCCTGGGCGGCACGGCCAACGGCATCGTGCGCGAGGACGGCTTCGACATCGTCGTGGCGTCGGAGGTGATGGCCATCCTGTGCCTGGCGCGCGACCTGCCCGACCTGAAGGCGCGGCTGGCGCGCATCGTGGTGGCGCACACGCGCGACGGCCGGCCCGTCACCGCCGCCGACCTGCGCGCCCACGGCGCGATGGCCGCGCTGCTGCGCGACGCGCTGCGGCCCAACCTCGTGCAGACGCTGGAGAACAACCCCGCCTTCGTGCACGGCGGACCGTTCGCCAACATCGCGCACGGCTGCAGCTCGGTGATCGCCACGCGCGCCGCGCTGAAGATGAGCGACATCGTCGTCACCGAGGCCGGCTTCGGCGCCGACCTGGGCGCCGAGAAGTTCATCGACATCAAGTGCCGCTCGTCGGGCCTGAGGCCGGACGTGGCGGTGGTGGTGGCCACGCTGCGCGCGCTGAAGTACCACGGCGGCGTGGAGGTGCCCGCGCTGCCGCAGGAAGACCTGCCGGCGCTCGAGCGCGGGCTGGCCAACCTCGAACGCCACCTCGACAACGTGCGCGGCCGCTACGGGCTGCCCTGCGTGGTGGCAGTGAACCACTTCGGCCACGACACCGACGCCGAGTGGGCGCTGCTGCAGCGCAAGCTGGCGCACCGCGACGTGCCGCTGGTGCGCGCACGCCACTTCCACGAGGGCGGCGCCGGCGCCGAGGAGCTGGCGCGCGAGGTCTGGCGGCTGGCGAACGCGGGCGCCTCCACGATGCGCTTCGTGTATCCCGACGAGGCCACGCTGTGGCAGAAGGCCGAGGCCGTCGCCACGCAGCTCTACGGCGCCGCGGAAGTCACGGCCGAGCCCAAGGTGCGCGAACAGCTGCAGCGCCTGCAGGACCAGGGCCACGGCCACCTGCCGGTGTGCATCGCCAAGACCCAGTACTCGTTCTCCACCGACCCCAAGAAGCGCGGCGCCGCAAGCGGCCACGCGCTGAACATCCGCGAGGTGCGGCTGGCCGCCGGGGCGGGCTTCGTCGTACTCGTGTGTGGCGACATCCTCACGATGCCGGGGCTGCCGGCGGTGCCGTCGTCGGAACGCATCGACGTGACGGACGACGGGCGGATCGTGGGGTTGTTCTAGGAGCCCGCGCTCCGCAGCAACCGCGCCGCCTCGCACAGGCGCTCGAGGCCGCGGCGCCGCTGCGCGTCGAGCGGGTGCGCCGCGCTCAGCCGCAGGCAGCGCACGAAGGTCTCGTCGCTGCCGAACGCCGCGCCCGGCACGATGCTGTAGCCGTGTTCGCGCAAGTGCGGCAGCAGCTCGGCGGCGGCGACGCCGGCCGGCAGTTCCACCCACAGCACGTAGCCGCCCGCTCCGGCGCGCACGCGCGTGCCCGCCGGCAGCAGGCGCCGCGCCAGGGTGGCCCAGGCCTCGGTCTGCGCGGCGAGATGGCGGCGCAGGCGCCGCAGGTGGGCGTCGTAGGCACGGTCGGCCAGCAGCCGGGCCAGCGTGGCCTCGGTCAGCGGCGACAGCAGCTCGCCGTGCACGGCACGGGCCGCGCGCAGCTGCAGGCTGTGGCGCCGGCTGGCGATCCAGCCGACGTTGAGGCCCGCGCCGGCGGTGCACACGAGGCTGGCGCAGTACAAGACGCGGTCGTCACCGTCCCAGGCCTTCACCGGCTTGGGGCGCTGCGCGCAGCGGTGCAACTCGCCCATCGAGTCGCACTCGATCAGCGGCACGCGATGCTGCCGCAGCAGCTGCGCGAGCTGCTCGCGCTTCGCGTCGGGCATGCAGCTGCCGCGCACGCTGTCGAACGTGGGCTCGGCGATGCAGCAGCGCACGTCGTGGTGCTGCAGCGCGAAGGCGAGCGCCGAGACCGAGTAGCCGCCGTCCTGCGGCGTGGGGATCGCCAGCGCGCGCAGCCCGAGGCTGGAGACGAGTTCCAGCGTGCGTGGCGCCGCCGGCTCGGGCACGGCCACCGCGTCGCCGGGGTTCGTCAGCAGCCGCAGGCACAGCTCCAGCGCCTCGCCTTCGCCTTGCGTCACGACGATGTCCTCGGCGTCGACGGCGCACCCGGCGCGGGCCATGCGCCGGGCGAGCTGCACGCGCAGCGCCTCGCTGCCGAACACGCTGCCCACGGCCAGCAGCGAGCGGTCTTCGGCCATCGCGCGCACCGCGTGGCGCTGCAGCGCGGCCAGCGGCAGCAGCGCCGCCGGCAGGGCGAGATGGCTCAGTGAGAGGCAATCGGCGCGCGTGGTCGCGAGTTCGACCAGCCGCTTGCGCCGGCCTTCGAGTTCGATCGCGGGCCCGGCGGCAGGCCCGGGCGGCCTGCCCGCGCCGCGCGCGTAATGCCCGCGCCGCGGCCGCGCCTCGACCAGGCCGGCGTCCTCCAGCTCGTGCAGCGCGTGCGTGACGGTGGCGAGGCTCGCGCCATGGTCGGCACAGAGCTGGCGCACCGACGGCAGTTGCGTCCCGGGCGGGTAGCGCCCCTCGCGCAGCGCCGCGGCCAGCGACTCGGCCAGGGCACGGTAGCGGGTGGGACGGTGGCGCATGCCGCCACGATAGCGCCGCCGGCCGGCTGGATCGATACAGCGGAGGCCGGTCTCTATCGATACAGGCGCCCCTGCCTCGCTCGTGGGCGCGGCCGCTGAGTCTGGTCAGCGGACCTTGCGATTCCTAGAGTGCGGCGCATGGTGCATCCCTCCCGGCTCCAGGCCCCGCGACAGCGCTGGCTCTCGCTCCCCGCCCCCGTGCGCCGCCTGCTGGTCGGCGAATTCCTCGGCCTGCTGTCGATGGCGTCGATGCACCTGGCGCTGGCGTGGTGGATCAGCAGCCGCCACGGCGCCGCGGCACTGGCCTCCTACGGCACGTGGACCGGCGCGGCGGCGCTGGTGGCCACGCCGCTGCTGTCCCCCGCCGGCGACCGCTGGCCCAAGGTGGCGCTGGTGCGGCTGGGCCGGCTCGCGCTGGTGCTCGACGCAGGGCTGCTCGCCGCCTCGTGCGCCGCGGGCGTCGACGACCTGGCCTGGCTGTGCGCCTGCGGGCTGCTCTCGGTGGCGGCCACCGCCCTGCTGCTGCCGGCCGAGGCGAGCCTGCTGCCGGAGCTGGTGGCCGCGGCCGGGCTGCCCACAGCGATCCGGCTGCGCCGCGCGGCGCAGGCCGCCGGCGGGCTGGTCGGGCCGGCGCTGGGCGGGCTGCTGCTGGCCGGCGCGGGCCTCGCCGCCACCATGATGGCGAACCTGCTGCTGTGCGCGCTGGCCGCGGCCGCCGCCTGGCGCATCGGTCGGCCGGCCCCACCGGCCGCACCGGCCGCCGCGGGCCCGCGCCGCGGCTGGTTCGGCGAGATGGCCGCGGGCTTGCGCGCCAAGTGGCGGGTCGAGCTCGACCGCTGGTGGACGCTGGTCGGCGCGCTGATGATGCTATGCCTGCTGCCGGCCACCGGGCTGCTGCTGCCGCTGCGCATCCAGGCGCTGGGGCTCGGCGCGGCCTGGTTCGGCACCTGCAGCGCGGCGATGTCGATCGGCCTGCTGGCGGGCGTGGCCGGCATGGCACCGGCGCTGATCGAGCGGCTCGGCCGCGTCCGCGCGCTGGCGCTGGTGATCGCGGGCTGCGCCGCCGCGATGGGCGGCGTGGGCCTGTGCGAGCGGGGGCCGGTGCTCGCTGCGCTGTACGCGCTGATCGGCCTGTGCTTGTCCGTCACGCAGCTCGTCGGGCAGACCCATCGCATGCTGGCGATGCCCGAGGACTACCGCTCGCGCATGACCGCCGCCCACCTGATGGTCGCGAACGCCTCGGCGGCGCTGGCGCCGGCACTGGCCGGGGTGCTGCTGCTGCACACCGACGTGGGCGCGGCCTACCTCCTGCTGGCCGCGGGCTTCGCGGCCACCGGGCTGCTGCTGCTTGCGATTCCCGGCCTGGGCGCGTTCCTGCGGCAAGACCACGAGGGAGCCCGCAACTGGTACGGGCGTCACTACCCTCAGGCGTTCACCGGCGCCGATGGGGGGGCACCGCGGAGGTGACGATGCCGCCCGGCGCCGCCCGGACGGCGGCCACCGGCCCGCCGCTCCACCCCGCGGGGCGACCGGCCGGCCCGGGGTTTCACACCTGCACGTGCAAGGCGACCTCGCCCGACCAGGGTTCGGTGAGCCCGCGGCCGCCGCCGAGGTCTTCCAGGATCGGCCGCAGCCGGTCCAGGTTGGCGATCATGGTCGGCCGGGCAGCCGCCAGCGCGTCCAGGCTGTCCCATTCGGCCACGACGATGAAGCTGCGCTCGCCCGAGCGCACGAGCCAGAAGTTGCGCGCTCCCGGCATCGCACGGACGTCCAGCTCCCGGTGCAGGCGGACGTACTCGGCCTCCTGGCCGGGCTTCACACGCATGTGCACGACATTCATGGCGGTCATCGCGGCGCTCCTTGCGGCTGAGGCACGTGCCAGCGTAGCACCGCCTGACGTGCCGGGCCAGCCGCCCGCGCCGCCTCCGTCAGGCCGCCTTGCGGCGCTTGGACGCCAGCCCGCCGGCCAGCAGCGCGCCGGCCAGCAGAGCCAGCGAGGTCGGTTCGGGCACCGTGGCCGCCTCCAGCGTGAAGGCACGATCGCCGCCGCGCACGAAGTTGGCCAGCACGCGGCCGCTGCCGTCGTACATGAGCTGGTAGGCGTTGCCGGGGCCGTCGGCATTGGTCCACGAGAAGAACGGGCTGAAGCTGCCCGACTTCGAGATCACGGAGAACCAGTACTGCTGGCCGGCCACCACGTCGAAGTCCAGCGCGAGGTCGAGCGAGAAGTCGTAGACGTCGATGGTGCTGCCGCCGAAGGGGGAGGTGCCGACACCTGTGCGCGTCACCAGGTCGACGCTGTAGTCCTGGCTGTAGAGCTGCGTGAGCGGGCCGGCGGCATTGCCGGACCAGAACTCCACGGTCCACGCGCCGGTGTTCGGCGCCGCGCCGTGCAGGCCGCCGGCGTCGGCCGTGAGATAGGTGCCGCGCCAGGACACGCGATCGACGGTCGCCGCGGTGGCGACGGTGAAGTCGTCGAATGTCTGGTAGCCGCCCTGGCCAATGCCGACCTGCGAGGTCCAGCCGGTGCTGGGTGCCGCCGCCGGCGCCTGCTGGTAGACGATGGCGGCCTGGGCGGTGCCTGCGGCCAGCGTGACGGCGGCGGCGATGGCCGCGGCGGCGATGGCCAGGGGGGTGCGGGGGTTCATGGTGCGGGTCCTCGTCGGGGGTGGATGCCCGATGTGTGGCCCGCCCGCGGGGCCTGTTCCCCCAGGCCCCCGATCAGGGGCCTTCAAGCCCGCGTTCCGGGCGGATGTCACAGGAACGGCAGCACCGGCTCCTCGACGCGCCGGTCATCGGCGCGCAGCAGGTCGCGCAGGACCGCCGTGTGGCCCTGCCCGGCGATCACGAGCACGCGTTCGCCGGGCGTGGCGTGGCGCTGGATCAGCGCGTACATGCGCAGGTTGCGGTGCCACCAGTGCGCCGCGCCATCCGCGCCGAGGAAGGTCTCGCTCGCGGTGCCCGCGGGGTTGAGCATCAGGTAGAAGCCCTTGTTGCGGCGGTCCTCGGCCTCGTCGTTGTGCAGCACCAGCAGCTCGCGCAGCGTCGAGCGCGCATGGCGCTCGTTCTGCCGGCGCGACTCCGCCTCGATCAGCGCCATCAGCTCGCGTTCCACCGCAGGCATCTGCCCGAGCTGGCTCCACAGCCGCGGCGCCGGTGGCGGCGCCTCGGTGTCGATGCCGTGCACGCGCGCATGGCCCAGTCGCTTCGCGAGCCGGAAGCCGATCTGGTAGATCTCGTTGGCGGGCAGCACGTAGCGGCCGGCCAGGTGGTCGGCATAGCGCTGCAGGATGACGTCGTCGCGGCTGGCGGGGTACTCGAGCAGCACCTTCGTCGGCGCGTAGCGGGCCAGCCGCTCGACCAGCTCCTCGAGGTCACGCTGCGGCGCAGGCTGCATCACGTCGATCGGCGTGTACTTCACCGCGTCGCCGCCCGGGTTGTCGAAGTGGAAGAGGCCGAGCAGCATCACGCGGGCCGGGGCCGGCGGCGCCGTCCGGGTCGTCTGCGCCGACACGGGGGCGGCTGCCGCCGCCCACGCACCGGCCACGCCGGCCATCGCGGCGCGGCGCGTCAGGGCCCGAAGCGCAGGCATCTCAGGCGCCCTTCGGCGCCGCCGCCTGCAGCATCGCCGCCATCTTCGCGTGGATCAGCTGGATCGCCTTCAGCGGCCGGACCATCACCTTGAAGTCGACGATGCGCCCGGCGTCGTTCCAGCGGATCATGTCGACGCCGTTGACCTGGATGCCGTCGATCTCGACCTCGAACTCGAGCACCGCGTCGTGCGTGCCGTGCACCTCGCGCGCGTAGCGGAAGGTCGGGTTGAAGAACACCTGCCCGGCGGCGGTGAGGTAGGCCAGCACCAGCGCGCGGCCGCGCTGCGGCGTGTGCACCACCGGCGAGTGGAACACGGCGTCGGCGTCGAGCAGGTCGGCCAGCGCACGCATGTCGCGGCTCGCGACGATGTGGTGCCAGGCGGCGAGGGCGGGTGGGGTCGGCATCGGTCAGGGCTCCAGTCGAGGGACGGTTCAGCCGCGGTGGCCGAGCAGCCGCGCCGGCAGCATCAGCACCGCGCGCAGCAGTGCGAACAGCGCCTCAAGGACCAGCCCCGCCAGGCGGAACGGCAGCGCGAGCAGCCACACCAGCGGGAACAGCAGCAGCGCCAGCACGGCCACCGGCCACGCGAGCACGAACAGGATGCACCAGGCCACGAACAGCAGCAGGGTCTTCATGCGGGTTCCTTTCAGCGCTGCTTGAGCGCGGTGACCTCGATCTCGATGCGCATCTCGGGCTTCATCAGCGGCACGCTGAGCATGGTGGCCGCGGGGCGGACGTCGCCGAACCAGCGCTTGAGCACCGGCCAGCAGCGCGGGAAGTCGGCCGCGTTGGGCAGCAGGTAGGTCACGCGCACCACGTCGGCCATCGTCGCGCCGGCCTGGCGCAGCGCGGCGTCGATGTTGCGCAGGCACTGCTCGGCCTGCGCCTCAACGCCCTCGGCCAGCGTCATCGTCGCGTAGTCGTAGCCGGTGGTGCCCGAGACGAACACCCACGGGTCCTGCCGCACGGCACGGCTGTAGCCGATGTCGGCCTCGAAGGTGGACCCGGAGGAGATGAGCTGTCGTGGCATGGCGGCGGGCGGCTCGGGATGCGATGGGCAGCATGGTAGGCCCGCCGGCCCCTCGACCGCAGGCCTGCCGCGACGATCCGCAGCGCCGGCCGACGGAGCGGCCGCCAGCGCGCGACAGCCTGCCGACGGCGGCCGCGGCACAGGCGCTTCAGCGCCGCATCACTGCCCCGCGGGTGGCTGCCAAAGCTCCAGCTTGTTGCCCTCGGGGTCGACCACCCAGCCGAAGATGCCGTACTCCGATTCGTCGACCTTGTCGTCGACCTGGCAGCCTTCGGCGCGCAGCACCTCGACGAGCGCCCGCACGTCCTCGACGCGGTAGTTCACCATGAACGGCGCGGTGCTCGGCGCGAAGTAGTCGGTGTCCTGCTTGAACGGGCTCCAGATGGTGGTGCCCTGCCCTGCACGGTCGTCGGCCCAGCGGAACGCCGCGCCGCCCCAGTCCTGGACGTCGATGCCCAGGTGGCGCCGGTACCACTCGCCCAGGGCCTTCGGGTCCCTGGCCTTGAAGAAGATGCCGCCGATGCCGGTGACGCGCTTCATGTCCGTCCTCCCTGCGGCCGTCCGCGCCGCTGCGGGAATGGTTGCATCCCCGTTGCGCGCGCGCAAGCGTGATGCTCCGGCCCCGGCTATGCTCGCGCGCACCATGGATGCAGGCGATCGCACCGCACCCCGCGCCGCGGCCATCGTCGACGACGGCTCGGGTCGCGCCGATGCGCTGCTCGCGTCGGTCGTCGCCACGCAGCGCCTGCGCGGCCGCCGGCTGTGCGGCCTGACGATGAGCTACGTCGGCGGCGACGTGAACGGCTGCGCCCGCGAGATGCGGCTGGTGGACCTGCAGACGGCGCGCGAGTACCTCGTCTCGCAGCCGCTGGGCTCGGGGTCGCGCGGCTGCCGCGCCGACCCGCAGGGCTTCGCGCGCGCCAGCGAGGTGCTGCGCCAGGCGGCCGACGCCGCACCCGACCTCGTGATCAGCAACCGCTTCGGCGGCCTGGAGGCGGCCGGTGGCGGCTTCTGCGCCGAACTGCTCGAGTTGATGGTGCGCGACATCCCGCTGCTCACCGTGGTGAGCGAGCGCCATGTCGAGGCCTGGCAGCGCTTCAGCGGCGATGCGCCGTTGCTGCCGGCCGAGGCCGCGGCGGTCGACGCATGGCTCGCCGCGAGCCTCGCGCCCGCAACCGTGCCGTCGGCCTGACCGGCGCTCAGGCCAGCGTCGTCGGGTGCCGCCGGGCCAGCTCGGCCAGCGAATCGGCGACGAGCTGTTCGAGCACCGACAGGTCCACGTCCGACAGGCGCTTGATCGTCAGGCACGCGCGACCCATCTTGTGCTTGCCCAGCTGCGCCAGCAGCGCCGGCTGCCGCGGCCCCTCGGCCGTGAGATAGACGCTGAACTGCCCACTGCGCGCCGACCATCCGGTGGCACACGACTCGCCCGTCTTGCCGCCCGAGAGCGGGTAGCGGTACGAGCCGTAGCCGACGATCGCGGGTCCCCACATCGTCGGCTCGCAGCCGCTGACGCGGCGCATCATGGCGGCCAGCGTGTCGGCATCGGCGCGGCGCGGGGCGTCGTCGATCGCGTCGAGGTAGGCCCTCACCGGGGAGGCAGTGGGTCGGGTCTTCGGTTCGGCCATCGGTGCATCACCTCACAGGTCGGGCGCATAGCGCCGCTCCATCGCCTCGCGCGTCTCGGGCGCCACGTAGAGGCCGGTCTGGTCGCTGATCATCTGGCCGGCCGTGGGCAGCCGCGAGCGTTCCACCTGCGCCGAGGCCTGCCAGAGCTTGGAGCGCAGGAAGGCCTTGGCGCAGTGCAGGTAGGCCGATGTCACGGTGACGCGCACCACCAGCTTGGGCGCGCGCTTCTCGGTGGTGCAGGCCGAGATGTCAGCCTCGTCCTGCGACAGCTCGGCGACGCCGTTCACGCGCAGCGTCTCGTCGAAGCCGGGGATCAGGAACAGCAGCCCGACGCGACCGGTGCGCACGATGTTCTCGAAGGTGTCGAGCCGGTTGTTGCCCGGCGCGTCGGGGATCAGCAGCCGGCCCTGCGCATCGACCTTCACGAAGCCCGGGTCGCCACCGCGCGGCGACGCGTCGAGGCCGTGCTCCGAATCGCCGGTGGCCACCACGACGAACGGCGACAGCGCAATGTAGTCGCGGCAGTGGCGGTCGAGCGCGGGGATCTCCTTCTTCACCGCGCGCTCCTGCGGCTGGGCGTAGAGGCTGCGGAGCTGCTCGAGCGTGGTGAGGGGCATGGTGATGCTCGCGGTTCAGAACCAGTAGTCGGCCACGCAGCGCCCGTCGCGCGGCAGGTCGGTGAAGGTGTCGAGGCCGTCGAAGTGGTCGATCGGGATGGCGGCCACCGCGCCGGGCTCGGCCATGCGCAGGTTCACCGCCAGCCGGCGGCGGCCCTGCTCGTCGGCCTGCTGCGAGCGCCAGTGCGTCACGCAGCCGCAGGTCGGGCAGAAGTGGAACTCCACCGCGCGGCCGCGGCGGTAGATCGCGGTGGCGCCGGTGACGTGCGCGCCCTCGTTCTCGTGGTCGTAGGCCCACAGCACGCCGTAGCGGCGGCACACGGTGCAGTTGCACGCGGTGGCGCCGTCGATCGGCGGGTCGAAGCGCCAGTGCACGGCGCCGCAGTGGCAGTGTCCTTCGATCATCGGTAGTCCTCCTAGTGAATGGTGTCGTTCATGCGTCGTTCATGCGTCGATCACGGGTCGTTCAGGCGTCGCTGGCGCCGTACAACGGCAGCCCTTCGGCGTAGGCGCGCAGCAGCACCGCCTCGATGAAGTCGCCCTTGGCCATCGAGTAACGCTCGCGCTCCTCGCGCGTGGCGCCGCGGTGCTGCCGCGCGAGCCGCTGCTTCAGCGCCAGGTACTCGCCCGCGGTGTCGGCATGGCGGCGCAGAAAGTCGCGGAACGCGAGATGCCGCCGCTCCTGCTCGCCGCCGGCCTCGCACAGGTGCACGTGGTGCGTGTGCGGCCAGTCGAGCGGGCGGTGGAAGTACGGGTACACGCGGTCGAAGTCGCCGAGGTCCACGTGCGTGTAGCCCAGCGCCTGCAGGAGTGGCCGCGCCCAGCCGTGCGGCTCCAGCGTGCGCACCGAGAGCTGGACGTCGATGACCGGCTTGGCGTCGAGGCCGGGCACGGAGGTCGAGCCCACGTGGTCGATGCGCAGCGCCTGGGCGCCCCACGCATCGCGCAGCCGCGCGCCTTCGGTGCCGAAGCGTTGCGCCCACGCGGGGTCGTGCGGCACCAGCTCGATCAAGGCCGTTCCCTCACCGCACCGCCCATCCGCCGCACACCGGGAACACCTGTCCCACGAAGCAGTCGGCAGCGCGGCTGCACAGGTAGGCGGCGAACAGCGCGTCCTCGCGCGCGGCCACGAGCCGCCCTAGCGGCACCTCGCGCGCCAGCCGCTCCTGGAAGCGCGGGTTGGTCTGCACCTCGGGCGGGAAGTAGGTCGGGTTGTCGACGAAGTTCTGCGCGATGGCATTCACCTGCACGCCCAGCGGTGCGAGTTCCACGCCCACCGCCTGCACCCAGGCGAGCTGCGCGCCGCGCGCGGCGCTGTAGGTCGAGGCGCGCTTCATGCCGCGCAGCGCCGAAGCGCTGCCGATCACCAGCACCTTGCCCGAGCGCCGCACCGCCATCGCGGGAACCGCCGCGGCCACCAGGCGCGGCAGCGGGTCGACGAGCGCCGCGAACACCTCGCGCCACTCGGCCTCGCCCACGTCGACTGCGGGTGTGCTCGGCGCCTTCAGCGCGAGGTTGGCCACCAGCACGTCGATGCGCCCGGCATCCCGCACCACGCGCGCCGCGGCGTCGGCCTCGGCCAGCGGCTCGGCACTGGCCACCACGTCGGCACCCTGCTCGGCAAGCACCTCGCACAGCACCGGCCCCATGAACTCGGTGCACTGCGTGACGAGGACGCGCTGTCCGGCCAGAGACTGCTGCATGGCGATGGATTTCCGCGACGAGGCTGCAGGCCGGAGGTTACCGAAGCCGACGGCCTTCGGCACAGGCCTGCACGAGCTGCGCCAGCCGCCGCGCGCGCGTGGCCGGCTGCTTGGCGGTGGTCACCCAGTGCAGGATCACCTTGCGATAGCCGGGCGGCGTAGCCTCGAAGTACGCCCACGCGGCGGCCTCGCGGCGGAAGGCTTGCCGTTCGTCGGCCGACAGCTCCGCCGTGGCCGGCTGCTCGTAGGCGTAGATGCCCGAGCGGTGCGCCTGCCGCCCGGCGTGCGCCCGCTCGCCGGCGGCCGTCATGTGGCCCTCGGCGCGCAGCCGCTCGAACTTGGCGATGTTGATGGCACTCCAGATCGAGCCCGGCCGTCTCGGCGTGAAGCGGATCGTGTAGCGCGCCTCGTCGACGCGCTTGCGCACGCCGTCGATCCAGCCCACGCACAGCGCCTCGTCGACCGACTCCGACCACCCCATGCTCGGCTGCCCCGTGGCCACCTTGCGGAAGCCGACGAGCAGCGCGTCGGCGGTGGCGCCGTGCTTGTCCAGCCAGCGGCGGAAGTCGGCTGCGGTGTCGAAGTAGGTCGGCTCGCCGGGATCGGCGGCTCGTGCCGCGGGGGCTGTCTGCTCGGGCTTCACCGGCTTCACCGCCTTCGCCACCCTGTTCCCGGCGGCCTTCTTCGACTTGTGCGCATGCGCCTGCCGCAGCAGCGCCTGCACGGTGGCCGCCGGTGCCGGAGCCAGCCGCACGCGCAGGCCCACCACCTTGCCGCCCCAGGTCAGCGGCTCGACGAAATCGGGGTCCATCGCGAGGGCCGCCTCGCGCACGTCGTCGGGCACGAAGAGGTGCACCACCTCCTCGCCCGGCGGCACCGTCGCGTAGATGGCGCCGTTGACGCGGAACGAGCCGTAGGTATGGTGTGGCGCCTCGGTGGTGCCGGGCAGCGCCAGCGCGCAGCGGCGGGCGGCGGCGAACTTCACAGGACGACGGTCACGGGCTGCCCACCCGCGACACGCGGGGGCCGCACTTCGCCTCGGGGCTCGGGATCACGTTGCAGCGCTCGTAGGCCTCGGGCTTGATGCCGCCCTTCACGTTGCGGTACGGGCCGAAGCAGGCGCCGCTCTCGTCGTACAGCCGCCACCAGGTGGCGCAGTCGGTGCGGTCGGTGACGGTCTCGGCCGGGCGCTTCTTCGGCGGCGCCGAAGCCGCCGGTGCCGTCAGTGCCACCGCCGGGGCGGGCGGCGGCGTGCGGGCCGCGGCCGAAGCCGCGCGGGCGCGCTCGGCCGCGGCACGCTGCTCGGCCTCGCGCCGATCCTGCGGCGCGGCCTCGTAGCGCGACGAGTCGACGCAGGTGGCCTTGGCCCGATACGCCTCGGGCACCACGTCGGACATCTGCGTGCGCCCCTGATCGTCGACCCAGCGGCAGATCTGCCCCGCGTGCGCTGCCGGCGCAGCTCCTGCGGCGAGGGCGATCCCGGACACCGCGACGATCCAGCGGACGAGCATGGCCACAGCGTATCAGCCCTGCACCTGCAGCCGCCCGTCATGCATGAAGCAGGCCTTGGCGAACAGCGCGAGGTCCAGCGGATTGGGCAGCCGCACATCGGCCAGGCCCGGGCACGGCCGGTCGTCCGACGGCACGAAGTCGCGCCGCACCTGCGACAGGCACACGATGATGGCGCCGCGCGCTTCGGCGAAGCCGCGCAGCCGGTCGACCTGCTCCGCCACCGGAGGCCGCTCGCGCGACTGGTCGAGCAGCTGCAGGTAGTCCACCACCACCAGCGTGCCGGGCGGCACCGTGGCGAGCCGCTCGGCGATGTGGTCGGCGCAGATGCGATCGGAGCAGTCGATCACGAGCCGGTCTCCGAACGCGTCGATGCCCCGGCCCTGCCGCGCGAAGCAGCGCGCGACGCCGGCTTCCGTCTCCTCCAGGGAGAAGAACGCGGCGCCATGCCCGCGCATGAGCGCCTCGATGGCCAGGCCGGCCGCGAGCAGGGTCTTCCCCTGGCCGGGGCGCGAAGCCAGGAGCAGCAGCTCGCCGACCCGCAACCGCGTGTACAGCGCGGCGGTGCCGTCATCGGCCTGGGAGCGTGCCGCGAGATGGCTCCATGCGGCGTAGCCCTCGCGCTGAGCGATGCGGTCCAGTGCCTCGTGCAGGGGCAGCGCTTCGCGGCGCGCGAGCACGCGTGCCTGCTGCTTGAGGATGTAGATCGGGGCCGAGAACGTGGGGGACGTGAACGTGGATGTCATGCGAACTGCGAAGTCCGGCCGGATTTGCAGCCCTCCTTCCACGAACGGCCTGGCTTCAGGGTTCCGAGGTATGCCCCGCACGACAGTACTTCCCCGTTCGGAGGGTGGGCGGCACGGGCGCATGCCGTCGGGTCAGTATGGCATCGCGGTGCGTGCCGCACAACGGCGTCGCCGCCGCAGCGCGCTCAGCCGCGGGGCGTCTCGTTGCTCTCGCGAAACGCGCTGGCCCGTTCCAGCTCGAGCGGCCGCACCTCGAGCGCGAGGCCGCAGGCGACGCACGGGTTCTCCGCCGCGATCGCGGCCGCCTCGTCGAGGCTGCGCGCGACGATGAACCAGTAGCCGCCGACGATCTCCTTGGCCTCGGCGAACGGCCCGTCGAGGACGCCCTCGCGCGTGACGAGCTTCGTGCCGGTGGCCAGCCGCTGCCCCGCGCGGAAGCTGCCGTCGGCCAGGCGCCGCTCGTACCAGGCGTAGAAGCGGTCGATCGCCGACTGGACCTGCTCGGGCGGGATCGACGGGTCCCACTGCCCGCGGGACAGCAGCAGGTACTCGTGCAGGGGTTCGGAAGCGGACATGACGTGATTCTCGCGACGGACTACGGTGCCGCGGGCTTCGATGCCGCGGCGCCCTCGGCCCCGCGCGCATCGAGGATCGCCATCGTGATGCGCGAGATGCAGGTCGGCCGGCCGGCGTCGTCGACGAGCTCGATCTGCCACACGTGGGTGCTGCGGCCGATGTGCACCGGCCGCGCGGTGCCGGTCACCCAGCCGCTGGTCGCCGAGCGCAGGTGGTTGGCGTTGATCTCGAGCCCCACGGCGCGGAACCCGGGCGGCACCGAGCGCGCCGCGCCGCAGGAACCCAGCGTCTCCGCCAGCACCACCGACACGCCGCCGTGCAGGATGCCGTAGGGCTGCCGCGTGCGGCCGTCCACCGGAACGCGCGCGGTCACGTAGTCGTCGCCGACCTCGAGGAACTCGATGCCCAGCCGCTGCACGGCGGTGTCGACGTGGATGGCGGTGAGCGTCTCGACGGAGATGGGCTGTTTCCAGATGGCAGGCATGGCGAATGTGGGGGGGGGGCAGGCTCTCGGGCAGGGATCGTGCCGCAGCCGCGACGGTGCGCGGGCTGCAACCCGCTTCAACGTGGCGGCTGGGACGCGGCCGGCGGTGCCGGCGGCGGGCGCGGCGCGGCCCGCACGGTGCCGCCGTAGAACACGCTGTACGGGTGGATCTGGTAGCGGAAGATGCCGGCCTGTATCGAAGGGTCGGCATCGAGCAGCGCACGCGCCGCGGCCTCGGTGTCGGCGGCCAGCACGAGCAGGCCCTTGTCGGCGTAGCGAGCCCCGATCACGAGATGGCCGGCGTCACGCAGCCGCCTCAGGTGCGCGCTGTGCTCGCGAAAGAGCGGCTGGTCCTGCGGGCGCAGCGACGCGTCCCAGCGCGGGCCGATCGTGACCTCCACGGCATAGAGCGGCCGCTCGTCGGCAGCGGTGGGCGACGCCGTCGCCGCAGGCGCAGCAGGCCCCGACGGCTGCGGCTGCGCATGCACCGGCCCGGCCGGCAGCACGCACAGCACGCCGACGGCACACAGACGGGCCGCGCCGGCGGCACTGATCCAGGCGCGCCGCGAAGCCCCGGCCGGGGGATGGGGAACAACCATGCCGCGAGACTACCCGGGAATGCCGCCCCGGCGCAGGATCCGCACCTCGCCCGGCGTCACGGCGGAGGCGGCCGGGCCGCCAGCACCGGCCGCACGCTGACGAGTTCGCCGCCCGGCTTCTTCACCAGCATCTGCAGCGCATGGCCTTCCTGCCGATCCAGCAACGGCCGCAGTTCCGAGATCCGCTTGCCGCGCACCGGCTGGCCGTCGACCTCGACGATCTCGTCGTCGGGGCGCAGGCCCGCCTGCGCGGCCGGCGAGTACGGCACCACGCGCTGGATGCGCACCGCCTTCACGATGCGGTTGGCGACGTAGCCTTCGCCGTCGATGGAGATGCCGATGCCCAGGAACCCGGGCTCGGCGGCACAGGGCACGGGTGCCAGCGCGACCAGCGCGAGCGTGGCACGGGTGAGGAGATGGCGGACGGCGGGCATGCGAGGAGGCGGCAGGGGCTGCGATGCTGCCAGAGCCGAACGGGGCGCGGCGGGTGTCGTGACAAGATCGCCCCCTTTCCGCCAGTCGCACCGACCGCCATGCTCCTGCGCCGCACCGCCGCCCTGATCCCGCTCCTCGCCTGGTCCGCCCTCGTGGCCGCGCCGCCGGCCGCCCACGCCCAGGACTGGCCCGCCGCCGGCAAGACGATCACGCTCACCGTGCCCGCACCCGGCGGCAGCGGCACCGGCGACACCATCGCGCGCGTGCTGGCCGAGGAGATGGGCAAGCGCCTGAAGACCACCTTCGTCATCGACAACAAGGCCGGTGCCAACGGCAACATCGGCGCCGCCGCGGCTGCTCAGAACCCGCCCGACGGCTACCACTTCCTGTTCTCGTGGGCCGGCACGCTCTCGGTGAACCCGTCGCTCTACAAGAACATGGCGTTCGACCCACAGCGCGACTTCGCGCCCATCGGCCTGGTGGCCGAGGTGCCCAACATCCTCGTCGTCAACAACGACCTGCCGGCCCGCGACGTGGCCGAGTTCGCCCGCTACGCCAAGGCCAACCCGGGCAAGCTGTCGTTCGGCTCCACCGGCATCGGCAGCTCCATGCACCTGGCGGCCGAGCTGTTCATGCGCGAGCAGGGTGCGCAGATGGTGCACATCCCGTTCAACAACCCCGGCAACGCCAACACCAACCTGATCTCCGGCGAGATCCAGCTGATGTTCCAGCTCGTCACCGGTGTCGCCACGCAGGTGAAGGCCGGCCGCGTGCGCGCGCTGGCGGTGATGAGCACGCAGCGCTCGCCCGCGCTGCCCGACGTGCCGACGATGGCCGAGCTCGGGCAGCCCAAGCTGATGTCGTCGACCTGGTTCGCCTTGCTCGCGCCCAAGGGCACGCCGCAGCCCGCGATCGACCGCATGAATGCCGTGGCCAACGAGGTGCTGGCCGACCCGGCCGTGAAGCAGCGCCTGGCCACGATGGGCGCCAGCACGCTGGGCGGCACGCCGAAGCAGCTGGCCGACCACCTCGCCGCCGAGACCGAGAAGTGGGGCCGGCTGGTGCGCGACGCCAAGATCACGGTGCAGTAGTGGGTGCCGCGGAGGCGGTGGGCTGGATCGGCCTGGGCCGCATCGGCCGGCCGATGGCCGCGCGCGTGGCCGCGGCCGGCCATGCGCTGACGCTGTGGGCACGGCGCCCCGAGGCGGCGCGGCCCGCCGTGGCCGATGTCGAGGGGCTCGCCGCCGCCGCCGCGTGGGCCGACGACGCCGAGGCGCTGGTGCAGCGCTGCAGCATCGTCTGCACGGTGGTCGGTGGCCCGGCCGACGTGCAGGCGCTGCACGCGCGGCTGATGCCGCAGGCGCGGCCCGGCACGCTGTTCATCGACTTCACCACCGCGGCGCCGTCCACCGCCACCGCCGCGGCAGCGCTCGCGCAGCGCCACGGCCTGCAGGTGCTCGACGTGCCGGTGACCGGTGGCGTGGCCGGTGCGCATCGCGGCACGCTGACCGGCTTCGTCGGCGGCGATCCGGCGGCGCTGGAACGCGCGCGGCCGCTGCTCTCGGCGATGTGCGCGCGGCTGGTGCCCTGCGGCGGACCGGGCGCCGGCTACCGCGTGAAGCTCGTCAATCAGACGCTGGTGGCCGGCGTGCTGATGGGCCTGGCCGATGGTGCCCGGCTGGCGCGCGCCGTCGGGCTCGACGCCACGCAGCTGCAGGGCGCGCTCGCCGGCGGCACCGCGGCGAGCGCACTGCTCGAAGCCTACTGGCCGCGCATGTGCAGCGGCGACGGCGCGGTGAGCTTCACGCTGGCGCTGATGCAGAAGGACCTGCGCCTGGCGCGCGATGAGGCGCAGGCGCTCGACGTACCCGCGCCGATGCTCGACGCGGCGCTGGCCGCGGTGCGGGCCGCGATCGAGCGCGACGGGCCGCAGGCCGGCGTTCAACGGCTCGCCGCGTGAACCGGCGCCGCACGGCCCACGATTCGACGAACCGATGCCTGACGCCACCCCGCTCGACCCGCCGGCCCCGCCCGGCGTGACCTTCCCGCTGGCCCGCAGCCTCGCCGAGCTCGAAGCGCGGCTCGCCTACGAACTCGCGTGCCTGCAGCTGCCGGCCCCGCGCTGGACGCACCCGCACGTGCACGACGGCCAGCCCGTGGCCGACGTGATCGTGATCGGCGGCGGCATGGGCGGCCTGGCGCTGGCCGCCGCGCTGCACCACCGCGGCATGGCGGTGCAGGTGCTCGACGAATCGCCCGAGGGCTACGAGGGCCCGTGGGCCACCACCGCGCGCATGGAGACGCTGCGCAGCCCCAAGCAGCTCGCCGGGCCGGCGCTGGGCGTGCCGTCGCTGACCTTCCGCGCGTGGTTCGAGGCGCAGTTCGGCGCCGCCGCGTGGGAGGCGCTCGACAAGATCCCGCGGCTGCAGTGGATGGACTACCTGCGCTGGTACCGCCGCGTGCTGGCGCTGCCGGTGCAGAACGGCCACCGCGTCACCGACGTGCGGCCGCGTGCCGACGGGCTGGTCGAGCTGCGCGTCGAGGCCGGCGGCACGGCGAGCCGCGTGCACGCGCGCCGCGTCGTGCTGGCCACCGGCCGCGCCGGCCTCGGCGGCCCGTGGGTGCCGCCGTGGGTGCACGCGCTGCCGCGCACGCGCTGGGCGCATTCGGCCGACGTGCTCGACCACACCACGCTGCGCGGCCTGCGCGTCGGCGTGGTGGGTGCCGGCGCCTCGGCGATGGACAGCGCCGGCACTGCGCTCGAGCACGGTGCCGCGCACGTGCACCTGCTCGTGCGGCGCGGCGACATCCCGCGCATCAACAAGGGCAAGGGCGCCGGCAGCCCCGGCTTCGTGCACGGCTTCGGCCGCCTGCCGGATGCGTGGAAGTGGCGCATCCGACACTACCTCCACCAGCAGCAGGTGCCGCCGCCGCGCAACAGCACGCTGCGCGTGTCGCGGCACCCGAACGCGCACTTCCACCTCGGCTGCGCGGTGCAGGGCGCCGAGGAGGCGCGTGGCGCGCTGCAGGTGCGCACCAGCGCCGGGCCGATCGAGCTCGACTTCCTGATCTTCGCCACCGGCTTCGCGATCGACGCGGCGCAGCGCCCGATGCTGCGCCACCTGTGGCCGCACGTGCGGCTGTGGCAGCACCGCTTCCAGCCCGCACCCGGCCAGGCCGATGCCGAGCTCTCGGCGAGCCCCGACCTCGGCCCCGACTTCGAGTTCCGCGCCCGCGACGAGGCGCCGCTGCCCGGCCTCGAGCGCGTGCACTGCTTCGCCTACCCGGCGGCCTTGTCGCTGGGCGTGATCACCGGCGACATCCCCGCCATCAGCGACGGCGCCGTACGCCTGGCCACGAGCCTGGCCGGGCTGCTGTGGGCCGAGGACGTCGAGCACCACGACGCGCGCATGCAGGCCTACGCCGAGCCGGAAGTGTTCGGCGACGAGTGGGTGGCCGAGCCGCTGCCGGACCGGGGCGCTAACGGATCGACTTGAGGCGGGGCTTGGGGTCGGGCAGCGGCGTCATCGTCTCCGGCGCCAGCACCCAGCCCGCGAACGCGTGCATCGCCCCTTCGACCGCGGGACGGGGCCCCGTGACCAGCAGCATCCTCGGCGTGCGATCGAGCACACGCACGCCGCGCTGCCCGGAAAGGGCCTCGGCGAGTCGCTCGGCATCGGCGCGGGGCGCGCCGGTCGCTCGAAGGATGAATCGTGGCGTCACTTCATGGGCCAGCCGTACCCTTCGTATTCTGCGCCAAAGCCCAGCGAGCGGGCTGCCTGGAACACCTTCTGCAGGATGGCGTCGGATCGCTGCTGCCCACGCGCCAAGGCCAGCAGCGCCGCGTCGGCCGCGAGCAGCCGCGCCGTGGCGCCGGTGACGGCCGGGCAGGCCATCGAGGTGCCGTCCATCACCGCCCAGCGGCCTCCCGGCACGGTGGAGACGATGCCCACGCCGGGGCCGGCGAGATCCACCGGCTGGCCGTGGTTGGAGAAGTCGGCCATGAAGTTCCGCGGGTCCTTGCCCAGGCGCCCCACGGCTTCGGCCGAGATCGATCGGGCTGGCAGCAGGTCCTTGCGGCCGAAGGCCCCGACGGCCACCGCGCGGCTGTCGGCCGCCGGCTGGCTGACCTCGTCCGCCCCATCGTTGCCCGACGCGCAGATCACCACGACCCCGGCGGCGCGCGCATCGGCGATCGCGGCGCTGATGGCCGGGTCCGCGGGCCCGCCGCCGAGGCTCATGTTGATGAGGTCGCAGCCGTCAGACACGGCGATGTCGATGGCCTTCGCGATCGAGTAGTTCGACGCGAGCTGGCCGCCGGCGCCGAACACGCGGTACGAGCGCAGCGCGACCGCCGGCGCCAGGCCGCGCATCCCCGCCGGCGCCACCCCTCGCGCGCCGACGATGCCAGCCACGTGGGTGCCGTGCTGCTCGCCGTTGTCGTGGATGTCGGCGGGCGACTCTCCGACGACGGTGTTGGCTCCACCGGCGAGCGGAACGTCCCCATGCGGCCCCACGCCGGTGTCAACGATGCCGACCGTCACGCCCTGACCGTCGCCGGCGGGTGCGCGTGCCGCGAAGTAGCGCAGCGCGTCGGTGGCCCCGAGGTCGATCCGCGCCAGCGCGATCGGCTTGCTGCGCGGCAGGGCGACGTTTCGCATGAGCAGCGGCCACACGCCGTGGTCGGGATAGACGTAGAGCCTCTGGATGCGAGCGGCGCCGCCCAGCGCCAGTCTGACGCTGCCGTCCTTGCGCGTCCGGCCCTGGGCGCCGATGCCGTTGGCGTAGTCGGTGTACGCGATCACCGTGGCCCCCGCGACCGGAGTCGATCCGGGCACTTCGAAACGCAGCACGGTGGCCCCCGCCGCCGCAGGCGCGACCTTCGCGGCCAACCCTGCCATCGGCAGCCGGGCGGTCCGGTAGAAGACCTCCGGCACGATGCGCAGGCCCGGGGCCGCCAGGCGCAGCTTCAGCATCGCCGCGTCGCTCATCTCCACCAGCTTGATGCCGTTCTCGTGCACGGTGTCGATCACGCGCAGGCCCGCGCCACCGAGCGCCGCCGGCACCGACGCCTGCGGTTGCAGGCCCAGCATCATCGGGCCGAGGTGCATGCTCTGCGGCGACGCGGAGGTCTGCAGGCCGCGCGGCGGAAGCAACAGATAGCGTTGTGCGGTGGATGTGGACATCGTGGCCTCGCATTTCGTGGCGGGCCACTGTAGGCAGGCGCCTTGCAGGTCGCATCCACCCGGCTGCGGATCGCCGCGACGACAGAATCGGGGTGTTGCAGGAGCTTGCATGGCCGACCCAGACCGCCCCGACCCCGACGTCATCGACCGCGCCGCCGGCCTCGCGCCGGGCGATCCGCTGCACGCGCTGCGCCGCTACCGCGCCACCGTGGTCGACGCCACGCAGAAGAGCCACGACGCGCTGCTGCACGAGCCGGTGCCCGGGCTGCCCACCGCAGACCGCCTGCGCGTGGCAGCGGCCTGCTGCGAGGCCGCCGGCGCCACCGCGCTGGCCGCGCACTACCGCGCGCTGCTCGACGCCGAAGGCCCGACCTCGCCCGCACCCGCGCTGCATGCCGCGCTGCAGTGGGCCGCCACCCTCACCACCGACCCGCGCCGCGGCGACCGTGCCGCGCTGCAGGCGCTGAAGGCCGCAGGTTACGGCGATGCCGCGATCGTCGCGCTGGCGCAGCTCGTCGCGTTCCTGTCGTACCAGCTGCGCGGCGTGGCGGTGCTGCAGGCGCTGAAGGCGCTGCACGCCGAGCGCGCGGCCCGCGGCGAGGCGGCGAAACCAGCCGCCAGAGCCGAAGCCAACGCAGCGCCGGCGCAGCGCCCCAGCGGGCCGTTCGCCTCGACCGGGCCCACAGCGCCGATCCGCATCCACGGATTCACCAACGAGACCCTCGACTGGCGCTCGTGGCTGGAGCCGGTGGTCATCGAGCAGGCCACGCCACTGCAGCTGGAGGTGCTCGACGAGAGCCATGCGCAGGCGCGCACGTCGGCCTACTACCGCACCCTCGTGCACCAGCCGCTGATGCTGCGCCACCGCTCCACGGCCTACAACGCGATCATGTACGCCCAGGGCGGCGCGCCGCGCGCCGAGCGCGAGCTGGCGGCGATGGTGGTCTCGGTGACCAACGGCTGCGTGTACTGCACCTCGGTGCACGCGCAGCGCTATGCGCAGCTGGCCAGGCGCACCGACACCGTCGAGCAGGTCTTCACCGACCCCGCCACCGCCGGCACGAACGACCGCGAACGCGCGGTGGCCACCGCCGCGCGCGCGCTCACGCAGCGGCCCGGCGACTTCCGCGCCGCCGACCTGGCGCCGCTTTCCGCCGCGGGCCTGGCCGACGAGGAGATCATCGACGTGATGCAGGCCGCGGCCATCTTCGGCTGGGCCAACCGGCTGATGCACAACCTCGGCGAGCCTGTGTACCCGGCCGAGAAGACCGCCTGATGCGCGTGCTCGTCACCGGCAGCGCCGGCCACCTCGGCGACGCACTGATGCGCACGCTGCGCGCGCGCGGCACGCCCGCCGTGGGCCTGGACGTGCTGCCCTCGCCCACCACCGATCTCGTCGGCTCCATCACCGACCGCGCCACCGTGGCCCGCGCGATGGAAGGCGCCACCGTCGTGCTGCACACCGCCACGCTGCACAAGCCGCACGTGGCCACGCATGCGCGGCAGGCCTTCGTCGACGTCAACGTCAGCGGCACGCTGACCCTGCTCGAAGAGGCCGTGCGCCAGCGCGTGCAGGCCTTCGTGTACACGAGCACCACCAGCGCCTTCGGCGACGCGCTCACGCCGCCGCCGGGCGAGCCGGCCGCGTGGATTACCGAAGACGTGGTGCCGGTGCCGAAGAACATCTACGGCACCACCAAGGTGGCCGCCGAGGACCTGTGCCAGCTGATGCACCGCGACCACCGGTTGCCGGTGCTGGTGCTGCGCACGTCGCGCTTCTTTCCTGAAGACGACGACCAGGCCGCGGTGGCCAGCGCCTACGACGAAGCCAACGCCAAGGCCAACGAGTTCCTGTACCGACGCGTGGAGATCGAGGACGTGGTCGGCGCGCACCTGCTCGCCGCCGAACGCGCGGGCGCGATCGGGTTCGGCCGCTACATCGTCAGCGCCACGCCGCCCTTCACGCGCGAGCATGTGGCCGAGCTGCGCCGCGACGCGCCGGCCGTGGTGCGGCGCCTGGTGCCCGCCTACGAGGCCGTGTACGCGGCGCGCGGCTGGCGGATGTTCCCGAGCCTGGACCGCGTGTACGACAACGCGAAGGCGCGGCGCGAGTTGGGCTGGCGGCCGAGGCACGACTTCGAGAGCGTGGTCGCGCGGCTGGCCGCGGGCGGCGACCTGCGCAGCGAACTGGCGCAGGCCGTTGGGGCCAAGGGATACCACCGCAGCCCGTGAGCGACCTGGTGTACGGTGCGAGTTCGCCGCCGGCGGTCCACACCCCAACTGACACGGAGACAAGACGATGCAACGCCGCGATGCGCTGACCCTGGGCGCCGGCCTGGGCCTGGGTGCGCCCCTGCTGTCGACCCCGGCCCGGGCCAAGACCATCCCCAAGCCCGCGAACTGGCCCGGCAAGCCCATCCGCATCGTCGTGGCCTTCCCGCCCGGCGGCCTGACCGATGCCTACGCCCGCATGTATGCCGACCAGCTCGGCAGCTTGATCGGCGCCACGGCGGTGGTGGAGAACAAGCCCGGGGCCGGGGCCATCCTGGGCATCGATGCGGTGGCCAAGTCGCCGCCCGACGGCCACACGCTGCTGATGACCACGTCGGGCACGGTGTGGCAGAACCGCGTGCTGTACTCGAAGCTGCCCTACAACCTCGACCGCGACCTGACGCCGATCGCCCTCTTCCCCTCGGGCCCGCTGGTGGTGGGCGTACCGCCGAGCTCACCGGCCCGCACGATGCGCGAGTTCATCGAGTTCGCACGCAAGACGCCGGGCTCGATGGGCACCTACGCACCGGGTTCGATCCCGCACATGGTGGCCGACCAGCTCAACCGCGCCGAGGGCACGCAGCTGCAGTCGGTGCACTATCGCGGCGAGTCGCCGATGTGGGTGGACGTGGCCTCGGGGCAGCTGCAGGTCGCCGTGGGCAGCTACCAGGCCTTCGCCACCGTGCAGCCGCGCGGCGTGCGCGCCATCGGCGTGACCGGCAGCTACCGCAGCCCGCGCCTGCCGGACGTGCCCACGATCGCCGAGCAGGGCATCGCCGGCCGGCTGTACGCGCTCGAAGGCGGCCTGCCGCTGATGGCGCCGGCCGGCACGCCCGAGGCGGTGCTGCGCACGCTCTCCCAGGTGGTGGTGGAAGGCGCCGAGAGCGAGCGGGCGGTCAAGCTGCGGGAGAACTTCTCCATCCCCAACAAGCCGAAGAACCTGGCCGCCACCCGCGCCGACTGGGACCGTGACGTGCCGGTGTGGGTGAAGCTGGCGGTGGACCTGGGGATCAAGCTGGACTGACGGCGGGGCCTGCCGATCGAGGACGTGGTCGACGCGCACCTGCTCGCCGCCGCGCGGTCCGTCAAGGCAGGCTCGCCGCCCACTGCACCAGCGCCCGTACCAGCTGGGGCAACGGAAGGCCGGCGCCCTCCTGCAGCAAGGCCGCGTGCTGCCATTCACCCAGGTGCTCGAACGCCTGCCGCTCGCACGCTGCATGCTCGCGGTCGGTCCCCTCGAACGGCGTCAGACCCAGCGTCTCGCCGATCAGCCGCTCGGCCCCCCGCAGCCGCGCGACCCAGTGCCAATCGGGCAGGCCGGCCGCGGCCAGCAGGGCCACGCCCATCGCGGTGTGCGAGAGGTAGGGGTGATCGACCATCTCGGGCCTGGACAGCAGGTCGCCGAGACTGCGCAGCGCATCGCCGTATCGCTGCCGTCCGATGCAGGCCTCTGCAAGGTCGAGGCGAGCCTGCAGTTGTAGGTCGCTGTCACCGGCCTGCCTGGCCAGCGCCGCATAGGCCTCGACCAGCGATTCGTGCTCGTCGTAGCGCTGCTGCAACCTTGCGATCTCGGCGCGATACGACAACACGAACGCCTCCTGCAGCGGGTTGCCGGTCTCGCGGCACAGCTGCTGTGCCCGATCGAGCAGCGGCACCGCGGTGTCCAGGTCGCCTTGAGACAACGCGAGCCGGCCGGCGTTGGACAGTGCCATCGCCTCCAGCGGCGCGGAACCCGCACGGCGCGCCGCGTCGCCGGCCAGCTCGTATCGCGCGCGCGCACCGCCAGGGTCGTGGTGATCGGCCTGGAGGTTTCCCAGGTTCATCAGGATCCGGCTCAACAGCAGGTCGTCACCTTGCGGCGTGGCCAGCCGCAGCGCCTCCTCCAGATGCGCGCGGGCAAGATCGAACTCGCACAGTCGGTAGGCCATGGCGCCCGCCGCGAGCCTGACCCCGGCACGGAGGTCCGGAGCGAGCGGCTCTGCCATGGCGAGGGCCAGCACCCGCTCGGACCACTCGAGCCCTTCGCGGCGGCGACCGCGCAGCAGCCAGTAGCGATACAGCCCGGTGCACCAGGAGGCCACCGGGCCGTGCAGGTGCGGCGTTGCGAGGCCGCGGGCCAACAGCACCCGCAGGTTGTCCCGCTCGGCATCGAGCCGCGCCAGCGCCGCGCCCTGCTCGGCACCGCCGCTCATCAGCCCAGGCTCGGTCGAGCGGACGAGGTGGTCACCCCAGGCCTCGAAGCGGCCCCAGGCGGCGCCCGCGGCACCGCCGGCCGCCAGCCGCTCCAAGGCGTAGCTGCGGATGGTCTCCAGCATCCTGTAGCGCGGCGGGTCGGCCTGGTCGCTGGTCACGAGCGATCGTTCCATCAGCGTGGCCAGGCCGTCGAGCAGCGCCCAGTCATCGCCGCCGGGCGCAGGGTCCGCCACCGCCCGCAGCAATGCGGCGTCGAATCCACCGGCCAGCACCGACAGGCGCAGCAGCAGCGACTGCTCGGCGGCGCCGAGCAGCTGGAAGCTCCAGTCGATGACTTCAAGCAGCGTCCGGTGTCGCGCCCGGAGCGCGCCGGCCGGCGAGACCAGCAGCTTGAAGCGCTGGTGCAAGCGTGCGCGGATGCCCTCCAGGCCGAGCAACGGCAACCGCGCCGCCGCGAGTTCGATCGCCAACGGCAGGCCGTCGAGCTGGCTGCAGATCTCGACCACGGACTCCGCGGTCGCCTCACTCAGCACGAAGCCCTTGCCGCGACGCGCAGCACGATCGGCGAACAGCCTGACCGCCGGCGATCGCAGCGCCTCGCGGACTCGGCCCTCGAGCGGCCCCGCCGGGAGTCCGGGCAACGGCAGCGGTTCCACCTGCAGCGTTTCCTCGTCGGACAACCCCAGGGGATCACGGCTGGTGGCCAAGACCTGCAGCGCGGCGGTGCCGGACATCAGACGCCGAACCAGCGCGGCGCAGGCCTCGGCCAGGTGCTCGCAGTTGTCCAGCACCAGCAGCGCTCGAGCCTCGCGCAGGCGATGCACCAGCGCCTCCTCCGGGTTCATTTGCACGGACTCGCCGACATCCAGGGCCTCGGCCACGGCTGTAGCAACCAGCGCGCCCACGCGCAGCGCCGACAGGTCGACGAACCACGTGCCGCCGCTGTAGCGATGACGCAGTTCCGTGGCCGCTTGCAACGCCAGGCGCGTCTTGCCGATGCCACCGATGCCCACCAGCGTGAGGCACCGGACCTCGGCGAGCCGATCGGAGATGGTCTCGACCTCCCGCGCCCGCCCGACGAATCCGGGGCCCGGCCGCGGCAAGTTGCCCGGCAGCTCGGCCAGCGGCAGCCAACGCTCACCGTCTCGCGCGACGCGGTGCGCCTTGTCATGCTCGGGCAGCGGCGAAGCGTCGTCGACCACCGAATCCAGCAAGTACAACTCGAGCGGCTCGGGGATGCCCTTGAGACGCCAGTGCCCGACAGACCGTCGGGCCGTTTCGGCGCCCAGCGCGACACAGCCCGCCGCCGTGGCCAGCGTCTGCCCCGCCCCCGCGACGGACATCACGCGCGCCGTCAGGGGTTTGGCCAGGCCCTCCACCTCGAGGGGCTTGGCGCCACGTGCGACGTCGTCAGCGTGATTGGCCCGCAGCAGCACGGCGCCGACATGCAGCCCCGCGCGTGCCCGCAGAGGAACCTGCAGACTGGCCAGCGCGCGGTGATAGTCGCGTGCATAGGCCGCCGCCTCCTCGGCCCGCCCGAACAGCAGCAGCATGCCGTCGGTCTTGTCGATCTCCCGGCCACCGTGAACGCGCAGGAGCTCGCGCGCGACGCGGTCGTGGGCCATCCAGATGCGCGCCATGGCCTCGTCGCCCAGCTCCGCGGCCAGACGCGTGCTGTCGACGACATCGGTGAGCAGCAGCGCTCGATCTTCCATGGCAGCTCGATCATGCCCGAGCACGTGGCCGCATCCCGTTGAAGTTGTCGGGCGGGCGCGTTCGCGCTGAGGTCAGCTCACGCCGCCCGGCGCATCCTCCCTGCGCACCCGGCGGCCGCCACGCCGAACGCCAGGCACACCAGCGCCACGGTCGTGTAGTTCCCCTGCACGTCGAAGAGCCGCCCGGCCAGCCACGGGCCGGCGAGGTTGCCGAAGGCCGCACCCGTGTACAGCGTGCCGATGATCGACGACACCGCGCGGGCGCCGAAGAAGTCCATGCACAGCGCCGGCAGCAGCGAGACGATGCCGCCGTAGCTCAGGCCCATCACCACCGCGTACACCGCCATCACCGCGTAGACCGCGCTCGCCGAGCCGGCCAGCGAGCTCGCCAGCAGCCACAGCACGAAGGTGGCGCCGAGTGCGGCCATGCCCAGCACCAGCGTGCGCGGGCGGCCGAGGTGGTCGGCCACGCCGCCGATCGCGAAGCGCCCGGTGAGGCTGCCGATGCCGATCAGGCCCACCAGGCCCACCGCCTGCGCGTCGGCCACGCCGAGGTCGCGCGCCGCCGCCGACACATGCGCGAACGGCACGAACATCGGCACCGCGCCCAGCACCGTGGCCAGGTAGAGCCAGCGGAAGCGCGGCGAGCGCATCGCCTCGCGCAGCGTGTGGCCCGGCACCGCGGCGGTGCCGCGCGCGGTGGCCGCCGGCGCGCGCTTCAGCAGCGACGTGGCCGCCAGCCCCGCCACCAGCACGAACACCGCCAGCCCCTGCAGCGTGGTGCGCCACTGGCACGCGGCGATGGCCATCGCCACCGCCACCGGCACCACCAGCGTGCCGGCGCCGATGCCCGCGCTGGCCAGCCCGGCCGCCAGGCCGCGGCGGCGCGTGAACCACGGCTGCACGCAGCCGATGGCCGGCGTGTAGACCAGCGCGATGCCCAGCCCCACGCCCACGCCCTGCGCCAGCACGATGTGCACGAGCGACGTGGCCTGGCTCGACACCCACAGCGCCGCCGCGATGCACAGCATGCCGGCCGACGTGACGATCCTCGGCCCGTGCCGGTCGGCCAGCAGCCCGCCGCCAGCACCGGCGAGGAAGTACAGCAGGCCGCTGACGCCGAACACCAGCGACACGTCGGCGCGGCTGGCCGAGAACTCGCGCGCGTACGACTCGAAGAACGCGGCGAACGAGTACGACACGCCGAAGATCACCGCCAGCGCGCCGAAGCACGCGCCGACGACGACCCAGCCGCCCTTCGGTTCCTGGTCGACGAGGGTCATGACGGGAGTGCCTTCACGGTCGAGCCCGTCAGTCCGCCGCCGCCAGCGCGGCCACCGCCGGCATCGCCACCAGCGTCACCGCCACGCCGTTCAGCACCGCGTTGCCCGAGGGCGCATCGCGCACGTCGTCGGGCAGCAGCGCGTTGAGGTTCACGCCCGGCCGCTGCGCTGCCACGCCGAGCTGCACGCCGGGCTCGCCGTGGCCCCAGCCGTGCGGCAGGCACACCACGCCGGGGCGCATCGCATCGCTCACCTCCACGCGCACCGGGAGGGCCGCGCCGGCACCGGCGATCGTGGCCATCGCGCCATCGGCCAGCCCGCGCGAGGCTGCATCGCTGGGATGCACGAGCAGCGTGCAGCGCTCCCGCCCTTTGGCCAGCACCGGCAGGTTGTGCATCCAGCTGTTGTTGCTGCGCACATCACGGCGGCCGATCACCACGAGTTCCGGCTGCACCGCGTGCAGCTCTTCCTGCGCGCGCTGCAGCTCCTGCAGGCACACCGGCGGCGCCAGCTCCACGCGGCCGCAGGGCGTGCGCAGCGCCTCGGGCAGCCGCGGCTGCAGTTCGCCGAGGTCGATGCCGCCGGAGGTGGCCAGCACGCGCTCGAGGGTCAGCCCCTCGGGCCGCACGCCGAAGCCGTCGCCCCACGGGCCGCTGCGCAGCGCGAGCTCCAGCCGCGCCTCGGCGCCGCGCAGGCCCTGCGCCTGCATCGCCGCGCGCGCCGCCTCGGCCTGCGCGCCTGAGCCTGTCACACGCTGCAGCTCCACCTCCAGCGCCTCGTCGTCGACCTGCAGCGCCTGCGCCGGCGTGCTGCCGCGGCCGGAGACGATGACGCCCAGCGTGGTCAGCTGCAGCCACTCCGGCACATGCGCGGGATCGGGCTCGAACACCGGCGCGCTGGCACGCGCCTGGTTGCGCCACGAGAACTGCGGGAACGCGGTGTCGTAGTGCAGCAGCTCCAGCGGGCTCTGCCCGGGCAGGATCACGTCGGCGTGGCGCGTGGTCTCGTTGACGTAGATGTCCAGGCTCACCATGAAGTCCAGCCGCTCCAGCGCGCGCGCGATGCGCGGCCCGCCCGGCGCCGAGAGCACCGGGTTGCTGGCCACGCTGATCAGCGCCCGCACCTGGCCTTCGCCCGGCGTCTCCATCTCCTCGGCCAGGCAGGTCATCGGCAGCTCGCCCCACACCTCGGGCGCGCCGCTCACGCGGCTCGCGTGCCGGCCGGTGACGATGCCGCGCCCGCGGCCCGGCGGGCCCACGGTGTTGTCGGCAAAGGCCGCGGCCTTGGCGAACATCGCGCCGCCGGGTTCGTCGAGGTGGCCGGTGAGCGCGTTCAGCACCTCCACCAGCCACGAGTTCACCGTGCCCCAGCGCTGCACGCAGGTGCCGATGCGGCCGTACACCGCCGCGCGCGGCGCCGCGGCCAGCTCGCGCGCCAGGCGGCGGATGGTCTCGGGGTCCACGCCGCAGCGCGCCGCGGCCGCCTCGGGCGTGTACGGTGTCACCGCGCTGCGCACCGCGTCCACGCCGTCCAGCAGGCCTTCCAGCCGGCCCAGCTTCACCAGCCCTTCGGCAAACAGCACGTGCACCATCGCCGCGAGCAGCACCACGTCGCCACCGGGGCGGATCGCGTGGTGCTCGTCGGCGATGGCCGCGGTCTCGGTGCGGCGCGGGTCGATCACGACCAGCTTGCCGCCGCGCTGCCGCAGCGCCTTGGCGTGACCGCGAAAGTCCGGCACGCACCACAGGCTGCCGTTGCTGGCCATCGGGTTGGCGCCGATCACCAGCAGCCAGTCCGTCCGCGCGATGTCGGGGATCGGCATCGTCAGCCAGTGGCCGAACATCCAGCCGTTGGCGAGCTGCTTGGGCATCTGGTCCAGCGTGCTCGCGGAAAACACGTTGCGCGAGCCCAGCGCCTTCGCCAGCCGGCCGGTGTAGAGCAGCAGGCCCATCTTGTGCGCCGCCGGGTTGCCGAAGGTCAGCGCCACCGCGTCGCGGCCGTGCTGCTCGATCACCGGCTGCAGCCCGCGCGCGATGGCCTCGAAGGCTTCCTCCCACGTGGCCGGCTGCAGCGTGCCGCCGCGGCGCACCAGCGGCTGGCGCAGGCGGTCGGGGTCTTCGTGCAGGTCTTTCAGCGCGTAGCCCTTGGGGCAGAGGTAGCCGCGGCTCAGCACGTCGTTCGGCGCGCCGCGGATGGCCACCACCTCGCGGCCGCGCGTGGTGATCTCCAGCCCGCAGCAGGCCTCGCACAGCGGGCAGATGCGGTAGCTCGTGCGGGGCGATTCCATCCGGCGTGTCTCCTCTTGGTAGCCCGCGACGATACGCAAGCGCGCGCCCTGCCCGTTGTCGCCGAACGGACACCCGGTGCGCCGCTACGATCGGCCACGCACAGGGCGGCCCATCCTCGCGCCGCTCCCATGAGAAATTCGGAGACCCGATGCCGCACCCCCTCTCGCGACGCCGCGCACTCGCCACGCTGGCCACCGCCGCCACGATGGCCACCCTGGCCTCGACCCCGCTGCCGCTGCACGCGCAGGCCGACTACCCGAACAAGCCCATCCGCGTCGTCGTCACCTTCCCGCCCGGCGGCAGTGCCGACGCGGTGGTGCGGCTGCTGGTGCCGCGCCTCACCGAGAAGCTCGGCCAGCAGGTGGTGGTGGACAACCGCCCCGGCGCCGGCGGCAACATCGGCCTGGCGGTGGTGGCCAAGGCCCCGCCCGACGGCTACACGATCGGCGTGGGCGCGGCCGGGGCCCTCGCCGCCAACGTGAGCCTGTACGCGCAGATGCCCTTCGACCCCGCGAAGGACCTGCGCCCGGTGAGCGGCCTGGCGGCCATCCCGTTCGTGCTGGTGGGCCACCCCTCGCTGCCGGCGAAGACCTTGCGCGAGCTGCTCGCGCAGGCGCGCGCCGAGCCGGGCAAGCTTTCGGTGGCGCATGGCGGCAACGGCACCGCGATGCACCTCTCGTCGCAGCTCTTCGCGCAGATGGGCGACGTGAAGTTCACCGAGGTGCCGTACAAGGGCTCGGGCCCCGCGGCGCTGGACGTGATCGGCGGCCAGGTGCCGCTGGCCGTGGTGGACCTGTCGGCCTCGCTGCCGCACATCCGCGCCGGCAAGCTCGTGGCCTACGCGGTGACGAGCCCGCAGCGGCTGCAGCAGCTGCCCGACGTGCCCACCGCCGCCGAAGCCGGCCTGGCCGGCTACGACTCCACCGGCTGGTTCGGCGTGGTGGCGCCGGCGGGCACGCCGGCCGCGGTGGTGCAGCGGCTGAACGCCGAGCTCACCGCGGCGCTGCGTGACGAGACGATCCAGGCCGCGATGCGCGCGCAGGGCATGGAGCCCATGCCCACCACCGCCGATGCCTTCGACGCCTACATCCGCGCCGAGACCACCAAGTGGGCGCGCGTGATCAAGGCCGCGAACATCAAGGTCGAATGAGGAAGAAGACTCAACCCTAGCGATGCAGACCTACGACACCGACGTGCTGATCGCCGGCGGCGGCCCGGTGGGGCTGACCGGCGCGATGGACCTGGCGCAGCGCGGCGTGCGCGTGACGCTGGCCGAGGTGCGCCGCTACGCCGAGCCGCCCAACGTCAAGTGCAACCACGTCAGCGCGCGCAGCATGGAGATCTTCCGGCGGCTGGGCCTGGCGCAGGCGCTGCGCGACGCCGGCCTGCCCGCCGACCATCCGAACGACGTGGTGTTCCGCACCAGCGTGACGGGCCACGAGCTGACGCGCATCCCCATCCCCTGCCGGCGCGACCGCTACACCGACACCTCCGGCCCCGACGGCTGGTGGCCCACGCCCGAGCCGCCGCACCGCATCAACCAGACCTACCTCGAGCCGGTGCTGCTGCACCATGCCGCGGCGCGGCCCGGCATCCGCCTGCACCACCGCACGCAGCTCACCGGCTTCGAGCAGGACGCGCACGGCGTCACCGCCGAGCTGCTCGACCTCGACACGAACAAGACCCGCCGCATCCGCGCCCGCTACCTGCTCGGCTGCGACGGCGGCAGCTCGATGGTGCGCAAGGCCATCGGCGCCAAGCTCGAAGGCACGCCGGTCATCCAGCGCGTGCAGAGCAGCTGCATCCGCGCGCCGGGCCTGCGCGCGCTGGAGACGAACCCGCCCGCCTGGTGCTGCTACTCGGTGAACCCGCGCCGCTGCGGCACCGTGTTCGCGATCGACGGGCGCGAGATCTGGCTGGTGCACAACCACCTGAACCCTGGCGAGGACGACTTCGACGCGGTGGACCGCGACTGGGCGATTCGCCAGATCCTCGGCGTGGACGAGCGCTTCGAGTACGAGGTGCTGACGCGCGAGGACTGGGTGGGCCGCCGCCTGGTGGCCGACCGTTTCCGGCAGGGCCGCGTGTTCATCGCCGGCGACGCCGCGCACCTGTGGGTGCCCTACGCCGGCTACGGCATGAACGCCGGCATCGCCGACGTCACCAACCTCACGTGGCTGCTGGCCGGCGTCATCCAGGGCTGGGCCGGCGAACGGTTCCTCGACGCCTACGAGGCCGAGCGCCAGCCCATCACGCAGCAGGTCTCGCATTTCGCGATGGACCACGCCGCCAAGATGATCAAGGCGCGCAGCGCGGTGCCGCCGAACATCGAGGCCGACGACGCCGCCGGCGCCGCCGAGCGCGCGCGCATCGGCGCCGAGGCCTACGCGCTGAACGTGCAGCAGTTCTGCTGCGGCGGGCTGAACTTCGGCTACTACTACGAGGGCTCGCCGATCGTGATCCGCGATCGCGAGGTCGACGGCACGCCGGCCGGCGCCGAGGCCGAAGCCGAGACGCCGCCGCCGTACACGATGGACCGGTTCACCGAGAGCACCGTGCCGGGCTGCCGCGTGCCGCACGTGTGGCTGGCCGACGGGCGCTCGCTGTTCGATGCCTTCGGACCGGGGTACACGCTGATCCGGCGCGACCGGCGCGTGGACGTGTCAGGGCTGGTGGAGGCGGCGCGGGCGCAGCGGGTGCCGCTGGTGGTGCTGGATGCGGAGCCGCGGGACGGGTGGCCCGAGGCGTACCGGCATGCGCTGGTGTTGTGTCGGGCGGATACGCATGTGGCGTGGAGGGGGGATGGGGTGCCGAAGGACAGCGGGGCGCTGATCGCAAACTTGCGTGGGGCAGTCAATCCACAGCCGTTTGAGCGGTAAGAGAACGTCAGCCCGGCCAGTAGATTTTGCGCAACGGGGCTGTCTGAATTTCTGTGTGCGAGGCCTCGGAGACTTGTCCACGGCGGCGGGCGTCGCTTGCGACGAACGACCGACGCGGTGGGCAAGTCGGTGGTGCCATGCTACGCGACCGTCCTGATGAAGCGGTCGCCG
>JAEUPB010000067.1 GCA_016789955.1 Rubrivivax sp. | reverse complement strand
ACCGGGCAGGTTCCCACGCCGGCCATCGGCCTGGATGCCTTCCAGGAGTGCGACACGGTGGGCATCACGCGCCCGATCGTCAAGCACAACTTCCTGGTCAAGGACGTGCGCGAGCTGGCGCTGACGATCAAGAAGGCCTTCCACATCGCTCGCACCGGCCGCCCCGGCCCGGTGGTGGTGGACATCCCGAAGGACGTGTCGCTGAAGACCGCGCCTTTCCACTATCCCGAGCGGGTGGAGATGCGCAGCTACAACCCCGTGCGCAAGGGCCACGGCGGGCAGATCCGCAAGGCGGTGCAGCTGCTGCTGGGCGCCAAGCGCCCCTACATCTACACCGGCGGCGGCGTGATCCTCGGCAACGCCTCGGCGGAGCTGCGGCGGCTGGCCGACCTGCTTGGCTTTCCGTGCACGAACACGCTGATGGGCCTGGGCGCGATCGCCTCGAGCGACCCCAAGTTCCTGGGCATGCTGGGCATGCACGGCACCTACGAAGCCAACATGACGATGCAGCACTGCGACGTGCTGCTGGCCGTGGGCGCGCGCTTCGACGACCGCGTCATCGGCAATCCGAAGCACTTTGCGCAGGTCGAGCGCAAGATCATCCACGTCGACATCGATCCCTCCAGCATCAGCAAGCGCGTGAGGGTCGACATCCCGATCGTCGGCGACGTGAAGGAGGTGCTGCTGGAACTCATCGCCCAGCTCGAGGAGGCCAAGGTGCGGCCCGACGCGCAGGCGCTCGCGGCGTGGTGGAGCCAGGTCAACGAGTGGCGCAAGCGCGAGTGCCTGGCCTACCGCAAGAGCAGCGACGTCATCAAGCCACAGCAGGTGGTGGAGAAGTTGTGGGAGCTCACCCGCGGCACCGACTGCTACATCACCAGCGACGTCGGCCAGCACCAGATGTGGGCCGCGCAGTTCTACCGCTTCGAGGAGCCGCGGCGCTGGATCAACTCCGGCGGCCTGGGCACTATGGGCGTGGGCCTGCCGTACGCCATGGGCATCAAGCTGGCCAGGCCCGAGGCCGAGGTGTTCTGCATCACCGGCGAAGGCAGCATCCAGATGTGCCTGCAGGAGCTTTCGACCTGCAAGCAGTACGAGACCCCGGTGAAGATCATCTCGCTGAACAACCGCTACCTCGGTATGGTGCGGCAGTGGCAGGAGCTGGACTACGGCGGCCGCTACTCGCACAGCTACATGGACGCGCTGCCCGACTTCGTGAAGCTGGCCGAGGCCTATGGGCACGTCGGCATGCTGATCGAGAAGCCCGCCGACGTGGAGCCGGCGCTGCGCGAAGCCATCAAGCTGAAGAACCGCACGGTGTTCCTGGACGTGCGCACCGACCCCACCGAAAACGTCTGGCCGATGGTGCAGGCCGGCAAGGGCATCACCGAGATGCTGCTGGGCAGCGAAGACCTGTGATGGGACTCGGCGGCTGAATCGCAGGGCAGGGGGCCGGCGCTACCGCGCCGTCTCCGGCAGCCCGGCGGCGCAGGCGCGCGAGCTTCGCAGATCCGGCATCTCTTTGTTCTTCCACTCGAAATCCGCGGCCAAGGCCCCGGGGTTACCGCCCCGGCAGCGCTGAGGAGCCGTGAAGGACGACGAAATCATGAAACACATCATCGCGGTGCTGCTCGAGAACGAGCCGGGCGCCCTTTCACGCGTGGTGGCGCTGTTCTCCGCGCGCGGCTACAACATCGAGAGCCTGACGGTCGCACCGACCGAAGATGCCTCGCTGTCGCGCATGACCATCGTCACCACCGGCAGCGACGAGATCATCGAGCAGATCACCAAGCACCTGAACCGCCTCATCGAGGTGGTGAAGGTGGTCGACCTGACCGAGGGCGCCTTCATCGAGCGCGAGCTCATGCTGATCAAGGTACGCGCCGTCGGCAAGGAGCGCGAGGAGATGAAGCGCATGGCCGACATCTTCCGCGGCCGCATCATCGACGTCACCGAGAAGAGCTACACGATCGAGCTGACGGGTGACTCGTCCAAGCTCGACGCCTTCCTCGTCGCCATCGACCGCGCGGCGATCCTCGAGACCGTGCGCACCGGCGCCAGTGGCGTCGGGCGCGGTGAGCGCATCCTGCGGGTCTGAGCCGGCCCGCGCACCACCTTCGACTTCCCACGGAGAGAAACCATGAAGGTCTACTACGAAAAAGACACCGATCTCAGCCTCATCAAGGGCAAGCAGGTCACCATCGTCGGCTACGGTTCGCAGGGCCATGCCCACGCGCAGAACCTCCACGACAGCGGCGTGAAGGTGACCGTGGGCCTGCGCCGCGGTGGCGCCAGCTGGCCCAAGGTGGAGAAGGCGGGCCTAAAGGTCGCCGAGGTCCAGGACGCGGTGAAGGATGCCGACGTGGTGATGATCCTGCTGCCCGACGAGCAGATCGCCGCCGTCTACAGGAACGACGTCGAGCCGCACATGAAGAAGGGCGCGTCGCTGGCCTTCGCGCACGGCTTCAACGTGCACTACGGGCAGGTGGTGCCGCGCGACGACATCGACGTGTGGATGGTGGCACCCAAGGCCCCCGGCCACACCGTGCGCGACACTTACAGCCGAGGCGGCGGCGTGCCGCATCTGGTGGCCGTGCACCAGGACAAGAGCGGCAAGGCGCGCGACCTGGCGCTCAGCTACGCCGCGGCCAACGGCGGCGGCAAGGCCGGCATCATCGAGACCAACTTCCGCGAGGAGACCGAGACCGACCTCTTCGGCGAACAGGCCGTGCTGTGCGGCGGCACTGTGGAACTCATCAAGGCCGGCTACGAGACGCTGGTGGAGGCCGGCTACGCGCCCGAGATGGCGTACTTCGAATGCCTGCACGAACTCAAGCTGATCGTCGACCTCATCTACGAGGGCGGCATCGCCAACATGAACTACTCGATCAGCAATAACGCCGAATATGGCGAGTACGTCAGCGGGCCCAGGGTCATCACCGCCGAGACCAAGGCCGCGATGAAGAAGATGCTGGCCGACATCCAGAGCGGCGAGTACGCCAAGAGCTTCATCCTGGAGAACCGTGCCGGCGCGCCCACGCTGCTCAGCCGCCGCCGCCTGATGGCCGAGCACAGCATCGAGGTGGTGGGCGAGAAGCTGCGCGCCATGATGCCGTGGATCAAGGCCAACAAGCTGGTCGACCGCTCCAGGAACTGATGGCCCTCGGGCCCCGGTGCGCGCGGCGTATCCTTGCGCCATGAACGAATCCGCGCGCGCTTCGCACTCTGGCTTTCCGGGCGAGACCGCGCCCGGCCCCTTGACGGGCCATGGCGCGGAGTCCGGTGAAGTCATCGAGATGCAGCGCCCCAAGCGGCGCGGCATCTATGTGCTGCCCAACGCGGTCACGCTGGCCGCGCTGTTCGCCGGGTTCTATGCCGTGGTGATGGCGATGAACGGGCGCTTTGAGGTGGCCTGCATCGCCATCTTCTGCGCTGCGGTGCTGGACAGCCTGGACGGCCGCATCGCGCGCATGACGCACACGCAGAGCGCGTTCGGCGAGCAGATGGACAGCCTGTGCGACATGGTGGGCTTCGGTGCCGCGCCGGCCCTCATCGTCTATGAGTGGGCGCTCAAGGGGCTGGGCAAGTCCGGACTGATCGCCGCGTTCGTCTACTGCGCCGGTGCGGCGCTGCGGCTGGCCCGCTTCAACACCAACATCGCGGTGGTCGACAAGCGCTACTTCCAAGGGCTGCCGAGTCCCGCGGCCGCGGCCCTGGTGGTCGGCTTCATCTGGGTCATGGACGATGCCGGCTTCAAGGAGGTAGACAAGCTGCCTTGGCTCGCCTGGGTGGCCTTCGGGGTGACCCTCTATTCTGGGCTGACGATGGTGACCAATGCGCCGTTCTACAGCTTCAAGGTCTGGGGCGGCAAGCGCACCGTGCCGTTCGCGGTGATCGTGGCCATCGCGCTGCTGATCGCGCTGGTCAACGTGCACCCGCCGATCGTGCTGTTCGGCATGTTCTGCCTGTATGGGCTGTCTGGCTACTTCATCTATGCCTGGCGCAGGGCGAAGGGGCAGCGCACCAGCGTCATCGCCACCTCGACCGACGAGCCGGAAGAAAAGGGCCTGCACCCGTGAGGCGAGAGCGGGCCCGCCACGACGAGCCTTGCCACGCCTGGGGCGCGTGGTACATTCGCGCCATGTCTTCCGGCCGCACGCCCGATCTCGCGATGACCTCGCCGATCGCCCTGCTACTGCTAGGACCCTCGCGGGTTCGCTGATCGCGCGCGTCTTCTCCCGGCAAGCATTTCTTTCCCCGATCAACGGCCCGCCAGCGCAAAGCAGCGGGCCGTTGTCCTTTCAGGGTTCCGAACGCTGCCTGCAAGCCACCATCGACACCAGGGCATGACCATGACCGACAAGCTCATCATCTTCGACACCACCTTGCGCGACGGCGAGCAGTCGCCCGGCGCCTCCATGACCCGCGACGAGAAGCTGCGCATCGCGCGGCAGCTGGAGCGGCTGCGGGTGGACATCATCGAAGCCGGCTTCGCGGCCAGTTCCAACGGCGACTTCGAGTGTGTGCGCTCGATCGCCAGCCACATCAGGGAGTCGGTCGTCTGCTCGCTGGCGCGCGCCAACGACCGCGACATCTCGCGTGCCGCGGAGGCCCTGAAGCCGGCGGCGCGTGCGCGCATCCACACCTTCATCGCCACGTCGCCGCTGCACATGGAGAAGAAGCTGCGCATGACGCCGGACCAGGTGCACGAGCAGGCACGGCTGGCAGTGCGCTTCGCGCGCAACCTGTGCGCGGACGTGGAGTTCTCGCCCGAAGACGGCTACCGCAGCGAGCCCGACTTCCTGTGCCGCGTGCTCGAGACCGCCATCACCGAGGGCGCCACGACGATCAACATTCCCGATACCGTGGGCTACGCAGTCCCGGAGCTGTACGGCCAGTTCATCCGCCAGCTGCGCGAGCGCATCCCCAACAGTGACAAGGCGGTGTGGAGCGTGCATTGCCACAACGACCTGGGCATGGCGGTGGCCAACTCGCTGGCCGGCGTGAAGCTCGGCGGCGCGCGCCAGATCGAGTGCACGATCAACGGCCTGGGCGAGCGCGCAGGCAACTGCTCGCTCGAGGAGGTGGTGATGGCCGTCAGGACGCGGCGCGACTACTTCGGCCTGCAGGTGGGCATCGACACCACGCAGATCGTGCCCGCCTCGCGCATGGTCAGCCAGACCACCGGCTTCGTCGTGCAGCCAAACAAGGCGGTGGTGGGCGCCAACGCCTTCGCGCACGCCAGCGGCATCCACCAGGACGGCGTGCTCAAGGCGCGCGATACCTACGAGATCATGCGCGCCGAGGATGTGGGCTGGAGCGCCAACAAGATCGTCCTGGGCAAGCTCTCTGGCCGCAATGCGTTCAAGCAGCGGCTGCAGGACCTGGGCATCGAGCTGGAGAGCGAGGCCGACATCAACAACGCGTTCGCCCGATTCAAGGACCTGGCTGATCGCAAGAGCGAGATCTTCGACGAGGACATCATCGCATTGGTCGGCGACGAAAGCGTCACGCCCGACGCCGAGCACTACCGTCTTCTAGCGCTGTCGCAGCGCAGCGAGATGGGCGAGCGGCCGTTCGCCAAGGTGGCCTTCGCGATGGGAGCCGACGAGTTTCGCGCCGAGGCGTACGGCAACGGACCGGTCGATGCCAGCCTCAAGGCCATCGAGTCGCAGGTCAAGAGCGGTGCGGAACTCGTGCTGTACTCGGTGAACGCCATCACCAGCGGCAGTACCGAATCGCAAGGCGAGGTCACCGTGCGCCTGCAGCACGGTGGCCGGGTGGTCAATGGCGTCGGCGCGGATCCGGACATCGTGGTGGCCTCGGCCAAGGCGTACCTGTCGGCGCTGAACAAGCTCCACAGCAAGGTCGATCGGGTGGCGGCGCAGGGTTGAGGGATCGCGGGCGGTGCGCAATCTGCCCCGGAGGGAGTGAAACGATTTCATCAAGTAGTGGCTGCAAGTTGTTAATTTTGTTGAAGAACTTCCGGTTTCGTGGCTACACTCGCGGCCGTCCCGTCGGCGCCTGCCCCCATATGCCCGAAGTGAATCGGCCGCTGATACCCCGCCCGCTCCGCCCGGGCAGAGCGATGGTCCGCCTGGCGCTGGTCTCGTTGGCGTGGTCCCTGGTGTCGGGTGGGCCGGCTGCGGCAGCAGGTTCGCAGGCGGTGGCCATGCAGCGGGCTGCGGCCGCGCCGCAGGAACCTTTGGCGCGGGCTGCGCACCCCACGGCAAGACCCGGGCCGCGCGCCAGTACGGCTCGCGCGCCGGCACGGCGCGCCGCCGTGCCGGCGGCGCCCTCGGTCGGCACGCAGGCCGGCCTGCACGCGGTCGACGACGGACTCGACCTGCGCTCAGCGGTGGCGTTGGTGGTGGACAGCGACTCCAACGAGGTGCTGTTCAGCAAGAACTCCCAGGCGGTACTGCCGATCGCGTCGATCACCAAGCTGATGACGGCGCTGGTCGTCGTGGAGTCGGGTAGCTCGCTCTCCGAGGAGTTGACCGTCAGCGTCGAGGACGTGCGCGCCACCGCGGGTTCCAACCAGCGCCGCCGTCTCGCGCCGGGCGCGCAGCTCAGCCGCGACGAGATGCTCCGGCTGGCTCTCATGGCTTCGGAGAACCGCGCCGCCCACGCGCTGGGGCGCCACCATCCGGGCGGCAAAGCGGCCTTCGTGCAGGCGATGAACGCCAAGGCTCAGGTGCTCGGCATGCGCGACACGAGATACGTGGAGCCGACCGGGTTGTCGAGCGAGAACCGGTCGAGCGCGCAGGATCTGGCCAGGCTGGTCAGCGCCGCCGCAAGCCACCCGCTGATCCGCGACTACTCCACGTCAGACGAGATGCGGGTTGGCAGCGGCCGGCAGCGCATGGTGTTCCGCAACACCAACGGCCTCGTGCGCCACCCCGAGTGGGAGATCGCGGTGCAGAAGACCGGCTACATCGCCGCCGCCGGCCGGTGTGTGGTGATGCGCGCGACGATGGCAGGGCGCCACCTGACCATGGTGCTGCTGGACAGCGCGGGGCGCTATTCCCGCATCGCCGATGCCGAGCGCCTGCGCCGCTGGCTGCAGGCCAGCCTGCCCGCAGGCCCGCGCAAGATGGAAGGCGGGCCCGAGTCGATCGGGGGTGCTCCGGATGCGAAAGGCTCCTCGCCGGCTGCGGACGCCACGGCGAACGCTGCCGGCCCCGCTGCAACAACTGCCGCAGCGGTTGCCGTGGTGTCGGGCACGGCGCCTGCCGGTGGCACCGCGGAAATGCCGGCGCCTGGGCGGCCTTCAGGTGTGCCAGATCAGGCGGTGCCAGCGCTGCGGTAGCCGAGCGACTCGGAGATCTGCTGCGCGGTGGCCTTGACCCGCGCGAGCCACGCTTCTTCCAGGCGGTCGGCCGGTGCCGAGATGGACAGGCCGGCCACCAGCCGGCCCTGGTCGTCGTGCACGCCCGAAGCCATGCAGCGCACGCCGAGCTCGAGCTCTTCGTCGTCGCGCGCGGTGCCGCTGGTACGCACGCCGGCCAGTTCGCGCTCCAGGCGGGAGATCTCGGTGATGCTGTTGCGCGTGTGGCCGGTGAGCCCGGTGCGCACGGCATAGGCGCGCACGCGTGCCGGGTCGTCGGCGGCCAGGAACAGCTTGCCCACGGAAGTCAGATGCAGCGGGGCGCGGCCGCCCACGGTGCGCACCACCTGCATGCCCGAGCGCTCGCTGTAGGCGCGCTCGATGTAGACGATCTCGTCGCCCTGTCGCACCGAGAGGTTCACCGGCTGGTGCGTCAGCTTGTGCAGTTCGCGCATCGGGCCGATCGCCGCGTCGCGCACGTCCAGTCGCGCCTTGACGAGGTTGCCCAGCTCGAGAAGACGCATGCCCAGGCGGTAGCTGCCGGCCTGGGGCCGGTCGACGTAGCGGCCGATGGTCAGGTCGTTGAGGATCCGGTGCGCCGTGGAAGGGTGCAGCCCGGTGCGCTCGCTGATCTCCTTCAGCGTCACCGGGTCGGCCTGCTCGGCCAGCATGTCGAGCAGCGCGAAGGCGCGCCCGAGAACCTGGATCGTCGGGGTGTGCGGATCCTTGCGATTCATGATGGCGGTGCAGGTCTGCGCGAATGCGCCTGAACCCTATTCTGCATCGCGGAAGCGTGAGCTGTATCCCGAAAAGTCAACCGGTGCCGAGTTCATCGTTCCAGGGCCTGGACGGCCGCCTCGCCTGACAGCACCGCCCCCTCGAGCGTGGCCGGGTAAGGGCCGGCGACGTAGTCTCCCGCCGCGACCAGCCCGCCGAGGATGGGCGCCGGGGGGCGCCTCAAGCCGGGCGTGCAGCGGAAGGTCGCCCGCCGCTCCACAAGCACCTTGGCCAGCTTCGGCGAGGCGGGCCAGGTGCCTGCCGGCATGGCGGTGCGGGCCTGGTCGATGACCGCCGCGGCAAGCGCGCCACTCCCACGCTCCACCCAGGGCGCAGCCCCGCTGACGACGAAGGCGAAGCGCCCCGCCGCGCCACCCAGGGCCCCGTGGTCGAAGGCGAACTGGGCCGGTGCCGCCAAGCCCTCGACGAGCGCCGTCATCGGTGCCGGCAGCCGGGCACCGGGGCATTCGAGGTAAACGGTGGCGATCGGCTCGTAGCGCAGGCCCTGGGCGATCGTCGCCCAGCCCGAGGCCAGCGGCATCGTCAGCCGCGCGGCCTCGGCGGGCGGGACGGCCAGCACCACGCCATCGAACGGTTCGCCCGCCACCGACCAGCCGCCGCCGCGGGCCGGGCCGATCCGCTGCACCGCCGTCACTCGCCGCCCCAACTGCACGGCGGCCCCTCGGCTGGCCAACCATTGCCCCGCGGGCCCTGGCAGCAGCTCGCCCAGCGGCCGACGCGGCAGCAGCAGGTCCGCGGCCCCACGGCCGCCGAAGAGCGCATCGCGCAGCACACGCAGCATCACGGCAGCGCTGGCTTCGCGTGCCGGGGTGTTCAGCGCCGCCACGCACAGTGGGTCGATCAACAGCTGCCTCACAGCCGGGGGCAGGCCGGCGCACAGTGCGTCGACGGTGAGCGCCGGGTCGCAGCGAAAGCGGTCCAGCGCCCAGCCGGCCGCGGCGCGGATGAGGGCCGAGCGATCGTTCCAGTTCCAGCCCGCGCAGCCCGCCACCGCGCGCACGAAGGCCACCCACACCGGGCCGCGGGGCAGCGCCAGCCCGCGTCCATCGGCAAAGCGCAGCTCGAGCGGCCGGCGCTGCAGCAGTTCTTCTTCGCGCGCGCCCACGGTGCGCATCAGGTCGAGCGTGCGCCGGTAGGCGCCGATGAGGATGTGCTGCCCGTTGTCCAATGCCACGGCGGCCTCAGGGCCGGCCATGTCCTGACTGGCCGGCGGCACACTGCGCGCCCGCCCGCCCAGCTGTTGGGCCATCTCGAAGAGCGTGACGCGCTGACCTGCCTGCACGGCCCGCACGGCCGCGGCCAAGCCCGCCCAGCCCCCGCCGACGATGGCAATGCGCCGGGTCATTGCGGCGCGAGCCTGCGAAAGGCGGCGCAGCCGGCAGTCGACACCTAGCGACCCTCCAGGTGCGTGCGCGCCGCGATCCACAGCTTGCGCAGCGGCGTGATCGTGGTGCGCTGGTGCAGCACGCGAAAGCCGTCGCGCTCGATGTCGCGCAGCAGCGTGCGATAGATGTTGGCCATCATCAGGCCGGGCTTCTGGCGCTCGCGGTCCACCTCCGGCAGCGCCGCCATTGCGCTGGCGTAGGCGGCATGAGCCCGTTCGGCCTGGAATCGCATCAGCGCCGTGAAGCGCTCGCTGTAGCCCCAGGGGGCCTGGCGCTGCAGGATCTCCGTGGGCTTCACCTCGAAGCGCTTCAATTCGTCCAGCGGCAGGTAGATGCGGCCGCGGCGCGCGTCTTCGCCGACGTCGCGGATGATGTTGGTCAGCTGCATTGCCTCGCCCAGGCGGTGCGCGTAAGTCAGCGTGCCCGGGTGGGTGCGCCCGAAGATGTTCGCGGCGACCTCGCCCACCACGCCGGCCACCAGGTGGCAGTAGCGCTGCAGTCCGGCGAAGTCGAGGAAGCGCGACTGCTCGAGGTCCACCTGGCAGCCATCGATGACCGCCAGCAGGTGCCCGGCGTCGATGCCGAAGGGAGCCTGGTGCGGCTGCAGCGCCCGCATCACCGGATGCGTGGGCGCGCCGCGAAACGCCGCGGCCACCTCGTCGCGCCACCACTGCAGCTTGGCGGCCGCCACACCCGGCTCGCCGACCTCGTCGACCACGTCATCCACCTCGCGGCAGAAGGCGTAGAAGGCAGTGATGGCGGCCCGCCGCGGCGGCGGCAGGAACAGGAACGCGTAGTAGAACGAAGAGCCGCTGCGTGCGGCTTTGTCCTGGACGTACTGCTCCGGGGTCATCGCAACACGCCGGTCGCGTCGCCGACAGGTCCTGCCCTCATCCAGAGGGCACGCCAGGCCAGCCGCGGCCAGTCGATGGCCGCCAGCCGCGGCCGCGCCGCCAGGGTGCCAAACTCGAGTGCGTCGATCTGCTGCAAGATGCGCAGCCCGCCCTGGACGACCAGGCGCAGTTCGAGGCCGGCGCGTCCGCCCAGCTGCATGGCCAGCGGCGCGCCGCGGTGCAGCAGCTCCTCGGCCCAAGTGCACAGGTCGCGCACGAGCGCGCGCACACGGGCGCCGTCCCGGCCGGCAGCAAGCTCCTCGCGCGTCACGCCATGGCGGGCGCAATCCTCGTCGGGCACGTAGTGGCGGCCGCGCGGGATGTCGATGCTGAGGTCCTGCCAGAAGTTGATGAGCTGCAGCGCGGTGCAGAGGTCATCGGAGCGCGCGGCCGACAGCTCGTCGGTCACGCCGTACAGCTGCAGCAGCAAGCGGCCGATGGGGTTGGCCGAGCGGCGGCAGTACGCCTGCAGCGCTGCGCGATCGGCATAGACCGGGTTGTGCACGTCTTGCTCGAAGGCATCGAGCAGCGCGTGCAGCAGCGGAGGTGGCAACTTGAATTCGGCGATTTCCTCGGCCAGCGGCAGGAACACCTCGGGCCATGCGTCGGCGGTGGCCGGTGGCTGCATGCGCGGCACGGCGCAGGCCCGGACCAGCGCCGTGCGGTAGCGGGCGAGGGATTGCAGCCGCTGCTGGGGGCCGGCGGTGCCTTCGTCAGCCAGGTCGTCGGCCGTTCGCGCAAAGCGGTAGATCGCCAGGATCGGCGGGCGCAACCGCGCAGGGCATAGCAGGGAGGCAACCGGGAAGTTCTCGTAGTGTTCAGTTCCGCTCACGGGGTTGATTGTGGCAAGCGGCCGGATCCTTCAAGGACCGGGGGGGCTGCGCCCGACCACTGCTGGGCGGGCACGGGCACGCGGGTTGACAGGGGTATTGGCGCTTCAATACATTACTGACCGGTCAGTCAGTAGACACATGTATCGCGGTGCCGCGTTCGCGGCAGCGCAGGGGAAGCGTGAAATGCATCGCAGCGGCTCGGCCAATCCAGCCAACGGTACCTGGGCGACGGGAAGGGTGTCGCTTCCCGCGTGGCTGCAGCGAAAGGACCGAGCCTGTCGGCCCGGCCGGGTCGCACGCCGCGGCACAACGGCAGCGCTCGCGGTGGCAGCGGCCGGCTTGCTGATGGCGGCCTGCACCAAGCCGGCCCCCGCCCCTGAGCCCATCCGGGCCGTGCGCACGATGGCCGTCGCGTCCTCATCGGCCGGCGGCACGCACGACTTCGCTGCCGAGGTTCGCGCGCGCACCGAGTCGCGCCTGGGCTTCCGTGTCGGGGGCAAGGTCGTGAGCCGCCAGGCGGAAGTCGGCCAACGAGTGCGTGCCGGCCAGGTGCTGGCCTTGCTGGACGCTGCCGACCTGCGCCTGGGCCAGGAGGCCGCGGCTGCAGCAGCGCAAGCCGCGGCGACCCAGTACGAGCTGGCTGCGGCGGAGTTCAGGCGCTTCCAGGATCTGCACGCCCAGGGCTTCATCAGTGCCTGGGAGCTGGAGCGGCGCGAGACCTCGCTCAAGGCCGCCCGGGCTCAGGCCGAGCAGGCCAAGGCGCAGGCCGACCTGCAGCGCAACCAGGCCGGGCATGCCGCCTTGTCCGCCCCTGCTGCGGGCATCGTCACGGCCGTGGACGGCGAGCCAGGCACCGTGCTGGCCGCCGGTGCGCCGGTGGTGCGGCTGGCCCACGATGGGCCGCGCGATGCAGTGTTTGCCGTGCCGGAGGACGGCGTCGGCGCCATGCGCGCGCTCGTCGGCCGTGCCGGGGCGCTGCAGGTGCGCCCCTGGGGTGCCGCGGCGGCGCTGCCGGCCACGGTGCGAGAGGTGGCGGCGGCCGCCGACCCCGTGACGCGCACGTTCCAGGTCAAGGCCGACCTCGGGTCGGCGCAGATGCAACTGGGCCAGACGCTTACCGTCTCGGTGGCACTGCCGGTGCGCCAAGGCGTCACGCGCCTGCCTTTGACGGCAGTGATGCAGCAGCAAGGCCGCACGGCGGTGTGGCTGGTCGACACCGCTACGATGACCGTCAAGCCGCAGCCCATCGACGTGGCTGGAGCCGACGGCAACGACGTGCTCGTCTCATCGGGGCTGGGCACCGGGCAGGTGGTGGTGACCGCCGGTGTGCACGTGCTGACCCCCGGCCAGAAGGTCAAGCTGTTCCAGCCCCGCGAGGCGGCCGGGCCGGGTGTGCCGGCGGTGAACGGCGCCGCTGCCGGGCCCACGTCGATGGCTGCACCGGCACCGGCGCTGCGCTGAGGGGCCGGGCACAGGGATCGGGAGCCATGAGCACTCTTGCGAGCACCGCAGCCGCCGCGCTGCCAGCCCACGCGTCGGACCAGCCGGGACGCTTCAACATCTCGCGCTGGGCGCTGGAGCACCCTGCGCTCACCCGCTACCTGATGGTCGTGCTGCTGGTGCTGGGCTTTGCGGCCTACTTCCAGCTCGGCCAGGACGAAGACCCGCCGTTCACCTTCCGCGCGATGGTCGTGCAGGCCTTCTGGCCTGGGGCCAGTGCGCAGCAGATGGCCGAGCAGGTGACGGACAAGATCGAGAAGACGCTGCAAGAGGTGCCGCACGCCGACATCATCCGCAGCTACACCAAGCCCGGCGAGAGCCTCACGTTCCTGCAGCTGAAGGACAGCTCGCCGCCCAAGGAAGTGGCCAACAGCTGGTACCAGGCACGCAAGCGCGTGGGCGACATGCGGCATACCTTGCCGCAGGGCGTGATCGGGCCGGTGTTCAACGACGACTTCGGCGACGTCTACGGCTCGATCTTCGCGCTGTCCGCCGACGGCTTCAGCCGCGAGGAGCTGCGCGCCACCGCCGAGCGCGTGCGCCAGTCGCTGCTGAAGGTGCCCGATGTGGCCAAGGTGGAGATCTTCGGTGCGCAGGCCGAGAAGATCTTCGTCGAGATCTCGCACAAGCGCCTGGCGCAGCTGGGCCTGGACATGAACCAGGTCATCGCGCAGATCGGCGCGCAGAACGCGGTGGAAGGCGCCGGCGTGCTCAACGCCGGCAGCGAGAACCTGCAGGTACGCATCGGCGGCCAGTTCAACTCGGTGGAGGAACTGCGCCGCTTGCCGATCCGCGCGGTCAACCCCGCCACCGGCGCGGCCAGCACGCTGCGCCTGTCCGACATCGCCGACGTGCGCCGCGACTACGTCGACCCGCCGGCGGTGAAGGTGCGGCACCAGGGACAGGACGTGATCGCGCTGGGCATCTCGATGAGCAAGGGCGGCGACATCATCGCGCTCGGCCAGGCGCTGCAGACGGCGGCCAAGTCGATCCAGGCCGACCTGCCCGTGGGGCTGGAGCTCACGCAGGTGCAGGACCAGCCCCAGGCCGTGAGCCGCTCGGTGGGCGAGTTCGTGCGCGTGCTGGTCGAGGCGGTGATCGTCGTGCTGGCGGTGAGCTTCCTGAGCCTGGGGCTGCATCGACGCACGGGCTTCCCGTGGTTTCGCATCGACGTGTGGCCCGGGCTGGTGGTGGGCGTCACCATCCCGCTCGTGCTGGCCATCACCTTCGTCACCATGTACTACTGGGGCGTGGGGCTGCACAAGATCTCGCTGGGCAGCCTGATCATCGCGCTGGGCCTGCTGGTGGACGACGCCATCATCGCCGTGGAGATGATGGTGCGCAAGCTCGAGGAGGGCTACGACAAGCTGCGCGCCGCCACCTTCGCCTACGAGGTGACCTCGATGCCGATGCTCACCGGCACGCTCATCACCGCGGCGGGCTTCCTGCCCATCGGCCTGGCCAAGAGCGTGACCGGCGAGTACACCTTCGCGATCTTCGCGGTCACCTCGGCGGCACTCGTCATCTCGTGGGTGGTCTCGGTGTACTTCGTGCCCTACCTCGGAGCGAAGCTGCTGCACACGCGGCCGAAGATCGACCATGTGCATGGCGAGAGCGCCGGTGAGCTGTTCGACACGCCGTTCTACGCCCGCTTCCGCGCGCTGGTGCGCTGGTGCGTGGAGCACCGCTGGGTGACCATCGGCCTGACGGTGCTGACCTTCGCGCTGGGCATCGTCGGCATGAGCCGGGTGCAGCAGCAGTTCTTCCCGGACTCGAGCCGCCCGGAGATCCTGGTGGACCTGTGGCTGCCCGAGGGTTCCACCATCCAGCAGAGCGAGGCGATCGCGCTGCGCTTCGAGGCGCGCATGCGGCGCGAGCCCTCGGTGGCCACGGTGAGCCTGTGGATCGGCGCCGGCGTGCCGCGCTTCTACCTGCCGCTGGACCAGATCTTCCCCCAGCCCAACGTCAGCCAGACCATCGTGCTGCCCAAGGACCTGGCCGCGCGCGAGGCGCTGCGCGTGAGGCTGCCGGAGATCCTGGCCACCGAGTTCCCCGAGGTGCGCGGCCGCGTGAAGCTGCTGCCCAACGGACCGCCGGTGCCCTATCCGGTGCAGTTCCGCGTCGTCGGGCCCGAGGCCTCGGAGGTGCGCGCGTGGGCCGACCAGGCCAAGGAACTGCTGCGCGCCAACCCGAACATGCGCGGCGTGAACGACAACTGGAACGAGGCCATCAAGGTCCTGCGCCTCACCATCGACCAGGACAAGGCGCGCGCGCTGGGTGTCACGAGCCAAAGCATTGCGCAGGCTTCGCGCACCATCCTCTCGGGCAGCACGATCGGCCAGTACCGCGAGGGCGACAAGCTGGTGGACATCGTGCTGCGTCAGCCGGCCGACGAGCGCAATGCCATCACCGACCTCGGCAACGCCTACCTGCCCACTTCCAGTGGCCGGTCGGTGCCGCTCACGCAGGTGGCGAAGATCGGCTTCAGCTGGGAGCCGGGGGTGATATGGCGGGAAGGACGCGACTTCGCAGTCACCGTGCAGGGCGACGTGGTGGAAGGCGTGCAGGGCGCCACCGTCACCGCGCAGCTGTGGCCGGCGATGCAGGCGCTGGCCGGGAAGATGCCGCCCGGTCACCGGATCCAGATCGCTGGCGCGGTGGAAGAAAGCAGCAAGGGGCAGGGCTCCATCCTCGCGGGCCTGCCGGTGATGGCCTTCATCATGCTGACGCTGCTGGTGCTGCAGCTGCAGAGCACGAGCCGCGCCGTGCTGGTGCTGCTGACGGCACCGATGGGCATTGCGGGCGTGGCCGCCGGCCTGCTGATCTTCAACCGGCCCTTCGGGTTCGTGGCCATGCTCGGCTTCATCGCACTGGCCGGCATGATCATGCGCAACTCCGTCATCCTCATCGACCAGATCGAGCAGGACCGCCGGCGTGGGCTGCCGGCCTGGGACGCCATCGTCGAGTCGGCGGTGCGACGCTTCCGCCCCATCGTGCTGACGGCGGCGGCGGCCGTGCTGGCCATGGTGCCGCTGACGCGCAGCGTGTTCTGGGGGCCGATGGCGGTGGCCATCATGGGCGGGCTCATCGTCGCCACCGCGCTGACGTTGCTGTCGCTGCCGGCGATGTATGCGGCGTGGTTCAGGGTGAAGCGCGAGGGCGTCGCGGTCGCGCCCGGCTGAGTGCGAGGCCGGCACCGCGAGGGTGGCCGTGCCGGCGCGCCCGGCTGTCCGGCCGCGGGCGCGCAGGGGGCGGTTGCGCGAGTGGGGTGCCCAGGGCGGCGCGGATAGAATCCGCCCCTCGCCCAATCACGCCAGCGCCGCGGCGCGGCCCGGCGCACCACCTGCGCGGGTGGCGAAATTGGTAGACGCACCAGGTTTAGGTCCTGACGCCCTTCAAAGGCGTGCCGGTTCGAGTCCGGCCCCGCGCACCACCGCTTCCACATCTCAACGATTCGATCGCTGAAGAACCATGGCCGTCCAAGTCGAAACCCTGGAAAAACTCGAGCGCCGCATGACGCTGACCCTCCCGGCCGAAGCCATCCACGGCGAGGTGGAGTCGCGCCTGAAGAAGCTCTCGCGCACGGTACGTGCCGACGGCTTCCGCCCCGGCAAGGTGCCGATGAGCGTGGTGGCGCAGCGCTACGGCTGGAGCGTGCAGTACGAGGTGGTGAACGACAAGGTCGGCCAGGCCTTCGCCGACGCCGCGCAGGAAGCGAAGCTGCGGGTGGCCGGCCAGCCGCGCATCACGCAGAAGGACCAGGCGCCCGAGGGGCAGCTGGCCTTCGACGCCACCTTCGAGGTCTATCCGGACGTGAGAATCGGCGACCTCGCCTCGGCCGAGGTCGAGCGCGTGTCCACCGAGCTCACCGACGCGGCCATCGACCGCACGATCGAGATCCTGCGCAAGCAGCGCCGCACGTTCCAGTTGCGCCCGGCGGCCGAAGGTGCCGCCGAGACCGACCGCGTCACCATCGACTTCGAGGGCAAGATCGACGGCGAGCCGTTCCAAGGCGGCAAGGCCGAGGCCTTCCAGTTCATCATCGGCGAAGGCCAGATGCTCGAGCAGTTCGACCAGGCGGTGCGCGGCATGAAGGTGGGCGAGAGCAAGACGTTCCCGCTGCAGTTTCCGGCCGACTACGCGGGCAAGGACGTGGCCGGCAAGGAGGCCGACTTCCTGGTCACCGTGAAGAAGGTCGAGGCCGCGCATATGCCGGCGGTGGACGACGCCTTCGCCAAGGCGCTGGGCATCAAGGAAGCCACGGTGGCTGGCCTGCGCGCCGACGTGAAGAAGAACCTCGAGCGCGAGGTGAAGTTCCGCCTCGTCGCGCGCAACAAGGGCGCGGTGATGGACGCGTTGACCAAGGCCTCGGAGCTGGAGCTGCCCAAGGCGCTGGTCGACGGCGAGACCGAGCGCCTGATGGCCGCGGCGCGCGCCGACCTCAAGCAGCGCGGCATCAAGGACGCCGACAAGGCCGAGATACCCGCCGACATCTTCAAGCCGCAGGCCGAGCGCCGCGTGCGCCTGGGCCTGGTGGTGGGCGAACTGGTGCGCAGCAACAACCTGCAGGCCAAGCCCGAGCAGCTTCGCGCGCACATCGAGGAGATGGCGCAAAGCTACGAGAAGCCCGCCGAGGTCATCGGCTACTACATGAGCGACCGGCAGCGCATGGCGGAGGTGGAGGCGGTGGTGGTCGAGAACAACGTGACCGAGTTCGTGCTGGGCCGGGCGAAGGTCACCGACAAGGTGCTACCGTTCGATGAACTGATGACCGCGGCCTGAGGCCGCGGACCGCTCGCCCCCCCCACAGCCGAACCTGCCAGGAGATGCGCAGCATGAACCAGCCCGAGACCGTGGGCCTGAACTACGTTCCCATGGTGATCGAGCAGTCGGGGCGCGGCGAGCGCGCCTACGACATCTACAGCCGGCTGCTCAAGGAGCGCATCGTGTTCCTGGTGGGCCCGGTGAGCGATGCCACGGCCAACGTGGTGTGTGCGCAGTTGCTGTTCCTGGAAAGCGAGAACCCCGACAAGGAGATCTTCCTCTACATCAACAGCCCCGGCGGCAGCGTCAGCGCGGGGCTGTCGATCTACGACACGATGAACTGGATCAAGCCCGATGTCTCCACGCTGTGCATGGGCATGGCGGCCAGCATGGGCAGCTTCCTGCTGATGGCCGGGGCCAAGGGCAAGCGCATCGCGCTGCCCAACGCCCGCATCATGATCCACCAGCCCAGCGGCGGCGCGCAGGGGCAGGCCAGCGACATCGAGATCCAGGCGCGCGAGATCATCAAGACGCGCGAGCAGCTCAACCGCATCTACGCCGAGCGCACCGGCCAGCCGGTGGAGCGCATCGCCGCCGACATGGAGCGCGACTACTGGATGTCGCCGGCCGAGGCCAAGGAGTACGGCCTCATCGACATGGTGCTGGACAAGCGCGCCTGATCTGCGGCGCCCGGGCCGGCCGGCGGCGCTGGCGCGCGCGAAAGCGCTCACGGCGGGTGCCGCGCCCCCCACTTCCTGCCCGCGGCGGCCCGAGGCCATGGGCTATGATGCCGCGCATCCCTAGGGCTTCGCCGCGCGTACTGCACTCCATGGCCGACAAGAAGGGCGCCTCCAGCGAGAAGGTTCTTTACTGCTCGTTCTGCGGGAAGAGCCAGCACGAGGTGAAGAAGCTCATCGCCGGCCCGTCGGTGTTCATCTGCGACGAGTGCATCGAACTCTGCAACGACATCATTCGCGACGAGGTCCCGGCCGAGTCGCCCGCTGCCAAGACGCAGCGCTCCGACCTGCCGGTGCCCACCGAGATCAAGTCGATCCTCGACCAGTACGTGATCGGCCAGGATGCGGCCAAGCGCACGCTGTCGGTGGCCGTCTACAACCACTACAAGCGGCTCAAGCACATCGGCGCGGGCGGCCGTGACGCCAAGGACGATGTCGAGCTGAGCAAGAGCAACATCCTCCTCATCGGGCCCACGGGTTCGGGCAAGACGCTGCTGGCGCAGACGCTCGCGCGCATGCTGAACGTCCCGTTCGTGATCGCCGACGCGACCACGCTCACGGAAGCCGGCTATGTCGGCGAGGACGTCGAGAACATCATCCAGAAGCTGCTGCAGAACTGCAACTACGACGTCGAGCGGGCGCAACGCGGCATCGTCTACATCGACGAGATCGACAAGATCAGCCGCAAGGCCGACAACCCGAGCATCACGCGCGACGTCTCCGGCGAGGGCGTGCAGCAGGCGCTGCTGAAGCTCGTCGAAGGCACGATGGCCAGCGTGCCCCCGCAGGGCGGCCGCAAGCACCCGAACCAGGACTTCCTGCAGATCGACACCACGAACATCCTGTTCATCTGCGGCGGAGCGTTCGACGGCCTCGAGAAGGTCATCCAGAACCGCACCGAGCGCAGCGGCATCGGCTTCGCCGCCACGGTGCACAGCAAGACCGAGAAGAAGGTCTCCGACCTGTTCCGCGAGGTCGAGCCCGAGGACCTGATCAAGTTCGGCCTGATTCCCGAGCTGGTCGGGCGCCTGCCGGTGGTCGCCACGCTGGGTGAACTGACCGAAGACGCGATGGTCCAGATCCTCACGGAGCCCCGCAACGCGCTGGTCAAGCAGTACCAGCGCCTGTTCTCGATGGACGGCGTGGAGCTCGAGCTGCGGCCGTCCGCTCTGGCGGCCATCGCCCGAAAGGCACTGGCCCGCAAGACCGGCGCCCGCGGCCTGCGTTCGATCCTGGAGCACGCGCTGATCGACACGATGTTCGACCTGCCCACTCTGGCCGGCGTCGCCAAGGTCGTGGTGGACGAGCACATCATCGAGGATGGCGCCAAGCCGCTGCTCGTGTACCGCGAGCAGGCCAAGGCCAGCGCCTGACGGCGCGCAGGGAATAGCCGACGGACCCAGTCGGCCTTGCATTCACCGTCTCGGGCTCCATGTGGGCCGGAGAAAGAGAGGTATCCAGTGTCCGGTCATCCCATCCTCCCCGCCGAACGCATCACGCTGCCGCTGCTCCCGCTGCGCGACGTGGTCGTGTTTCCGCACATGGTGATTCCGCTGTTCGTCGGGCGACCCAAGTCCATCAAGGCACTCGAGGCGGCGATGGAAGCCGGCCGCCAGATCATGCTGGTGGCGCAGAAGGCCGCCGGCAAGGACGAGCCGAAGTCCGACGACATGTTCGAGGTCGGCTGCGTGTCCAGCATCCTGCAGCTGCTGAAGCTGCCCGACGGCACCGTGAAGGTGCTGGTCGAGGGCATGCAGCGCGCCCAGGCCGAGCGCGTGTCCGACAACGGCGAGCACTTCGTCGGTGACGTGGTGCCCGTGCTGCCGTCTGGCGAGACGACGCCCGAGGTCGAGGCGTTGCGTCGCGCGGTGACGCAGCAGTTCGACCAGTACGTCAAGCTCAACAAGAAGATCCCTCCCGAGATCCTCACGTCGATCTCCGGCATCGATGATCCGGGCCGCCTGGCCGACACCATCGCCGCGCACCTGCCCCTGAAGCTCGAGGCCAAGCAGTCGGTGCTCGACATCTTCGCCACCTCCAAGCGGCTGGAGAAGCTGCTCGAGCTGCTCGAGCACGAGGTCGACATCCTGCAGGTCGAGAAGCGCATTCGCGGGCGCGTCAAGCGCCAGATGGAGAAGAGCCAGCGCGAGTACTACCTGAACGAACAGGTCAAGGCGATCCAGAAGGAACTCGGCGACGGCGAGGAAGGTGCCGACCTCGAGGAACTGGAGAAGAAGATCGTCGCCGCGCGCATGAGCAAGGAAGCGCGCAAGAAGGCCGAGAACGAGCTGAAGAAGCTCAAGCTGATGTCTCCGATGTCGGCCGAGGCCACCGTCGTTCGCAACTACATCGACACGCTGGTCAACCTGCCCTGGGCGAAGAAGAGCAAGATCAAGCACGACCTGGCGAACGCCGAGACGGTGCTGAACGAGGATCACTTTGGCCTCGAGAAGGTCAAGGACCGCATCCTCGAGTACCTCGCGGTGCAGCAGCGCGTGGACAAGGTCAAGGCGCCCATCCTGTGCCTCGTCGGGCCTCCAGGCGTGGGCAAGACCTCTCTCGGCCAGAGCGTGGCGCGCGCCACCGGGCGCAAGTTCGTGCGCATGGCGCTGGGCGGCATGCGCGACGAGGCCGAGATCCGTGGCCACCGCCGCACCTACATCGGCTCGATGCCGGGCAAGGTGCTGCAGAGCCTGAGCAAGGTCGGCGTGCGCAACCCGCTGTTCCTGCTCGACGAGATCGACAAGCTGGGCATGGACTTCCGTGGCGATCCGTCATCGGCGCTGCTGGAGGTGCTCGACCCCGAGCAGAACCACACGTTCAGCGACCACTACGTGGAGGTCGACTTCGACCTGTCGGACGTGATGTTCGTCGCAACCAGCAACTCGATGAACATCCCTCCGGCGCTGCTGGATCGAATGGAGGTCATCCGCCTGTCGGGTTACACCGAGGACGAGAAGCTCAACATCGCCCAGCGCTATCTGCTGCCCAAGCAGGAGAAGAACAACGGCGTGAAACCCGGCGAGCTCGAGGTGACCGAGGGCGCGTTGCGCGGCATCGTGCGCTACTACACCCGCGAGGCCGGCGTGCGTTCGCTCGAGCGCGAGATCTCCAAGATCTGCCGCAAGGTGGTCAAGGGCCTGCAGCTCAAGACCTACCCGGGCTCGGTCGTCGTGCACGACGAGAACCTGAACGACTTCCTCGGCGTGCGCAAGTACGACTTCGGCCGCGCGGAGAAGAAGAACCAGGTGGGTCAGGTTGTCGGCCTTGCGTGGACGGAGGTCGGCGGTGATCTGCTGACCATCGAAGCGGCGGTGATGCCCGGCAAGGGCAACATCATCCGCACCGGTTCGCTGGGCGACGTGATGAAGGAGTCTGTGGAAGCGGCACGCTCGGTGGTGCGTTCCCGATCGCGTCGCCTGGGGGTCAAGGACGAGATGTTCGAGAAGCGCGACATCCACATCCACGTGCCCGACGGCGCCACGCCCAAGGACGGCCCGAGCGCGGGCATCGCGATGACCACCGCCTTCGTCTCGGCCCTCACCGGCATCCCCGTGCGCGCCGACGTGGCGATGACCGGCGAGATCACGCTGCGCGGCGAGGTCACGGCCATCGGTGGGCTCAAGGAGAAGCTCCTGGCTGCGCATCGCGGCGGCATCAAGACCGTGCTGATTCCCGAAGAGAACGTCAAGGATCTGCAGGAGATCCCCGAGAACGCCAAGAACAACCTGGAGATCGTGCCGGTGCGGTGGATCGACCAGGTGCTCGAGGTGGCCCTCGAGGCGCGTCCGCAGGAACTGCCGGACGAGGAGGCCGTTTCCAAGCCGACGGGTGCCGCGCCCGATGTCGGGGCGCCGGTCGTCGCCGCCGACGGCTTGCCACACTGAAAAGCTGCTATAGTGCGAGGCTCACGCGGGAATAGCTCAGTTGGTAGAGCGCAACCTTGCCAAGGTTGAGGTCGCGAGTTCGAGCCTCGTTTCCCGCTCCAGTCAGACCAAGAAGGGAAGCCCGGTGCTTCCCTTCTTTCCATCTGCGGCGCGATAGCAAAGCGGTTATGCAACGGATTGCAAATCCGTCTAGAGCGGTTCGACTCCGCTTCGCGCCTCCAAGTCCTCCCCCCGATCTCAGTTCTTCGACGCACGCGCCGATAACCCGGTAAATCGGGTCGGCACGATGCTCAAGAAGATCCCAGTCTCCGATCTGCGCCTGGGCATGCACCTGCATGCGCTGGAGGGGCGCTGGATCGACCATCCGTTCTGGAAGACGCGTTTCGTGCTGCGAGACAGCGCGGACATCGATGCCGTGCGTCGATCGAGCATCAAGGAGTGCTGGATCAACGTGGCGCTCGGCAGCGACGTGTCGCCACCCGCCACGGCTCCCTTGCCCGCCCCGCTGCGCGCGGATGCGGCAGCGCCGGCGCCCCGGCCCGAGGCGGATGCCTCGGCACCGCCGTCCCCTCGCGAGGCGTCATCGTCGATGCGCGAGGAACTGGCGCAGGCGGCGGCCATCTGCAAGCGTGGCCGCGCAGCCGTGACCTCGATGTTCCGCGAGGCCCGGCTCGGCCAGGCGATCCGCACCGAGGCCTGCGCTCCCCTGGTCGAGGACATCACCGACTCGGTGTTCCGAAATCCGGGGGCGCTGGTGAGCTTGGCCAGGCTGAAGACTCGTGACGACTACTCGTACATGCACTCGGTGGCAGTCTGCGCGCTGATGGTGGCGCTCGGGCGCCAGCTCGGCATGGACGAGGCCGCCTGCAGGGTCGCCGGCATGGCCGGCATGCTCCACGACATCGGCAAGGCGGTGATGCCGCTCGAGGTGCTGAACAAGCCCGGCAAGCTGACCGATGACGAGTACCGCACGATGAAGGCGCATCAGCAGCGCGGCCATGAGATGCTGATGCAGGCCGGGGGCGCCCCCGACGAGGCGATGGATGTGTGCCTGCACCACCACGAGCGCATCGACGGCAAGGGCTACCCCGACGGCTTGAGCGGCGAGCAGATCACGCGGCTGGCCCGCATGGGTGCGATCTGTGACGTGTACGACGCCGTCACGTCCAACCGACCCTACAAGGCCGGCTGGGACCCGGCCGAGTCGATCGCGCGCATGGCCAGCTGGGCAGGGCACTTCGACACCGCCATCTTCGGTGCTTTCGTCAAGAGCCTGGGCATCTACCCGACAGGTTCGCTGGTGCGCCTCGAGTCGGGCAAGCTCGCAGTGGTGGTGGAACAGAACCCCGAGGCCATCGGGGCACCGATCGTGAGGGCCTTCTACTCGACGAAGTCCGGCATGCCGATCCCGCCGGTGCTGATCGACCTGTCGCGCAAGGGCACCAGCGAGCGCATCGTCGCGCGCGAGCCCACGGCGCAGTGGGACCGCACCGTGCTGCAGGGCCTGTGGGTGCCGCCGGACGTGCGCACGACCTGACCATCCGCCGGCAGGCCGCCGCACTGCCTACACTCCGCGGCCATCCCGTCCACTCCGACCCGATGGCCATGATCCGACGCCTGATCGTCTGCGCTGCCCTCTCGATGGGCGCTGCTGCATGCTCCGCCCAGACGCTGCGATGGGCGTCCCAGGGCGATCCGCTGACGATGGACCCCCAGTCGCAGAACGAGGGTCTGACGAATGCGATGAACGGGCAGGTCTACGAGCGCCTCACCAGCAACGACCGCAAGCTCGGGCTGGTGCCGTCGCTGGCCACCGAGTGGTCGCAGACCGGCCCGACGACCTGGCGCTTCAAGCTGCGGCCCGGCGTGAAGTTCCACGACGGCTCGCCACTCACCGCCGACGACGTGGTGTTCTCGGTGAACCGCTCGAAGGACCCGGTGTCGACGTTCAGCGTCTATGCCAATGCCCTGGGCCGTCCGGTGGCCATCGATCCGCTCACGGTGGAGTTCCAGTTGCCGCAGGTGAACCCGATCTTCCTGCAGCACATCAACTCGATCTTCATCATGAGCCGCCCGTGGGCCGAGAAGCATCGGGTGCTGAGGCCGCTGGACTTCAAGAACAAGGAGGAGAGCCATGCCTCCTTCAACGCCAACGGCACGGGGCCCTACACGCTGGTGCAAAGACAGCCTGGCATCCGCACCACCTACAAGCGCAACCCGGCGTGGTGGGGCCGCTTCGACGGCAACGTGCAGGAGATCGTCTACACGCCGATCGGCAACGACGCCACGCGGCTGGCGGCCCTCGTCTCCGGCGAGATCGACTTCGTGCTCGACCCGGCGCCGCGCGACATCCCGCGGCTGCGCAACACGGCCGGCGTGAAGGTGATCGAGGGGCCCGAGAACCGGTTGCTGTTCATCGGCATGGACCAGCAGCGCGACGACCTGCTGCACGGCAGCGTGAAGAACCGCAACCCCTTCAAGGATGTCCGTGTCCGCCGCGCGATGTACCAGGCGATCGACATCGAGACGATGCGAACCAAGCTGATGAACGGCATGGCGGTGCCCACTGGGGGCCACACGCCGTCCCCGGTCGGTGCCTACAACGATCCGGAGCTGGAGAAGCGGCTGCCCTTCGACCTGGCGCAGTCGCGCCGCCTCCTGGCGGAGGCCGGGTACCCCGACGGCTTCGAGGTGACGATCGACTGCCCCAACAACCGCTACGTCAACGACGAGGAGATCTGCATCGCGCTGGCCGCGATGTGGGCGCAGATCAAGATCAAGGTGAAGGTCAACGCGATGCCGCGTGCCATCTGGTTCCCCAAGCTCGAGAAGTGGGACACCAGCCTGTACCTGCTCGGCTGGGGCGGCTCGGTGATCGACGCGGAGACCACCCTGACGCCGGTGATGCGCAACCCCGGACCCAAGGGCGAAGGCCTCTACAACTATGGCCGCTCGCGCAACGACAAGTTCGATGCGCTGGCTGCTCAGTCCACCGTCGAAGCCGACCCGAAGAAGCGCGAGGCGCTGATCAAGGCAGCGCTGGCCGAGTGGAAGGAGCAGGTCCACACGATCCCGCTGCACCGCCAGGTCATCCCGTGGGCCGCCCGCAACAACGTGCAGGTCGTGCATCGCGCCGACAACTGGCTCGAGGTGCCCTGGATCACGATCGATCGCTGAGGCGCGCCGTTCGGCGCGCGCGTCAACGCGCCGCCCGGGCGCGGACGCAGTCCAGGTAGACCAGCCCGTCGGGCGGCATCCCGCTGCGCTGCGATCGCCAGATCATCTCGCCCAGGCATTCCATCACCTCGTGATGGGCCTCGTGCAGCGAACCGCGGCTGGCGGCCAGCAGCTCGACGGCCTGTCGTATGCCGCGCGGCTGGTCGATCGCCACCTGCTCGCCGATCGACAGGTGCATCGACAGGTGCAGGAACGGGTTCTCGCGCCCGGCCTCCGGTGGATAGTGCGCCGCCAACGCCGCATCGACGTCGGCGAGGTCGGCGTGGTATTCGGGGTGTTCCAGCAGCCACGGTGCAGCCTGTGCCTGCATCGGCTCGAGCGGCAGGCCTTCGCGGTGGCGCTGCCAGGTCAGGCAGAAGAATCGGCGCACGTCGTGCTGGCTGGGCTGGAACATGGGGAGAATTGTCGGCTTGATCACCGACCCCTGGTTCTATGCGGTCGCCTTGCCCGCGGTGCTGTTGATGGGCATCAGCAAGAGCGGCTTCGGTGCCGGTTTCGGTGCGCTGGCCACCCCGCTCATGGCGCTTGCCGTGCCGGTGCCGCAGGCGGCGGCCATCATGCTGCCGCTGCTGGCGGTGATCGACGCGATGGGCCTGGCGGCCTTGTGGCGCGAGCGTGACCGCCGCCTCTTGAAGCTGATGCTGCCGGCCGGGCTGCTCGGCGTCGGCGTGGGCGCGTTGCTGTTCGGCGTGATGTCGGCCAAGACCGTGGCCGGCGTGGTGGGCGGCGTGACGCTCGCCTTCCTGGCGATACGCCTGTTCTTCCCGCCGAAGACCGATGCGCCGCCCCCGCCGGCCTGGCTGGGGTGGGGGCTGTCTGTTGTGTCGGGCTTCACCAGTTTCGTGGCCCATGCGGGCGGGCCGCCGATCGGCTTCTACGTGCTGCCGCAGAAGCTGAAGCCGATCGTCTTCACCGCGACGATGGCCGTGTTCTTCGCCGCGGTGAATGCGGCCAAGTGGCTGCCGTACGCGTGGCTCGGCCTGATCGACGGCCGCAACATGCTCACGTCACTGACCTTGCTGCCGGTGGCGCCGCTGGGGGTCTGGATCGGTGTGCGGCTGGCGCGCGTGCTGCCGCAGCAGCTCTTCTACCGGCTGTTCCTGATCGGCATGGCTCTCACCGGCACCAAGCTGCTCTGGGACGGCTTGCGCTGAGCGGCTGGCCGGGCCGCGGCGCCTCAGTCTGCGTCCTGCGCCGACCAGCTGCCGCGGGCGCGTTGCTCGCGCCGTTCGGCCTGCTCGCGGGCCCAGGTCTCCTCGAGCTGTGCGCGCCCCTGCTTGACCAGCGCGATCAGCTGCTCCTCGTCACCGTAGTGCGGCGCCATGCGGTGCAGCAGCTCGATGCTGTGGCGCCGGAACTGCTGCGCGCGCGTGCGCACCGCGTGCGGCGTCACGCCCATCAGCTCCAGCACGGTGCGCGCGCTCATCAGCGCCGAGTCGAAGGTCTCGCGCTCGATGTGTTGCACGCCCAGGCGGTGCAGCGCGTAGTAGTGCGACACGTTGCGCACGCGGGCCACGACGACGAGATGCGGGAAGTGCTCGCGCACGAGGCGAGCGACCTCGATGCTCTGCTGCACGTCGTCAATGGCCAGCACGAACACCTTGGCTTCGCCGGCGCCGGCCACGCGCAACAGGTCGAGCCGCGACGCGTCGCCGTAGTAGGCCTTCCAGCCGAAGCGGCGCAGGCTGGCCACCGCATCGGCGCTGCGGTCGAGCACCGTCGCGCGCAGCCCCATGCCGCTCAGCATGCGGCCGACGATCTGCCCGTAACGGCCGAAACCCGCGATGACCACCGGCGCGTCCTGCGTCTCGCTGATCTCCGACATCGGCGGCTCGCCGGGCTGCGCGATGAGATGAGCGGCCCACCAGCGGTCCGCCAGCACCAGCAGCAACGGCGTCAGCAGCATCGAGATCGCCACGGCGGCCACCAGCAGCGACGACTGGGTCGCATCGATCGCGCCGGCACCTTGCGCTCCCTGGAACACCACGAAGCCGAACTCGCCGCCCTGGGCCAGCAGGATCAGGAACGGCAGGCGCTCGACGACCGGGATCGCCATCCGCCGAGCCATCACCCACAGCACCCCCGCCTTGATCGCCAGGAACACGACCACCACGCCCGCCACCAGCAGCGGCTGCGCGAGCACCACGGCGAAGTCGATGCTCATGCCCACGGCGATGAAGAACAGGCCCAGCAGCAGCCCCTTGAACGGCTCCAGGTCGGTCTCCAGTTCGTGCCGGTACTCGCTCTCGGCCAGCAGCACGCCCGCGAGGAAGGCGCCCAGCGCCATCGACAGCCCGATCGACTGCATCAGCGCCGCGGTGGCCACCACCAGCAGCAGCGACGCCGCGGTGAAGATCTCGGGCGTCTCGCTGCGCGCGATCCAGCGCAGCGCCGGCCGCAGCAGCAGCCGGCCACCGAAGACGATGCCGACGATGGCGCCCACGGCCACGGCGGCGTCGATCCAACCCTTGCCGTCGCCGGCCGTCTGCGCCGCGCCGCTGGCCGCCAGGAAGGGCAGCAGCGCGAGGATCGGGATCGCCGCGATATCCTGCAGCAGCGCCACCGAGAGCACGTTCTGCCCGGCCGTCGTGCCCATCGCCTTGCGCTCGGCCAGCACCGACAGGCCGATCGCTGTGCTGGACATCGCCAGCCCCAGCGCCCCGACGACGCCCGCGCGCCAGTCGAAGCCTGCGAGCACGGCGGCCAGCGCGATGAGGGCGGCCGAGCCGAACAGCTGCACGCTGCCCCAGCCGAAGATCGGCCGCCGCATCTGCCACAGCCTCTTCGGCTCGAGTTCCAGCCCGACGAGGAACAGCATGATCACGACGCCGAACTCGGCGAAGTGCAGGATCGCGGCGGCGTCGGTGACGAGCCCGAGTCCCCAGGGGCCGATCGCGATGCCCGCCGCGAGGTAGCCGATGATCGATCCGAGCCCCAGCAGCCGCGCCACGGGCACCGCGAGCACAGCGGCGGCGAGGTAGATCAGGCTCGAGTGCAACCAGTCGGCATGTCCCATGGCGACGGATCGTAGCGGGCCGCGCCGAGCGGCGTGGCGGCCAGCGCGGTGGGGTGCAGGTCAGCTTGGTACGTAGAGCGCGCGACGCTGATGCTGCAGTGCGAGGTCGATGTCGGGCAGTCCGGCAGCGACCAGCGCGAGCACCTCGCCTTCGAGTGCGTGCAGCGCATCGAAGGCTTCGCGTGGCGGCGCCTGCAGCAAGGCATCGAGCCGATCGGCCAGCCGCGGCGGCGCCATCGTGAGCCCCGCGGCCAGCTTGTGCACGCGCTTCACCTGGAAGCGCGTGTGGTAGCGGCGGTTCAAGCCGCACAGCGCCAGCAGCAGCCGGTAGCAGGCATCGACCTGCAGGTCGCGGCACCACAGCACCGTGTCGCGGTGGATGATCTGCGAGATCGCGCGCCAAGGCAGCGGCGTCTTCAGCGCGTGCTCGACCATGGCGCGCCGCAGCGGCTCCGGGAACGCCTGCAACTGCTGCTGGCAGCGCTCGAGCGTCGTCCCATCGATCAACGGCTCGGCCTTCAGGATGCCTTCGGCGAGCTTGTGCAGCGGCGTGTCCGGGTTGTGCCGCACGAGCAGTTCGTCGAGGTGCTCCTGCAGCGCGTCGTGGGTGGAGTAGCCGATCTGCACCTCCACGCCGTCAAGCTTGAAGCTGACGACGAAGCTGCCTTCGGCGGCATCCCCCGCCGTCCACTCCCAGCCTGCGCTGCCGGCGTCGCGGCAGGCCTGCTGCAGCCGCTCCAGCGCGGGCAGGCCCGCGAGCACGACGCTCATGTCGACATCGGATCGCTCGTCGACCAGTTCCTCGACCGTCGAGCCCGACACGAACGCGCACAGCCGCGTGTCGCCGATCGCGACATGGGCCTCGGCGACGCGTAGCGCCAGCGACCGGTGGCGCGCGGCTCTTGCGCGGACGGCGTCTGAGTCGATCACCGGGCTCAGGCCGAGGCGTCCGTGCCGCCGCTCAGCGTGTGCACGTGGTCGCCGTGCTGCCCGCGCAAGGCGACCATCGAGGCCTGGGCGGCCTGCACCATCAGCGCGATGTCCGAGCCGATGGCGATGAAATCGAACCCGGCGGCGCGGTACTGCGTCACCGTCTCGGGAGTCGCTCCGACGGTCCCGACCGGCTTGCCGGCGGCCTTGCAGCGCCGCACGGCTGCCGACATCGCCGTCGTCACCGAGGGGTGCGTGAAGCGGCCGGGGTAGCCCATCGCCGCAGAGAGATCGGCCGGTCCGATGAACAGCGCGTCCACGCCGTCGACCGCGGCGATCTCCTCGAGCCGCTCGATCGCCAGCGGCGTCTCGAGCTGCGCGATCACCGCGATGTCGCCGTTGGCGGTGCGGAAGTAGTCGTGCGCGGTGCCGAAGCGCGACGAGCGGCCCATGCCCGACATGCCGCGTGTGCCTTGCGGCGGATAGCGCGTGGCGGCCACCGCCGCGCGCGCTTCGTCGGCGGTCTGCACGAAGGGCACCACCAGCGTCTGCGCGCCAGCCTCGAGCACGCGCTTGATCATCACCGGGTCGTTCCAGGGCACGCGCAGCACCGGCACCAGGCGCGTCCCGGCGATCGCCTGCAGCATCTGCACGAGCAGCGGCAGGTCCAGCGGCGAGTGCTCCATGTCGATCACGCCCCAGTCGAGGCCGGCGTGGCCGACGGCCTCGGCCACGAGCGGGCTCGCCGAGGTCAGCCAGGTGCCCACCGGCACCTGGTGTCCCGAGCGCTTGAGCAACTGGCGGAACGGGTTCATCGGGCCTCTCCAGGTGGGCGGTGCAGGTGCTTCAGCTCGGCGCCTTCATGCGTTCGCGGATCAGCGCCGAGAGCTGCGATGGCGGCGTGACGCTGCCATCGTACGCGTGGCTCATCCGGAACTGCACCAGCTGCAGCACCTTGCGCACGTAGTTGCGCGTCTCGGCATAGGGCGGCACGCCGCGGTAGCGCTCGACGGCGCCTTCGCCGGCGTTGTAGGCGGCCGCGGCGAGCATCACGTCGCCTTCGAAGTACGCGAGCAGCCAGCGCAGGTAGGCCATGCCGCCGCGGATGTTCTGCGCCGGATCCATCGCGTTGCGCACGCCGAATCGGGCCGCGGTCTCCGGGATCAGCTGCATCAGGCCCTGCGCACGCTTGGGGCTGAGCGCCAGCGGATCGAAGTTCGACTCCGTGGCGATGATCGCCAGCACGAGGTAAGGCTCGAGCTTGTACTCCGGCGCCACGAGGTTCACGAAGCTCACGACCTGCGGCGTGGCATTCGGCGGCAGCGGCGGGGGCGGCAGCCGGCCCGCCGGTGCACCCGGGCGCTGCGGGCGGCCCGCGGGCGGTGCGGCCGCGGGGGGGGCCGCGCGCGCCAGCAGGAGATCGTCGGCCGGGGGGCGCAGGCACGGTGGCGGATCGCCCATCGGCGTGCCCATGCGCGCGGCCAGGTTCTGCGCCTGCTGCAGCCCCTGCTCGGCAGCGGCGGCGAAGAGATGGGCGGCGGCCGCATCGTCGCGCTCGATGCCGCGGCCGTTCGCGTACATCCAGCCCAGGCTGTACTGCGATTCGGCGTCGCCGTGGCGGGCCGCGCGGCAGTACAGCTCGGCGGCCCGCAGCGGGTCGCGCGGATAGCCGTCCCCGAGCTCGAAGGCCCGTGCCTCGTTGCGCCACCGTTCGACCTGAGCCGGAACGACCGGCAGGCGCTCGATCGGCGGCGCCGCGGGGCGGGGCAGGCTCTCCAGCGTGAGCTGCGGCGCGCCGGGCAGACCGTTCGCGGTGGCGGGCGGCTGCTGCGGCCACGGGGAGGCGCCCGGGTTCGCCTGCGGCCGGGCCGGCTGCGGAATGCACAGCGCGAACCCCATCCCGAGGCACAGCGCCACCGAGGCAGGCCGCAGCGGCCCACGAAGTGTCGAGCGCGTGTGTGCAGGCATGGTGGGGCGGCGAGTCTAGCGAAACCGGGCCCTGCGGTCGGGCAAGCATCGGCCCGCCAAACCTGTTACGGTGCCGGACTGCTCGAAGACACCTGGATCCCATGACCCTCACTCTCGAACGACGGCTGCATGCGCTCGGCGCCGAACGGCTGCAAGGCATGCGGCGCGGCGTCGAGAAGGAGAGCCTGCGCGTGCTGCCCGATGCCGGCCTGGCGCTCACGCCGCACCCGCTGGCGCTCGGCTCGGCGCTGACGCATCCGCACATCACCACCGACTACAGCGAGTCCCAGCTCGAGCTGATCACCGGCGTGCACCCGAGTGCCGCCGCCTGCGAGCTGGAGCTGGTCGAACTGCACCAGGTCGTTTACCGCGCCATCGGCGACGAGCGGCTGTGGGTGGGCAGCATGCCCTGCGGGCTGCCGGCCGACGAAGGCATCCCCCTCGGGCGCTACGGCACCTCGAACATCGGGCGCGCCAAGACGGTCTACCGGGTCGGCCTGTCGCACCGCTACGGGCGCCGCATGCAGACGATTTCGGGCATCCACTACAACTGGTCGCTGCCCGGGCTCTCCAGCGAAGAGTACTTCGCGCTGATCCGCAACTTCCGCCGCCAGTCGTTCCTGCTGCTGCTGCTCTTCGGAGCCTCGCCGGCGGTGTGTCCGAGCTTCGTCGAGGGGCGCGACCATGGGCTGCAGCGGCTGTCGGAGAACACGCTGCACCTGCCTCACGCCACGTCGCTGCGCATGGGGCGGCTCGGGTACCAGAGCGATGCGCAGTCGAAGATTGCGGTCAGCTACAACAGCCTGCAGAGCTACGCGTCGTCGCTGCACGAGGCGTTGACCCAGCCGCATCCCGCCTACGAGCGGATCGGCATCCGCAACCTCGGCGGCGAGTACAACCAGCTCGCCACGAGCCTGCTGCAGATCGAGAACGAGTTCTACGGAACGATCCGGCCCAAGCGGGTGATCCGCAGCGGCGAGCGGCCGCTGCGCGCGCTGCGCGAGCGCGGCGTCGAGTACGTCGAGGTGCGCTGCATGGATCTCGATCCGTTCGAGCCGGTGGGCATCGCGGCATCGACGATGCGCGTGCTCGACGTGTTCCTGCTGCACTGCCTGCTGTCCGACAGCCCTCCCGACAGCCCCGAGGAGATCGCGGCGCTGTCGCGCAATCAGCACCTGGCTGCGTCGCGCGGGCGCGAAGACGGGCTGACGCTGGAACGGGCCGGGCGGGAGGTGAGGCTCGTCGACTGGGCCGCCGAGATCCTCGAGCAGTGCGGTGCCATCGCGGCCGCTCTCGACACCGTGCAGGGGGGCTCGCTGAACCGTGATGCGCTTTCGCAGGTCCGCCAGCGCCTCACCGATGCCCAGGCGCTGCCGTCGGCGCGTGTGCTGAGGGCGATCGAGCAGACACCCAACCGTTCCTACACGCGCTTCGTGCGCCAGCAGGGCGAAGCCAGCCGCACGCGCATCCTCGAACTGCCGTACCCGGAGGAGCTGGCGCAGCGGGCGTCCAGCGCGGCCGCCGCGTCGCTCGCCGAGCAGGCGCGCATCGAGGCCGCGGATGAACTCCCGTTCGAGACCTTCCGCCAGCGCTACGTGGCCGCCGAGACGCTCCTCGTGTAGCGCCGGTTTCCGATGTGAAGCCGGGGTGACGCTCGGTAAAGAACCGGCAAAACCGGGCCAGCCGACGAGGCGCCGCCGACATACTCGCGGCACACACGGAGGCACCATGGACGAGAGCACGACGCTGGAGGCGCCGGCCCCGCAGGCTTTGGCCGCGTGGGGGTTGGCGGCGGCGGCCCTGGCAGGCTGCGGGGGCGGTGAGGGCGATCTCCCCGAGGCGATGAAGGACACCGCCGCGGCGCTGCCCATGCGCCATGTGCTCGCGGCGGGCAGCGCGCGCGAGGTTCCTCAGGCGGTCGCTGCCGTCGCAACTGTTCCGGTGCCGACCGTCACCGAGTTGCTCGACTGGGCCGAGCGCGTCTACACGGTCTACTTCCCGGGCCACCAGGCCAACCTGGTCTCGGCACCCTACACCTACCGCTACTACGCGCAGACCGGCAACTACGTCGGTGTGGCCGATGGCCGCGTGTACATCTACGGTCCGGTCTCCGGTGGGCCGCTGGGCGACGTGGGTGCGCTGGCCGACTACGGCACGCTGGTCTACGCGTCGACCACCGCCTTCACAGACGCACAGGCGGCGCGCTTCCTCGGCCAGGCCACGCTCGGCTACGGCCTTGCCGACATCGCCGCGGTGCGCTCGCTGGGTTACGGCGCCTGGCTCGACCAGGAGTTCTCGCGGCCGATCTCGCAGAGCAACTGGGACTGGCTCGTCTCCAAGGGCTTCGACTCGGAGGAGTTCCGCAACGCGGCAGGCGGCGTCGATGCCGTGATCTGGCAGCGCCTGATCACGGCCCCCGACGGGTTGCGCCAGCGCGTGGCCCTGGCGCTGTCGGAGATCCTCGTCGTCGGCTTCGACGGCATCAACAATCCGTTCAAGAACTTCCGTCTCGCGGCCTGGTGGGACCTGCTCGTGGCCGGGGCCTTCGGCAGTTTCCGCACGCTGCTGGAGCAGGTGACGCTGAGCGTGGCGATGGGCAACTACCTCAACATGGCCGGCAACCAGAAGGAGAACCCCGCCACCGGCCGGCTGCCCGACGAGAACTATGCGCGCGAGGTGATGCAGCTCTTCACCATCGGGCTGCTCGAGCTGAATCCCGACGGCACGCCGCGGCTCGACGCCTCCGGCCAGCCGATCGAAACCTACACGCAGGACACCGTGTCGCAGCTCTCGCGCGTGCTGACGGGCTGGAACTTCGACTATCCGCGCGGCGAGCTGGGCCCGGCCTTCGCGCGCCGCCCGATGGTGCTGAATGCCGCGCTGCACTCCACGCTGTCGGCCACCTTCCTGGGCGTGACGGTGCCGGCCAACACGCCGGGCGCCGCGGCCCTGAAGACGGCGCTGGACACGCTGGCCGCGCACCCGAACGTCGGCCCATTCATCGGCCGGCAGCTGATCCAGCGGCTGGTGACGAGCAACCCGAGCCCGGGCTACGTGTCGCGCGTGTCGGCCGCTTTCGCGAACAACGGGCGCGGCGTACGCGGCGACCTCGCGGCGGTGGTGCGTGCGGTGCTGCTCGACGACGAGGCCCGCACCGAGCTGCGCCTGACCGACCCCACCTGGGGCAAGCAGCGCGAGCCGATGCTGCGTTTCATCCAGTGGGCCCGCACGTTCAAGGCGACCTCGCTGTCGGGCGACTGGTCGATCGGCAACACCTCCGATGCGTCGCGCTCGCTCGGCCAGAGCCCGCTGCGGTCGCCGTCGGTCTTCAACTACTTCCGCCCCGGTTACGTTCCGGCCGGGTCGCCGATCGGCACGGCCGCGCTGGTGGCCCCCGAGTTCCAGCTCACCAACGAGACCAGCGTGGCGGGCTATCTCAACACGATGCAGACCTACGTCGGCGCCGGCAACCGCGACATCCGCCCCGACTACACGGCGCAGCTGGCGCTGGCTGCCGATGCCGCGGCGCTGGTCGACCATGTGTCGCTGCTGCTCAGTGCGGGGCAACTCGGCCCGGCCTCGCGCACGACCATCGTCGACGCGGTGAGCGGCATCGCGGCCACCACCGATGCCGGGAAGGCCAACCGGGTCTACGCGGCGGTGCTGCTGGTGATGGCCAGCCTCGAGTACCTGGTGCAGAAGTGAGGAGCGACGCGATGAAACAGTCCGCGACGAACCTGGCCCGCCGGGCCTTCCTGCGCCGTGCCGCGCTGACGGGCGCGGCGGGTGCCGCCGCGCCCTGGGCGCTGAACCTGTCGCTGATCGCCGAGGCGGCCGCCGCCGCGCCGGGTGACTACAAGGCACTGGTGTGCGTGTTCCTCTACGGCGGCAACGACTACGGCAACACGCTGGTGCCGGTGGATGCGGCGTCGTACGCGAGCTACTCGACGATCCGGCAGTCGCTGGCCACGCCGCTGGCCAGCCTGGCGGCGACGACGCTCACGCCGACCGTTGCGCTGCCCGGCGGCCGGCAGTACGCCCTGGCTCCGGAGATGGCACCGCTGAAACCGCTGTGGGACCAGGGGCGGCTCGCCGTGCAGCTAAATGTCGGCCCGCTGGTGCAGCCCACCACCGTGGCGCAGTACAACGCGCGCTCGGTGCCGCTGCCGCCCAAGCTGTTCTCGCACAACGACCAGCAGTCGATCTGGCAGTCCGACCTGCCCGAGGGGGCCAGCACGGGCTGGGGCGGACGCATCGGCGACCTGCTGCTCTCCGGCAACGGCAGCCCGGTGTTCACGTGCATCTCGGTCACCGGCAATGCGGTGTTCCTGTCCGGGCAGAGTGCCGTGCAGTACCAGGTGGGCACGAACGGCGCGGTGGCCATCAACGGCATTTCGCGTGCGCTCTACGGATCCGCCACCGCGCAGTCTGCGTTGCGGACACTGATCACCTCGGGCAGCGCGCACCTGTTCGAGAGCGAGTACAGCCGTGTCACCCAGCGTTCGATCACGGCCGAGGCCCAGGTGACTGCGGCACTGGCCAAGCTGCCGACGCTGGCCACGACGTTCGACACCAACAGCTCGCTGGCGCAGCAGCTGCGCATGGTGGCTCGGCTGATCGCGGCGCGGGCCGACCTCGGTGCCGGCCGCCAGGTTTTCATGGTGTCGCTGGGCGGCTTCGACCTGCACGACAACCTCGCCGACAACCATCCCGGGCTGCTGGCCAACGTGGCGCAGTCGCTGGTGTCGTTCCACGGTGCCATGGGCGAGCTGGGCGTGGCCGATCGCGTGACGACCTTCACCGCATCGGACTTCGGCCGCACGCTGTCGTCCAACGGCGACGGCTCGGACCACGGCTGGGGCAGCCACCACCTGGTGCTGGGCGGGGCCGTGCAGGGGGGGCGCTACTACGGCACCGCACCGGCCGTGGCGGTGAACGGCCCCGACGATGTCGGCCAGGGGCGCTTGCTGCCAACCACCTCGGTGGATCAGTTCGCCGGCACGCTGGCGACCTGGCTGGGCGTCGGTGCCAGTGACCTGGCCCTGGTCGTGCCGAACATCGGCAACTACTCGCAGCGAAACCTCGGCTTCGTCTGACCAGCCGAGGCTGGCGCGCCAACCCTGCACGCGCCCGGGCACTCCGGAAGTCCGACCACCGCGCTGCGAGGGCGCGATTGCTGGAAAATCGCGCTTCCCGTCGCACGGGGCGCGAGGTGCCGGCTCCCATGACCCTTGAAGTACTTTCGTCGAGCTGGCGGCTGCTGGCCCTCGCCAGCTTGAGCGCCTGCGCGGCCATGCCGGAGGCCGCGCCGCCTGCCGGCCCGGCGCCCGCACCGACCAAGGTATCCGCCCCTGCTGCGACTGCGCCCGCCGCCGCTGCGCCAGCCCCCGCGCCCGCTTCGACCGTCACGCCGCCTGCCGTCCGCCCGGCCGTCACGGTGGCCAGCCCGCCGCCCGCGCCGCCGCCCGGGTCGCCGCCGCCGTTCGCCACCGTCATCAAGGACGCGCGGCGCATCGAAGGCCCCCTCGTGCTGTGGCAGAAGGACGAGCGCCTGTGGATCGAACTCGCACCCGGGCAGTTCGAGAAGCCGTTCCTGTTCAGTCCAAAGCTGCGCACCGGCATCGGCGAGGGCATGCTCCTGGGCGGGCTGATGGCCGACGGCATCAGCGGCGCCGGGGGCACCCAGGTCATCGAGTTCGTGCGCGTGCACAACCAGGTGCGCCTGCAGGCGCGCAACACCGACGTCTACGCCCGCCCAGGCACGCCCGAGGCCCGATCGGTGGCCTCGTCCTACTCGGCCAGCCTGCTCGGTTCCACCGCGGTGGCCAGTCAGCCGCATCCCGAACGCAAGAGCGTGCTGATCGATGCCGGCGCGATCTTCCTGAACGACCTGCTCGGGGTGGGGATGCAGCTGCAGCGCATGTTCCGCCAGGGCTACGGGCTGGAGCGCAGCAACACCACCATCACCGCCGCGCGAGGCTCCGCCGATGCCACGGTGATCGAGACGCTGAACCACTACTTCACCGGAAACATCGCCACCTTCTCGTTCGCGCCGCCCGGCAGCATCGTGCCGCCGCCGCAGGTGCCGCGCTACGTGCCCGACACGCGCAGCCTGCTGATCGGGCACCACTACTCGATATCGCCGCTGCCCGCCAAGCCGATGGCAGCCCGGCGCGCCGATGCGCGAATCGGCCACTTCACGTCGACCACGCTGGACTTCAGCGACGACCTCTCGCACACCCCGCGCCAGCGGGTGATCCGACGCTGGCGCCTGGACAAGCAGGACCCGGCGGCCGAGGCCTCCGAGCCGGTCAAGCCGATCACGTTCTGGATCGACCGCAACGTGCCGCTGCAGTACCGCGACACGGTGAAGGAGGCGATCCTCGAGTGGAACAAGGCCTTCGACCGCATCGGCTTCCGCAACGCGATCGTGGTGCAGCAGCAGCCCGACGACGCGACCTTCGACACGCTGGACACCGGCTACGCCTCGGTGCGCTGGATGACCAACGCCGATGCCTCGTTCCTGGCGATCGGGCCTTCGCACATCGACCCGCGCACCGGGGAGATCCTCGACGCCGACGTGGCCATCGAGAGCACCACCTCGCGTGCATCGCGCGCCGAACGCGTGCAGGTGCTGGGCTCCCGCGCCCTCGACGGCGGAGCGCCGGCTCTGCCGGGCACGTCGATGCTGCCGGAGTTCGCCGCGGCGCCATGGCGCGAGATGTACGGCGACAAGGTGCCGCTGCACCTGTTCTGCACGCATGGCCTGGTGGGCGCCGAGCAGCTCACCTACATGCTCGACGTGATCGACGCGCGCGGCGAGACCAGCCCCGGCGACCCGAACACGCAGCGCTACGTGCTCGCGCACATCAAGGACACGGTGATGCACGAGATCGGGCATGCGCTCGGGCTGCGTCACAACTTCCGGGCGTCCCGCGTGTACACCGAGGCGCAGCTCGCCGACCCGGCGTTCACCGCCGAACACGGCACCGCGGGCTCGGTGATGGACTACACCCCGGTGAACCTGGCCCGGCCGGGGCAGCAGGGTGGTGCCCCGTTCCAGACCACGCTGGGCCCCTACGACTACTGGGCCATCGAGTACGCCTACAAGCCGATGCCCGCGGGCACCACGCCTGAGCAGGAGGAGGTGGAACTGCAGCGCGTGGCGTCGCGGAGTGCCGAGCCCGATCTGGCCTACGGCACCGACGAGGACAGCTGGGTCGGCCTCGACCCCGAGACGCTGCAGTGGGACCTGGGCTCCGACCCGGTGGCCTATGCAGCCAAGCGGCTGGAGATCGCACGTGACCTCTTCAAGCGGCAGGAGACGCGCATCCTGCCCGGTGACCGCGACTATGCGGTGCTGCGACGTTCCCTCGGCTTCGCGATCGGCGACGCCTTCCGAGCCGTGGGCGTGCTCGTGCGCCAGATCGGCGGCGTGCGCACGCTGCGCGACCACCCGGGTTCCGGGCGCGATCCGCTGCAGCCGGTGGCCACCACCGTGCAGCGCGCCGCGCTGGACCTGATCCTCACCCACGTGCTGGCCGCCGACGGCCTCTCCGTCTCGCCGGCGCTGCAGCGCAAGCTGGCGCCCGACTATCTCGACCGCCTGGAGATCGGCGTCGTCACCGACTACGCGGTGCCGCAGCGGCTGCTGGACCTGCAGCGTGCCGTGCTGGCCTACCTGCTCAGCGACACGGTCGCGTCGCGCGTGCTAGACAACGTCAACAAGGTCGACCGCGGCGGCGAGCCGTTCCGGCTCTCGGAGCTGTACGGGCGCTTGAGCGGCGAGGTGTGGCACGAACTCGGCAGCCCGAAGCCCACCACAGCGGCTCGCCGTGAGCTCCAGCGCGACCACGTCACGCGGCTGGCGATGGTGCTGCTGCGGCCGGCTATCCTCCAGCGCGCCGATGCCCGCAGCCTGATGCGCGAGGATGCGCGCCAGCTGCTGGCGCGGATCGAGTCGCGCCTGAAGCGTCCGCAGGGCCTGGACGCGGAGACGCGGGCCCATCTGGGGGAGAGCGCCGAGACCCTGCGCCAGGCGCTGGCCGCGCGGGTGGTGCGTCCCACGGTCTAGCCGAAGGGCCCGGCCCTGCCCGGGCGGCGGCCCGCGGCACAGGTCCGTCGTTCGCGCCGCGGAGGCCGTCATCCGTCGCACCACGCAGCGCCACGCTTGGTCGCGGCGGCGTGCGTGGCTATCGTTCACGCCATGCCTTCTGCGCCGCCCGTGATGCCCGAACCCGCGCCTCTTCCCGAGCGGAGGCCCGAGCCCGACATCGGGAGCGGGGGGCCGTGGTGGCGGCCGTGGCTGCGCTCGATCACGCGCGGCAGCCTGGGTGTGGCGCTGGGCTTCGGCTTCGCCGTGGCGCTGGCCGTCTCGCCGATGTTCGTCACGTCGTTCGGCGAACTGCTGGCGCGCACGCTGTTCATCGCCTTCGTGCTGCTGCTGGCCTTCGTGGCGGTGCAGCAGCTGCCCGATCGGCGGCTGCCACGATGGATGCCGCGGTGGGCCGTCAGCCTGGTGGCGATCGCGGTGGCCGCGCCGTTGGCGACGATGATCGTCTACGTCGTCAGCGTGCGCGGCGACGTGGCCGAACTGTTCGGCAACGAGGCGCGGCTGCGCGGACTGCTGATCATCTCGGTCATCGCGCTGTGCCTGGGCATGCTGATCGCGCTGGGTGCGCAGTTGCGCCAGCGCGAGGCCGAGTCGCGCGCGCAGGCGCTGCGCTTCGAGCTCGAGCGCAGCCGGCTCGAGCGGCAGGCGGTGGACGCGCAGCTCTCGCTGCTGCAGGCGCAGATCCAGCCGCACTTCCTGTTCAACACGCTGGCCAACGTGCAGGCGCTGGTGGAGAGCGGCTCGCCGCGCGCCAGCGCGGTGCTGAAGAGCCTGATCGACTACCTGCGGGCCTCGATGCCCCGGCTGCAGGGCGGCCCCGTGACGCTGGGCGACGAGGCCCAGCTCGTGCGAGCCTACCTGCAGCTGATGCAGATGCGCATGCCCGACCGGCTGGACTGGCACGTCGGCATCGAGCCCGAAGCGCTGGCCCGGCCGTTCCCGGCGCTGGCGCTGCTGACCCTGGTGGAGAACGCCGTGCACCACGGCATCGACCCCAGCGTGCAGGGCGGGCAGATCGAGGTCGGCGGCCGGCTGGAACCCGGCACGCTGCGGCTGTGGGTGCAGGACAGCGGCGTGGGCCTGAACCCGATGTCGCAGCCGGGCACCGGCCTGCGCAACCTGCGCGCGCGGCTGGCGGCCTTGCACGGGCCGGCCGCATCGGTCACGCTCTCGGAGGTCTCGCCGCACGGCGTGCGCTGCGAGATCGTGCTGCCCGTTTCCTGAGGCCGAATGCCCATGCCCTCTGCCCTGATCGCCGACGACGAGCCGTTGCTGCGCGAACGCCTGGCCGCCCACCTGCAGCGACTGTGGCCCGAACTGTCGGTGGTGGCCATGGCCCGCCACGGCCGCGAGGCGGTGGAGCTGTACGAACTGCACGGCCCGCAGATCGTGTTCCTCGACGTGCACATGCCCGGCATGAACGGCGTGGAGGCGGCGAGCGCCATCAAGGCCTCGGGCGGCCGCGACGTGCGGATCGTGTTCGTCACCGCCTACGAGCAGTACGCCGTGGCGGCCTTCGAGCAGGGCGCGATCGACTACCTCGTGAAGCCGTTCGACGAGACCCGACTGGCCGAGACCGTGCAGCGCTTGCGCGATCGCGAGCCGGCGGCACCCGCCGCGTTGCCCGGCGATGAAGCCACGCAGGCCTTGCTGGATCAACTCGCCGAGGAACTGCGCAAGCGCGGTCCGGCACGCACCTGGCTGCAGTGGATCAAGGCCTCCACCGCCAACACGGTGAAGCTGATCCCGGTCGACGAGGTGGTGTACCTGCGGTCGGACGAGAAGTACACGCTGGTAGTGTGGAGCGGCGGCGAGGCAGTGATCCGCAGGACGATCCGCGAACTCGTCGACGAACTCGACCCAGCGCGCTTCGCGCAGATCCACCGCTCGGTGATCGTCAACCTGCACGAGGTCGCGCAGATCGTGCGCGGCGCCAACGAGACCGCCGACGTGCACCTGCGCGGCCGCAGCGAGGTGCTGCCGGTGTCGCGCAGTTTCCTGCACGTGTTCCGGCAGATGTGACGGCGGGGCAGGCCCGCCCGCTCAGATCGCCGCGGTCCGCGCCTGCAACCACGCCAGCGCGCCGCCCGACACCTTCGGCGCGAGCCGTTCACGCACCGTGGTGTGGTAGGCGTTCAGCCACGCCACCTCGTCGGCGCGAAGCAATGTGCGGTCGATGCAGCGCGTGTCGATCGGGCACAGCGTCAGCGTCTCGAACTCGAGGAACTGCGCGAAGGTCGTGCCCTCGGGCGTGGCGGCCGGCACGGTGAGTACGAGGTTCTCGATGCGCACGCCCCATTGCCCGGCGCGGTACACGCCGGGTTCGATGGACGTGATCATCCCTGGCTCGAAGGCCATCGTCGAATCAGGCACCGCGCGGCTGATGCTCTGAGGGCCCTCGTGCACGGCGAGGAAGTAGCCCACGCCATGGCCGGTGCCGTGGCCGAAGTCGATGCCCTGCTCCCACAGCGGCGCCCGGGCGATCGCGTCGACCATCGGGCTGGTCGTGCCACGCGGGAAGCGCGTGCGCGACAGCGCCATCGTGCCCTTGAGCACCAGCGTGTAGTCGCGCTTCATGGCCGCGCTGACGGTGCCGATCGGCCACACGCGCGTGATGTCGGTGGTTCCGCCCCAGTACTGCGCGCCGGAGTCGATCAGCAGCAGCCCGTCGCCCTCGATCACGGCGTGGCTCGACGGCGTGGCACGGTAGTGCGGCATCGCGCCGTTGGCGTTGAAGCCGGCGATCGTCGAGAAGCTCAGGCCCTTGAAGCCCGGGCGCCGCGCGCGCGCCGCGGTGAGGCGTTCGTCGATCGTGAGTTCGGTGATGCGCTCGCGGCCGAGGGCCTGCTCGAACCAAGCGTAGAACTCGCACATCGCCGCGCCGTCCTCGGCCATCGCCTCGCGCACGAAGGCGGCTTCCTCCGGGCTCTTGCGGCTCTTCAGCAGCGTGCTGGGGTTGATCGACTCGATCACGCGCACGCCGTCGGCCACCGCGCTGCGCAGGCCGTAGGTGAGGCGGCGCGGATCCACGAGGAGGATGTCGTGTCGCGCCAGCCCGCCGAGTGCGGCCGGTGCGTCGGCGTAGGGCGCCACGGTGATGCCGTCGGCGGACAACCGCGCCGCGAGCGCCGCGTCAATCTTGCCGGCGCCGATGTACAGCGTGGCGTCGTGCGCGCTGATCAACAGGTGCGCGAGGAACACCGGGTTGTACGAGACATCGCTGCCCCGCAGGTTGGTGATCCACGCGATGTCGTCGACGGTGGAGACGAAGTGGTGCGTGGCGCCCATCGCGGCCATCGCCTCGCGGATGCGGCCGAGCTTGTCGGTGCGCGAGCGTGTCGCGTACGGCGCGGGGTGCTCGTACACCGTCTGCGCGGGCAGCCCGTCACGGTCGGGCCAGACGGCGTCGAGCAGGTCGAGGTCGGTGCGCAGCGTCACGCCGGCGGCGTCGAGCGCACGCTGAAGCATCTGCGCCTGCTCGAGGCCCAGCACCTGGCCATCGACGGCCACCACGCCCCCGGAGGGCACGTTCCGCGCGAGCCATTCGAGGTGCGCGGTGGAGTTGCCGGTGGGGATGCGTTCGAGCGTGATCGAGCTGCCGGCCAGTTCGGCCTCGGCCTGCACCCAGTAGCGGCTGTCGGCGAACAGGCAGGCCACCTCGCGCGTCACCAGCAGCGTGCCCATCGAACCGGTGAAGCCCGACAGCCACTCGCGGCCCTGCCAGCGCGGCGGCAGGTACTCGGAGCGGTGCGGGTCGCTGGAAGGCACCAGCAGCGCGTGCACGCCGGCACGTTCGAGCGCCTCGCGGACCTTGTCGATGCGCAGGCGGAAGGGCGAGGTGCGGGTGTCCATCCAGGGGCTCCGGGGCGTGCGGGAACGGCGCCGGATTGTCCTAGAGATCGGTGCGCAGCCGCCAGATCTCCGGGAACAAGACCACGTCGAGCATCCGGCGCAGGTAGCTCACGCCGCCGGTGCCGCCGGTGCCGCGCTTGAACCCGATGACGCGCTCGACGGTGGTGACGTGCCGGAAGCGCCACAGCCGGAAGGCGTCCTCGAGGTCGGTGAGTTCCTCGCCGAGCTGGTACAGGTCCCAGTTCGCCTCGGGATTGCGGTACACCGCCAGCCACGCCTGCTCGACCTCGGTGCTGGCCGCGTAGGGCTGCGTCCAGTCGCGCTCGAGGTGGCTCTGCGGCACCGGCAGCCCTCGCCGAGCCAGCAGGCGCAGCGCTTCGTCGTACAGCGACGGCGCCGCGTAGGCCTCCTGCACATGCGCGAGCAGGTCGGGGCGGTGCTCGTGTGGCTTGAGCATCGCCGCGTTCTTGTTGCCCAGGCGGAACTCGATGCAGCGGTACTGCCAGCTCTGGAAGCCGCTGGACTTGGCCAGGTACGGGCGGATGGCGCTGTACTCGGGCGGCGTCATCGTGGCCAGCACGTCCCACGCGTGCACCAGCTGCTCGAGGATGCGCGAGACGCGCGCCAGCATCTTGAACGCGGGTGGCAGCCGGTCCTGGGCCAGCGCGCCGATGGCCGCACGCAACTCGTGCAGCATCAGCTTCATCCACAGCTCGCTGGTCTGGTGCTGCACGATGAAGAGCATCTCGTTGTGGTCGGGCGACAGCGGCGCCTGCGCGTTCAGCACGGCGTCGAGATGCAGGTAGTCGCCGTAGCTCATCTCGTGGCTGAAATCGAGCGTCGCGCGCTCGTCGTGCACCACCTGCTCCAGGGTGCGCGCGGGCGACGCAGCCGGGTCGTGCGGGCAGGCCATCAGGTCACCGCGTGCTGAACGTTGAACTCGGGCCGCTGCCACTCGCCGTGCTGCATCACCTGCACGAGGTGCCCCACGGCATCCCACACGTCCACGAACCGCGTGTACAGCGGCGTGAAGCCGAAGCGCAGGATGTCGGGCGCGCGGAAGTCTCCGATCACGCCGCGGGCGATCAGCGCCTGCACGATGGCGTAGGCACCCCCGGTGCGCGAGAGGCAGATCTGCGAGCCGCGCTCGTCGTCCAGCAGCGGTGAAGCGATCGTGAAGCCGCCGAAGCCGCAGCGCGCCTGCACGAGCTCGGCGAAGAGGCGCGTCAGCGCGATCGACTTGCGCCGCAGCGCCGCCATGCCGCCCAGCGGTTCGGCGGCCAGCAGCGTGTCGACGCCGCACTCCAGCGCCGCCATCGAGACCACCGGCGGCGTGCCGCACAGGTAGCGCGAGATGCCGGCGGCCGGCCGGTAGCCCGGCTTGAACTCGAACGGCGCTGCATGCCCCATCCAGCCCGCCAGCGGTTGCCAGAATCGCTCGGCGTGGCGCGGGTGCACCCACACGAAGGCCGGCGCGCCGGGGCCGCCGTTGAGGTACTTGTAGCCGCAGCCCACCGCAAAGTCGGCCTGCGCGCCGGTCAGGTCCACCGGCACGGCGCCGGCCGAATGGGCCAGGTCCCACAGCGCCAGCGCGCCGGCACGGTGGGCGAGCTGCGTCAGCAGCTCCATGTCGTGCATGCGGCCGGTGCGGTAGTTCACGTGCGTGAGCATCAGCACGGCCACGCGGACGTCCAGCCGGTCGGGCAGCTCGTGCCAGTCGGCCAGCACCAGTTCGCAGCCGTGCTCGCGCGCCACCGCCTCGGCGATGTACAGGTCGGTGGGGAAATTGCTGCGCTCGGAGAGGATGACCTTCTTCGCGGGCGCGTCGGCGCGGGCGATGGCCTGCGCGGCCGACAGCACCTTGTAGAGGTTCACCGACGTGGAGTCGGCCACCACGAGTTCGCCGGCGCCGGCACCGACGAGCCGTGCGATCTTGTCGCCGATACGGCCTGGCAGATCCATCCAGCCGGCGCTGTTCCAGCTGCGGATGAGGCCGGTGCCCCACTCCTGCTGCACGACCTGCTGCACGCGCGCCGCGGTGGTGCGGGGCAGTACGCCCAGCGAGTTGCCGTCGAGGTAGATCACGCCATCGGGCAGCACGAACTGGGCGCGCAGCGGGGCCAGCGGGTCGGCGGCGTCGAGCGCCAGCGCGTCCTCTCTCGTCTTCATCGGGGCGGTCTCCGGCGTGGGTGGCGGCAGGGGAGGCGGGGCATCATAGGTCGGAATTGCTGGACTTCCAAATAGTTGACATCCAAAGCAAATCGGCGAATCATCGCCCTCCATGGTTGCCAGTGCCCATGTCGACACGTTCGCGCGGGACCGCCTCCCGCCGCCCGAACAACTGCCCGAGCTGCTGTTCGACCTGCCCGAGCTGCAGGCGCTGCTCGCCGACGCGCCGCTGAACTGCGCCACCGAGCTGCTCGACCGCTGGGTCGCGACCGGGCAGGGCGAGCGGCTGTGCATCCAGGGGCACGGCGGCGTGCGCTGGAGCTACCGCGACCTGCAGCGCCACGCCAACCGCATCGCTCACGTGCTGGTGGCGGACCTGGGCCTGGTGCCCGGCAACCGCGTGCTGCTGCGCGGAGCCAACTCGCCGATGCTGGCGGCGGCCTGGTTCGGCGTGGTGAAGGCCGGCGGCATTGCGGTGGGCACGATGCCGCTGCTGCGGGCGCGCGAGCTGGCCGTGATGATCGACAAGGCCGAGGTCACGCACGCGCTGTGCGACGCGCGGCTGGCCGACGAACTGCAACAGGCCCACGCCCTGGCACCGCGGCTCGCGAACGTGCGCTGCTGGGGTGCCGGCGAGAACGCCGCCGACTCGCTCGAGGCCGCGATGGCGCGGCACGCCGACACCTTCGACAACGTGCCCACGGCACCCGACGACACCTGCGTGATCGCGTTCACCTCGGGCACCACCGGCGTGCCCAAGGGCACGATGCACTTCCACCGCGACGTGATCGCCGCGTGCCGGTGCTGGCCGCCGCATGTGCTGCGCGCCACGCCCGACGACGTGTTCATCGGCAGCCCGCCGTTGGCATTCACCTTCGGCCTGGGCGGTCTGGTGCTGTTCCCGATGTCGATCGGCGCGAGCACCGTGCTGATCGAGAAGGCCACGCCCGACGCGCTGCTGCCGTCCATCGAGCAGTGGCGCGCCAGCGTGTGTTTCACCGCGCCGACGTCGTACCGGGCGATGGCGGCCCAGGCTGCGCAGCACGACCTCTCCAGCCTGCGCAAGTGCGTCTCCGCCGGCGAGGCGCTGCCCGCCGCCACGCGCACGCTGTGGAAACAGGCCACCGGCATCGAGCTGATCGACGGCATCGGCTCCACCGAGATGTTGCACATCTTCATCAGCGCCGACGAGGCGCACGCCAAGGGCGGCGCCACCGGCCTGCCCGTGCCGGGCTACCGCGCGACCATCCTCGGCGACGACGGCGGCGAGCTGGCGCGGGGCGAGGTGGGCCGCCTGGCGGTGAAGGGCCCCACCGGCTGCAAGTACCTGGCCGACGAGCGCCAGAAGGTCTACGTGCAGGGTGGCTGGAACGTCACCGGCGATGCCTACCGCATCGACGACGACGGCCAGTTCGTGTATCAGGCGCGCACCGACGACATGATCATCTCCGGCGGCTACAACATCGCCGGCCCGGAGGTGGAGGCTGCGCTGCTGCTGCACCCCGCGGTGGCCGAGTGCGCGGTGGTGGGCAAGGCCGACGAGGCGCGCGGCATGATCGTGCTGGCCGCGGTGGTGCTGAAAGCCGGCCACGACGGCGACGCTGCGATGACGAAAGCCCTCCAGGAGTTCGTGAAGCAGACCATCGCCCCCTACAAGTACCCGCGCGAGATCGTCTACCGCCGGACGCTGCCGCGCACCGAGACCGGCAAGTTGCAGCGCTTCAGGCTGCGGGAGGAACTGCGATGAAGGTGCTGCAACCCGCGGGCTGGAAGGCGCCGCGCGGCTACGTCAACGGCGTGGCCGCCAGCGGCACGCAGGTCTTCGTGGCCGGGCAGATCGGTTGGAACGCGCAGTGCGTGTTCGAAAGCGACGACCTGGTCGCGCAGGTCCGCCAGGCGCTCGTGAACGTGCGCGCGGTGCTGGCCGAGGCCGGCGCCCAGCCCGAGCACATCACGCGCATGACCTGGTACCTCACCGACAAGCGCGAGTACCTGAAGCGCGCCAAGGAGATCGGCGCTGCGTACCGCGAGGTGATCGGCGTCTACACCGTGGCGATGACCGCGGTGCAGGTGGTGGCGCTGATCGAGGACCGCGCGCAGGTGGAGATCGAGGTCACGGCCGTCGTGCCCTGATCGACCGGGCGCCCGCGGCCGTCGTGACGCCTGCGGGGCTACAGCGGTGGCAGCCCGTGCCGCCGCCGCGCGCCGGTGCAGGCCTCGCTGCTCGCCTCGAACTCGCGGCACGGCGACGGCCGCCATTCGTGGATCGCGCAGCGTGTGCGCACGCCCACCATGCCGGTGAGCGCGGCGCAGCGCGGCGGGCTGTGGTCGGTGCCGCGCAGCCGGCAGGTGTGCGAGCCGATCGGCTCGGCCAGGCCTTCGGGCACCATGCCGCCGGCTCCGGCCCACTCGTCGACCGCGAAGTCGACGCGAAAGCTCGCGCAGCAGGCGCCGCAGGTCAGGCAGGGATTGCCAGATCCATCAGCCGCGGCCGACATACGGCATCTTCGTGGCCATCACGGTCATGAAGAGCACGTTGGCCTCGGGCGGCAGGTTCACCATCGTCATGAAGGTGCTGGCCACGGCGGAGAGATCCATGCGCGGCTCGGGGCGGGTGCTGCCGTCGGCCTGCAGCACGCCGTTCACCATGCGCGCGGTCATGTCGCTGGCGGCGTTGCCGATGTCGATCTGGCCGACGGCGATGTCGTAGGGCCGGCCGTCGAGCGCTGCCGTCTTGGTGAGCCCGCCCACCGCGTGCTTGGTGGCGGTGTAGGCGATCGATCCCGGCCGCGGCGCGTAGGCCGAGATCGAGCCGTTGTTGACGATGCGGCCGCCCTGCGGCGACTGCGCCTTCATCAGCCGGAACGCGTGCGACAGGCAGTAGAAGGCGCCGTTCAGGTTCACGTTCACCACCTGCCGCCACTCCTCGGCGGTGACGAGATCCGGCGTCTTCGCCGCGAGGCCGCCGCCGGCGTTGTTGAACAGCAGGTCCAGCCGGCCGTGGCGTTGGTGCACGACGTCGAACGTGGCGCGCACCTGGGCTTCGTCGGTCACGTCGCAGGGGTGGGGCAGGGCGCGCGACGCCGCGGCGCCCGCCCTGGCCACGGTGGCCTGCAGCGCCTCGGCGCGGCGGCCCAGCAGCGCCACGGTCCAGCCTTCGGCCAGCAGGGCCAGCGCACAGGTCTGCCCGATGCCGGAGCCGGCGCCGGTGACGATCGCGATGCGGGAGGAGGTGCTCATGGCGGGTGCAGCGGTGGTGTGGAGGAGGCCGCGATTCTGCGCGAACGCTTGACAATCGCGCGATGGCCTACGAGCTTTCCGATGCGTTGATCGAGCGCTTCCAGACGGATGGCGCCGTGTGCCTGCGCGGTGTGCTGAGCCCCGACGAGGTGGCGCTGCTGGCGCAGGGCATCGACGACAACCTCGCGCACCCGAGCCCGCGTGCGATCGTCGCGAGCCGGCCTGACGACCCGGGCCGCTTCGTCGAGGACTTCTGCTGCTGGGCCGGCAATGCGGCCTATCGCCGCATCCTGTGCGACTCGGCGCTGCCGCAGGTGGCAGCGGCGCTCACCGGTTCGCGCACCGTGCGCCTGTACCACGACCACATGCTCACCAAGGAGCCCGGCACGCGGCAGCCTACGCCATGGCACCAGGACCAGCCCTACTACAACATCGACGGGCGGCAGAACGTGAGCTTCTGGATCCCGGTCGACCCGGTGCGGCGGCACTCGACGCTCGAATTCGTCGCCGGTTCGCACCGCGGGCCGTGGCTGATGCCGCGCACCTTCCTTTCGAACGAGGCGCGCTGGTTCCCCGAGGGCACATTGGCCGAACTGCCCGACATCGACGGGCACCGGGCCGAGTTCCCGATCCTCGGCTGGGCGCTCGAGCCCGGCGACGCAGTCGCCTTCCACATGCTCGCGCTGCATGCGTCGGGCGGTGTCGACGGCGACGTGCGCCGCCGCGTGTTCTCGGCGCGCTACCTCGGCGACGACGTTACCCACGCCCCGCGCCGCTGGAAGACCTCGCCGGAATTTCCGGGCCTGGCCGAGCGGCTGCCGGCCGGGGCACCGATGGACGACCCGCTGTTCCCGATCGTCTGGCCTCGAGGCTGATGGAAATGAGACCGGAGGCTGATGACCTGGAGCGATTCGTCACGGCACAGGAGGCCGTCTGGGCCGACGTGCTGGCCGAACTCGCCGCCGGCGACAAGCGCAGCCACTGGATGTGGTTCGTGTTCCCGCAGCTGCGCGGCCTGGGGCACAGTCCGACCGCGCAGCGCTACGGCTTGGCGTCGCTCTTCGAGGCGCGGGCCTATGCGGCCCATCCGGTGCTCGGGGCGCGACTCCTGGAGTGCGCTCGCCTGCTGGATGCGGTGCAAGGCCGCTCGGCGCTCGACATCTTCGGGCCGGTGGACGCGATGAAGCTGCGCTCGTGCCTGACGCTGTTCGAGCGCGCGGTGCCGCAGGAGCCGCTGTTCTCCCGTCTGCTCGATCGCTACGCCGGCGGCGTGCGCGACGCGGCCACGCTGGCGATGCTCGCTGCCGATTGACGAGCCGTCGCCTTCAGTGGTTGTCCTTGGGGACGAACGCGCCCCGCTTGCCGCGGAGGAAGTCCAGGTCGGCGCCTTCGTCGGCCTGCAGCACGTGGTCGATGTAGAGCTTCCAGTAGCCGCTGGTCAGGCGCGGCGTCGGCGGCGACCAGGCTGCGCGGCGCCGCTCGAGTTCGGCGTCGTCCACGTGCAGGTGCAGGGTTCGGGCCTTCACGTCGAGCGTGATCAGGTCGCCGTTCTGCACCAGCGCCAGCGGGCCGCCGGCGGCGGCCTCGGGCGCGGTGTGCAGCACCACGGTGCCGTAGGCGGTGCCGCTCATGCG
>JAEUPB010000056.1 GCA_016789955.1 Rubrivivax sp. | reverse complement strand
GAGCGTAGCGACGCAGGAGCGCAGCGAGTTCCGACGCGGGCCAGGCGACCGAGCATCGCAGGGGACGCGGCGCGAAGCGCCGCGCAAGGCCGAGCGTCTGAGCCCGGGGCCCTGCCCGGCCCTCGGCCTTGCTGCACGGCCTCGACAGATCAACAGCGAACGACCGCAGCGCGCCGACCTCCGACGCTCGCCGCGTCTCCGTGGGGTCGTCGAGGCCGACCGGGCCTGCTTCCGCCGCCAACCGTGGAATCGATCGTCCGCAGCGGCACGGCGCCGATCGGGTGGAGGACCGTGGGCGCGTGGGGCCTTGGCCGCGGACCGAGCACCGCGCTGGATAGGCTAGGCTGACCTCCCGGACAGCCGCCGCCGCGCGCCCCATTCGCCACCCGCCATGCACGCCCACATGCCGCTGCTCGTCACGCTGGCCGCCGCGCTCGGTCTGGCGCTGGTGCTGGGCTTCGTCGCGCAGCGGCTGAAGCTGCCGGCGCTGGTCGGCTACCTGCTCACCGGCGTGGTGCTGGGGCCGCACACGCCCGGCTTCGTCGCCGACGTGGGCCTGGCCACGCAGCTCGCCGAGGTCGGCGTGATGCTGCTGATGTTCGGCGTGGGCCTGCACTTTTCGGTGCGCGACCTGGTGTCGGTGCGCAAGGTGGCCGTGCCAGGCGCCGTGGTGCAGATGGCGGTGGCCACCGCGATGGGCTATGGCCTGGCGCGCGCCTGGGGCTGGCCGGCGCCGGGCGCGCTGGTGTTCGGCATCTCGCTGTCGGTGGCCAGCACGGTCGTGCTGCTGCGGGCGCTGGAGGCGCGCGGCGCGCTGGACAGCCGCAACGGCCGCATCGCGGTGGGCTGGCTGATCGTCGAGGACCTCGCGATGGTGCTGGTGCTCGTGCTGCTGCCGGCGCTGGCGGGGCTGTTCGGCCCGGGCGACGTGGCGGCACCTGCGGCCGGCGCGGCGCCGGCCTCGGACTTCGGCGAGCTGGCGACCACGCTGGCCCGCACGCTGCTGGCGGTGTGCGCCTTCGTCGCGCTGATGCTGGTGGCGGGCCGGCGCGCATTGCCGTGGCTGCTGTGGCAGGTGTCGGCCACCGGCTCGCGCGAGCTGTTCACGCTGGCGGTGATGGCGGTGGCCGTGAGCATCGCCTACGGCGCCGCGGCGCTGTTCGGCGTGTCGGTGGCGCTGGGGGCCTTCTTCGCCGGTCTCGTGCTGCGCGAGTCGGAGTTCAGCCAGCGCGCGGCCGAGCAGTCGCTGCCCTTCCGCGACGCCTTCGCGGTGCTGTTCTTCGTCTCGGTGGGCATGCTGTTCGACTGGCACGTGGTCGTCGAGCAGCCGCTGCAGGTGCTGGCCACCACCGCCGTGGTGATGCTCGGCAAGTCGCTGGCGGCCGCCGCGCTGGTGCTGCTGCTGCGCCACCCGGTGAACGCGGCGCTGACGATCTCGGCGAGCCTGGCGCAGATCGGCGAGTTCTCGTTCATCCTCGGCGCGATGGGCACGCAGCTCGGGTGGCTGCCGCCGCAGGCGCAGAGCCTGATCGTGGCTGCCGCGTTGCTGTCGATCGCGCTGAACCCGCTGCTGTTCACGGCCGTCGAACCGCTGCGCCGCTTCATGCTCGCGCGCTCGGCGTGGGCGCGCCAGTGGGAGGCGCGCGACGACCCGCTGGCCGAGCTTCCCGGCAGCACCGAGGCCAAGTACCTCGCGCAGCACGCCGTGCTGGTGGGGCACGGCGCGGTGGGCTCGCGCATCGCCGCGCAGCTGGTCGAGGCCGGCGTGCCGTTCGTGGTGGTCGACCAGGACCGCGAGCTGGTCGGCCGCTTGCGGGCCCGGGGCCAGGCGGCGGTGGCCGGCGATGCGGCCGATGCCGAGGTGCTGGTGCAGGCGCACGCCGCCACCGCACGGCTGCTGGTGGTGGCCAGCGCCGAGATCACCGACGTGCGTCCGGTCATCGACATCGCGCGGCGACTGAACCCGGCGGTGCAGGTGGTGGTGCGCGCCGCGGGGGCCGACGAGGCCGAACGCCTGGTCGCCGATGCGGCGCCCGACGCGCTCGTCGCCGTGCACGCGCGCGAGGCGCTGGCCGACGTGATGGGGCGCCGCGCGCTGGCCTTGCTGCGCGCCGAGTGAGGCGCTCAGCCCGCCGCCTTCAGGTCTCTCGCGCCTGCTCCTGCAGCCACGCCGCGAGCGCCTGCACGGCCGGCTTGCGCGCAGCCCTGGGCTCCACCACGAGGAAGTAGCCGCGCTCGCCGGTGACGTCGCTCTTCAGCGGCGCCACGAGCCGGCGCGCGCGCAGCAGCCGGTCGGTGATCGGCCGCCGGCCCAGCACCACGCCCTGCCCTTCCACGGCCGCGGCCACCGCGGCGTCGTAGCTGCTGAAGGTGAGCGTGGCCACAGGCTCGAAGTCGGGCAGCCCGCGCGCGCGCGTCCACACCTGCCAGTCCAGCGGCATGCCCGAGCCCGGTGAGACCACCTGCAGCAGCGTGTGCCGCCGCAGGTCGGCCGGCACTTTCAGCGGCAGCCGCTTCAGCAGCGACGGCGCGCACACCGGTTCGAAGGCCTCGCCGAAGAGCGGCGTGCCCGCCGACCCTTCGAGCTTCGCGTAGCGGATCGCCAGGTCGAAGCCTTCACTGGGCAGCGCACGCAGCTCGTGCGTGGCGTCGATGCGCACGTCGATGCCCGGATGCGCAGCCACGAACGACGGCAGCCGCGGGATCAGCCACAGCGACGCCAGCCCCGGCGTGGTGGTCAGCGCGAGCACCTCGCGTCGGTGCGCCTTGCGCATCGCGGCCAGGCCGTCGTGCAGCTCGGCCAGCGCGCGCGCCACGTGTGCAGCCAGCCGCGCGCCGTCCTCGGTGAGGTCCAGCGCGCGGTGGCGGCGCTTGAACAGCAGCACGCCGAGCTGGTCCTCGAGCTGCGCGATCTGCCGGCTCACCGCCGACTGCGTGACGTGGCGCTCGTCGGCCGCGCGCGTGAACGACAAGTGCCGCGCGGCCGCGTCGAAGGTGGCCAGGGCATCGAGCGGAGGCAGGCGGTCTTGCATGAGCCAGATGAATGCAACGAGTTCCGGAATGTCGCTTGAGGCATCCCTTCTGCGATTTCAACATGTCGACACCACGCATGCACCTCGTGCATGCATCACCGGAGATCACAGATGAGCGCATCCGTCCACACATCCGCACCGCTGCGTCGCCACCATCGCCTCGGCCGCCACGAACTGCTGCGCCTCGTACGGCCGGCCCGGCTGCGCGTGGAACACGGCACGCTGTGGATCACGCAGGACCGCAGCGCCGAGGACATCGTGCTCGAGCCCGGCCAGAGCTACGACTACGACGGCCGGAGCCCGCTGCTGGCCACGCCGCTGGGCGACGCCGTGCACATCACCACGCGGGAGTGCATCGACGGCGCTCATGGCGCGGTTGACACCGGCTGGCGGGCCCTGTGGCCGCGGCTCGGTCGCCTGCTGGCCCTTGGAGGCTGACGTGGCACGCCATGATGCGCCCCGCGTCCTGAACCTGCCCGGCGACCGCCCGGTGCGGCTGCGCCCGATCCGCCGCAACGACCTGCCGGCGCTGGACGCGATGCTGATGGGCCTGTCGCCGCGCTCGCGCCGGCTGCGCTTCCACGGCGCGGTGAATGCGCTGCCCTGCACGGCGCTGCGCGAACTGTCCGCGCCCGACGATGCGCTGCACGCCACGCTGGTCGCCGAAGCCGCCGGCCCGGACTGCAGCACCCGCCTGGTGGCCGAGGCACGGTGGGTACGAGACACGCCTGGCGCCTCGAGCGCCGAGTTCGCGTTGTCGGTGGCCGACGACTGGCAGCGCCTGGGCCTGGCGCGCGAACTGCTCGACCGGCTGCGCGCGAGCGCCGCCGAGGCCGGCGTGCAGCGTCTGTACGGCAGCGTGCTCGACGAGAACCGAGGCATGCTGGCGCTGATGGCCTCGCAAGGCGCACGGCCGCGACGCGACCCGCGCGGCGGCTGGGGCCTCGTGTGGACGCTGGACACCGACGCAGTGCCGTCGCAGACGCCGCCGGCCGCACCGACATCGCCGCTGCACACCGTGCGGTCCGCACCCGGGCTGGCTTAAGCTGCCGCGCTGGCAGGCTCGAGGGGCGGTGCGGCGCATGGGATCGGTCGACGAGGTCGAGTGTCTGGTGGTGGGTGCGGGCGTGGTGGGCCTCGCTGCTTCGCGTGCGCTGGCGATGGCCGGCCGCGAGGTGCTGATCGCCGAGCGCGAGCCGCTCTACGGCAGCGGCACGTCGTCGCGCAACAGCGAGGTCATCCACGCAGGGCTCTACTACCCCACCGGCAGCCTGAAGGCCACGCTGTGCGTGCGTGGCAAGGCGATGCTCTACGCCTACTGCGCGGAGCGCGGATTGCCGCACCGGGGCTGCGGCAAGCTGCTGGTGGCCTGCGGCGAGGCCGAGGTGCCCAAGCTGCGTGCGCTGCAGGCCAGCGCCCGCGCCAACGGGGTGGACGACCTGCGCTGGGTCGAGCCCGCCGAGCTGCGCACGATGGAGCCGGCGCTGCACGCGGTGGCCGCGCTGCACTCGCCCTCCAGCGGCATCGTCGACAGCCACGCGCTGATGACCTCGCTGCTGGGTGATGCCGAGCACCACGGGGCGACGCTGGGCCTGACGAGCCCGGTGCGCCGGATGCGCCACGACGGCCGCGGCTGGTGCGTGCAGATCGCCGGCAGCGGCGATGACGACGACGAACACGCCGCGCCCGCGCTGCGCGCACGCTGGGTCGTCAACGCCGCCGGCCTCGGCGCGCAGGCACTGGCCCGGCGCATGCACGGCTTCCCGCCGTCGAAGGTGCCGCGGCCGGTGTTCGCCAAGGGCCACTACTACGCGCTGCAGGGCCGTGCGCCGTTCACGCGCCTCGTCTACCCGATGCCGGCCGATGGCGGCCTGGGCGTGCACCTCACGCTGGACCTGGCCGGCCAGGCCCGCTTCGGCCCGGACGTGCAGTGGCTGCCCGCCGACGCCGACCCGGCCGCGCTCGACTACACCGTCGACCCGGCGCGCTCGGAGGCCTTCTACGGCGAGATCCGCCGCTACTGGCCGGCGCTGCCCGACGGCGCGCTGGTGCCGGCCTACACCGGCATCCGCCCGAAGCTCAGCGGCCCCGGCGAGCCGGCAGCCGACTTCCGCATCGACGGTCCCGCCGAGCACGGCGTGCCGGGCGTGGTGCAGCTGTTCGGCATCGAGTCGCCGGGGCTCACGGCCTCGCTGGCGATCGGCGAGGTGGTGGCGGGGATCGTCGGCCGGGCGTGAGCGGGGGTTGCGCCCGCGAGCCGCGGATCAGTCCTTCGCCGACAGCAGCGGGATCCCCGCGTCACCCGAGGCGCCGAGCAGCCCGGCCTTCGTGTAGACCGCCAGCTTTTCCCGCGTGTCCGCAATATCCATCGCCCGCATCGACAACTGCCCGATGCGATCCTGCGGCGTGAACATGCCCTGGCCCTTCTCCATGGTCAACCGCTCCGGGTGATACGTCAAGTTCGGGCTTTCCGTGTTCAGGATCGAGTAGTCGTTGCCGCGGCGCAGTTCCAGCCACACCTCGCCGGTGATCGCGCGCGCCACCCAGCGCTGCGCGGTCTCGCGCAGCATCAGCGCCTGCGGGTCGAACCAGCGGCCGTGGTAGAGCAGCTTGCCCAGGCGCCGGCCGTTGCTGCGGTACTGCTCGATGGTGTCCTCGTTGTGGATGCCGGTCACCAGCCGCTCGTAGGCGATGTGCAGCAGCGCCATGCCCGGGGCCTCGTAGATGCCGCGGCTCTTGGCCTCGATGATGCGGTTCTCGATCTGGTCGCACATGCCCAGGCCGTGGCGG
>JAEUPB010000049.1 GCA_016789955.1 Rubrivivax sp. | reverse complement strand
ACGCTGTTCCATCAGGCCACGGTCGTAGCCGCCGTGGCCGAAGCTCAGCAGACACTGGTGCACCACGTCGTAGGCCAGCTTCGGCGCCCACCACTTGCACATCGCCGCCTCGGCGCTGTGCGGCGCGCCCTTGTCCTTGAGCCACAGCGCCTGCAGGCAAAGCAGCCGCGCGGCCTCGACCTGAGTGTCGAAGTCGGCCAGTGGGTGCGACACGCCCTGGAAGGCCGACAGCGGCTTGCCGAAGGCCTCGCGCTGCGCCACGTATTCCCAGGTTTCTTCCAGAGCAACGCGGGCCACGGCCAGCGCGCCATCGGCCGCGGCTCGATCTTCTTCGAGAACGTGCGCGTGCCGGCCAGCCACCGGCTGGGCGACGAGAACCGCGGCTTCGTGCAGGTGATGCAGGGCTTCGACTTCTCTCGCGCGCTGATTGGGCTGCAGGTGCTGGCGGTGGCGCGCGTGTCGCTGGAGGAGACCTGGGCCCACGTGGCGCAGCGCGAGGCCTTCGGCAAGCCGCTGTCGGCGTTCCAGGGCGTCTCGCATCCGCTGGCCGACCTCGACACGCAGGTCGAGGCGGCGCGGCTGCTGTGCCTGCAGGCGCTGTGGCTGAAGGACCGCGGGCTGCCGCACAGCGCCGAGGCGGCGATGTGCAAGTGGTGGGCGCCCAAGCTCGCCTACGAGACGGTGCACCAGTGCCTGCTGATGCACGGCCACGGCGGCTACGACCGCGGGCCGATGGAGCAGAGGCTGCGCGACGTGCTGGGCTTCCAGATCGGCGACGGCACGGCGCAGATCATGAAGACCATCATCGCCCGCGCCCGGGCCGGCCGCAGCGCGGTGCCGTCGTGAGATCGGGGAAACGAGCGTGGCGGCGCCACGCCGCGTCCTTAGCATCGCGCGCAGCCACCGAGACCCCGACCGCATGACCGCACCGCCATCCCGCGACGATGCCACCCCGGCGCTGGAATGCCGGCAGGTGGAGCGTCGCTTCGGCGGCCTCGTCGCGCTCACCGGCGTGGACCTGCAGGTCCGCCGCGGCGAGATCTTCGGTCTCGTCGGCCCCAACGGAAGTGGCAAGACCACGCTGACCAACGCGATCACCGGCTTCTACCCGCCGCAGAAGGGCTCGATCACGCTGGCCGGGCGCGACATCACCGGCATGGCGCCGCACGCGGTGGCGCGGCTGGGCGTGGCGCGCACCTTCCAGAACCTGGCGCTGTTCAACGGCATGACGGTGCTGGACAACATCCTGCTCGGCCGCCACGTGCACATGAAGCCCGGCGTGCTGCGCACCGCGCTTTACCCGTGGCTCGCACGGCCGGACGAGATCGCGCACCGCCGCGTGGTCGAGGACACGATCGACTTCATGCAGCTGCAGGGCGTGCGCGACGAGCTCGTCGACACCATTCCCATCGGCCTGAAGAAGCGCGTGGAGCTGGCGCGTGCGCTGGTGGCCGAGCCCAGCTTCCTGATCCTCGACGAGCCGATGGCCGGCATGAACCAGGAGGAGAAGGAATACATGGCGCGCTTCGTGCTGGATGCGCGCGACGAACGCGGCGTCACCGTGCTGCTGATCGAGCACCACATGGACATCATCACCGGCATCTGCGATCGGATGCTGGTGCTCAGCTATGGCGAGATGATCGATACCGGCGTGCCCAGGGAAGTGGTGAAGAACCCGCGCGTCATCGAGGCCTACCTCGGGGGTGCGCGTGCCCAGGCCTGACGCGATGGCCGGCCCCTGGGACCTGTCGCCCGACACCACGCTGCCGCGGCTGCTGGCGGCGAACGCGCGCGCGCTGGGCACTGCCGTGGCGATGCGCGAGAAGGACCGCGGCATCTGGCAGCAGACCACCTGGGCCGAATGGCTGGAGCAGCTGTTGCGTTGCGCCGCGGGGCTGGAGTCGCTGGGCTACGGGCCGGGCGACGCGCTGATGGTGGTGGGCGACAACCGGCCGCATCTCTACACCGGGCTGGTCGCGGCCGGCGCGCTGCGCGGGCACGCGATGCCGGTCTACCCCGATGCGGCGCCCGACGAGGTGCGCCACGCGATCCAGATGTCCGCGGTGCGCTTCGTGCTGGCCGAGGACCAGGAGCAGGTCGACAAGATCCTCGACCTGCGTGCCGACTGCCCGAGCATCGTGCACGTGATCTACGACGACCCGCGCGGCCTCGCGGCCTACGACGCGGCCGGGCTGCTCTCGTGGCAGAAGCTCGTGGAGCTGGGCGCCGAGCGGCTGCGGCGCGAGCCGGCGCTGCGCGAGGCGCTGGTCACGCGCGCCTCGCCCGACGACCCGGCCGCGTTCATCCACAGCTCGGGCACGACCGGCCGGCCCAAGGGCGTGGTGCTGAGCCAGCGCAACATCCTGTCGGGCGTGGCCAATGCGTACCGCGCCAAGTCCTTCGAGTTCGGCGAGGAGATCCTGGCGTACCTGCCGATGGCCTGGATCGGTGACTTCGCGATCACGCTGGGCGCCGGCATCGCGCTGCACTTCACGATCAACGTGCCCGAGCGGCCCGAGACGGTGCTGCAGAACCTGCGCGAGATCGCGCCCACCTACTACCTGGCCGCGCCGCGCAGCTGGGACAACCTGCTGACCACCGTGCAGGTACGGATGGAAGACAGCACGCGGCTGAAGAAGGCGCTGTACGACTTCTTCATGCAGCGCGCGATCGCGCGAGAGCGCGCGAGGCTCGAGAACCGCGAGCCGACGCTCGCGCAGAAGCTGCTTCAGCCCCTGGGGGAACTGCTGGTCTGCGGGCCCATCAAGGACCAGCTCGGCCTCACGCGCGTGCGCCACGCCTTCACCGGCGGCGAGGCGATCGGCGAGGACACCTTCGTCTTCTACCGGGCGCTGGGCGTCAAGCTGCGCCAGCTCTACGGACAGACCGAGAGCAGCGCCTTCAACGCGATGCAGGAGCCCGCCGAGGTGCAGCTGCACACCGTGGGCCGCCCGTTGCCGGGTGTGGACGCGCGCATCGCCGACAACGGCGAGATCCTGATCCGCTCGGGCTCGGTGTTCCAGGGCTACCACCGTAACGAAGAGGCCACCGCCGCTGCGCTGCAGGACGGCTGGCTGCACACCGGCGACGCCGGCTACCTCGAGCCCGACGGCCACCTCGTTGTGCTGGGCCGTCTCTCGGAGGTGGTGCACACGGCAGCCGGCGAACGCTACATCCCGAACTACATCGAGAACCGGCTGAAGTTCAGCCCGTGGATCAAGGACGTGGCGGTGCTCGGCAAGGGACGCGAGCAGCTCGCGGCCATCGTCTGCATCGACAAGGAGCCGGTGGGCCACTGGGCCGAGCTGCGCGGCATCTCGTACATGTCCTACGCCGACCTCTCGCAGAAGCCCGAGGTGATCGAGCTCGTGAAGGCGGCGGTGCAGCGCGTGAATGGCACGCTGCCCGAGCCGCTGAAACTGCGCCGCTTCGTCAGCCTGCACAAGGAGTTCGATGCCGACGACGGCGAGATCACGCGCACCCGCAAGCTGCGCCGCAACGTCGTCGAGGAGCGCTATGCGCCCGTGATCGACGCGATCTATGCCGGGCAGCGCAGCGTGACGATGAAGGCGCAGATCGTCTACGAGACCGGCGAGGTCGGTGTCACCGAGCGCAACCTGACGATCGTGGAGGCCTGACGCGTGGACCTGATGTACCTGCTCGAGCTCGGCGTCAACGGCGCGCTGTCGGGCCTGATGTACTCGCTGGTGGCGATGGGCATCGTGCTCATCTACAAGTCCAGCTCGGTGCCCAACCTTGCGCAGGGTGCGCTGACGATGGTCGGAGCCTACGTGGTGCTGGCGTACTCCAACGGCGCCGGGCTGCCGGTGTGGGCGGCGATCCCGCTGGCGATGCTCACGATGATGGGGCTGGGCCTGGGGATCGAGCGGGTCGCGCTGCGGCGGCTGGCCGGCCGCCCGGTGGTGATGATCCTGATGATGACGCTCGGGCTGGACATCTTCCTGCGCGCCGTGACGCTCGTGATCGGCGGCGGCACGGCGCGGCCGTTGAAGATCGGCATCAGCGACGAGCCGCTGTTCCTCGGCCCGCTGCTGCTCAACCGCGCCTACGTGGCCGGCGCCGCGGTCGCGCTGGTGCTGTTCGGCGTGTTCGTGCTGTTCTTCCGCACGCGGCGCGGCGTGGTGCTGCGCGCCATCGCCGACGACTACATGGCGTCGTGGTCGGTGGGCATCTCGGTGGAGCGCGGCGTGGCGCTGAGCTGGGCGCTCAGCTCGCTGGTGGCCACCGCGGCCGGCGTGCTGTGGGGCAGCATCCAAGGCGTGGACCAGTCGCTGTCGCTGCTGCTGCTCAAGGGCATCACCGTGGCGGTGCTCGGTGGCATGGACAGCCTGGGTGGCGCCATCCTCGCCGGCATCGGCCTGGGCGCCTTCGAGGCCGTGACCAGCGGCATCCTCGACCCGATGCTCGGCGGCGGCACCCGCGAACTCGTGGTGGCGCTGGTGCTGATCCTCACGATCATGATCCGCCCGCACGGCCTGTTCGGTCGCCACGACATCGAAAGGCTCTGACCCAGATGCTGTTCCGCCTCTCGGGCATCCGCCACACCGACTACGCCGCCGACCGCGCGCTGTTCCCGATCCCCGCCGACCGGGTGATGGTGGCGGCGCTGCTGGTGTTCGCGCTGCTGGCCCCGTGGATGGTGAGTTCGCTCGCGCTGTCGAGCTACCTGCTGCCGTGGCTGGTGTGGACGTCGGCGACGCTCGGGCTGAACCTGATCATCGGCTGGGCCGGCCAGTTCCACTTCGGCTATGCCGCGGTGATGGCCATCGGCGCCTACACCACCGTGCACGCGTTCAAGGCCGGCGTGCCGTGGGAACTGGCGATCGTGCTGGGCGGCCTGATGGCCACGGTGATCGGCGTGCTGTTCGCGTTCGCGGCGCTGCGCGTGAAGGGCCTGTACCTGGCTCTGTCGACGCTGGCGCTGCAGTTCGTCATCGACTGGGTGATCTCGCACGTGCCCGCAATCAGCGGCGGCGTCGGCGCCACGCTCCAGGCGCCGGCGCTGCGGCTGCTGGGCCAGCCGATCCGCTCGGAGGTGGGGCTGTACTACGTGGCGCTGGGCTGGGTGCTGCTGGTCACGCTGTTCATGCTGAACCTGCGCCGCACGGCTCTGGGCCGCGCCCTGGTGGCGGTGCGCGAGAAGGACTACGCCGCCGCGGTGATCGGCGTGCAGGCCTTCCGCTACAAGCTGGTCGCGTTCGCCACGTCGTCGTTCATCGGCGGCGTGAGTGGCGCGGTGCTGATCTTCACGTTCTACAAGGCCGTCACCCCCGAGCAGTTCGCGGTGAACGTGTCGATCGAGCTGCTGGCGATGGTGATCGTGGGCGGGCTGGCCAGCATCATCGGCAGCTGGTTCGGCGCCGCGTTCATCCTGCTGATGCCGGGGCAGATCCACACGCTGATCGCGTGGATCGCGCAGGCCGTGGGCGCCGACATCGGCGTGGAGACGCTGGCGCACCTGCCGTACGCGGTGTACGGCGGCATGATCGTGATCTTCCTGCTGGTGGAGCCGATGGGCCTGGGCAAGCTCTACGGCAATCTGCGCAACTACCTGCTCGTGTGGCCGTTCGGCTACGCGCGCAAGTGAACCCGACACCGGGCGCCGACATGAGCACCGCGGCCGCGAACATCCTGTCGCTGAACAACATCGAGGTCATCTACGACCGCGTGGCGCTGGCGATCAAGGGCGCCTCGCTGGACGTGCCGCAGGGCGGCATGGTGGCGCTGCTGGGCGCGAACGGTGCCGGCAAGAGCACGCTGCTGAAGTCGGTGAGCGGGCTGCTGAAGGCGGAGCGCGGCGAGATCACGCGCGGCGAGGTGCACTTCATGGGCGAGAACATCGATGCGCTGCCGCCGCAGGCTCGGGTGCAGCGCGGCATCGTGCAGGTGCTCGAGGGCCGGCGCGTCTTCGAGCACCTCACGCCCGACGAGAACCTCGTCGCCGCGTCGGCGGTGCGCGGCACCAGCGCCGCCGACGTGCAGCGCGACCGCGAGCGCGTCTACGGCTACTTTCCGCGGCTGGCGCAGCGGCGCACCGCGCAATCGGGCTACCTTTCCGGCGGCGAGCAGCAGATGCTGGCGATCGGCCGCGCGCTGATGACGCGCCCCAAGCTGCTGATGCTCGACGAGCCGAGCCTCGGCCTCGCGCCGTTCCTGGTCGCCGAGATCTTCGACATCGTGCGCCGCATCAACCGCGATGAGGGCCTCTCGGTGCTGCTGGTGGAACAGAACGCGATCGCGGCGCTCGAAGTGGTGTCCCACGGCTACCTGATCGAGGGCGGCCGCATCGTGATGCACGACACTGCCGAGGCGATGAAGAAGAATTCCGATATCCAGGAGTTCTACCTGGGCGGCCACGAAGGCCGCGATTTCAACCAGATCAAGCACTACCGCCGCCGCAAGCGGTGGTTGTCATAGGTTCCCGACCACCCCCTGAACCAACCCGAGCAGGAGACATGCGATGAAGCTCATACCGTTTGCCACCCTCGCCGTGCTGGCCGTCGCCGCCGGCAGCGCCCACGCGCAGATCAAGATCGGCGCGTGCTACGACCTCAGCAAGGCCTACACCTTCATCACGCCGCAGATCGTGCAGGCGGCCAAGGACTATGCCGACATCCTCAACGCCCGCGGCGGCATCGAGGGCCAGAAGGTCGAGATCGTGGCGCAGGACCACGGCAACGAGCCGCAGCGCGGCATCGAGTGCTACGAGAAGCTCAAGCGCGAGGGCGTGATGATCTTCGACTTCCTGTCGACCCCCGTCTCGCGCGCCGTGTTGCCGCGCGCGATGGCCGACGGCAACGTGATGATGCAGAGCTTCGTCGGCCGCGGCGACGCGGTGGACGGTGACGTGTTCAAGTGGATCTTCCCGGTCGGCCCGACCTACTGGGGCCAGGTCGCCAACAACGTCCAGTACATCAAGAACCAGCGCAAGGGCGACCTCAAGGGCGCCAAGATCGGCTTCATCTACCCCGACTACGCCTTCGGCCAGGAGCCGATCCCGGTGCTGAAGACGCTGGCCGCGAAGGAAGGCTTCGAGCTGCAGTTGTTCCCGAACCCGCTGCCGGGCAAGGACCAGGCCGCGGTGTGGACGCAGATCCGCCGCAGCAATCCCGACTGGATCATCACGTGGAACCTGTCGGCGATGCACGTCGTGGCGGCCAAGGAGGCCAAGCGCAACGGCATCCCGATGGACCGGATCATCTCGGTGAACTGGTTCAACGAGGTCGACATCGCCAACATCGGCGCGATGGAAGCCAAGGGCATCAAGCGCGGCACCAACGTGGTGGGCGGCAAGGACCACCCGCTGATGAAGCAGATCGCCGCCGACCTCTACGGCAAGGGCAAGGGCAACGGCGACGTCAAGAACATGGACGACATCTACTACAACACCGGACTGGCGTTGTACTCGGTGATGTTCGAAGGCATCCGCAACGGCATCAAGCAGGGCGGCATGCCGCTGACGCCAGCCAAGATCAAGGCCGGCCTCGAGAGCCTGAAGAACTTCGACGCCAACGGCCTGATCGCGCCGGTGACCGTGAACGCCAAGGACCATGGCGGCGGCGGTCGCACCCGCATCGACATGTGGGACGGCACGAAGTGGGTGCCGCAGAGCGACTGGATCGCGGCCTACGGGGATGTCGTCGACGCGGTGGTCAAGGAGCAGTCGGCCGAGTTCGCGAAGAGCCAGAAGTAGGCGGCTTTCGCTGCGGCTCGCGGTGTGCCTGTCAGGGCCGCCGCGCCGCCGCCTTGATCATGCCGAGGCCGAACACATGGCTGTTCGCGCCTTGCGGCTGGTGGCAGGCCAGGCAGTGCGGGTGCAACGAGCCGCCGCGCGGTTCGCCGGCGGCGCTGAACAACGCGTAGTGCCAGTTGCCGTTGCGCAGCAGCGGCGGCACCTCGGCACCCCAGCCGGCTTCCGCCTGCATGCCGCTGTACGACTGCGCCAGGCCCGCCACCAGGCGGCCCTGTGCATCGCGCTTCAGCGCGCCGCCCGCATCGACCTCTGCCGCGTGGCTCGCCACGACGATGATCGAGCCGTCTGGCAATGGCTGCCCGGCTGCCGCCGCGGTCCATCCCGGCGCGTTCACCCAGCTGACGTTGACCGAGCGCGACTCGGCATCCTCCTCTCGCCGGTACTCGCGGAAGCCCTGCGGGAAGCCGGCCGGGAACACCATGCGCGACGGGATCGCCGCCGCCACGGCGACGATGCCCGGCGAGCGGCCGGACCACCAGGCCGCAAGCGCGACGATGTCCTCGTCGCGCAGCTGTGCGGCCACAGCGTTCATCAGTTCGTTCTTGCGCGAGCCCGACCGGAACGCCAGGAGCTGCCCCTGCAGGTAGGCCCGGCGCTGGCCGGCGAGGTTGGGGATGTCGGCGGCGGCGCTGACCCCGTCGATGCCATGGCAGGGCTGGCAGTTCATGGCCACCGGCGGCAGGCCCTGTGCCTGGGCGACGCAGGCGGTGAAGCACAGGACGGCGAGCACACGACGGGCGCGGCGAGCGGGCATCGGAGACCTCGTGACGCCGCCATTCGGCGGCGATGGTGAGTATGCCCACCCAGGGGCCGGGACACGCGCCCGCCGCGCAGGGATCGGCCGCCTTGCGCGCACCTGGGGCCCATGGCAGATTCGTGCGATGCCCGTGCCATCCATGCCTGCGCCCGATCCCGACTCCATCCAGCGTCGTGAGCTGCTGGCGCGCCTGGCTGCCGTGGCCGCGGGGCCCGCACTGGCCGTCGCATCCGGCACGTCCACGGCCCAGGCCGACTGGCCCGCGCGGCCGGTCAAGCTGATCGTGCCGTTCGCGCCGGGCGGCCCCACCGACACCGTGGCGCGGCTGCTGGCCGAGCGCATGCAGGCGCTGTGGAAGCAGTCGGTGGTGATCGACTACAAGCCCGGCGGCGGCACCGTGGTGGGCACGCAGTTCGTGGCCACCGCGCCGCCCGACGGCTACACGCTGGGCATGGCGATCAGCGCGCACATGATCAACCCGGCGCTGCAGCCGAAGTTGCCGTACGACACGCTGCGCGACCTGGCCGGCGTGTCGCAGCTGGCACTCGGGCACTTCGGCCTCTTCGCGCATCCGTCGTTCGCGCCGTCCACGCTGCCGGAACTCGTGGCCTACGTGAAGCAGCACCCGGGGCAGGTGAGCTACGCGACGCCGGGCGTGGGCACCGGCACGCACCTTGCCGGCGAAATGCTGAACCACATGGCCGGCCTCGACATGGTGCACGTGCCGTACAAGGGCAGCGCGCCGGCGCAGCAGGACGTGATCGGCGGCCGCGTGCCGCTGCTGTTCGACGTGCTGTTCTCGTCCATGCCGTTCGTCAAGGACGGCCGCATGAAGGTGCTGGCGCTGTCGAGCCCGCGGCGCGCGCATTCCAGCCCCGAGATCCCGCTGGTGGCCGAGTCGGTGCCGGGCTTCTCGGCGATGAGCATCATCGGTGTCATCGCGCCGGCCGGCGTGCCGGTCGATCTGCGCCGGCGCATCGGGGCGGACATCGCACGCGGCGTGAAGTCGCCCGAGCTGAACGAGCGCATGGTGGCGCTGGGCATGGAGCCCGTGGGCTCGACGGCCGACGAGTACGACGCGCTGATCCGCAGCGAGATCGACAAGTGGTCGGCCGTGGTGAAGCGCGCTGGCATCCGGCTGGAGTAGCGGGTGCGGCTGCTAGACGCGGTGGTGATTGGCGGTGGCCTCGCGGGGCTGCATGCGGCCGGCGAGATCGCGCGCGCCGGGCTGGGCTGCGTGTGCCTGGCCGGTGCATCACCGGGCGGCCTGCTGCTGTCCATCGAATCGGTGCAGGACGTGCCCGGACATCCCGACGGCATCCCCGGTTACGACCTCGGCCCGATGGCGATGGAAGCGGCGATGGATGCGGGCTGCGAGGTGCGCGGCGAGCAGGCGGTTGCGATCGCTTCGTGCGCGGATGCGACAGGCCCCTGGACCGTGACCACCGAGGCGGGTGAGGTCCTGCAGGCGCGCGCGTTGGTGCTCGCCACCGGCAGCCGCTTGCGCAGGCTGGCGGTGCCCGGCGAGCACACGTTCACCGGCAAGGGCGTCAGCCACTGCGCGAGCTGCGACGCGCCGCTGCTGCGTGGCCAGGCCGTGGCCGTGGTGGGCGGCGGCGACGCCGCGTGCCAGGAAGCGCTGACGCTGGCCGCGCACGGCTGCCGCGTGCTGATGCTGCTGCGGGGCACGTCGTGGCGGGCGCGTCCGGCGTGGCGCGAGCGCGTCGAGGCCGCGCCGGCCATCGAGCTGCTTCGCGGCGCGCAGGTCGCCGCCATCGTCGGCGACGACATCGTGCGCGGCGTGCGGCTCGAAGACGGCCGCAGCCTGGCGGTGGCGGCCGTGTTCGTCTACATCGGCCTCGCGCCCGATCTGGCGCTGCTCGCGGCGGGCCCGGGGCAGCCGATGCGGCTGGCCCTCGATGGCAGCGGCCGCGTGCCGGTCGATGCCGGCCGGCGCACTGCGCTGCGCGGCCTCTACGCCGCCGGAACCCTGCGTGCCGGCCACGACGGCCAAGCCGCCACGTCGATCGCCGACGGGCTCGCCGCTGCGGCGGCGGTCCGGCACGATGTCATGACCGGCGGCTGGCCCACCGTGGCACCGGCCGCCGACTCCTCCCTCGACTCCCAGGTGCCCGCATGACTGCACTGCTCACCGTCCACGATCCGCGTGGCTACCCGCCCGCCGTCACCGCCAAGCGGCTCGCGCCGCGCCTCGAGTGCCTCGACGGCGCGGTCGTGCACCTGGTCGACTGCCTGTTCGACAACTCCGAGGTGTTCATGCGGCAGCTGCAGGCCTGGTTCGCCGAGCATCTGCCGAGCGTGCGCACCGAGATCGTCAAGCCGCGCGAGAGCTGGGTGGACGACCCGGCGCTGCGCGAGCGCGTGCAGCGCGAGGCCGACGCCGCGATATTGGCCGTCGGTCTCTGAAGCACTTGCTGCCCGACGGTCGCCGGGCTCGCAATGTCCCTCGAGGCGGACGGTGTCCCCACCGTCGCCGTGCACACCCAGGTCTTCGCCAGGCTCGCGCGCAACGTCGCGCGCGTCAACGGCACGCCCACGCTGCGGCAGGCGTTCGTGCCGCAGCCCGTCGTCGGGCTCAGCCCGCAGCAGCTGCGCGCCTACGTCGACGGCGCCGACCCGGTCGCGCAGCGGCCGTTCATGCAGGTCGTGCTCGACGGGCTGACCGGCGAGTTGACGGCGGAGGATCTCGCCGGCGTCGGCTTCGAGCGCAGCACGCCGAGGCTGCTCGAGCCGGCTTCCGAAGCCGAGCTGCACCGCCGCTTCGAGGCCGAGCGATGGACCGACCACGCGCCCATCGTGCTGCCCACGGAAGAGCGCGTGGCAGCGATGCTGCAGGGCTCGAGCCGCAAGCCCGACGAGATCGTCGGCCGCATGCGCCCCACCAACTACCGCGAGGCCTGGGCCTACACGGTGGAGAAGGTCGCCGCGAACGCCGTGATGGCCGGCGCGCGGCCCGAGTACTTTCCGGTGATCCTGGCGATGGCCGCCAGCGGCATGACGGCGCGCCAGAGCAGCACCACGAGCTGGGCCGCGCCGGCCATCGTCAACGGGCCCATCCGGCAGCAGATCGGCATGCACTGCGGCATCGGCGCGCTGGGGCCCTACAGCCACGCCAACGTCTCGATCGGCCGCGCGCACGCGCTGCTCAGCCAGAACCTGCAGGGCGGCTCGGTGGTGGGCGACACCTACATGGGCAGCATCGGCAATGCCTACAACTACGCCTGCACCTGGGCCGAGAACGAGGAGCGCAGCCCCTGGGAACCGCTGCACGTGCAGCACGGGTTCAAGGCCGACGAGAGCGTGGTCACCGTGTTCCTCGGTGGCTGGTACACGATCAGCGGCTACGGCCCGCGCGACACCTGGGAGCAGCGCTTCCGACACGCGCTGGCCGCCTGCGAGCCCTACAACCCGCCTATCCTGCTGCTGGACCCGAGTGCCGCGCGCGGGTTCGTCGAGCGCGGCTACGTGCGCAAGCAGCAGCTCATCGACTGGATGGCCGCCAACGCCACCGTGCCGGCGGGCGAGTACTGGGATGACCCGTGGGTGCAGACGCTGATCAAGCCGCACGCGGTGGCCGGCGTCGAGCCCTGGGCCGGGATGCTGAAGGCGGCACCCGACGAGCCGGTGCGCAAGTACCGTGCGCAGGACATCTCGGTGGTGGTGCTCGGCGGCGAGACGCAGGCCACGTGGAAGATGGTCAGCGGCAGTTTTGCAAGAGCCAAGCAGGTGCGCATCGACGACTGGCGCTGAAGCCACCGCGGCCTTGCGTGCGGTCGATCCGGCGGTCGATCGTGAGAACGGTCATCCGCCGACGCTTCAGTCGTTGCAGTGAGCCTGTCCTGAATTTTGTGTGTGAGGCATACCATGACCCACAGGAGCATGTATGCCGAGCAAGGAACCGAGCAGAACGAAGCTGAGGAATGCCAGGATTGCCGCTGAGTCGGCGGCGTTGCCGAAGATCCCGAAGGAA
>JAEUPB010000048.1 GCA_016789955.1 Rubrivivax sp. | reverse complement strand
GGGAGCCTCGCGATTCGCCCCAGGCCCTGCCCGGCCCTCGGCCTTGCCACCACCACCGCGTCACACGTGGACCGCACGCCACCGAGGTTCCAGCAAGGCTGTGGGTGGGCCCTCGCGGCGGCGAATATAGAGACGCCCGAGAAGCGAGCATCGCAGGGGACGCGCCGCAGAGCGGCGCGCAACGGCTCGATGCTGAGCCGCTGCGAGGGCCCACCCACAGCCTTGCCGCTACGGCCTACGCACGCCAGGCTCTCAACGACCGCAACGCGCCGCGACCAGCCGCTCGATCCTGAGCGCCTGGACGAGCGCGGGTATCAGTCCGCCGCCGAGCGCATGCGCTGCGCGGCGATGGTGTCGAGCGCGCGGTCGAGCGCGTCGACCGTGCGCTGCACGTGCGCCAGCTTCTCCAGGCCGAACAGGCCGAGGCGGAAGGTGCTGAAGTCCGCGCCTTCGTCGCACTGCAGCGGCACGCCGGCGGCGGTCTGCAGGCCCAGCGCTAGGAACGACTTGCTGGTCTGCAGGCCGGGGTCGGTGGTGTAGCTGACCACCACGCCCGGCGCTTCGAAGCCGGGTGCGGCCACGCTCGGGTAGCCGCGGCGCACGAGCGTGGCGCGCACCGCGCGGCCCAGCGTCTCCTGCTCCTGGCGCAGCCTGGCGAATCCGTAGCTGCGCGTCTCGAGCATCGCGTCGCGCGTCGCGGTCAGCGCATCGGTGGGCATGGTTGCGTGGTAGGCGTGGCCGCCGGCCTTGTAGGCCTCCATGATCTGCAGCCACTTCTTCAGGTCGGCCGCGAAGCTCGTGCTCGTGGTCTGGTCGATGCGCTGCCGGGCGCGCTCGGAGAGCATCACGAACGCGCAGCCCGGCGAGCCGCTCCAGCCCTTCTGCGGCGCGCTGACCAGCACGTCGATGCCCAGCGTCTTCATGTCCACCCACATCGCGCCCGAGGCGATGCAGTCGAGCACGAACAGGCCACCCACCTCGTGCGTGGCGGCGGCCACGGCGCGCAGGTAGTCGTCGGGCAGCATCAGCCCGGCCGCCGTCTCGACGTGCGGGGCGAACACCACCTGCGGGCGCTGCGCGCGGATCGTCGCCACCACCTCGTCGACCGGCGCCGGCGCGAACGGCTGCTGCGCGCCGGGAACGGCGCGGCGGGCCTTGAGCACCGTGATCGACGGCGTGATGCGGCCCATCTCGAGGATTTGGCTCCAGCGGTAGCTGAACCAGCCGTTGCGGATCACGAGGCAGGGCTGGTCCTGCGCGAACTGGCGCGCCACCGCTTCCATGCCGAAGGTGCCGCTGCCGGGCACGATGGCCGTGGCGTGGGCCTGGTAGACCTCCTCCAGCACCGACGCGATGTCGCGCATCACGCGCTGGAACTTCTGCGACATGTGGTTCAGCGCACGGTCGGTGTAGACGACCGAGTACTCCAGCAGCCCGTCGGCGTCGACGTGGGGCAGCGGCAGCGGCTTATCGCTCATGAGGATTCCTCGGGCGGCTCTGGGGAAGGGGGCGGGGAGCTTACCACCCTGCGCCGGAAGGCGCCGGTCAGAAGCCGGCGGCCTTGGCCTGGGCCAGCCAGGTCGCCAGCAGGCCCAGGTCCACCGGGCCCGAGCCGAACGGCGGCCCGAGCACGGCGAGCCGGCCGTCGCGGGTGCCGATGTAGGTCTGCTGGGCCGAATGCTGGCGCGCGTACCAGCCCTGCAGCAGGGTGCTGGTCGGCGCACTGCCGAACCACTGCGGGAACTGGCGCTGGGCGAAGTTGAAGAGGCGGTCGCTGTCGGGCGCGAGGCTCTCGATGGCGCCGATGGCCGCCGTGGCCGCGCGGGGCGCGCCGAGCCGGTCGTGGGCGGCGGCCGCGGGATGCGCCGCCGCGGTACCGGCCGCGGCCGGCGTCACCGGCAACGCGGCGGTGAGGATCGTCGACGCCAGCGTCTCGATGCGCGTGTCGTCCACTACGACCGCCGGCAACGGGGCGCTGGATGCCATCGGCGTGGCCAGTGGCGTGCACCCGTCGGTGGGCAGCGGGCGACCGGCATTCCACCAGCGGTTGCCCTCGGTCCAAGGTGCTTCGGCGCCCTCGGCAGCGTTCAGCGGGCAGGGTGTCACGTCGCCTCCGGCCAGGCCCCAATGCCCGGCGTGCGAGACGAACAGGTTGCCCCACAGCGTGGCATTGCGGGTCGGCAGCACGCGGTTCACCGGCGCCGGCGCGCGGGCGCCCACGCCCCAGCAGGGGTCTGCTGTGACGTAGTCCTGCGCCGCCTCGTCCCAGGTCTGGCAGTCGCTGCCGGCCCCGTCGTCGGCCGACAGGATGCGGCTCGCATGGATGCGCAGCGCGTCGCCGCCGTAGAACGTGCCGCCGTCGGACGGTGGCCGGTAGCTGGCGGTGTGGACGATGGTGTTGTGGATCGCCGTGCAGTCGGCGCAGCCGCTGAACTCGAGCGCGGCCTCGCGCGCGTCGACGATCAGGTTGTTGCGCGCCACCGTGCGCAGCGCCTCGTAGTCCCAGCGCCCGTCGAGGCTGTAGTAGTACGTGGCGTCGGTCTCCTCGCCGCCGAGTTCGACGCGGCGCACGCGGTAGAAGGTGTTGCTGTCGTAGAGCACGTCCACCGAGCCGCCCTTGGCCTCGATGCCCAGGCCGCCCCCCGTGCGGGCCACCACGTTGCGGCAGAACGCGGCGCGGTGCACGCCGACGTTGTCGATGCCGTGGCGCGTGGTCTGGTTCACGCTGCTGTCCAGCACCCACAGGTCCTGCACCTGATTGAACTTCATCCCGTCCATCGACAGGCTCTCGCTGGTCTCGGCGTCGCGCTCGTCGGTGCCGAACAGGTTCTGCACCGTGACGCGGCGCACGACGATGTGGTGCGAAGGCTCGTAACGGCCGTAGACGTTCAGGTCCAGCGTGCCGCCGGCGGCGGCGTTGCGGCGGCCGTCGATGGCAGCACCCGACACATGGATGCCCGCCGCGGCCTGGATCGGCTGCGGATCGGCATGCCGTGTGCCGTCCCACGCGCCCACGCGGGCCGGGCCGATGGTCACGCCGTCGATGGCCACGTAGGCCACGCCCAGCAGGTTGATGCCATGCATCAGCACTGTCGCATCGGGCCGCGGATCGGTGGCGACGATGGCCAGCGGGTTCGCGGGGCCGCGCTGGATGCGCTGCGCGTAGACCTCGGCGCCCAGCGTGTCGGCATAGACGCCCGGTGCCAGGCGGATGCGCACCGGCACGCCGGCATGCTCGCGCTGGGCCGTGCGCAGCGCCTCGCGCAGCCCGGCCGTGCCCTGATGGGGCGCGAGGTCCAGGTTGCGCCAGGCTTCGGCGGGCACGTCGTCGACGAACAGCCGATCCTGGCAGCCCGCGGCCCGTGCCGCCAGCGGAAGGGCGAAGGCTGCGAGACAGGCGGGCAGCAGCAGGAAGTGGGCGAAGCGGTCCATGGCCGCACGGTAGGGCAGCCCACGTGCCCCACAAGCGCGGAACAGCGGGAGCGTGCCGGTGCATCTCTGCGGCGCTGGCATCATCGCCCGCGCCTGCCCGCGCCGAGGCCGGCCGATCGTACCCCCGATGGACAACCCCCAGCTCAACGGCGTCCAGTTCCCCTACGACGGCAGCGGCCGCCGCAGCACCGCACCCACGCACCACCGCGTGCTAGAGGCTGCGTGGCAGCCGCTGCAACCTGGCGGCGGGGCGGCCATCGCGCAGGAGCCCGACTGGCGCCGCGCCTATCCGCAACACCTGCGCGCATTGCTGGAAGCGCACGTGGCCGCGCCCGAGCGCGTGGTGGCGTCGTGCAGCGCAGGGCTCGACGAAGCGTGGCGGCGCATGCCGTTCCTGCACGCCGGCGTCGAAGGGCCGCTGGCCGAGGCGATGCTGCAGCCCGTCGCCCCTCTGCGCACGGTGACGCTGCAGGGCCGCGGAGACGGCGCGGTGGCACCGTGGTTCGTGCCGTTGAAGGGCCAGCCGCTGGCCGGCTCCGCACTGGCGCGGCAGATCGACCGCTGGGAGCAGCGCGGCATCTGCGAGCCTTCCCACGCCGAGGCGCTGCGCGCCTGCCTGGCGCATCCCGAGTGGTTCGACCTCTCCGACCGGCACATCGTGCTGCTCGGCGCGGCCAGCGAGGCCGGCCCGCTGGCGTGGCTGATGCGCTGGCGGGCCCATGTGGCGGCCGTCGACCTGCCGAAGCCGACCGTGCATCGGCGCATCGCCCGGCTGCTGAAGGAGGGCAATGCGCGCGTCACGATGCCGGTGGCCGGGCTGGCCGCGGGCGACACCGCGGAGCTCGAGCACACCGGCGCCGACCTGCTGACGCAGGCGCCCGAGATCGCCGCCTGGCTCGCGGCGATGGGGCTGCCGCTGGACATCGGCAACGTCGCCTACCTCGACGGCGAGCGCCATGTGCGCGTGACGATGGCGATGGACGCGATCGCGGCGATGCTGTGCCGGCACGACCGCCGCACGTCGCTGGCCTACCTGGCCACGCCCACCGATCTCTACGCGGTGCCCGAGAACCTCGCCGAGGCGGTGAGGCAAGGCTACGACGGCCGCGGGCTGCTGCGTCGCGTGGCGCAGGTCGTGGTGCGTGCCGGCACGCGGGGCCGCAGCTTCCAGCCCCACGTCGAAGCGCTCGTCGACGCAGGGACGGCCGGGCGCCGCGGCATCGTCGACGCGCTGGTGGTGGAGCAGGGGCCGAACTACGCGATCGCCAAGCGGCTGCAGCAGTGGCGCGCGATCGTCGCGCGGGCGGCGGGCCATGCGGTCTCGGTGCACGTGGCGCCGTCGACGACCACGGCGTCGGTGGTGAAGAACCCGCTGCTGGCCGCCGGCTTCCGCGGCGCGCGCGCCTTCGGCTGCGAGGTGTTCGAGCCGGCGACGACCAACGCGATCATGGCGGCGATGTGGGTGCACGACCTGCGCAACCCGGCGGCCGTGGCGCGGCCCGAGGTGCCGCTGGCGCACCCGCTGGACCTGATCTGCGCCGCCGCCAACCACGGCGGGCTGTGGCGCGTGCCCTACCTGCCGCGCTCGGTGCTGCCGCTGGCGGCGATGGTGGGGATGGTGCGGCGTCGCTGAAGGCGCCGCATCCAGGAACTCGACGGGCCGGCGTGGCGGCCCGCGGGGTGCATCACGACTGCGCCGAGTGGCGGCCGGCGGTGACGGTCACGACCTGCTCGGCCGACTCGTCGACATGCATCGCGAGCTGTTCCGCGGCGCTGGGCACGGCCAGGCGGTCGACACCGCCGAGCACGCCGAACGTGACGATCGCGGCGAGCGTGAAGGAGAAGGCGCGGGCGGCGACGAGAGAGCGGGTGGTGGCGAACATGGTGGACTCCGTGAGCAGTGGCGTGTATCGATGCCTGCACTCTAGGCAGCGGCCCACCTCGCCGCCAGCGCCCTGCGACGACCTGCAGCCGTTGCGCGCTGAACTGCAACCGGCGGCGCTGGGCCGCTCGCTGGCGACCTGCTCGCGCGGCCGGGCGAGCTGGCGTCACAATCTCCCGGCGACGACATCCGGCACAGGACCAGGGAGGTTCGACATGACGATCGGAACGGTGCACACACGGCGTCGCCGTGTCTTGCGGGCGGGCCTGCGACTGGCCGCGCTCGCCACGCTAGCCGGTGGCTTCGGCGGGGCCTTCGCGCAGCCCGCGCGCCCCAAGGTGGCGGTGCTCTCGCTGTTCGGCATCGACGCCCAGGTGCTGACGCGCAAGCCCGCCATCGGCACCAACCTCAGCCGCCCCGAGACGCAGATCGTGCCGATGGGCAACGTGCTGGACCTGCGCGCGCTGAAGGCCGCCGAGCGCGTGCTGGCAGGCCTGCAGCGGGCCGACCCGGTGCTGCTGACATCGACCAGTCCGAGCCTGCACCGCGACCAGGACCGCTACTACGACGGTGCCGTCGCGAAGCTGCCCGAGGCCTTCGTCAAGGCGGCGCGCGAGGACGGTGCGGTGCAGATGGTGGTGCTCACGCGCCACCGCGGCGCGGCGCAGTTCCGTGTGCGGGACGCATGGATCGGCAGCGGCACCATCGAAGGCGCGGGCTTCTACATCGACCTGGTCGAGCGGCTGAAGGACTGGCAGGGCATGGAGACCCGCAGCGGCTACCTGGCCGGTTTCGCCTGGCTGCGTGTGGCCCTCGTCGACCTGGCGACGCTGCGGGTGGTGGCCGAGCGGCGCATCCAGGGCAGCCGCATCGTGCTGCAGGCCACCGGCGATGGCTCGCTGGACCCGTGGGGCGCGTTGAACGCCGACGACAAGCTCGCGATGCTCGAAGGCATCGTCGCCGACGAACTGGCCCGCGTGCTGCCGGAGCTGCTCGGCCGCTGATCGGAAGCCGATCCGCGGCGGCGATCAGAGCCACGCTGCGGGCTCGGCCATCGCCTGCTCGAAGCCCTGCACCCACTGGCCGGCGTGCGCGCCGTCCATCAGCGCGTGGTGCACGTCCAGCTGCACGGGCATCCAGCGCCGCGCGCCGTCGGCCTCGATGCGGCCGAAGGCCAGTCGCGGGATCGCGTCGGTGGGGTCGGCCGGCCGCGCATGGCTGAAGCTCGTGAAGTGGATCCACGGCAGCGTGGTGCAGTAGATCAGGTCGGTGCGGCCGTTCCAGGCGTCGAACGGCACGCGGCCGGCGCGCGCGTCCTCGATGGCCTGCGCGGCGTCGGCGAGGTAGTCGTCGAACGACGGGCGGTGCACCAGCCGCGCGAAGCCGAAGCTGCCGTCGTCGCGCAGCACCGTGGTGCTGCAGTCGACGCGGTCCTCGATCCACACGCCGCCGTCGCGCAGCCGGTAGCGGAACGGCTCGATGCGGTTGGACATCACCAGCGCGGCGTGGTGGTAGGCGAGCATCAGGCGGCCGCCGCCGCGTTCGGCCAGCCGCTGCATCAGCGGCGCGACGTCGACGCGCGTGCAGACGCTGAACCAGGGGTGCGCGAAGCGGCTGAAGTGGCGGTAGGCGTCGCGGCGCGGCCAGCGCTCGATGTCCAGTTCGGTGGGCATGGCGCGATTGTCGGCGGGCGCCGCTACAGTGCCGGCATGTCGAGCCCTCCGCTGCTGCACGCCGCCGCGTCGCTGCGCCGCTATGCCGGCGAGTACGCCGCGCATGCGCACGACCACGCGCAGCTGCTGCTCGGGCTGCGCGGCGGGCTGCAGCTCGAGGCCGCGGGCCACGCGGCGTTGGTCGAAGCCGGCACGGCCATCGTGGTGCCGGCGGGCGTGGCGCACGCGTATCGCGCGGACCGGCCTTCGAACGTGCTCGTGATCGACGCGCCGATGCGCCGCGGGCTCGAGCGGATGCGCCGCCTCGTGCCGCCGCCGGCCTTCCGCGACGCGCTGGCGGCCGGTGCGCTGCCGGATGCCGAAGCGACGTTGCAGGCGCTGATCGGCGCGCCCACGGCCGGGCCCCGGCGCCGGCTCGATCTCGAGGCGCTGCAGGCCACGCTGCGCGGCCGCCTGCACGAGGCCTGGGGCACTGCGCAGCTCGCCGCGCTGGTGCACCTGAGCCCGCAGCGCTTCCACGCCCGCTTCGTCGAAGCCACCGGCCGCGCGCCGGCCGGCTGGCTGCGCGCGCTGCGGCTCGACGAATCCGAGCGGCTGCTGGCGGCCGGCGTGTCGCTCGAGGCGGCAGCGCTGTACGTGGGCTACGCCAGCGCCTCGGCGCTGGGCCATGCGCTGCGGCGCGACCGCGGCTCCGGCGCGCGCAAGCTGCGGCCGCGCTGAGCCTTGCCGCACTCGGCGCGCAGGTCGAGAGGTTCTCGACAGTCGGCCGCCGCGCACGGCCCACGATCGCGGCCATGACGACGCATCCCCTGCTCGGCGTGGCGCTGGTGCTCGCGGCGGCCTCGCTGTGGGGCACCACCGGCACCGCGCAGGCCTTGTCGGGCCAGGCGCTTCCAGCCACCTGGTTCGGCGCGCTGCGGCTGGCGGTGGCCGCGCTCTTCTTCGCAGCCTATGCCGCGTGGACGCTGCCGCGCGGCTGGCGCAACGGCGCCGCACTGCCGAAGGGCTCGCTGCTGGCGGCGGGTGTGGCGATGGCGGTCTACAACCTCGCGTTCTTCGGCGGCGTGCGCCTCACCGGCGTGGCGGTGGGCACCGCCGTGGCGCTGGGCAGCGGGCCGGTGTGGGCCGGTGTGCTGCAGTCGCTGCTCACGCGCCAGGTGCCGCCCCGGGGCTGGTGGCTGGGCACGGCGCTGGCGGTGACCGGCGGCGTGCTGATGGCGGGGGTGGGCGGCGCGGGCACGCCGGTGGACCTCGTCGGCGTGCTCCTGTGCCTGTCCGCGGGCCTCTCGTACGCCGCGTACACGCTGGCCACGAAGACGCTGGTGCCGGTGGCGCCGCCGGCGGTGATCACGCTGTCGGCCTTCGGCGTGGCGGCGTTGCTGGCGCTGCCGGCGGCCTGGGTCGAGGCGGGGGTGCCCACGGTGCGCGCGGCCGATGCGGCGGCGGTGCTGTACGTGGGTGTGGTCACGGCCGGGGTGGCCTACCTGCTGTACAGCCACGCGTTGCATCACGTGTCGGCCGCCACCGGCGTGACGCTCGCGCTGGCCGAGCCCGTGGTGGCATTCCTGCTGGCGCTGGCGGTGGTCGGCGAACGCCCGCCGGTGGCGGCCTGCGCGGGGCTGCTGCTGGTCGTCTCGGGCGTGGCCGTGGTGGTGCGGACGGAGATGGCACGGGCTCGCACGTAGACTCGCGCGGTCGTTCCGAACACCGGCTCGTCGCGAGCCCCGCCCCATGCACGAGCCGCCGATCATCGAGGTGCTGCCGCGTGACCTGACGCCCTACCGCGCGGGCAACACCGGCATTCCGTACGTCCACCGCTTCGAGTCCGGCCGGCCCGGGCCGCACGTGCTGGTCAACGCGCTGACGCACGGCAACGAGTTCTGCGGCATGGTGGCCGCGTGCGACCTGCTCGACCGCGGCGTGCGCCCGCGCATCGGCACGCTGACGGTGAGCTTCGCCAACGTCGCGGCCTACGAGACCTTCGACCGCGAGCGGCCGTTCGAGAGCCGGCAGATCACGCACAACCTGAACCGGATCTGGTCCGACGCCTGGCTCGACGGCCCGGAGGACAGCGTCGAGCTGAGCCGCGCGCGCGAGATGCGCCCGGCGGTGGCCGCCGCCGACCACATCCTGGACATTCATTCGACGAGCCAGGACGTGGAGCCGTTCTGGGTCTATCCCCGCTTCGAGCGCAACGCCCGGGTGGCCCAGGCGCTGCCGCGCCCGCTGGTGCACCTGGTGATGCCCAGCGGCCTGGGCTCGGGCACGCCGGTCGTCCAGCACGGCCGCCACGGCACGCCCGAGGGCCCGGGTGCTGCGTTGGTGGTGGAGTGCGGCGGCCACTTTCGGCACGCCACGGCCGAGTTGGCGATCACCGTGACGCGGCACTTCCTGGCGCACTTCGGTCTCGTCGATGCCGGCGAGGCGCCGGCTACGCAGCCGCACCGACGCTACGAACTGCTGAAGACGCACGTGGTGGCCGACGCGGGCTTCGCGTTCACGCGGCCGCTGAAGGGCTTCGAGACCTTCGCCGAGGGCGACCTCATCGCCACCGACGGCGCCCTCGAGATCCGCGCGCCGTGCGACGACTGCACGGTGTTCATGCCGACGCGCAAGCCCATCGTCGGCCGCGAAGGCGTGTACCTGACCCGGCCGCTGGCGTCGTAGCCGCCGGCAGGCGTGCTCGGCTCTACCTCGTGCGCAACGCCTGCGCCAGCTCGGCGGCCTGCCAGACGGCGATGCGCTGCTGCGCGGCGAACGTGCGCGCCGGCCCGCTGAGTTCACCCAGCGCGATGCACAGCGCGTCGGCGATGTCCTCGGCCTCGCGCTTGCCCTGCAGCGCCCGCAGCGGCTCCAGCCCGAGATGCGCCGACTTCCACCGGCGCGCCGCCACCAGCATGCGGCGCCCGCGCCGCTCGAGCACGAAGTCGTGCGTCGGGGCATCGGCGCGCTGCACCGTCCAGCCGTCGCGCGCGAACGCGGCCTGCAGGGTGTCGGCAAAGGCGCTCCAGTTCATCGCCCGAGCATCCTGCGCCGTGCGTTCGACTTCGGCTGCGCCGGGCACGTGCCGCCCGCGCCACAGTCCGATGGCCGCGATGACGAGGAACGGAAATCCGACGAGCGAGGCGGCGATGCGCCAGTCGGCCGGCACCACCGCAGCCCCCACCACGCCCATCGTGACGCCGATGGCGGCGCTGATCCACCAGGGCTTGCGCAGCAGCACGGAGAACAGCGAGTTGCGGTGCATGCGGATCATGGTTCGGGGGGCCGGGGTGGGCGCAAGGCGGCGCAGTCTAAGCGGCGTGCAAACCCTTCCTGCGATGCTGCTTCTTCGCTCGATCGTTGCGGGGAGCACGGGTCCGTGAGCGCGCCCCACACCGAGACCACGCTCGGCTATTGGCAGCGGCTGCTGTCGCCGGGAGATGCAGCGCAGGCGGCCCCGCCATGGCGGCTGGGGTATCCCGCAACGCTGCCCGACGGCCGCGTGCTGATGCTTCCGATCCGCGCGCTCGCGGCCGACCCGCAGCGCGCGGTGGCCTCGCTGCTCATCAACCAGGCGTCGTTCGAGGTGTCGGACGCGCTGGCCGACCTGCTCGCGCAGCGGCTGGCGCCGCTGGCCCCCGACGTGGTGATCGGCCTGCCCACGCTCGGCCTCACGCTCGCCGCCGCGGTGGCGCGCAGGCTGGGCCATGCACGCCACGTGCCGCTGGGGACGTCGCGCAAGTTCTGGTACGACGAGGCGCTGGCCGCGCCGGTGCGCTCGATCACGACGCCCGACGCGGTGAAGCACGTCTACCTCGATCCACACCTGCTGCCGCTGGTGCGCGGCCAGCGCGTGGTGCTGGTGGACGACGCGATCAGCAGCGGCAGCACCGCGCCGCCGGTGTGGGACCTGGTCGAGTCGCTGGGCGCGCGGGTGCTGGCCTACGGCGTGGCGATGAAGCAGGGGCGGCGCTGGCAGGCGGCGCTGGGCGCCGAGCGCGCCGCGCGCGTGATCGGCGTGTTCGACAGCCCGCTGCTGCGTGCAGTGCCCGACGGCTGGGTGGAGGCCGAAGGCTGAAGTCCGTCGATGGGGCCTGGCCGCTACGCGATGCGGTAGTCGTCCCAGTTCACCCGCGCGAGCCCCTGCACGTACTCGCGCGTGTAGCCCGGCCACAGCGCGATGATCTTGCCGCCGCCCTCGGCGCTCTCGAGCACAGGTGGCTCTGCCACTGTGTTCGATCCCCCGCGGGGGGCGGCCGGCTCGGCCGGCCTGGGGGCGCTCATGCGGTACCAGCTGCGGCACTGGTGCCACACGGTGCCCTGCAGCCGTGCCTGCAGCGCGGCGTTGTGGGCGGCGTGCACCTCGTCGCGCACGGCGATCGAGCGCGCGCCCTGCGCCTGCACGCGGCGGATCGCCTCGACGATGAAGCGCACCTGCGGCTCGATGTACAGCAGCGTGCTCGTGTGCCCGGTACCGGTGTTCGGGCCGAGCGTGAGGAACAGGTTCGGAAAGCCCGCCACCGTGACGCCGCGGTAGGCCTCGGGGCCGCGCGCCCACGCCTCCGACAAGCGCCGGCCGCCCAGGCCGTGCACGGCCACCGACGACAGCATGTGCGCGGTGTCGAAGCCGGTGGCGCAGACCAGCACGTCGAGCGGGTGCTCGCGGCCGTCGGCGGTGCGCACCCCGTGCGGCGTGACCTCGGCGATGGCGTCGGTGACCAGCGCCACGTTCGGCCGCACCAGCGCCGGGTAGTAGTCGTTCGAATAGATGATCCGCTTGCAGCCCAGTGGGTAGGGCGGCGTCAGCCGCTCGCGCAGGGCCGGGTCCTTGACGGCATGTCCGAGGTGGCGGCCGGCCATCGCCAGCATGCGCCGGCGGGCCAGCGTGCCCTCGTCGAAGCCGTGGCGGCCCCATTCGAGCAGCGCGCACCACGCCGCGCGCACGAGTCTCGCGTATGGCGGCAGCTGCGCGAGCAGCTGGTCCAGCGCGGTGTAGCGCCGGTCCAGCCGCGGCAGCACCCAGTTGGCGGTGCGCTGGAAGAGCGCGAGGTGGCCGGCCTCGCGCGCGATCTCGGGCACCAGCTGCGCCGCGGTGGAGCCCGTGCCGATGACGCCGACGTGCCGGCCGGCCAGCGGCACTGCCGGATCCCAGCGCGCCGAGTGCAACCGCTGCCCTTCGAAGCATTCGAGCCCGGGCAACTCGGGCCAGCGCGGCTGCGACAGCAGGCCGGTGCTGCAGACGAGGAAGCGGGCCTCCAGCCGGTCGCCGCGATCGGTGCGGATCGACCACAGGCCGCTCGCCGCGTCGTGCCGCGCCTCGGTGATCGCGCGGCCGAAGCGCAGGTGCCGGTGCAACCGATAGCGGTCGGCCACCGAGACCATGTAGGCCTGGATCTCAGCCGCCGCGGCGAAGCGTTGCTTCCAGCGCGGGTTGGGGGCGAAGGAGTAGCTGTACAGCGGCGCCGGCACGTCGACGTGCGCGCCGGGGTAGCGGTTGTCCCACCAGGTGCCGCCGATGCCGGCCGACTTCTCGATCACGACGATATCGTGCAGCCCGGCGCGCTTGAGCTGCACCGCCGTGCACAGGCCCGACATGCCGGCGCCGAGCACCACCACCTCGTGCCGCTGCACCTCCGCCGGCACCGGCAGCACCTGGCCGACGAAGCCGGCGATGCGGTCGATCGACTCGTCGGCGCTGGGCAGCGAGCCGGCGTGCAAAGCGTGCACGTGCCAGCGGCGCGGCGTGCACTCACCGCGCACCGCCACGCCGGCGGCGTCCAGCGCATCGTGCAGCGCCACCGCCTGGTCGTGCAGCATCTCGTCGGTGCCGAACTGGACCAGCGTGGGCGGCAGGCCGCGCAGGTCGGCGCGCAACGGCGAGGCCCGCAGCGGGTCGGCATCGGCGAGGAAGTGATGCGCGCAGGCCTCGCCCCAGGCGCGCGTCAGCATCGCCTCGCCGGGCACCGGGCGCGTGGGGGCGCCGTCGGGCGTCAGGTCCACCCACGGCGACAGCAGCACCAGCGCGGTCGGCATCGTCTCGCCGGCATCGCGCAGGGCCTGCGCGGTGAGCAGCGCCAGGCCGCCGCCGGCCGAATCGCCACCGATCAGCACCGGGCCCAGGCCCTGCGCGTGCAGTTCGCGCACGATCGCCACCGCGTCGTCCACCGCGGCAGGGAACGGGTGCTCGGGCGCCAGCCGGTAGTCGGCCGAGTACACCGGCAGCCCCGTGAGCTTCGCCAGCCGCCCGGTGAGCGGCCGGTGCGTGCGCGGGCTGCCCACGCAGTAGGCTCCGCCGTGCAGATAGAGGAAGGTGCCGCGCGTCGGCGTGCCGTCTCTCGCGCGCAGCCACTCGCCGGGTACGCCGGCCACGGTGCCGGGCTCGATCGCCACGCCGCGCGGCGGGATCGACAGCGCCGACAACCGCTCCAGCCAACGCCGCTGCGTACCGATCGAGAACCGCGGCGAGAACACGGGCTTCAGCAGCCTCTGCAGCATCTTGCGCAGGATCGCGCCGACGATGGCTTCGCGCAGCCCCCGCGGTTCGTGCATGTGGATCGCCATGGTCCCCGTTCTACACCGGCGGCCTATAGTGGCTGCCGCCCCGCATCAGCCCGGACTGCCCGCATGCCGCACCTCGTGATGCTCTACACCCGCGCGCTCGACGACGCCACCGACATGCCCGCGCTGTGCCGGCGCCTGTGCGACGCGATGCTTGCGGTGCGCGACGAGGCCGGCGCACAGGTGTTCCCCACCGGTGGCACGCGCGTGCTCGCCTATCCCGCCGCGCACAGCGCGGTGGCCGACGGAACGCGCGACTACCTCTTCCTGTACCTGAACGTGCGCATGGCGCGCGGCCGCAGCGCGGCGGTGCAGCAGGCCGTGGGCGAAGCGGTGGCCGGCGCCGCGCGCGCGCACCTGGCGCCGCTGTACGAGAGCCGGCACATCGGGCTGACGGTGCAGGTCGACGAAGGCCACGAGGTCTACGACGCCAAGCACAGCACCATCCATCCGCTGTTCGCGAAGGCCGCGCCGTGAGGGACGCCTGGCCGCGCCCCGCCCGCATCGGCGCCGAGGAATGGGCGGCCCGCGTCGAGCTCGCCGCGGCCTACCGCATCGTGCACCGCATGGGCTGGTCGGAGCTGATCTACAACCACCTGTCGCTGCGCGTGCCCGGCGCGGACGGGCAGTTCCTGATCAACCCGTTCGGGCTGCACTACGCGGAGGTGTGCGCGTCCAACCTCGTGAAGGTGGACGTGCACGGCGAGGTGATCGGCGCCAGCGACTGGCCGGTGAACCCGGCAGGGTTCACCTTCCACGGCGCGATCCATGAGGCACTGCCCGACGTGCACTGCGTGATGCACGTGCACACCACGGCGACGATGGCGGTGTGCTGCCTCGACGAAGGCCTGTCCTACACGAACTTCTACGCCGCGATCCTGTGGGGGCAGGTGGCGTATCACGACTTCGAGGGCATCACCGTGCGCGCCGACGAGGGCCCGCGCATCGTGCAGAGCGCCGCCGGCAAGCCGGTGCTGCTGCTGCGCAACCACGGGCCGGTGGTGATGGGCCGCACGGTGGCCGAGGCGTTCTCGCGCCTGTGGACGCTGCAGCGCGCCTGCGAGGTGCAGGCGGCCACCGCGGCGATGGGCCGCGCGCGGTCGATCCCGGTGCCGGTGCTCGAGGCCTGCGTGCGCGACGCGCTGAACGTCAGCCGCGGCGCGGATTCGGGGCAGGACGTGTACGCCGCGATGCGGCGGCTGGTGGACCGCGACGATCCGTCATATCGCGCCTGAGCCCCGCGTCCCGGCGCCGAGCGGCCGCGCCCGTGGCGACCGGGAGTCTTGTCAGGCGGTCTTGAAGACGGCGACCGCCTCGGACAGCCGCACGGCCTGGTCCTTCAGGCTCTGAGCATCCCAGGCCCATGATCGCGCCCGGCGTTCGCGAAGAAACGACGGTGCTGCTGCGCTACAAGGCGAACGGCAGCGCCGGTATGACCGACACGTCATTGGTGCGAGCCCGCGGCGTTGTCGGACGCCGTGGTGCGAGCCCGTCTCTGAGCATGGTCCGCAGGTCGTCGGCGACAGTGGTGAGCGGCGCAAGCCGCATCCCGTTTAAGAGATCGAGTCGAGATCGACGCCTTGCATGGCGCTGCCGTTCATCAACGATGTTGAGGTACGGCATGGCAATGCGCAAGCGAGAAGACGAGGTGTTCCCCAACGCGGCGGGCATCGACATCGGAGCGTCCAGCCACTGGGTGGCGGTGCCGCGGCATTTGGCCGAAGCTGCCAACTGCGATCCGGTGCGCGAGGTCGGGGCGATGACGGCGGACCTGCAGGCGCTGGCGGCTTGGCTGGTGAGCCTGGGGGTGGATACGGTGGCGGTGGAGTCCACCGGCGTGTACTGGATTCCGGTGTTCGAGGTGCTGGAGCAGCACGGGCTGAAGGTCTGGCTGGTCGACGCGCGGCAGCTGAAGTACGTTCCGGGCCGCAAGAGCGACGTGCAGGACTGCCAATGGCTGCAGAAGTTGATGAGCCTGGGGCTGCTGCGCGCGGCCTGGCGGCCGAGTGCCGAGGTGTGCGTGCTGCGAGCCGTGGCGCGTCAGCGCGAGACGCTGCTGAGGGAGCAGGCCAGCTGGGTGCAGCGCATGCAAAAGGCGCTGGTGCAGATGAACATCCAGCTCACGGAGGTGCTGACCGACGTGATGGGGGTGACTGGGCAGGCCATCGTGCGCGACATCGTGGCCGGGGAGCGTGATCCCAGGCAGTTGGCCCGCCACCGCCAGCGGCGCGTCAAGTCCAGCCAGGCCGAGATCGCCAAGGCGCTTGAAGGCAACTGGCGCGAGGAGCACCTGTTCGTGCTCAAGCAGTCGCTGGCGATGTACGACGACATCGGTCGGCACCTGGTCGACTGCGACGCACGGCTGGACGGGCTGCTGGACGCGCGGGCGCTGACCCAGATCGACCTGGGCAAGCTGCCTCGGGCGGGCAGCAAGACGCGCGTGGAACACGATGTCCGCCAGCGGCTGGCCAATTGGGCGGGCGTAGACCTCACCCGCATCAATGGCCTGGGGGTGACGGTGGTGATGAAGCTGCTCACCGAGATCGGGCCGGACGTCAGCCGCTTCGCCAGTGTCAAGCACTTCTGCTCCTGGCTCGGGCTGTGCCCGGGCACCAAGATCAGCGGCGGCAAGGTGCTGTCCTCGGGGACCAAGCGCTGAGCCTGTCCTGAATTTTGTGTGTGAGGCATACCATGACCCACAGGAGCATGTATGCCGAGCAAGGAACCGAGCAGAACGAAGCTGAGGAATGCCAGGATTGCCGCTGAGTCGGCGGCGTTGCCGAAGATCCCGAAGGAA
>JAEUPB010000047.1 GCA_016789955.1 Rubrivivax sp. | reverse complement strand
TTCCTTCGGGATCTTCGGCAACGCCGCCGACTCAGCGGCAATCCTGGCATTCCTCAGCTTCGTTCTGCTCGGTTCCTTGCTCGGCATACATGCTCCTGTGGGTCATGGTATGCCTCACACACAAAATTCAGGACAGGCTCTGCGCAACGACACCAGCCGCTGCGCATCAGCATCCATCCGCTCGTAGTGCTCAAGGATCGCCCGCACCAAATCGTCGAGGTCCATCAGCGTGAGCGGGATGCTTGCGCGCTCCGCCTCGTACCGCGCATCCTTCGAGAAGCCGCCAGTGCTGACATACAGCCCTTTGTCGTCCTTGTGTCGGCCGCCTAGAAAGCTCCTCACCTCTTGGCTACCCATTGCGCTGCCGGTGCGATGCTTGACCTCCACCACGATGCGCGGGCTCTCGAAGCCGAAGCCGTCAGGTGAAGCCACGATGTCCTTGCCCCGATCGGGGCCGCTCGGCGAGACGCGCGTCTTGTAGCCCATCGCGCGCAGCAACCCGGCCACCAGTTCCTGCATGTCCTCCCAGTCGAGCTGGCTGATCTTGTCCTTGATGAACTCGAAGGCCTTGCTCTGGATGTCCTTGAAGATTAGTTCGACTTGCGTCTCTTCTTCAACCGTGCTCGCGGCCGCCTGGGGCGTCGACACCTTTCCGTTCGAGAGCCGCTCGATCTCTTCAGCCGCTTCAGCGGGCAACTGGAAGAGCGTTGCGATGGCGCCGAGGCTGTTGCGCGTAGCCACCGACAGCGCATCGCGCTGAACGCTACCGTCCCACTTCACCGTCCTTACCTGCGGGTGGGTGTCGTCCTTGCCAGGCTTGTACGTGTAGTCGCCGGCGATCGTGCCGACCAGATACTCGCGCTGCCCGGGGTCATAGGTCAGCACACGGTCACCGACCTTCATCTCCCGCACGAAACGGTACGCTTGGCCTGCTGAGGTGGCCACCTGCATCTTGCGCGAACCTGGATACGCCTTCTCGACCGCCTTGGCGAACTGATCGCGCGTATTCAGAGTGGACATGTCGCCCATTTCGATCCAGCCAATGGCGACGTATGACCCCGTTCGGAAATCATCGACGTGCACGCCACCTTCTCCAGCGCGAACCATCCACATCGGACTTCTAGTCATCCGCTTCTCCATTTGCCTACGCGCTACGTCATCCGAGGAAGCGACTTTCGTTATGCCACCGCAGGAAGTCCGGCGCCGGCATGTCGTGGCGCGAGCCCGGCCTGACCGCGAGCAATTGCCCGTGATGCTGGTAGTACTCGCGCCCGTTGGCGAACTCCTCACGGATGCGCCGGCTCACTTGTACCCGTAGATCGTCCGCAATGGTGATGTAGCCGCGGTCAAAGAGCGTGTGTAAGTCGGAGCGCAGCAGCAGCCCGTTGGACGTCAGGTGCGGTCCATTCTCCGCATAGGGTCGGATGTGTGCGGCCTCTAAGACAGGCAAGGTCCGTTCGCCCGTGATGGCACAGCGGCGTTGGTAGGCATCGGTGACCAGCACGCGGAACGCGCCTTGGCCCAATCGGGCATGCGTCAGGTAGTCGGCTCCGAACCGGGGCGAGTCAGTGACCTGTTCGGGCATCACGGGCTCCAAACGCTCCAACACCGCCGACCAGAGCCGTGCCCCAGCCGGTTCGCTCGATGCGTAGCCTTTGCCCTGGACGATGTTCGGAGCCCAGTCGGCGGGCACGGGAATCCAGGCTTCCTCCTGCCAGAAGAAGGGCCGGTTCAACACGTTGCAGCCGATTTCCGGGTCGCCGGCTACGGGCTCGGCCCGGTACTGCTCGACCCGGCGCCTGAGCGCCGCGTAGTCGGCAACTCCATTGTTGAGGCCGAAGGCCTCCCAGGCGAGCCGTGCCGGCAGCGCGCTGTAGCGAACGAAGAAACCCCCTCCGACGATGAAGTTGTGGGGAGCATGGAGCTTGAAGAGAAAGGGCGCACCCGCTTCCAGCATTGCCGCACGCCGTTTGGCCGAAGGCTGCCAGAAGTTCACCTCCTCAGGCGCACGAGCACGCAGGAACTCGAACCAGTTCCTGTCAGTGACGCCGACCCAGAGCTTCATCTGCTCACCTGACGCAATACAGCGCGACCGCCGCTGAAGTCCGAGTCCAAGTCAACAGACCCCAATTCCGCTCCGGTAGATTGACGCGTCGACGGATAGGTCGCCTGCCAGACAACCCAGCCGGTCGTTGCTCGCAGGTCACAACGCCCACTTCTCGCGCCGCATCAGCCCTAACAGGCTGATGCAGGGAACCCCGAGCTCGCGACAGACATCGGGAATGAAGTGCGTGCGACGCGGCCGGTTCTTTTCAGCCGCGGGTGTCTCTTGGGTAACTACGATGCCGTCGCGAAGTCGGGCTAGCTCGATGACGTAGGCATCAGCTTCCTCATGCTCAGCCTTCGGATCGCGCAAACCTGGAAACTGGCCCTGAATGGTCAGCGCACCGGCTATCAGGGCCTTGGTGGGCACGAAGATGCCGGCGTTGGTCCTAGCCCATTCCACGAGTTCCGGTGTACCGACTGCATCAATCTCTTCTTGTACAAGCGCGGCGGCTTGAAGGCGGCTCGCCTGCACCAGGCCGGCCATGTGCGCAACGAGGCTCTTGAAGACATCCGTCGGGTAGTAGCGCGCCTGCCAGTCCATGAAGGCGTTCGTGTCGACTGAGTACACGACCTCGCCCCCGCCGCTAGGCATCGCCGTCCTTCCCTTCGCCGGGTCCACGCAACAACGTGCGCAGCTGATCGAAGTGCTGGAACTTCAGATCGAGGAAACGCGCGGCATCCACCGAGGTGATGCGGTTGGCGTCCATGGACTCCAGCACCAACTTCACGAAGGGCCGGCCGGTACGCCCCACGGCCTTCTCGGCAGGCGTCGCGAATCCGCCGCCCCGATTGGGTAGGGATGCGACGAATCTTGCCCACTCGGTACGCCAGTTGTGATAGCGCTGCCACGACATCAAGCCCGACTCGCGCAGCCGGGTGGCCAGCGCCAGCGGTGTGATCCTGACGCGGCGAGCGAGACGCTGCACTTCGGCGATAGACCATGTGCGGTCTGGAGTGGACGCCGGCCCCACGGCCTGTCGCAACGCATCTTCAGGCACCAGGGCGTGGCTTGCTGCGACTTCGGCGAAACGCTCGACCGCCAACCACTCGGCTGCGCTTCTCCTTTCGGTCAATGCCGGCTCTTCCTCGTTTCCTCGCGCAAGCATCAGGTGCACGAGTTCGTGCATCAATGTGAATGCCTTTGCCTCGGGCACGCGCTCCTTGCCGTTGATGCCCACTACCGGCAGCGGCCAATCCAACAACGACAGCCCTCGCGCCTCTTCGAGCGTCACCTTCGCAAACTGGAACACGAGCACACCAGTGGCCTCGGCAGCGTCACGCCAAGCGCGCCACGCCTGCCACTCATTGCCCCAACCCAATTGGGCCTCAATGGCAACGCCAAGCGCTGCACGCAGTCGCGCTCCAACGGCCACTGGGCCTTCGACAATGTGCGCGACTAGATCGAAAGGTCGCGGGGCTTCGCCCAGATCTTCCAGCAGGCCGAGCGCCAGCGCGCGCCGATTCAGCATCTGTCGGATCGCTAGACGCAGCGACGGCGATTCGGCGCCGACCGCTACCCCTGGCAGGCGCCGATACTCGGCGGCCAGAGGCGGCAAATCGGGTGGAGTCGGCTGGAAGAAGACGCTAAGGGGGCGATGGAACATGCGGGCCAGGTTCTCCACCTGGCGAAACGTGGGCTTGCGCGCGCCCTCCTCCCAGGCGACGACTCGCTCCGGCTTGACGTGAAGCGTCTTGGCGACTTGCTCCGGGTGCCAGCCACCCTCGGTGCGTGCCCAGGCAAGCACTTTCGGATTGACGGGCGCAGATTCGGTCACCGGGATAGCAAACAACAGTCAGAACAAGGATAGTACGTCGTCGTTCGCGACGGCGAATCGCGCAAGGCCGGCGCGAAGGCGACTGGCTGCGGGCCCGCCGCGCCGCCAGAGACGTCGGCGATGCGAGACACGCGACCGGGTGTCTGCGCCCGCACGGCCAGCGGTGCGGCGAGCGGCACTCCGACCCGCATCGCTCGCGAACCCTACTTCGGCGCCAGCCCGCCCACGTACCGCGCAGCGAGATCGATCCACCCCTCCAGCGCCGCGCCGGCGGTGACGGCCGAAGCATCCACCCAGACGAACCCCTTCATGGGCTTGCCCGTGATGTCCATCGGGCGGGCACCGGGTCGCGAGAGCGCATCCGCCTCCTGCGCCGCGCCCACCCGGAACATGTAGCGCCCCACTTCCACGCCGCACAGCATGTGGCCGCGCAGCATCCAGCAATAGCCGCCGAACATCTTCTTCTCGACGATCCCGGCGCGCGCGTGCAGCGCCGCACGCATCCGGTCGGCCAGGTGGGGGTCGTAGGGCATGGCGCGCCCGCGATCAGGCCGACACGGCTGCCGCCGCTGGGTGCCGGCCGGGCCGATGGGCCAGCGCGATCAGCGGCGAGACGATGGCGAACTGCAGCGCCGTGAAGCAGGTTTCCAGCACGATGAAGTCCTGCACCGACGCCATGCGGTACTTGGCCGCCACCGGCAGCACCACGAACGACCAGGCCATCACGCCGAACAGGCCGCCGAAGCCGAGGGCGCCTCGGACCCACGGCACGCGCGCGGGCGGGTACAGGCGCGGATAGGCCCACGCGAACGCCAGCGCCTGGATCACCATCGAGGCCAGGCCCAGCGGGATGATCACCTCGCTGCGGTACATCTGCAGCTGGTGGTAGCGGTCGGCGAACGCCACCAGGTGCCACACGTAGCCGAGCGGAAAGGTCGGCACGAGGTAGGCCAGCACGGCCATCCAGAACGACTTGCGCATGGGGGTCCCCTCCGGCGGGCCCGGCCCGCTCGATGCGCCGGCCGGTGCCCGCGGCAGTCTACCGTTTCACTTGCGAAAGGCAAGTGATCTGCGATGATGCCGGTGATGGCCCCGCCCGCCGCACGCCGCCCACGTCGATCCGGCTGCCCGATCAGCCTGGCCCTGGAACTGCTGGGCGACGCCTGGTCGCTGCTGATCGTGCGCGACCTGCGCCGGCGGTGGTTCGCAGCATGCGCAACGACCGGGCCGCCTTTCTCGCGGAGGTGCGGGTCCCTGGTACATGAAAAAGCAACACGGCATGTTCGTATTTCATGGATTGAAGCTACACTGACGCGTGGTCGCACGCCCCTCGCTGAATGCCGCTGTCGCCCGGGCGCTGGCCCGTTCGCGCGCGGTCGTCCTCGTCGGCCCGAGGCAGTCCGGCAAGACCACCCTGGCGCGCCACTTCCTGTCCGCCGAGTCGTCACGCTACTTCGACCTGGAGAACCCGCTCGACGTCTCGCGTCTGGCCGAGCCGTACTCCACGCTCTCCCGGCTCGAGGGCCTGGTGGTGATCGACGAGGTGCAGCGTCGACCGGGCTTGTTCCCCACGCTCAGGGCCCTGATGGACCGCAGCGATGCGCCCGGCCAGTATCTGCTGCTGGGCAGCGCATCGCCGGCGCTGCTGCGCCAGGCCGGCGAGTCGCTGCTCGGCCGGATCGAGGTGGTCGAGGTGCAAGGCTTCGACCTGACCGAGGTGTGCCCTGCCGAGAGATCCTGGGACGCCGCGCGTGCCGACAGCCTGTGGGTGCGGGGCGGCTTCCCGCGGGCCTTCCTGGCTGGGAGCGATGCCGACAGCCTGGCCTGGCGGCGGCAGGCGATCGCCTCGCACGCCGAAGTGGATCTGCCGCAGTTGGGCATCGGCATCGCGGCCCCGGCGATGTTGCGTTTCTGGCGCATGCTGGCGCATGTGCACGGCAACGTCTGGTCGGCCGCGGATCCCGCCCGATCGCTGGGCGTCTCGGAGCCGACGGTTCGTCGCTACCTCGATGCCTTGACGCAGACGCTGATGGTCCGGCAGCTGCAGCCCTGGCACGAGAACCTGGCCAAGCGCCAGGTGAAGTCGCCCAAGGTCTACTTCCGCGACAGCGGCCTGCTGCACGCCATGCTCGACGTGGGCACGTTGCCCGACCTGCTGGCCCATCCGCGCTGCGGCGCGAGCTGGGAGGGCCACGCCCTGGAACAGGTGCTGCGCCTGGCCAAGCCCGAGCAAGCCTACTTCTGGGCCACGCACCAGGGCGCCGAGCTCGACCTGTTGATGATCCAGGGTGATCGACGCATCGGCGTGGAGTTCAAGCGCAGCGATGCGCCGACAGTCACCAAGTCGATGCGCATCGCGATCGACGACCTGCAACTGGACGCGCTGTATGTGGTCCATCCGGGCCGGCACCGCTACGAGCTGGCGGCGGGCATCGAGGCGGTGCCGCTGTGGAGTGCGCTGACGCCGCCGTGAGCCTGTGCCGAGGCCGACGACACCCGACGGGACCGCGTTCCTGCGCACGAGTGACCGATCCGGGCAGCGGCGCTCGCTGGCCCGTCGTGCCGGCCTCGCCCGCGACCGGCGACGCAGCGGCCGCGTTGTTGCTGGCCCAGGCGAGCCGGGGCGTGATGTTGCGGGTCGAGTCGTCCTTGTAGGTGCCCGTCGCCACCAGCGACACCGTGCCGCCGGACATCAACGACGAGGCGCCCGGCGTGAGCTCGATCGACACCAGGCTCGGCAGGCGCAGCGTCACTTCGCTGCGGCCATGCACGCCCGCCGCGTCGTCTCTCCATAGCCCATCGTGTTGATCTGGAGATCGGCATCGGAGAGGCGCCACGCGACCTCGGCCGTCACGTCCCGCGGCGCGGCGCCGGGCTGCGACGACGGTCGCACATAGGTGGAATCGGAACGTGGCGACCGGATCCGACAGCGCCGGCGCGCGCACCCCTAACTCAAGGGAACTCGGCCACCTTCAGGTACTCCCGCCGCGTCTTCGGCCCGTGCGTCCGGAAATGCGGGTCGGGCCGCTCCAGGTACGCCATCCGCTGCTGCGCGACGCGGTCGCCCGCGGTGTAGCGCTTCACCTCGGTGGGCGAGAGGCCGTAGACCTTCGCCGCGTTCATCCCGAAGATCCCCGCGCGCAGCGCCGGCGTGATCTCCGGGTAGCCGTGTCGCTCGCGCAGCGCCGGCGAAATCTGGAAGGTGCGGAAGGCCTGGATCTGGTCCTGCGGCGAGCCGTACCAGATCGAGTCGGTGCCCCACAGCACGTTGTGCTCGCCGCAGGCCACGATCAACTTGCCCAGCGCGTGCGCCGCCTGCTCGGGGTCGCGCATCAGGAAGCGCCACGTGCTGCCGAGCTCGGCGTAGACGTTGCTGTTCGGCTTCACGTCGTTCCGGCGCAGGCTGGTGATCAGCGTGTCGATGCCGTCGCGCGTGCCGCTCGGGTCGTAGGCCTGCTCGGTGACGGTGGTGACGTAGCCCGAGTGGTAGATGAGGAAGTTCACGTCCGGGAAGCGCCTGGCGACGATGCCGATGTCGCTGCACTGGCTGTGCTCGTACGAGCGCGCGCCGAACGGCAGCCCCTTGTGGATGCAGATGGTCTTCACGCCCAGCGCGCGCGCCTTCTCGATGAAGCGGATGCCCGCGTCGTCGTGCAGGAAGTAGCCGCGGCCGTTCGGGCCGTATTGCGTGTAGGTCTTCCAGGCGCTGACGCGCCACTTCTCGTGCAGCTCGTCCATGCCCTCCAGGTCGCCGGGCTGGTTCGGGTTGACGCGCCCGTGCAGCAGCAGCCGGTGCGTGCCCTCGAGCTTGTCCACCAGGCGGCGCACCTCGTCGGCGGCCTGGATCGTCACCGGTTCGGCGGTGCGCGATGAAGGCACGAACGACAGCACCATCACGTCGGTGTCGCTGTCCATGAACACGTCCTTGAGGAACACGTCGGCGTTCTTCGGGTTGCCCTTGGGCGTGTCGATGTAGTGGCCCTGCACGTCGAGGATGAACTCCTGCTTCGCGGGGCCCACCTGCGCGCGGGCGAGCTGCAGGTCCAGCGCCGCATCACGCGGCAGCTCGAACAGGCCGCCGGTGCGCCCGGCGGCGGCGTTGGCCGCGTTGAAGGCCAGCAGCGTGCTGGCCGCGCCGCAGGCCGAGGTGAGGAACGCGCGCTTGGAGAGGCCCAGCCGCTTGGCGTTCGCGGCCGCGGCCTCGTGCGCCAGCCGATTGGCCTCGACGTTCGCCGGCCACAGCGGCACCGGCGCGAACTCGCCGTTGGAGGTGGTGTCCAGCTTGATGGGCAGGCGCTGGCCGTGGGGGTCGCTGTCGCGCATGGGGCCTCCGGTGCGGGCGGGCGGGAACGCCGGCGGCGGTGATTCTGCGCTGGGTGGCGGTGGCGGCCGATGGATCAGACCCGCCCCGCCACGGGTGGCGGCGCGTGCGCAACGCCCCCGCAACGGTCAGCGCCGACCATCGTCCTGAGCGATTCCGCTCGAACACCGCGACACTGGGCGCCCGCGCCCCGGCCAGGAGCAACGAACCATGAGCATCCGTCGATGGCACCGCCGCCCCGGCATGGGCATCCGCAACGGAGCCCTCCGATGATCTGGCTGCTGCCCTGGGAGGAAGAGAGCTCGCTCAAGCACGTGCACTGGGTGGTGTACGCGCTGATCGCGATCAACGTCGGCGTGTTCCTCGCGATGCCGGGTGCCGAGCAGGCCGCCGAGGCCTGGTACACGCGCTACGGGCTCACGCCCGCAGACGCGCGCTGGTTCCAGTTCCTCACCGCGAACTTCCTGCACTCGGGCTGGATGCACCTGCTCGGCAACATGATGTTCCTGTACCTGTTCGGCGACAACGTCGAGGACGTGCTGGGGCCGCTTGGGTTCCTGGTGCTGTACCTGCTTTCGGGGTTCCTCGGCGACCTCGTGTTCGTGTTCGGCAACGAGGCCTCGCACATCCCGAGCGTCGGCGCGTCGGGCTGCATCGCGGGCGTGGCGGGGGCCTATGCGGTGCTGTTCGCCCGGCAGCCGTGCAGCGTGCGGCTGATGATCGTCGTGTTCCCGGTCTTCAAGTTCCACCTGAGCGCGATCTGGCTGCTGCTGCTGTGGTTCGGCATGGACGTGGCGCGGACCATCTCCGAGCACGGCAAGCTGGACGAGGACGATGGCGTCAACTTCGTGGCGCATGGCATCGGGTTCCTCTGCGGCCTGGCCGTGGCCCTGCTCGCGCGCTGGAACGGCGTGATGCGGCGCTATGAGGCCATGCCCGTGGGCCACGCGCTGCTCGGCTACTGGCCGCGCGACATGGAGGCGGCGTACTTCCGCGAGCAGCGCATCCTGGCGGCCCGTCGGCGCGGGCGGGCCGAGGGTCGCGCGGGCGACCCGTGGGGTGGCGAGCGCTGAAGGGCCGAAGGCGTGGTGGTCGTCCCCGTCGGCCCCGGCAGTCCGGCAGGACCACCGGCCGGGGCCGATCGAAGGCGGCGCCGCCGCCGTGCATCGTGCCCGCTACCATATGGCCCATATCCGCAAGATGGGCGACCCATATGAAGACGACCATCGAACTGCCCGATGATCTGCTCGAACGCAGCAAGGCCGTGGCGCGGCGCGAGAACTCCACGCTCAAGGCGCTCATCGAGGAGGGCCTGCGCCTAGCGCTGCGCTCGCGCGCGCGCAAGCGCGCCGCGCCGTTCTCGGTGCAGCCGTTCCAGGGGGACGGGCTGACTCCCGAGTTCAGTGCAACGCGGTGGGACCAGGTGCGCGACGAGATCTACCGTGATCGCGGTTGACACGAACGTCCTGGTCTACGCGCACCGCTCGGACTCGCCGTTCCACGAACGCGCGCGCGCCGTGGTCGAGACCCTGGCCGCCGGGCCGCGCCCCTGGGCGATCCCCTGGCCCTGCGCCCACGAGTTCTTCGCGATCGTGACGCATCCGCGCATCTACAAGACCCCGACACCCACCACCACCGTCTTCGCGCAGCTGCGCGCGCTGCACTCGTTGCCCAACCTTGCGTTCATCGGCGAAGCGGACGAGCACCTGGCGCATCTCGAGTCGCTGGCGCTGGCTGCCAAATGCCGGGGCGGGGCCGTTCATGACGCGCGCATCGCCGCCATCTGCCTGTCGCACGGTGTCTCGGAGCTGTGGTCGGCCGACCGGGACTTCTCGCGCTTTCCGGCGCTCACGGTGCGCAATCCGTTGGTCGCATAGGGCACGATATCCTGCGGCGCATGTCGCCCGAGCAGCAGCAACTCGAAGCCGGCATCGCGGCGCTCGAGGCCCAGCGCGCCCTGCTCGGCGACGCGGTGGTCGACGCCTCGATCGCCGGCCTGCGCGCGAAGATCGCCGCGCTCGCGTCGGCCGCACCGGCCGCCGAACCCACCCAGACCCTCAAGCAGGTCTCCATCCTCTTCCTCGACGTGGTGGGCTCCACCCGCCTGAGCGAGCACCTGGACCCCGAGGCCATCAGCGCGGTGATGGACGATGCGCTGGCGCGCGGCACCGCCATCGTCGAGGCGCAGCGCGGCAAGGTGCTGCAGTACGCTGGCGACAACCTGCTCGCCGCGTTCGGCGCCGAGGCCAGCGCCGAGGACGACGCCGAGCGCGCGGTGCACTGCGGGCTGGCCCTGCAGGCGCTGGGGCGGGCGCTGGGTGCCGAGGTCGAGCAGCGCCACGGCCACGCCGGCTTCGGCGTGCGCGTGGGCATCCACACCGGCGGCGTGCTGCTGGGCGGCGGCGTGGATGCCGAGCGCACCATCCGCGGCATCGCCGTGAACATCGCGGCGCGCCTGGAGCAGACGGCCGCCCCCGGCACGGTGCGCATCAGCATCGACACCTACCGCCAGGTGCAGGACGTGTTCGACGTGCTGGAGCAGCCCCCGATGCCGGTGAAGGGGCTGCAGGAGCCGCTGCGCAGCTTCGTGGTGACGGGCGCCCGAGAGCGGCGCCTGCGCGCCCTGCGGCGCGGCGCCGAGGGCCCGGGCAGCCCGATGGTGGGCCGCAGCGACGAGCTGGGCCGGCTGCTTGAGCGCGTGGCCGCGGCCTGCGCACCCGGTGGCGGCGTGCACGCGGCCACCGTGATCGGCGAGGCGGGGCTGGGCAAGAGCCGGCTGCTGTCGGAGTTCCAGGCCGCGCTGCCCGGGACCGGCCTCTCGTGCACCGCGTGGCGGGTCGCCAGCCACCCGCAGGGCCAGGGCCAGCCCTACGGCCTGCTGCGCGACCTGCTGTTCTGGCGCCTGGGCGTGCGCGACAGCGACACGCAGGCCCAGGCGCAGGCCAGCTTCGTGGCCGGGCTGGCCGCGGTCTACGGCGAGGCCGCGGACGAGCAGACGGCGCTGCTGGGGCAGCTCGTCGGCCTGGACTTCAGCGCCAGCCCGCACATCGCCGGCATCCTGCGCGACGTGCGGCAGCTGCGGGCGCGCGGCCTGAACGCCTGGATGCGCCTGCTGCGCCACCAGGCCGCCGCGCAGCCGACCGTGCTGGTGATGGACGACCTGCAGTGGGCCGACGACGAGTCGCTGGCCGCGCTCGACCACGTGGTGGCCACCGCGCCCGAGCTGCCGGTGATGCTGCTGTGCGCGGCCCGCCCCGAGCTGCTGCAGCGCCGGCCGCAGTGGGGCGCCGCCTGGCCCCGCCACGAGCGGCTCGACCTGTCGCCGCTGGATGCCGGCGGCAGCGACGCGCTGGCCGCCGCGCTGCTGGTGCGCCTGGCCGAGCCCTCGCCGTCGCTGGTGGCACTGTTGCGCGAGCAAGCCGCGGGCAACCCGTTCTACATGGAGGCCCTGCTGCAGATGCTGGTGGACACCGAGGTCATCCAGACCGACGGCGGGCGCTGGCGCGTGCGTGACGAGGGCCTCGCGGACCTGAAGGTGCCGCCCACGCTGGTGGGCGTGCTGCAGGCCACGCTGGATGCGCTGGAGGCCGGCCAGCGGCGCAGCCTGCAGCAGGCCAGCGTGGTGGGCGCGCAGTTCTGGGACGAGGCGCTGGCGGCGATCGACGCGCGCGCGCCCGGCGAGCTGCCGGCGCTGCACGCGCGCGGGCTGGCGCTGCCGCAGGCCGAGAGCAGCTTCGACGGCACGCGCGAGTACGGCTTCCGCCACCACCTGCTGCACCAGGTGACCTACGGCACGGTGCTCAAGGCCGACAAGCGTGCCGCGCACGCGCAGGTGGCGCAGTGGCTGCAGGCCCGCGGCCTGGGGCGCGAGAACGAGCTGGCGAGCCAGATCGCCGAGCACCACGAGCGCGGCGGCGACACGCAGCAGGCGCTGCTCTACTGGACGCGCGCCGCCGAGGACGCGGGACGGCGCCAGGCCGACTCACTGGCGCTGGCCCATGCAGGCCGTGCGCTGGCGCTGGACGACGGCCGCGACCTGCGCCGCCTCGTCACGCTGCACCAGGTGCGCGCCGCGGTGCTGCTGCGCGCCGCGAAGTCGGTGGAGCACGGGCAGGCCGTGTCCACGCTGGAGTCGCTGGCCGAGCAGCTGGACGACGACGTGCTGCGCCTGGCGGTGGCCTATGGCCGGGCGTGGCTGCTGATCCGCGAGGCCCGTTACGAGGATGCGATCGCGCTCGGCGAAGGCCTGCTGGCGCGGGCGGGCGCACGCGCCCCTGCGGAGGCCGCACGCCTGCACGACGCCTTGTCGATCTGCCTCACCCGCCTCGGCCGCCGGGAACAGGCGCAGGCCCACGTCGAGCAGGGCCTGGCGCGCGCGCGTTCGGTGGGCGACTGGATGACCGAGGCCAACATCCTCAACAACACCGGCGTGCACCACATGGAGGCCGACCGCCTCGGGCAGGCGCTGACGTGCTTCGGCCAGGCCATCGACCTCTACCGCGGGCATGGCAACCGCCACGGGGTGATGAACGTGCTGCTGAACCTGGCGGTCATCGAGGAGACGGTCGGCCGGTTCGACCCGGCCCGCGACCTGTACCGGCAGGTGATCCGAGAGTGCGACGAGGTGGGCGCGTTCGGCCTGAAGGCGATGGCCTGCGCCAACCTGGCCGGCGTACTGGCCGAGGTGGGCGACGGCCCGGGCGCCCTGGAGACCGCGACCGCCGCCCTGCGCCTCGCGCAGCTCAGTGCGGACCGCCGCAGCGAGGCCTTCGCGCGCCGCGGCGCGCGGCTGGCGCTGGGCGCCCTGGGCCGCTGGCGCGACGCGCTGGACCAGGGCCGCGAGGCAGCCCGCGCCTTCACCGAATGCGGCTACCCGGCCATGGCCTGGGCCGAGTCCGGCCGGGTGGCGCGCACGTTGTCCGAGCTCGGCGAGCCGGTCGCCGCGCTCGAAGCCGCCGAGGCGCTGCTGGCCGAGGTGGCCGCCGGCGGCGGATGGTCGGACTCGGGGGATGCCCAGTTCCACCTGTACCGGGTGCTGGCACCGCTGGGCGACCCGCGTGCCGCGGGCCTGCTGGAATCGGCGCACCGGGGCGTGAACGCGCTGGCGGACCTGTATGCCGACGTGGTGCCGCGGGCCACCTACCTGGCCGCGAACGGGACCGTGCGCGAGATCTGCGCGGCCTGGGCGGCCGGGCGCGGCGAGGTCGCGGGGGCGGCGCCGGGATAGCCGGCGGCGGGCGCCGAGGCCGACGGCGCCCGACACGCACCCGCGGCCTGCCGCCATCGGAAACGCCGATACCCGGCATCGCCTGCGCGATCTTTGATCGGCATCAAGGCGCGCCTAGAGTGGCCCGGAGCAGCACCTCCCCCGGCCGCCATGTCCCCACCCCCCATCTTACTGATCACTGGCGCCGGCCGCGGCATCGGCGCGGCCACGGCGCGGCGGGCGGCGGCCGCGGGCTGGCAGGTGGCGGTGAACTACGTCGCCAACGAGGCGGCGGCCGGCGCGGTGGTCGAGGACATCCGGCGTGCCGGCGGCCACGCCGCCGCGATGCAGGCCGACGTGTCGCAGCCGGAGCAGGTGGCCGCGCTGTTCGATCGCGTGGCCCGCGAGCTGGGGCCGGTGGCGGGCCTCGTCAACAACGCCGGCGTGCCCGGCCGCATCGGCCGCGTGGAGGCGCTGGAGCCGGCGGTGCTGCGGCGCACCTTCGAGGTCAACGTCTACGCCGCGTTCCTGTGCGCGCAGGCCTTCGTGCGGCGCGCGTCGACGAAGCACGGCGGCGCCGGCGGCGCCATCGTCAACGTGTCGTCCATGGCCTCGCGCACGGGCTCGCCGGGCGAGCTGGTGCACTACGCGGCGGCGAAGGCGGCGCTCGAGGCCTTCAACTACGGCCTGGCGTCCGAGGTGGCCACCGAAGGCATCCGCGTCAACGCGGTGGCCTGCGGGCTGATCGAGACCGACATCCACGCCGAGGCCGGTGACGCCGGCCGCCTGCAGCGCTACGCCACGCGCATGCCGATGCAGCGCGCCGGCCGGCCGGAGGAAGTGGCCGAGGCCATCGTCTGGCTGCTGTCGGGCGCGGCGTCGTATGTCACGGGCACGGTGCTGCCCGTGGCCGGGGGCCGCTGATGGCCGACGCCTGGTTCGAGCGCTACGAGCACCTGCGCTTCGAGCGCCGCGGCCGCGTGCTGACGGTGGTGATGAACCGCCCCGAGGTGAAGAACGCGGCCAACGTGCGCATGCACAACGAACTCTCGCGCGTGTTCGCCGATGCCCAGCGCGACGAGGGCAGCGACATCGTCGTGCTCACCGGCGCCGGCGACGCGTTCTCGTCGGGCGGCGACATCCGCGCGATGGCCGACAAGATCGCCGACCGCACGCTGTGGAACGACACCGTGAACGAGGCGCGCGCGCTGTTCTATTCGATCCTCGACCTCGAGAAGCCGCTGATCGCGCGGGTCAACGGCGCCGCCACCGGGCTGGGCGCCACGCTGGCGGTGTACGCCGACATCGCGATCGCCACCGAGACCGCGGTGATCGGCGACCCGCACGTCAAGGTCGGCCTCGTGGCCGGCGACGGCGGCGCGCTGATGTGGCCGATGCTGATCGGCTTCCAGAAGGCCAAGGAGCTGCTGCTGCTGGGCGACACCATCGGCGCGCCGGAGGCGGCGCGGCTGGGCCTGATCACGCACGCGGTGCCCGATGCCGAGCTCGATGCGCGCATCGACGACCTCACCGGCCGGCTGCTGAAGCTGCCGCCGTTCGCGCTGCGCGGCACGAAGAAGGCGATCAACCACACGCTGAAGTCGCTGGCGCTGGCCACCTTCGAGTACGGCGTGTCGCTGGAGACGCAGAGCCAGCTCACGCGCGACCACGCCGAGGCGGTGGCCGCGTTCGTCGAGAAGCGCAGGCCGGTCTTCACGGGACGTTGAGGCCGCGCCGTGGCCCACCCGCTCGACCCGCTGTTCCGGCCGCGCTCGGTGGCGATCGTCGGCGCCAGCTCCGACCCCAACAAGGTGGGCGGCCGGCCGCTCGCGTTCCTGCAGAAGGGCGGTTATCGCGGCCGCATCCTGCCGGTGAACCCGGCCGCCGCCGAGGTGCAGGGCGTGCCGGCGTACCCGAGCCTGGCCGACGTGCCGGGCGGGATCGACCAGGCCATCGTCGCGGTGGCGGCGGCGCAAGTGCCGGCGGTCGCGGCCGAGTGCATCGCGCGCGGCGCCCGGGCGCTGCAGGTGTTCTCGTCGGGCTTCGGCGTAGGCGCCGGCGCGGCCGAGGCGCTGCAGCGGCTGCAGCGAATGGCCCGCGACGCCGGCGTGCGCATCCTGGGGCCGAACAGCCTGGGGCTGTTCAACACCGCCGACGGCTTCTTCGGCACCTTCGCCACCGCGCTCGACGGCGCCTGGCCCGCCGCCGGCGGCGTGGGCGTGGCCACGCAGAGCGGCGCGTTCGGCTCGTACTTCTTCGGCCTGGCGCAGCAGCGCGGGCTGGGCTTCTCGCACTTCGTCGCCACCGGCAACGAGCTCGATGTCGACGTCGCCGACTGCATCGACTTCCTGGTGCACGACGCGGCAACGCAGCTGATCGTCGTGGCGCTCGAAGGCTGCCGCGATGGCCGCAAGCTCGCGGCCGCGCTGCACGCGGCGCGCACGGCCGGCAAGCGCGTGCTGGCGATGAAGGTGGGCGTGTCGCAGGCCGGTGCCGCCGCCGCGGCCACGCACACCGGCTCGCTGGCCGGCGAGGACCGCGTGTTCGACGCCGTGCTGCGCGAAACCGGCGCCTGGCGCGCGGGTAGCCTGCAGGCGCTGGTCGAGGCCGCGTACGCGGCCACGGTGGCGCTGCCGCAGGCGGCGCCGCACACCGCGGGATCCCAGGGCCGCGACCTGCTGGTGGTCACCACCTCGGGTGGCATCGGTGTGCTCGCGGCCGACGCGGCCGAGGCGCACGGGCTCGCGCTGCCGGGCATCGGCGCGGCCGCGCTGCAGGTGGTGCAGGCGATCGCGCCATTGGCCGCCGGCGAGAACCCGGTGGACACCTCGGCCGGCATCCTGGGCGACCTGTCGGCCTACGCGCGCATCGCCGGCGTGGCGCTGGAGGCGCGGCGCTACGACGCGGTGCTGTGCTACCTGGCGCACATCCCGCGCAACCCGGCGCACTGGGCGCAGCTGCACGCCCCGCTGCTGGCGCTGCGGCAGCGCCACGCGGCCACGCCGTTCGCCGCGGTCGGGCTGGCCGATGCGGCGATCACCGCCGACCTGGAAGCGCACGGCGTCGCGGTCTACGCCGACCCGACGGCCGCGGTGCGGTCGCTGGCGGCGCTGTTGCCGATGGCCGCTCACGCCGATCCGGTTGGCGTGGCGCGGGAAGCAGCTTCGGCCACGGCGCTGGAGGGCCCGCTGGCCACCGAGGCCGACGCGAAGCGTGCGCTGGCCGCACGCGGCATCGCCTTCGCGCCCGAGCGGCGGGTGCACGATGCCGACGAAGCGGTCGCCGCCGCGCAGGCCATCGGCTGGCCGGTGGTGCTCAAGATCGTCTCGCCCGACATCGCGCACAAGACCGAGGCCGGCGGCGTGGCGCTGGGCCTGACCGACGAGGCGGCGCTGCGCGCGGCGCTGCCGGCGATGCGGCAGCGTGTGGCCGCGCGCCTGCCGCACGCGCGGCTCGAGGGCTTTCTCGTCGCGCGGCAGCTGCAGGGCGGCGTGGAGGTGCTGGTGGGCACGCAGCGCGACCCGGTGTTCGGGCCGGTGGTCACCGTGGGCGCCGGCGGCGTGCTGACCGAGCTGCTCGGCGACGTGTCGGTGCGGCTGGCGCCGGTGAGCCACGCCACCGCGCGCGCGATGCTGGCCGAGACGCGCGTGGCCGCGCTGCTGCGCGGCTGGCGCGGTGCGCCGGCGGCCGACCTCGACGCGCTGGCCGAGCAGGTGGCGCGGCTGTCGGCCATCGCCTGGGCCAGCCGCGACACCGTGGCCGGCCTCGAACTCAACCCCGTGCTGGCGCGGCCCGAGGGCGCGTACGCACTGGACGCGCTGGTCGTCGGCGCGCCCGCCCCGACCGGAGAGCCCGCATGACCCCTGCCGTCCGCCCCGAACACCTGCGCACGCCGGGCCACAGCGCGCCGTGCTCGCGCGCCGAGATGCTGGCGCGCGTGGCGCGCTTCGCCGAGCGCGAGGGCGACCCCGGCGCCTTCCCCGACCTGAAGCAGCAGGCCGGCAAGCGCAGCGTCTCGTACGTGGTCTCGCCGGGCCGGCTGGGCGGGCCGGCGCCGATCGCGCAGCCGCACAACTTCCACCTGTCGATCAGCACGCTGAGCCCCGGCATCCGGCCCACGGTGCACTCGCATCCGTACAACGAGGTCTTCATGCCGCTGAACGCGCGCTTCCGCGTCTACTGGGGCGAGGCGCTGGAGGAGTCGCTCGAGCTGGCGCCCTTCGACGTGATCAGCGTGCCGGCGGGCGTGTTCCGCACCTTCGAGAACCTCGACGCGCACGACGGCTGCATGGTCGCCATCTTCGACCACGGCGGCGACCCGCACACCGGCATCGTCGTGCCGCCCGACGTGTACGAGAAGTTCTACAAGGGCTGGAACCCGGGCATGGTCGGCGTGCAGGGCTGAGCACCACGAGGCACCCACACCATGCTGATCGACCTGCGCATCTACACCTTCCACCCCGGCAAGCTGGGCGAGTTCCTCAAGCTCAGCGAGGCCGAGATCCTGCCGCTGCAGACGAAGCACTGCGGCACCTGCATCTTCTACAGCACCAGCGAGACCGGGGTGCTGAACCAGCTGATCCAGGCCTGGGCCTACGAGGACGCGGCCGACCGCGACCGCCGCCGCGCCGCGCTGTGGGCCGACCCCGAGTGGCAGCGGCTGGGCGCGATCGCGTTGCCGTGGATCGCGCACCAGGAGAACCGGCTGCTGAAGCCGACCGCGTTCTCGCCGCGGGCCTGGGCCCGCTGAGCGTCGAGAGAAAGGCACCGCGAGATGAAGATCGCCATCATCGGCGCCGGCCCCGTCGGCCAGGCGCTGGGCCGCGGCTGGGCCGCCCAGGGCCATGCCGTCACCTACGCCGCACGCAACCCCGGCAGCGACAAGGTGCGCGCCGCGCTGGCCGGCACGCCGGGCGCCGCCGCGGCCCCGATCGCGCCGGCCGTGGCCGCCGCCGACGCGGTGGTGCTGGCCACGCCCTGGGGCGGCACCGAGGAGGCGCTGCGCGCGGCGGGCGACTTCGCCGGCAAGCCGCTGCTGGACGCCACCAACCCGCTGACGCCCGCGTTCGGGCTCGCGCTCGGCCACACCGACAGCGGCGCCGAGCAGGTGCAGCGCTGGGCCGCGGGCGCGAAGGTGGTGAAGATCTTCAACACCACCGGCTGGGAGAACATGGCCCAGCCCGCCTACCCGGGCGGCCGCGCGGCGATGGTGTACTGCGGCAGCGACGCCGGCGCGAAGACCGTGGCCGCGGGGCTGGCGGCCGACCTCGGCTTCGAGCCGCTGGACCTGGGCGGGCTGGCCGACGCGCGCTACCTCGAGCCGGCGGCGATGGTGTGGATCAAGCTCGCCATCGTGCAGAAGATGGGCCGCGGCATCGCCTTCGGGCTGCTGCGGCGCTAGGGGCTGGCGGTGCAATTCGTCGCGCTCTCGCGCCGCCTGCCGGGCACCACGCCGGAACAGCTGGCCGCGCACGCCGCCGCCGAGGCCCGGGCCGCGCACCAGCTGCTCAGCGAAGGCGTGGTGCGCAGCATCCAGATGTGCCCGGACCGGCCCGGCTCGCTGGTCACGCTCGAGTGCGAGAGCCTGGCCGACGCGCAGGCGGCGCTGGCGCGGCTGCCGATGGTGCGCGACGGGCTGATCGCCTTCGACGTCTCGCGGCTCCTGCCGTGGACCGGCTACACGGCGCTGTTCGCGCCGGAACACGGCGGCCCGGCGAGATGAGCCTGCTCGCGGTGCAGGGCGTGTCGCTCGCGTTCGGCGGCGTGAAGGCGCTCACCGACGTGACGATCACCGTCGAGCCGGGCACGGTGACCTCGGTGATCGGCCCCAACGGCGCCGGCAAGACCAGCCTGTACAACGTGATCTCGGGCTTCTACCGCCCGCAGCAGGGCGGCGTGCGCTTCGACGGCGCCGACATCACCGGCGTGAAGCCGAACCGGCGCGCCGCGCTGGGCATGGCGCGCACGTTCCAGAACATCGCGCTGTTCCGCGGCCTGACGGTGCTGGACAACATCAAGCTCGGCGCTCACCACACGCTCTCCACCGGGCTGCTGGCGGCCGCGTGGTACGCCGGCCGCGCCGCGCGCGAAGAGGCCGAGCTGCGGCGCGAGATCGAGGAGCGCATCCTCGACCTGCTGCATCTGGCCGACTGGCGCGACGCGCCGGTCTCCGCGCTCAGCTACGGGCTGCAGAAGCGCGTGGAGCTGGCGCGCGCGCTGGCGATGAAGCCGCGACTGCTGATGCTCGACGAGCCGGTGGCCGGCATGAACCGCGAGGAGAAGGAGGACATGTCGCGCTACATCCTCGACGTGCGCGAGGAGTGGGACGTGACGGTGCTGCTGATCGAGCACGACATCGGCATGGTGATGGACCTGTCGGACCAGATCCACGTGCTGAACTTCGGCCAGCGCCTGGCCTCGGGCACGCCGGCCGAGGTGGCGGCGGATCCGGCGGTGATCGAGGCGTACCTGGGCGAGGCCAGATGAACTTGTTTGTCGAGTACTCGCTCGTCGGCCTCGCCTCGGGCGGCATGTACGCGCTGGTGGCGCTCGGCTTCGTGCTCGTGTTCAAGGGCACCGGCGTCTTCAACTTCGCGCAGGGCGAGCTGATGATGGTCGGCGCCTACGTGTTCCTCGCCGTCACGCAGATGGCCGGGCTGCACTGGTCGCTGGGGCTGGCGGCGGCGGTGGCGGCCGGCTTCGCGCTCGGCGCGCTGGTCGAGCGCGTGGTGCTGCGGCCGCTGGCCGGGCAGCCGACGCTGTCGATCGTGATGGCCACCGTGGGCCTCGGGCTGATCCTCAAGGGCGCGGCCGGGCTGGCGTTCGGGCCCGACCAGCGCGCGCTGCCCGAGCTGCTGCCGCGCAAGCCGATCTTCATCGGCGACATGCTCCTGCCCGGCGGGATCTTCTGGACCTTCGTCGTCAGCCTCGCGATCGTGCTCGCGTGCCTGGCCTGGTTCCGCTACACGCGCGGCGGCGTGGCGATGCGCGCCGCGGCCTCCAGCCCGGGCAACGCCTATGCGGTGGGCATCAACGTGCCGGCGATCTCGGCCGCGACCTGGGGGCTGGCGGCCTCCACCGGCGCGCTGGCCGGTGTGCTGCTGGCGGCGCTGAACAACCTCACGCCGCACCTGGGCGACCTCGCGCTCTCGGTGCTGGCGGTGCTGATCGTCGGCGGGCTCGACAGCCTGGCCGGCGTGATCGTCGGCGGTCTCGTGATCGGCTGGCTGCAGGCGATGACCGGCGCCTACCTGGGCGGCAGCTGGCGCGAGGTGATGCCCTACGCGGTGGTGCTGCTGGTGCTGCTGGTGCGGCCCCACGGGCTGTTCGGCCGCAAGGAGATCGAACGCATATGAGCGTGTCCAAGCTCTCGCTGCTGGGCCCGCGCTTCGGCGTGCTGCCCCTGAGCCACGCCGACGCGCAGCGCCGGCTCGACACGCCGCTGCGCCGCGGCGGCCTGGCGGCGCTGGCGATCGCACTCGTCGTGCTGCCGCTCGTGGCCGGCGACTACGGCGTCTACATGGCCTGCCTGACGGCGATCACGGTGATCAGCGTGGTGGGGCTGAACATCCTCACCGGCTACACCGGGCTGCTGTCGATCGGCCACGCCGCGTTCAACGGCGTGGGCGCCTACGGCTGCGCGGTGGCGGCCGGCAGCTGGGGCTGGCCGTTCTGGCTGGCGATCCCGTTCGGCGGCCTGCTGGCCGCGGCGGCCGGCGTGCTGGTGGGCCTGCCCAGCCTGCGCATCAAGGGGCTGTACCTCGCGATCGCCACGCTGGCGGCGCAGTTCATCTTCCTGTTCGTCGTGCAGCACTGGGAGGGCGTGACCGGCGGCGACCGAGGGCTGCCGATGCCCTCGCCCGACCTCGGCTTCACGAAGCTCGACACCGACGCCAAGCTGTACGCGCTGATCGTGCCGATCGCGTTCGCGATGTGCGTGTTCGCGAGCAACCTGTTCCGCACCCGCATCGGGCGCGCCTTCATCGCGGTGCGCGAGCGCGACTACAGCGCCGAGGTGCTGGGCATCGACCTGCTGCGCACCAAGCTGCTGAGCTTCGCGATCGCGTCGTTCTACGCCGGCATCGCCGGCGCGCTGATGGCGATCTTCTTCCTCGTCGTGAACCCCGAGCAGTACACGTTCACCGCGTCGATCTTCCAGCTCACCGCGGTGATCGTCGGCGGCCTCGGCTCGGTGCTGGGCGCCATCCTCGGCAGCGTGTTCATGGTCGGCGTGCCCGAGGTGCTGAAGGCACTCGGCGCGCTCTACGCCGGCGCCGACCCGGCGCGCTTCGCGGTCGTGCTGGCGTCGCTGCGCGAGCTGGTGTTCGGGCTGCTGATCGTCGGCTTCCTGCTCTTCGAGCCCTACGGCCTGGCCGAGATCGTGCGCCGTGCGCGCATGCAGCTCGCGGTCTGGCCTTTCCGTCACTGACGAACGACACCCACAGGAGACACGCATGACGCTCACCCGCCGCCACGTGGTGGCCCTCGCCGCCGCAGCGCCGCTGGCCTTGCCGGCGCTGCCGGCGCAGGCCCAGGCCCAGGCCAACGACATCGTCTTCGCCGCCACGCTGCCGCTCACCGGCCCGTTCGCCGCCGTCGCGAAGGACCAGCTCGAGGGCATGAAGGACTACATCGAGCACGTCAACGGCAAGGGCGGCGTGAAGGGCCGCAGGATCCGCTTCCTCGTCGAGGACACCCAGTACAAGGTGGACCAGGCAATCGCCGGCTGGAAGAAGTTCATGGCCGCCGACAAGCCGGTGGCGGTGTTCGGCGACGGCACCGGCTTCGTGCGCGCCGCCGCGCAGGAGAACAACGAGCGCTACAAGGTGCTGATGACCTCCACGTCGTACGCGTCGGACCTGGAGGACTCCTCGAAGTACGGCTTCCACTTCATGAGCGGCCCGAACTACAGCGAAGCCGCCGACGTGCTGCTGCAGTACGTCAAGGCCAACTTCAAGGGCTCGGGCAGGCCCAGGCTCGCGGTGATCCACAGCGCGTCGGAGTTCGGTCGCGACCCGCTGGAGCACATCAGGAAGCGCACCGCCGCGCTGGGCATCGACCTCGTGCTGGTGGCCGAGCTGAAGTTCCGCGACGTGGACGTCGCCGCCGAGACGATCAAGCTGCGCCAGGCGCGGCCGGACTACACGCTGATCCACGGCTTCGGCGGCGCGCCGATCTTCACCGAGGTGATCAAGCTCGCGCGCGACTACAAGCTCGAGACGCAGTTCATGGGCACGTTCTGGGAGAGCTCGCGCACGCTGCTCAAGCGCGCCGGGCCGGCGGCCGACGGCTTCCTCGGCGTGAGCAACTACGCGTGGAGCACCACGGGCGCCAGCGGCGCGATGCTGAAGGCGATCGACGAGATCCGCCGCAAGCGCGACCCCAAGTACGACGGCGTGCCCGACATCTACTACATGCAGGGGTGGATGTCGATGATGCTGCTGGCCAAGGCGGCCGAGGAGGCGATCGCGCAGAACAAGCCGTTCACCGGCGAGGGCCTGCGCGACGCGCTGCGCGCGACGAAGAACTGGGACACCGGCGGCATCGTCGGCGCGCCGGTCACGTTCTCCGGCAACAGCATCCCGGTGGCGCAGGTGGTGCGCTTCGAGGCCGCGAAGGACTTCGTGCCGACGCCGGTGTCGGGCTGGCTCAACGTCGACCGCAAGTAGGCGCGCCGCGATGGACCTGGCGCTGCAGGTCAGCAGCCTCGACGTCACCTACCAGGGCGTGCTGCAGGTGCTGCAGGGGCTCTCGGTGCGGGTGCCGCGCGGGCGCATCGTGGCGCTGCTGGGCTCCAACGGCGCCGGCAAGACGACCACGTTGAAGGCCGTGACCGGGCTGCTGCCGCTGGAGAAGGGCGCGATCACCGGCGGCAAGGTGATGTTCGACGGCCACGACACCACGCGCCTGGCGCCGCACCTGCTGGCGCGGCGCGGCCTGTACCACGTGCGCGAGGGGCGGCAGCTGTTCACCGACATGACGGTGGAGGAGAACCTGGTCGCCGCCTGCAACGCGCTGGGCGGCCGCCACCCGGTGCCGAAGACCTTCGACGAGGTCTACGCGTTCTTCCCGCGGCTGAAGGAGCGGCAGCGCGACGTCTGCGGCTACCTCAGCGGCGGCGAGCAGCAGATGCTCGCGATCGGCCGCGCGCTGGTGGCGCGGCCGTCGCTGATCGTGCTGGACGAACCTTCGCTCGGCCTGGCGCCCAAGGTGGTGGCCGAGATCTTCGGCACGCTGCGGCGCATCAACCGCGACACCGGCGTGAGCCTGCTCGTCGTCGAGCAGAACGCGCGCGTGGCGCTGGCGCACGCCGACTTCGGCTACGTGCTCGAGGGCGGCCGCATCATGCTGGAGGGCGAGGCCGCGGCGCTGGCCGACAACCCCGACGTGAAGAACTTCTACCTCGGCGGCGGCGCCGCCGGCAGCGGCGCGCGCAAGAGCTTCCGCGACGTCAAGCACTACCGGGCGGCCAAGCGGTGGCTGAGCTGACCGACACGCTCGACGCCGAGCTCGCACGCCGCGCCGCCGGCGCGGGCGACGCGCTGGCGTACCTGCAGAAGCGCCACGGCATCTGGCAGCGGCTGTGCTGGCGCGACGCCGAGGCGCGCGTGGGCGAGATGGCCGCGGGCCTGCGCGCCGCCGGGCTGCAGCCGGGCGAGGCGGTGGGCGTGGTCAGCGGCGCGCGTGTCGAGGCCGTGCTCGCGGTGCTGGCCTGCCAGCGCGCGCGCCTCGTGCCGGTGCTGCTGAACCCCGCCCTGCCCCCGGGCGGCGTGGCCAACCAGGCGCAGCAGGCCGGCGTGGTGGCCTTCGTCGCCGAGGACCAGGAGCAGGTCGACAAGATCGCCGACATGCAGACGCGGCTGGACGGGCTGCGCGCGGTGTGGGTGATCGACCCCAAGGGCACGCGCGGCTACCAGCACCTGCGGGTGCGGCCGCTGTCCACATTGGACGCAACGCCCGCGCTGGCGCCCGAGGCCGCGGCCACGCCGCCGCCCGCGGTGGTGCTCTTCAGCGCCGGCGTGTTCGGCGAACCGCGCTGCGTGCCGGTGTCGCAGGCCACGCTGCGCCGGCAGGTGGCCGCGCGCGCGCCGCTGGGGCTGCGCGACGGCGAGCGCTGCGTCAGCCTGTTCGGGCTGGCCGACCCGATCGGCCACTTCCACGCCGTCGTCGCGCCCGTGCTGCTGGGCACGGTGGCCTGCTTCGGCGAGGACCGCCTGCCCGGCGTGCCCGAGATGCGGCAATGCGCGCCGCAGGTGGTGGCGATCCCCGCGCGGCTGCTCGACCGGCTGCGCCGCGAGACCGCGGCCCGCGCCAGCCGCGCCGGCGGCTGGCGGCGCGCGCTGATCCAGCGCTGGTCGGCGCGCGAGCGGCCCGGCGCGCTGCTGCGCACGCTGGTCGGCCGCCCGGTGGCCGACGCGCTCGGCCTGGGCGCGTGCCGCGCGGTGCTGACCGGCTACGAACGCATGGCACCCGCCAGCGCGCGCTTCCTGGCGCGGCTGGGCATCGACACGCGCGGCCTGTACGCGCTGGCCGAGGCGGCCGGGCCGGTGGCCGTGTTCGCGCAGGCGGCGGAGCCCGCGCTGAAGGTCTTCGAGCCGTATGCACCGGCGATCGGCGCCGACGGCCGCCTCGTCGTCACCGTGGACGGCACGGCGGTGGCCACCGGCGACCTCGTGCACCTGCAGGGCGGCGAGCTGCACCTGGTGGGCCGCGCGGCGGACCTGCTGACGCTGCCCGACGGCACGCACCTGGCGCCGGCCACCGTGGAGGCCGAGCTGATGACCAGCCCGTACATCAACCAGGCCGTGGCCGTCGGCGGGCCGGCCACCGGCGTGACGGCGCTGGTGGAGCTGGACGAGGTGACGCTGCGCGACTGGGCGCGCGGCCACGGGCTGGCCTACACCACGCTGCGCAGCTACGCCGAGAGCACCGAGGTGCGCCGCCTCGTCGACGCCGCGGTGGCCGAGGCCAACCAGCGGCTGCCGCAGGCGGCGCGCATCGTGCGCGCGGTGCTGCTGCCGCGCGCGCTGGAGGCGGCCAACGGCGAGCTGACGCCGGCGCTGGCGCTGCGCCGCGCGATCGTGCGCAACCGCTACGCGCAACGGCTGCTGGCCGGTGCAGGAGGGGCCACCCCGTGAAGATCGCCATCATCGGCGCCGGCAACGTCGGCGGCACGCTCGGCAAGCGCTGGGCTGCGGCCGGGCACGACATCGCCTTCGGCGTGCGCGACCCGGCGCGCGAGAAGTACCAGGGCCTGGTGATGCAGACGGCCGGCCGCGGCCGGCTGGCCACCAACGCCGAGGCCTGCCGCGACGCCGACGCGGTGCTGCTGGCCACGCCGTGGCCCACCACGCAGGCCGCGCTGGCCGAGTGCGGCGCGCTCGACGGCCGCGTGCTGATCGACGCCACCAACCCGATCGGCGCGGACCTGAAGCTGCAGGTCGGCCACACCGATTCCGGCGGCGAGCAGGTGCAGCGCTGGGCGCCCGGCGCGCGCGTGGTGAAGGCCTTCAACTCGACCGGCTTCAACGTGATGGACGACCCGGTGCTGGCCGGGCGCCACGCGGCGATGTACGTCGCCGGCGACGACCCGGCCGCCAAGGCCGTGGTGGCCGACCTCGCCACGGCGATCGGCTTCGAGGCCATCGACGCCGGCCCGCTCGAGCTGGCGCGGCTGCTCGAGCCGCTGGCGCTGCTGTGGATCCTCGGCGCGTACCGCATGGGCCTGACGCGCGACCACGCCTTCCATCTCCTCCGACGCGGAGCCTGACACGATGAACACCCTTCCCCTGGCAGGCCAGAAGGCCTGGGTCTACGGCGGCACCTCGGGCATCGGCCTGGCGTGCGCACGCGCGCTCGCCGAGGCGGGCGCCACGGTGATCGTGGCCGGCCGCTCGGCCGAGCGCGTGGCCGAGGCGCTGCGGCAGCTGCCCGCGGGCACCGTCGGCGAGAGCGTCGATGCCGGCGACGAGGCCGCGCTGCGCGCCGCGTACGCGCGCCACGGCGCCTTCCGGCACCTCGTGGTGTCGATCGGCGGCACGAGCGCGGTGGGCCCCTACCGCAGCCTCGACGAGCCCGCGCTGCGCAAGACCTTCGAGGGCAAGTTCTGGCCCTTCCAGCGCACGACGATGGCCGCCTTGCCGCACCTGGCCGACGGCTCGATCACCTGGGTCACCGGCGCCGCCGCGCGCGCGGCGATCCCCGGCATGGCGGCGATGGCGGCGGGCAACGGCGCGCTGCACGCGATGGTCGGGCCGCTGGCGCGCGAGCTGGCGCCGGTGCGCGTGAACGCCGTCTCGCCCGGCTTCATCGACACGCCGTACTGGGACCGCGCCTTGCCCGACGACGCACGCCAGCGCACCTACCAGGCGATGGCCGAGATCGTGCCGGTGCGCCGCGTCGGCACGCCGGAGGACATCGCCGCCGCGGTGCTGCTGTGCGCGAGCAACTCCTTCATCACCGGCGCCGTGCTCGACGTCGACGGCGGCCGGAGGCTCGTATGAACCGCCGCGACGCACTCGAAGGGCTGCTGGCGGCCGCGCTCGCCGGCACGGCCGCAGCGCCGGCGCGGGCGCAGGGCGGCACGCTGCGCCTGGTCGTGCCCTACGGGACCGGCGGCGCGCCGGACATCCTGGCGCGGCTGTTCGCGCAGGAGATGGCCGGGGCCTACGGCACCGTGGTGGTCGAGAACAAGGGCGGCGCCGGGGGCACCGTGGGCGCCGACGTGGTGGCCAAGGCCGCACCCGACAGCGGCCTGCTGCTCGTGACCACCGCGGCCACGCACGTGATCAACCCGGCGCTGTACCCGAACTTCCCGTACGACCCGCAGCGCGACTTCACGCCGATCGCGCTGGTGGCCGGCACGCCGCTGATGCTGGTGAGTGCCGCCGCCGGCCCGCTGAAGAGCGTGGCCGACGTGCTGGCCGCCGCCCGCGCGCAGCCCGGCGCGCTGACCTACGCGTCGGCCGGCAACGGCACGATGCAGCACATCGCCGGCGCGCTGCTGGAGAGCCTGGCGGCCGTGCAGGCCACGCACGTGCCGTACAAGGGCTCGGGCCAGGCGATGCCCGACCTGATGGCCGGCCGCGTGAACGTGATGTTCAACAGCGTGGCCGCGGTCGCGCCGCTGGTGCGCGACGGCCGCCTGCGCGCGCTGGCCGTGACCACGCGCCAGCGGCTGCCGGCGTGGCCGCAGGTGCCGACGATGGCCGAGTCGGGCCTGCCCGGTTTCGAGGCCGATGCCTGGTACGCGGTGTTCGGGCCGCCGGGCATGCCGGCCGATGCGGCGCAGCGCGTGCACCGCGAGCTGATGCGCATCCTCGAGCTGCCGGCGGTGAAGGAGCGCTACGCGGCGCTCGGCCTCGAGCCGCTACGCAGCACGCCCGCGGAGCTGGCCGACACCGTGAAGCGCGACCTGCAGAAGTGGGGCCCGTTCCTGCGCAGCCGCGGCATCCGCAGCACCGACTGACGGCGATGCTGGTCGACGAACGCACCTACGTCATTCGCCCCGGCTGCCTGGCGCGCTACCTCGCGTGGCACCTCGAGCAGGCGCTGCCACTGATGCGCGAGCACCTGGGCGAGCCGCTGGCGTACTGGACCGGCGCCGACGGCGAGCTCGATACCTTCGTGCACCAGTGGGCCTACGCCGACGCCGCCGACCGCGAGCGGCGGCGCGAGCGCCTGTACGCCGACGCGCGCTGGCTGGGCTACCGCCGCGCCACCGGCGAGCAGGGCTGGGTGGTCTCGCAGCACAACCGGCTGCTGCAGCACGTGCCCGGCGTCGGCCGGCTGCCCGAACCCATGACCCAACCCCCTGACGAATTGCCATGACCGATCCCCGCATCACCCTGGCCGACCTGCTGTGGGAGGCCGCCGCCACCGGCCGGCCGATCGCGCCGCTGCGCGAGGCCGCCGCGGCCGCCGGCGCGCCCGCCACCGCCGACGAGGCCTACGCCATCCAGCGCATCAACCGCGACCGCCGCGTGCGCGGCGGCGACCGTGTCGTCGGCCGCAAGATCGGGCTCACGTCGCTGGCGGTGCAGCGGCAGCTCGGCGTGGACTCGCCGGACTTCGGCGACCTGTGGGCATCGACCAGCCACGGCGACGGCGATGCCGTGCCGCTGGCCACGCTGATCCAGCCGAAGGTCGAGGCCGAGGTCGCGCTGGTGCTGGAGCGCGACGTGCCGAACCCCGACGCGACGGTGGTCGACGTGATCCGCGCCAGCGCCTTCGCGCTCGCAGCGCTCGAGATCGTCGACAGCCGCATCGCCGACTGGAAGATCGGGCTCTTCGACACCATCGCCGACAACGCGTCGGCGGCCGCGTTCGTGCTCGGCGCCGACCCCGTGCGGCTGGACCGCATCGCGCTGCGCGAGGCCCGCATGGTGATGACGCGGGGCGCCGAGAGCGTCAGCGAGGGCGTCGGCAGCGCCTGCATGGGCCACCCGCTGAACGCCGCGGCGTGGCTCGCGCGCACGCTGGCGCGCCGCGGCGACCCGCTGCGTGCCGGCGACATCGTGCTCACCGGTGCGCTGGGGCCCATGGTGCCGGCCCGCGCCGGGGACGCCTTCGAGGCGCGCATCGAGGGGCTGGGTGGGGTGTCGGTGCGGTTCGCCTGACGGCAGCGCCGCCGCAAGTCAGGCAGCGGCCTGGTCGCTGCCTTCGGCCGGTTGCGCCGTGAGGATTCGGCGCACGCGTTCGCGCAGCCATTGCTGCGGGGCACTGTGGTGGCAGCGCTCGTGCCAGTACATCGAGAGATCGATGGTGCGCATCGGCATCGGGATCGGGATCACCTGCAGCGCGAAGTGCGCGGCCAGGGCCCGCGCCGCGCGCAGCGGCAGCGCCAGCACGAGGTCGGTCTGCGACACCAGCTGGGCGGCGAGCAGGAAGTGCGGGCTGGACACGGCGATGCGACGCTGCAGGCCCAGCGACTCGAGCGCCTGGTCGACCACGCTGCTGAAGTAGGTCAGGCCGCTGGGGGCCACGCGCACGTGGGGCAGCGCCGCGAAGCGTTCGGCCGACAGCGGCGACACCGCCTCGGGGTGGCCCGGACGCGCGATGCACACGTAGCGGTCGCTGAACAGCGGGCTGCGGCGCAGGCTGGGCGGGGGCTCGGGGTAGTAGGCGATGGCGAGGTCGATGTCGCCGGCATCCATCGCCTGCTCGACGCGCAGGATGTGCACCGGCAGCACGTCCACGGTGCAGTGCGGCGCCTCGGCCAGCATCAGCCGCGTGAGCGTGGGCATCAGCAGCAGCTGCGTGTAGTCGGAGGTGCAGAGCCGGAAGGTCTCGTCGCTGGTGGCGGGGTCGAAGCCCTTGCTGGCGGCCAGCAGCTGGCGCAGGCGGTCGATCGCCTCGCGCACCTGCGGCCGCAATTCCAGCGCGCGCGCGGTGGGGGCCAGGCCGTCGCGCGTGCGCACCAGCAGCGGGTCGTCGAAGCGGTCGCGCAGCTTGGCCAGCATCTCGCTGGCCGACGACTGCGAGACGCCCAGCCGCTCGGCGGCGCGCGAGACGCTGCGCTCGTGCAGCAGCGCGTCGAAGCACTCCAGCAGCACCAGGTCGATGTTGCGCGCGGCGGACATGCCGGCGAGTATCGGCAGCGGGTCGGGGCCGCTGCAGCGTGGATTCCCTAGAGGGAGCCGGGCGCCGGCCGGTTGGCCTCGACGTTCGCCGGCCACAGCGGCACCGGCGCGAGCTGGGAGGGCCACGCCGTGACCAAGTCGATGCGCATCGCGATCGACGACGTGCGCCTGGATGCGCTGTACGTGGTCCATCAGGGCCGGCACCGCTGCGAGCTGGAGGCGGGCATCGAGGCGGTGCCGCTGTGGAGTGCGCTGACGCCGGCGTGACCCGGGCGTTGAGACGAGAGCCGCCCCGCGCGGCGCAGGCACACTTTGGGGCATGTCGTCGCCGAACCACCCCCAGCCCCTGCTCGGCATCGCGCTGGTGATCGGCGCGGCCAGCGCGTTCGCGACGATGGACACCACGGTGCGCTACGTCGGCGCGACCTTCTCCGTGGCACTGGTGCTGTGGGCGCGCTACGGCCTGCACGCGATGATCATGTCGGCGTGGATCGCGCTCTCGCCGCAGCGCTCGTTCCGCACCGCCAACCCGATGTTCCAGATCGCACGCGGCGCGCTGCTGGCGTTCTCGTCGGCGATGGCCTTCGCGGCGCTGCGCCGCATGCCGGTGGCCGAGTTCACCGCCATCACGATGCTGAGCCCGGTCGTCGCCACGCTGGTGGCGCGCGCATGGCTGAAGGAAAGCGTGTCGCCGCTGCGCTGGGCGCTGGTGACCGGCGGCTTCGTCGGCGCGCTGATCGTCATCCGGCCGGGCAGCGGCATCGTCGGCTGGGCGGCGCTGCTGCCGCTGGCGGTGGCCTTCTCCAACGCGGCCTTCCAGCTGATGACCAGCCGCTACGCGCCGCACGAAGACCCGTTCACCACCAACTTCTACACCGGCGCCACCGGCGTGACCATCGCCACGCCGATCCTGCTGGCCAGCGTGGCCGACCCGATCGGCACGCTGATGGCCGCCCCCGCGCTGCAGGTGGGCGCGCTGGTGGCCGTGGCCGTGCTGGGCACCAGCGGCCACCTGATGCTGATCATGGCGCTGGGCAAGGCCCCGGCCTCGACGCTGATGCCGTTCCAGTACACCCAGCTCGCGGTGGCCGCCTTGGCCGGCTACGTGGTGTTCGCCGTCACGCCCGACGGCTGGGGCTGGGTGGGCATGGCGATCATCGGCATCTGCGGCGCCGCCACCGCGTGGCTCAACGTGCGCGCGGCGGCCGACAAGCATCGGCCGGTGAGCGCGGTGCAGGCGGATACGGTGGCGGAGTGAGGGGCATACGCTGGACTCCGGATGCCGCTATGCAGGCTCGAGCAACGTGAACTGTCCGCGCGGCAGGAGCCTGCGGAAGTCTCGATCGAAGCTGACGAGGTGTTCGCCGAGATGCGCGACGGCTGCCGACAACCAGGCATCAGGCAGATCGTTTCCGCTCAATCGCTTGTCGAGGCACAGCTGTCGCAGCTTCGACCACTCCGGGCCGAGTGGCGCGAGGTGCACGCCAGGCGAGGCCAGGAGCGCGTCGACGAACGCCACCGCGTCTTCGATCGGTGTGGCCACCTGGAAGATCCTCGGACTGGTGACCAACCGCAGGAAGCTGACCAGCACCATCGGCATCAGCGTCAAGCCTGCACCGGTAACGGCAGTCCGGACGGTCTGCTCGAGCCAGGCCCGCGCGACGGCGTGATGGGGATGATCGGTGCGCGATGCAGCCACCAGCACGTTGACGTCAGGCGTCATCGCCCAGCGCCTCGAGCAGCGCCTTGTTGCTCAGCGGATCGACACCCTTCACCAGGCCGCCGCGGCCCTTGAAAACGGGCAGGCGGATCCGGACGGGCTTGGTGGAACCTGCCTGCGCGCGAAGTCGCATCTGCAGACCTTCCTCGATCAGGCGCGTCAGGCTCATCCGCTGCTGCGCGGCGAGCGCCTTGGCATCGGCCAGGAGCTGATCATTGAGGTTCAAGGTGGTCTTCATGCAAACATGATACAGATTTCTGTACTGTCGCTGCGACAGCCACCACGGATGCGTCGCCGCACAATCCGTGCGCACGAGGCTCGCCGACCTCGCGGGGTCGGTGGACCAGCTGAACAACCGCCTGCCGGAGCCCCCGCATGACCTGGCCCACACAGGAGGGCGTGCTCGCCCTCGGTGACCTGCCGCTGCTCGAGGGCGGCACGCTGCGCGACGCGCGGCTGGCCTGGCGCGCCCACGGCACGCTCTCGCCGGCGCGCGACAACGTCATCGTCTATCCCACCAGCTACTCGGCGCTGACGCCGGAACTCACCTGGCTGATCGGCCCGGTCGGCATCCTCGACCCCACGCGCTGGTTCATCGTGCAGCCTGACATGTTCGGCAACGGGCTCTCCACGTCGCCCTCCAACAGCGCCAGCTACCCGCCGCTCGTCACCGCGTGGGACAACGTGCATGCGCAGCGGCGCCTGCTGGCCGAGGTGTTCGGCGTGGAGCGCGTGGCCTGCGTCTACGGTTGGTCGATGGGCGCGCAACAGGCGTACCACTGGGCCGCGGCGTTCCCCGGCGCGGTGGAGCGCATCGTGGCCGTGTGCGGCAGCGCGAAGACCGCCGTGCACAACCAGGTGTTCCTGCGCGGCCTGCTGGCGGTGCTGGAAGCCGCGCCGGAGTACCTGGGCGAAGGACGGTTCAGCGCGGAACCGGTGAAGACGATTCGCGCCTTTGGCCGCATCTACGCGGGCTGGGCCTTGAGCCAGGACTACTACCGCGCCGGGCTGCACCTGGCCACCGAGGCCGACCTGGAGAGCTTCCTGCAGAACCAGTGGGACGCGCGCTGGGCGCTGCGCAAGGCTGCCAACCTGTACGCGCAGGCGCTGTGCTGGCACGCCGGGGACATCAGCGACAACCCGCTGTACGGCGGCGACCTGCCGCGAGCGCTGCGCGCGATCGAGGCCAAGGTGCTGCTGATGCCCGGCGCCACCGACCTCTACTTCCGCGTGGCCGACAACGAGGCCGAGCTGCCGCACCTGCGCCACGCCGCGCTGCGGCCGATCCCGAGCATCCACGGGCACCGCGCCGGCAACCCGGTGAACAACCCGGTGGATGCCGAGTTCCTGCGCCGCGAGACGCGGGCCTGGCTGGAGGACTGAAACTGCCGGGCCCGTGCGGCGAGAGGAGGACGACATCGGCACGCTGCTCAAGGTGATTGCCGCCTGCGAAGTGATCGGGGGTGGCGCGGCGCTGGCGAAGGCGGTTCCAGACCTGGGGCCGCTCCTGCGGGGAACCGCAACGCCCATGGCGCTGGCCGGCGCCGGCTGCTTCCTGGCGCTGCTGGTGCTTTCGGTGGTGGCCGGGCTGCTTCTGTGGCGGATGCATGACCTGGGGCTGCCGCTGTCCGCCGTGGTGCAAGCGCTGCAGGTGCCGTACTTCTTCCTGCCGCCCTGGGCGTACCACATGGACCGATGGCCCGCGAGCGCCAAATGCGCCGTCTCGGGCCGCGCGAGCGTGTGGCGTTGGCGTGGACGGCCCCTGTGCAGATGCGCACGCGCGTGTGGCGATCCGCATGGCGGACTCTGGCGGTACTGGCCGTGCTCGTCGGATTGCCTTTCCTCGCGGCGTGGCTCAACAGGCTGGTCTGGACAACCAAGGCCATCGCTCGACAGCTGACGCGTGCACGGCACCTGCGCCGAGAGACACGGGCCTGGCTGGCCGCCTGACGCACGCCGCGCGGCTCAGGCTGCCGGCACGGCCGCTGGGGCCTTGCTCAGGCGGGCGAGGAAGTCGTCGAGATCGCCGCTGTGGGCGAGGTGGCTGGTCATCGTGCCGAAGGCCACGTCGGGCGGCGCTGCGCCGGCAGCAGCCACCACCGGCAGCGTGTGCAGGCACGCCGCGACCATCCGGCCCACCGATGAGTCGGCCGCCGTCGTGGCGGCCAGGCCGCGCAGCACGCGGCGCGCGTCAGGCGTGTGGCCCATGTCGCGCAGCAGCTCGGCCACGAACAGCAGGATGTACTGCAGGTCCAGCGTCCAGGCCTGCGCGTGCGCCCGGCGCGCCGCCGACAGCAGGGCCCGCGCGGCCTCGGCGTGGTGGCCGCGCCGTGCCGCGATGCGCGCCAGGTAGTACTCGGTCTTGATCTCGTAGCTGTCGAACCGCAGCGCGCGGCAACGCTCGCGGGCGCGCGCCAGGCTGTTGGCCGCGGCGTCGAGCTCGTCGAGCTCGATCAAGGTGGCGCCCAGCGAGAACTCGATGGGGGCCAGCAACGAGGTCACGTCGTGCGCGAGCCCGTAGCGCAGCGCCTGCTCGAACGCCTCCCGGGCGTTCGGCCAGTCCAGCTGCCCCATGCGGGCCGTGCCGGTGTTCATCAGGATGCGGGTGACGTTGGTGTGGTCGCCGAGGTCGCGAAACGCGGCCAGCGCACGCTCGTACCGCGCATGCGCCTCGCCGTAGTCTCCGCGCCGCAGCGCCAGCGTGGCCAGGCTGTTCAGCGCCCGCGCCGCTTCGCTGCGGTGACCATGCCGGCTGGCCACCTCCAGCGCGCGTTCGAAGCACGGCCGCGCGTCGTCGAACCGCAGCTGCTCGGCGAGCGCGACACCCAGCGTGAGGCTGCAGTCGGCGATCAGGTGCGTGGCACCGACGAGCTCGGCCTCGTCCAGCGCGCGGCGCCCCATCGTGCGGGCGCCGTCGACATCGTGGCGCGCCACCGCCAGCCACGCCAGCGCCGCGCGGGCCTCCGCACGGGCCCGCGCCACCTCCGCCCGATCGCCCAGCGCGAGGGCCGCCTCGAAGTGCCGGTGGCCTTCCTCGAAGCGGCCGACGGCCATGAAGTAGCGCCGCCACGCAGGGCACATGCCCAGCACCGAATCGCCGCGCTGCGTGGCCACCGCGTGCGCCCAGGCCTGCCGGCCGTTGGCCATCTCGGCCTGCAGCGCGGCGACGATGGGCCGGTGGTCTCCGGTGTGCTCCGCCGCGAGGGCGGCCATCTGCCGCGCGTAGTACCCGGCGTGGCGGGCGAGCAGTTCGGCGAACTTGTGCGTATCGGCGCGGGCCCGGGTGGCGGGGGGGGCCGGGCCCAGGCGGGGGGGGGCGCAGACGGCCCCCCCCACCGCCGGGCGCACGCGGGTGTGGACCCGGCGCGCCAGGGTCCGGGACCGCCCCCCCACC
>JAEUPB010000035.1 GCA_016789955.1 Rubrivivax sp. | reverse complement strand
GCCGCGGCCGCCCGCGCCGAGGCGGCCGCCGCGGCCGCCCGCGCCGAGGCGGCCGAGCTGGCGCGAGCGCGGGCACGGCGGCCATGGGTCGCTGCGGCGCTCGCCTCGCTGGCGCTGGGCCTGGGCTCCACGAGCTGGATGCTGGTCGACCAGCGCCGCAGCGCACAGGCCGTGGCGCGCGAGGCCGCGGCCACCGAGGCGCTGAACCGCATGCTGCGCGAAGACCTGGTCGCCGCGGCCAACCCGGGCGCCGGCGGCCGCGCCGACATCACCGTGGCCGAGGCGCTGCGTGGCGCCGCGGCGCGCGTGGACCGCAAGTACGCCGAGCTTGCGCCGGCGCTGCGCGGGCGCCTGCACGCGGCGTTGCAGCAGTCGCTGGCCGAGCTGTCGCAGTCGCGCGAGGCGGTCGACGCCGGACGGCGCGCCGTCGCGGCGCTGGCCTCCGCGGCCCCGCTCGAACACGCCGCGCTGCAGAACGCGCGGCTGCGCCTGGCGGTGGATCTGGTGCAGGTGTCGGAGTTGGCGGAGGCCGCCGCCGTGGTGCGCGACATCGAGGCCGCGCCGCTGCCCGCCGGCAGCGACGCCGACGTGTTCCGCGCGCGGCTGCTGTTCGCCAAGTCTTGGCTCACGGCCGGCGAGTTCGCGCTGCAGCAGTCGCTCGAGCAGCTGCAGCAGGCGGCCGCGCTGGTGGAGCCGCTCGACGAGCGGCGCGCCCCGGGACGCGGCGCGATCCTGTTCGGCCTGGCCGACGGCTACTCGCTGGTCGGCCGCCATGGCGAAGCCGAGGCCGTCTACCGCCGTCTGCTGGCCGAACAGACCGTCGCGCTCGGCGCCGACCACGCGCGCACGCTGTACACGCAGGTGGGCCTGGCGCGCGTGCTCGGGCAGCAGGGCCGCGACGTCGACGCCCGGCCGCTGCTGCAGGCCGCCGCCGCGGGCCTGTCCGCGCGCCTGGGCGCCGATCATCGCCACACGCTGACCGCGCGCGACCAGCTCGCCGACCTGCTCGACCGTGCCGGCGAGCACCGCGCCGCGGCCGACGAATGGGGCGCGGTCCAGCAGGGCTACACGAAGCTGATGGGTGCCGGCAGCAGCCACACGCTGACCGTGCAGACCAACCGCGCCTCGGCACTGCGGCGCGCCGGTGCCGCCGACGAAGCCGTGGTGCTGCTGCGCGACGCGCTCGAACGGGCACGGCGCCTCGGCGGCGACGAGCTGCCGCAGATCCAGCAGATCCGCTACGCGCTCGCCGACGGCCTGCTGCAGCTGGACCGGCGCGCCGAGGCCGCGGCACTGGCGCGAGGCCTGGAGCCGCAGGCACTGAACCTCGCGCAGCAGGAGAAGGACTGGCCGCAGCGGCTGGCGCGGTTGCAGGCGCGCATCGACGGGCGTTGAGTAGCTGTGAACGAGCCGCGATCTCAGGCCGCCGCCACCGCCAGCCACCGATCCAGCGGCGCCGGGTCGGCCAGCAGCGCGGCGCTGGGGCCGTCGTGCACGATGCGGCCGCGGTCGAGGATCAGGGTGCGCTGCGTGATCGGCAGCACGTGGCGCGGGTTCTGCTCGACGATGATCGCCGAGAGGCCCTCGTCGCGCACGATGCGCTCGATCGAGCGCAGCAGTTCCTCGACGATGATGGGCGCCAGGCCTTCCAGCGGTTCGTCGAGCAGCAGCAGCGTCGGGTTCAGCACGAGCGCGCGGGCCACCGCCAGCATCTGCTGCTCGCCGCCGGAGAGCTGGTGGCCGAGGTTCGTGCGGCGCTCCTGCAGCCGCGGGAACATCGTGTAGGCGCGCTCCACCGTCCACGGCCCCGGCCGCGCCACCGCGGTGAGGTTCTCCTCCACCGTGAGCGAGCGAAAGATGTTGCGCTCCTGCGGCACCCAGCCGATGCCGGCGGCGGCGCGGCGGTGCGCCGGCGCGTGCGTCAGGTCCGCGCCCGCGAGGCGGATGCTGCCGGCGTGCCGTTGCGTGGCACCGACCAGCGTGTCCAGCAGCGTGGTCTTGCCGGTGCCGTTGCGGCCGAGCAGCGCCAGCGACTCGCCGCGCGCCAGCGTGAACGACACGTCCTGCACGACGACGGCCTCACCGTAGCCGGCCGACAGGCCCTGCACGTCGAGCAGCGATGGGTCGCGGGCGATCGTCTTCATGCGTCACCGATTGTCGGCGACGTCGCCTGCGGGCATCCGCCGATGGGCAGGGCCCCATCGAGAGGAACAATCGGCGCGATGCAGATCGAATCGCATCGCGTACGCGGTGGCCGCTGAGACGGGCCCGCGCAGCCGGGCGCGGTGCATCGCCATGGCCCTGATGCAACTGCTGCTGGCCGTCGCCGCCGGCCTGGGCAGCGCCTGGGCCGTCCTGAAGAGCGGCGCCGCGTTCGGCGAGTCAGCGGGCCCCTGGCGCGTCAGCACGCTCGCCGGGAGCGCCGACGCCGACCTCTACACCCGGGCCCGCGTCGCGATCGGCGGCCTGCTGGCGCTGAACCGGCAGGAGACGATGTACTACGTCGCCGACACCGACAGCAGCGGCGCGGCCCTGCGCTCGCGCTGCACCTACCGTGTCAGCGGCACGCCGCCGGCGGCGCGCTGGTGGAGCGTGACCGCGTACGCCGAAGACTTCTTCCTCTTCCCGGTGGACAGCAAGCGCTACAGCGTCAACGGCAGCACGGCGGCACTCGACGCGCAAGGCCGCTATACCCTCGTCAGCGCGCCGCGGCAGCCGGCCAACGACGTCCCGGGAGGGGCCGAACAGCCCTGGCTGCCGACGCCGGGGGATCGCGGGCTGATGTTCACCTTGCGCGTCTACAACCCGACGCCGGCCCTGGCTGCCGCACCTGCCTTGCTGGAGCCGCCGCGCATCGAGCGGCTGGGGGCGTGCTGATGTCGGCGCCGAAGTCCCCTTGGTCCTGGCGGCGCGTGGCGGGCCTGCTCGCGCTGACGGTCGCGGTGCATGTGGCCGCGGTGTGGGCGCTGCCGCGGCTCGTCATGGCGCGGCTCGCGGCCACGGCCAGTGCCGCCGAGAGGAGCGGCACCTACCTGCCGCCGATGACCGACCACACGCAGCGCCGCATCGTGATGCCGAGCCCCGATCTCCTGTACGCGACCTGCGCCTTCGACATCGGCGATCGGCCGCTCTCGATCCGCGTCGACCCGCGCGGGGCCGGGCACCAGGGGTACTGGTCGATCGCGCTGTATGCGTCGAACTCCGACAACTTCTACGTCCTCAACGACCGCCAGGCCGGTGACGCGCCGGTGCGCCTCGTCCTGCGCTCGGCTGCGTCGGCCGGCACGGCGGCAAGCGCCGGCGAGGCGAGCGTCACCAGCCCCAGCCGCCGCGGACTCCTGCTGTTGCGGCTGCTGGTGGGCGACCCTGCGCGCGACCTCGCCGCCGCAGAGGCCGCGCGGCGCACGCTGCGCTGCGAACCGACTTAGCTGGGTTCCAGGAGGTTGTTCGGGTCCGTGCTCTCATCCGTGGGCCTGCCCCAGGTACACGGCCTTCACGTCGGGGTCGCTCGCGATCGTCCTCACGTCGCCTTCCGCGAACACCGCCCCCGCCACCAGCACGGTGACGGTGCGCGCGAAGTTGAAGACGAGGTCCATGTCGTGCTCGATCAGCAGCACGGTCACGTCGGCCGGCAGCCGCGCGACGATGTCGAACAGCTGCTGCCGGTCGCCGGCCGGCACGCCGGCGGCAGGCTCGTCGAGCAGCAGCACGCGCGGCTCGCAGGCCAGTGCGGTGGCGATCTCGAGCTGCCGCCGCTGGCCGTAGGCCAGGTGCGCGACGGGCACGTCGGCCACGTCGGCCAGGTGGAACTGCGCGAGCAGTTCGTCGCAGCGCCCGGCCACGCGCGCGTCGCGGCCCAGCGGCTGCCACAGGCGCCGGCCGGCGCCGAGCTGCTGCGAGACCGCCAGCGCCAGCGTCTGCAGCGGCGTCAGCGCGTCGAAGAGCTGGCTGACCTGGAACGTGCGCACGAGACCGCGGCCCACGCGCCGGTGCGACGGCAGCGCGGTGATGTCCTCGCCATCCAGCAGCACCTGGCCGGCGGTGGGTTCGAGCACGCCGGTCAGCAGGTTGATCAGCGTCGTCTTGCCGGCGCCGTTGGGCCCGATCAGCGCCTGCCGCGCGCCGCGCTCGACCTTCAGCGACACGTCGTCGGTGGCGGCGAACGCGCCGAAGCGCTTCACGAGGCCGCGCGTCTCCAGCACGATGCTGTTCATCGCGGGCTGCCTCCGCGCCGGAACCAGGTCCACGGCCGCACGAAGCGGTCGCGCCCCACGAGCACGAGCACCAGCAGCACGAGGCCGATCCAGAACGTCCAGTACTGCGGCGTCCAGGCGGCGATCAGGTCGTGCAGCAGCTTGAAGGCGATCGCGCCGATCACGCCGCCCCACAGCCAGCCCGCGCCGCCGATCACCACCACCAGCATCACCTCGGCGCTGCGGTGGAAGTCCAGCGCGTCCAGCGACGCGAAGCCGCTGGTCTGCGACTGCAGCGCGCCGGCGGCGCCGGCCATGGCGGCAGCGATCGTGTAGACCACCGCGAGCCGCGCATCGACGTGCAGGCCGATCGACGCGGCGCGCAGCCGGTTGTCGCGGATCGCGCGCAGCGACCAGCCGAACGGCGATCCGACGATGCGCCTCGCGATCAACAGCGCCACCAGCAGCACGGCCAGCGAGTACGCGTAGGCCGTGCGCCCGGCGAGGTCGAACTCGAAACGGCCCAGCAGCGGCGCCACCGTCACGCCCTGCAGCCCGTCGGCACCGCCGGTGAAATCGAGCTTGTTCGCCAGTTCGTACAGGATGGCCGCCACGCCCAACGTGATCATCAGGCGCGCCAGGTCAGAACCGCGCAGCACCAGCACGCTGGTGGCCGCGCCCAGCAACGCGGTGGCGCCCACGGCCACGGCCAGACCCACCAGCGGGTCGGGCATCGCGTGCTTGGCGAACAGCGCCGCCACGTAGGCGCCGAAGCCGAAGAAGGCCGCGTGGCCCAGCGACACGATGCCGGCGTAGCCGAGGATCAGGTCCAGCGACAGCGCGAAAAGCGCGAGGACGGCGATCTCGTGCGCCAGCAGCGCGTGCGAGCCGAGCACGAACCAGCTCGCCGCCAGCGCCGTCACCAGCGCCAACTCCCACGGCTTCCAGCGCGTGGCCGCGGCCAGCGAGCCCGCGGCGCGGCCGGGGGTCAGGGTCGGCTCATGCACGCGAGAACAACCCTCGCGGCCGCCAGACCAGGATCGCCACCATCAGCACGTACACGACGAAGGCGCCGAGCTGGGGCACGTAGTACTTGCCGGCCACGTCGGCGATGCCCAGCAGCAGCGCGGCGCCCAGCGGCCCGGTGATCGTCGTCGTGCCGCCCACCGACACGACGATCAGGAAATAGATCATGAACTTCAGCGGGAACGTCGGGTCCAGCCCCAGCACCTCGGCGCCCAGCGCGCCGCCCAGGCCCGCGAGGCCCGAACCCACCGCAAAGGTGACCGCGAAGACGCGGTCGACGTCGATGCCCAGCCCGCGCGCGACGCGCGGGTCGTCCACCGCGGCGCGCAGCCGGCTGCCGAAGCGCGTGCGCGCCAGCACCGCCTGCAGCGCCAGCGCCAGCACCACGCAGACGACCACGATGAAGAGGCGATAGCGCCCGATGCCCACGCCGCCGATCTCGAAGCGCCCCTGCAGGTACTCGGGCAGCTTGACGATCTGCTGCTGCGAACCGATCAGCCAGTCGACGCCGGCCACCGCCATGAACACCAGCGCGATCGAGAACAGCACGTGGTCCAGGTGGGGCCGCGCGTAGATGCGCCGGTACAGCAGCCGCTCGGCGACCACGCCCAGCAGCGCCGGGATCAGGAAGGCCAGCGGCAGCGTGGCCAGGAACGGCGCGCCCAGCCGGTCCATCGCCAGCACGGTGACGTAGCCGCCGGCCATCGCGAAGGCGCCGTGCGCGAGGTTGATGACGTTCATCAGCCCCAGCGTCACCGCCAGCCCCACGGCCAGCACGAACAGCAGCATGCCGTAGGCGATGCCGTCGAAGAGCAGCGTCAACACGTCGGAGGCGCAGCCGGCCCGCGGGCCTCAACGAGCCTTGCCTGGATCCTTCACGCCCTTCTGCACGTCGAACTCGACGTTGTAGAGCTGCCCGTCGACCTTCTCGACCTTGCGGATGTAGATGTCCTGCACGATGTCGCGCGTCTGCGCATCGATCAGCACCGGGCCGCGCGGGCTCTCGAAGATCTGGCCCTTCATCGCCGCCAGCAGCGCCTCGCCGCCGGCGCCCTTGCTGGCCTTCAGGCCCTCGACGATGACGCGCATGCCGTCGTAGCCGCCCACCGCCATGAAGTTCGGGCGCAGGCCGTTGTTGGCCTTGCGGAAGGCCTCGACGAACTTCTGGTTCGCCGGCGACTTGTGCGCCGCCGAGTAGTGGTGCGAGGTCACCACGCCCAGCGCCACGTCGCCCATGTCGGCGAGCTGGTCGTCGTCGGTCACGTCGCCGGTGGCGATCAGCCGCACACCGGCCTTGTCGAGGCCGCGCTCGGCGAACTGCTTCATGAACGCCGCGCCCTGCCCCGACGGCAGGAACACGAAGAGGGCCTGCGGCGCCAGGTCGCGCACCTTCTGCAGCACCGGCGCGAAGTCGGGCGCGCGCAGCGGCGTGCGCAGCTTCTCGGGCACCGTGCCGCCGTTGAGCAGGAAGCGGTCGACGAAGTAGCGCTCGGCGTCGATGCCGGGCGCGTAGTCCGACACCAGCGTCACCGCCTTCTTGATGCCGTTCTTGGCCGCCCACTCGGCGATCGACACCGAGGCCTGCGGCAGCGTGAAGCTGGTGCGCACCACGAACGGCGACGCCTGGGTGATGGCCGAGGTGGCCGCGGCCATCACGACCATCGGCGTCTTGCTCTGCGTGGCGATCGGCGCGGTGGCCATCGCCGACGGCGTGATCCCGAAGCCGGCCAGCGCCACGACCTTGTCGTTGACCACAAGTTCCTGCGCGAGGCGGCGCGTCTGGTCGGGGTTGCTGGCGTCATCCTTCAGCACCACCTCGATCTTCCTGCCGGCCACGGTGGCGCCGTTCTGCGCCAGGTAGAGCTTCACCGCGGCGTCGATCTGGCGCCCGGTGGTGGCCTGCTGGCCGGTCATCGGCAGCACGAGGCCGATCTTCAGCGTGTCCTGGGCGCGCGCCGCCGGCAGCAGCGCGGCGACGGCGAGGCCTGCGGCGAGCGCGGCACGGAAGGGGAAGCGCGGTCCTTGCATGGGGGACTCTCCTGGAGGGTTCGGGCGGGCCGCCACCGGCGGCACCGCCGGACATTGTCACCCCGTCCGAACGCACGGCCCGCGCGGGCTGCCCGCAAGCCGGGACGCCCACGTCGCGCAGGGGCCACGCCGCGAGCGGCGCATCCGATACGGCGTTTTTACGGCGCCCGTGCGACAACGGCGTGTCCGCGCGACGCGCACGCCGCGGACACCTGCCCGTGGAGTGGTTGAACGTCAAGCTTCTGCCCGGCGAGCGCATCCTGCTCGACCGGCGTGTCGGCTCCGAAGCCGGCCTGTTCGCCGTGGTGGCGCGCGCGGTCGCCGGGCCGGCGGGCCGGCTCGACGCGCCGGTGCGCGAGCGGCTGGCCCGGCGGCATGCCCGGCGCAGCGTGGCCCTGGGGGGCGGCTTCGCCCTGCCGCACGCCGCCGTGCCCGGCCTCACGACGACCTGCGCCGTGTACGTGCGCTCGTCGACGCCCATCCCGATGTCCGCGCCCGACGGATGCGGCGTCACCGACGCGCTGGCGCTGCTCGTGCCCCTGCCCGGCCTGGCCGCGGACTACGATCGCCTGATGGGCTTGACGTCGCTGCTGGGTCGCCCCGCGACACGCGTCGCGCTGCTGCAGGCCCGCACGGCCCGGGAGGTCCAGGCCATCCTGATGGGAACCTCGTGAGCGAGCGGCCCCACGTCCTGCTGGCCGTCACCGCCGGCGGCGATGCGCTGGCGCTGGTCGAGCAGGCCTGGCGCGTGGCGGCCGGGCTCGGGGCGGGCTGGTCCATCGTGGCGATCGACACGCCGGCCACCGAGACCGCCCGTGCCGCGCTGCGCGGCCCGTTGCTGCAGGCGCTGGACCGCGCGCAGCAGCTCGGTGCCGCCCCCAGCCGGATCAGCACGGGCAGCCACACGACGAGCGCGATGGTCTCCGCGCTCGTGCACCGCGCCCGCAGCGTCGGCGCGACGACGCTGATGATCGGATGCGCCCGAGGGACCGGCGGCGGCTGGCTGCCCGGCGGCCGCGGGCTCGGCGAGCTCGCCGAGGTGCTGGCGCAGCAACTGCCCGGCGTCTGCGTGCACGTGGTGTGCCCGCCCGCGGCGACGCGACCCGCGCGGGCCTGGGCCCGCACGCTGCGATGGAGCCGGCCGGGGCTGCGCGACGCGGCGCGCGTGGTGCTCGCGCTCGGCGTGGCCACCGCGGCGGCGGCAGCGCTCGAGCGCCACCTACATCCGGCCAACCTCGTGATGCTGTTCCTCGCCGCCGTGGTCTACGTGGCGTCGCGGGCGGGCCGCGCGCCGGCGGTGGCCACCGTGCTGGGCAGCATCTTCATCTACGACCTGATCTTCGTCGCGCCGAGGTGGTCGCTCAAGCCGACCGAGCCGCAGTACTGGTTGGCGTTCCTCGTGATGATGGTGGCCGGGCTGATCGTCGGTCAGCTCGCGGCACGCTCGCGCGAGCAGGCCCTGCTGGCCGAAGCCCGCGCGCGGCGGACGCAGGCCCTGAACGAGCTGTCGGTGGCCCTCGGGCGCGCACGCGACCGCGCCGCCGTGGCACAGGCGCTGTGCGAAGCCGTGCAGGCCGCGGTGGGCACGCGCGCCGACGTGCTGTTCGTGGTCGACGGGGCCTGCCAGCGGCCCGCCGCCGGCGCCCCGGAGGGGTTCGACGACGGCTGCGCCGCACAGGCGATCGCCGGCGGCAGCGAGACCGGCGCGGGCACGCCGGTGGCCGGCACGCAGCCGCTGCGCTACGTGCCGCTGCGCGTGGGGGAGCGCACGTTCGCGCTGCTCGTGCACCCGATGCCGGCGCCGGCCCACGACGCGCTGGAGGACCAGCACCTGGTGCGCGCGCTGGCCAACCAGGCGGCCGTGGCGCTCGAGCGGGCCGAGCTCGAGGCGCGCAGCATCGCCGCCGCCGTCGAAGCCGAGGGCGAGCGCACGCGCAACACGCTGCTGGCCGGGATCTCGCACGACTTCCGCACGCCGCTGACGACGATCGTCGGCAGCGCCACGACGCTGATCGAGCAGGCGCCGGCACTGGACGAGGCGCATCGCGCGTCGCTGCTGCGCGGCCTGCTCGACGAGGCGCGCCGGCTGCACACGATGACCAGCAACCTGCTGGATCTCACGCGGCTCGACGCCGGGGCGATCCAGCTGCGGCCGGAGTGGTGCCCGGCCGACGAGCTGCTCGACGCCGCGCTGCGCCAGCTCGAGCCGCGCCTGCGCGCGCATCGGCTGGAGGCGCGCGTCCCGCCGGAGGCGCTGGTCTGGTGCGATCCGCGGCTGATCGACCAGGTGATCGTCAACCTCGTCGACAACGCCGTGCGGCACACGCCCGCGGGGGGCACGATCCGCGTCGCGATCGAACCCGATGCGCGCCGATGGACGCTGACCGTGCACGACGACGGGCCCGGCATCCCGGCCGGGCACGAGCGCGCGATCTTCCGCAAGTTCCACCGCGCCGCGGGCGACGGCGATTCCACGGGACAGGGCCTGGGCCTGGCGATCTGCGCGGCGATCGCCCGGCTGCACGACGGCGAGATCGTCGCGGCCAACGCGCAGGGTGCGCGTTTCACGATGACGCTGCCGCAGCCGGCACCGCCCCGGCTCGACGGCGGCGAGCTGCCATGAGCGAGTTGAGCCGCTCGCGAACGCTCATCGCGGAGCCCTCGGGGCGGAGGGCAACCTCGTGAGCGCCCCGCGCAGCGGATCGGCGCAGATCCTCGTGGTCGAGGACGAGGCCCCGATCCGCCATCTGCTGCGCACGACGCTCGAGGCCGAGGGCCACGTGGTGCACGAGGCCCGCGATGCGCAGGAAGGCCGCACGCTGGCCGGCAACCGCCGCATCGACCTGTACCTCGTCGACCTCGGCCTGCCCGACGCCGATGGGCTCACGCTGATCCGCCAGCTGCGCACCTGGACGCAGCGCCCGATCCTCGTGCTGTCGGCGCGCACCGAGGAAGCCCGCAAGGTGGAGGCGCTGGACGCCGGCGCCGACGACTTCGTCACCAAGCCATTCGGCGTCGCCGAGCTGCACGCGCGGCTGCGGGTGGCGCTGCGCCACGCGCGGCGGACGGCCAGGGACGGCGCGACGGTGCTGCGCTTCGGCGACTGCCGCATCGACCTCGACGCCAAGACCGTGACGCGCGCCGAGCAACCGGTGCGCCTGACGGCGACGCAGTGGCGGCTGCTGGAGGTGCTGTGCCGGCATGCGGGGCGCGTGGTGACGTCGCGCCAGCTGCTGCGCGAGGTCTGGGGCCCGGGCCACGGGGACCAGGCGCACTACCTGCGCATCTACGTGCGCCAGCTGCGCCAGCGCCTGGAGGCGGATCCGGCCCACCCGGCGCACCTGACCACCGAGACCGGCGTGGGCTACCGCCTCAGCGTCGAGCCGGACCCGCCGCCCGCCTGAGGGTCGTGCGGCACGCGGGGCTGCCGCATCGCCACCGACCCGGGGGAGGTGACGGTCCGCGGGCGGCCGCGGCTTTTACGTGCCGTTTACGACGCTGCCGCTAGCCTGCGCCCCTCGCCCGAACCGGCCTGCAGGTCCGGACGTGCACCTGCCGGAGACCCTGGTGAAACGCCTGCTGACCTTCGCGCGCTGGATCGACGCGCTCAACGACCGCGCGGCCACGCTCGCCACCTGGGCCGTGCTGGCGGCCTGCCTGATCAGCGCCGCGAACGCCTTCGTGCGCTACGGGCTGGACTTCAGCTCGAACGCCTTCCTCGAGATCCAGTGGTACCTGTTCGCCGCCTGCGTGATGCTGGGCACGGCGCAGGTGCTGCGGCTGAACGAGCACGTGCGGGTCGACGTGGTCTACAGCCTGTACCCGTCGCGCGGCAAGGTCATGGTCGACCTGATGGGGCTGGCGGTGTTCCTGCTCCCGGTGACGCTGCTGGTGATCTACCTGTCGTGGCCGCTGCTGGTGTCGCAGTTCACCAGCGGCGAGCGCTCGAGCAACGCCGGCGGGCTGATCCGCTGGCCGGTGACGCTGACGCTGCCGCTGGGCATGGCGCTGCTGTCGCTGCAGGCGGTCTCCGAGATCATCAAGCGCGTCGGCTGGCTGGCCCACGTGCACGAGATGGACACGCACTACGAAAGGCCGCTGCAATGAGCGGGGAAGCGTTCGCCCCGCTGATGTTCGCGGGCCTGGTGGTGGTGGTGCTGCTGATCGGCTTCCCGGTCGCCTTCTCGCTGTCGGCGCTGGGCCTGCTGTGCGGCTTCATCGCGGTGGAGATGGCGTGGTTCCCGCCGGCGTTCCTCGGCGCGCTGCCGCTGAACCTGATGGGGATCCTCTCCAACGACCTGCTGCTGGCGATCCCGTTCTTCACGCTGATGGGCGCCATCCTCGAGAAGTGCGGCCTGGCCGAGGACCTGCTGGAGTCGATGGGCCAGCTGTTCGGCCCGATGCGGGGGGGCCTCGGCTACTCGGTGATCATCGTCGGCTTCATCCTGGGCGCGATCACCGGCACCGTGGCCGGCCAGGTGATCGCGATGGCGATGATCTCGCTCCCGGTGATGATGCGCTACGGGTACGACATGCGCTACGCCACCGGCGTGCTGGCCGCGTCGGGCACGATCACGCAACTGGTGCCGCCGTCGCTCGTGCTCGTGGTGATGGCCGACCAGCTCGGCCGTTCGGTCGGCGACATGTACAAGGGCGCGTGGGGCCCTTCGGTGCTGCAGGTCTTGCTGTTCGTGCTCTACACGTGGCTGGTGGCCCGCCTGCGGCCGCAGCACGTGCCGGCACTGCCGCCCGAAGCGCGCACGCTTGAGGGATGGGCGCTGTGGGGCACCTGCCTGCGCGGCATCGTGCCCTCGGCGGTGCTCATCTTCGCCGTGCTCGGCAGCATGGGCGGCCTGCCGGGCATCAGTCGGGCCATCTGCACGCCCACCGAGGCCGGTGCCATGGGCGCGGTCGGGGCACTGCTGCTCGCGGCGCTGCGCCGGCGCCTCAGCTGGCCGCTGTTCAGCGGTGCCGTCGCCGGCACGATGCGCATCACGGCCATGGTCGTGTTCATCCTCATCGGCTCGCGCGTCTTCTCGCTCGTCTTCCAAGGGGTGGAC
>JAEUPB010000034.1 GCA_016789955.1 Rubrivivax sp. | reverse complement strand
ACAGCCTTGCTGAGACGACGGTGGTGCGCGGCTCACGTGTGCCGCGGTGGTGGGGGCAGGGCCGAGGGTCGGGGGGGGGGGGGGCCGGGGGGCGGCGCGGGGGGCCCCCGCAGCGCCGGGCGGCCGGCCCCGCGCTGCGCGGTGAGCCTGCGCCCCGCCCCCCCCCCGCCCCGGCCCTCGGCCTTGCTGCACGGCCTCCACGAACTGCCCACCATGAACGACCGCAACGCGCCGGCAACAGACGTCGACCGCACGCCTGAACCATGCGGGCACGAACCGGATCAGGCAGCCGCAGTGCCGCGCTTCGAGGCCACCATCCGCCGCAGCAGCGGCCACAGCCAGATCGCCAGCGTCACCGCGCCCAGCGTCGCCGCGATCGGCCTCGAGAAGAACGCGGTGACGTCGCCGTCGGCCTTCACGAGGCTCGAGAAGAAGTGCTCCTCGAGCATGTTGCCCAGCACCACGCCGAGGATCGTCGGCGCCACCGGAAAGCCCCAGCGCTCCATGAAGAAGGCGACGATGCCGGCCACCAGCATCACCGTGACGCCGAACAGGCTGTTGTTGATGGCGAAGCTGCCGACGATGCAGAACAGCAGGATCAGCGGCATCAGCACACCCGCGGGAATGCGCAGGATCTGCTTGGCCACCTTGATCGCCATCCAGCCCAGCGGCAGCATGAGCAGCTGCGCGATGATGAAGACGATGAACACCGCATAGATGTTCTGCGGGTTGTCGACGAAGAGCGTCGGCCCCGGGTTCATGTTCTTCAGGTACAGCACACCGATGGCGATGGCGGTGATCGAGTCGCCCGGGATGCCGAACACCAGGGCCGGGATCCACGCGCCGCCGAGCGCCGAGTTGTTGGCCGCACCCGACTCGACGATGCCCTCCACGTGCCCGGTGCCGAACTTTTCGGGTTCCTTCGAGAAGCGCTTGGACATCGCGTATGACATCCACGCCGCGATGTCGGCCCCGGCCCCCGGCAAGGCGCCCACCGCCGTGCCCAGCGCCGAGCCGCGCAGCAGCTGCAGCGGGTACTTCTTCAGCAGCGCCCACATGCCGGTGAACACGTTGCCGAAGGGCCGCTCGATCGCCATCTCGGGCTTGTTGGTGGCCAGCGCGAAGCGCATCACCTCCGAGATCGCGAACATGCCGATCATCAGCGGGATCAGCGAGATGCCGCCGGCCAGTTCGGCGTTGCCGAAGGTGTAGCGCGGCGCGCCGGCCGGGTTGTCCAGCCCCACGCAACCCACCAGCAGGCCCAGCAGCAGCGACGTCATGCCCTTCAGCGGATCGCTGCCGGCGATGAACACCGCGCAGGTGAAGCCCAGCATCACGAGCCAGAAGTACTCGAACGAACTGAACTTCAGCGCCACCTCGGCCAGCGCCGGCGCGGCCACGATCAGCACGATGACGCCGAAGATGCCGCCCAACACCGAGAACACGAGCCCGGCCCCGAGCGCCAGTTCGGCCTGGCCGCGCTTGGTGAGCAGGTAGGCCTCGTCGGTGTAGGCCGCACTCGCCGGCGTTCCGGGCATGCGCAGCAGCGCACTCGGGATGTCGCCGCTGAAGATCGCCATCGCGGTGGCCGTGACGATCGCCGCGACCGCCGGCACCGGCGGCATGAAGAAGGTCACCGGCACCAGCAGCGCGGTGGCCATCGTCGCTGTCAGCCCCGGGATCGCGCCGACGAAAAGCCCGTACACCGCCGACGCGAGGATCACCCACAGCACGTACGGCTGGAACACGAGCCCGAAGGCGGTCACCACGGCGTCCACGGGTGACCTCCTTCAGTAGAACGGGCGCAGCACGCCCCAGGGCAGCGGCACGCGCAGCAGCTTGTAGAACGCCACGTGCACGACCAGCGTGCCGGCCAGGGCCCAAGGGACCGAGGCCCTCCACGAGATGCCCAGCGCGCGGAACGCCGTCATCAGCACGAGGGGCGCGACGATCAGGAAGCCGAGCCGATCGGCCAGCAGGATGTAGCCGAGCACGCCGCCGAGCACGACCAGCGCCGGGCCGACCGGGCCGGTGGCCTCGCCGGATCCACCGCCGTCACCGGCAGCACCCGAAGACCTCGCGCTGCGCAGCACCAGACCGATGCCGCACACGAGAAGACCGGCACCGACGATCGCCGGCAGGAAGCCCGCGCCGACCTTCTGCCCGGGCACCGCGGGGAAGCTGCGCGACGTCCACAGCACCACCGCGGCGAGCAGCGCCAGCGCGACGCCGATCGCGCGATCGATCCGCCGCACGGGGCGCGGCTACTTGGCCAGGCCCACGGCCGTCATCACCGCCTTCATGTCGGCGTCGGCCTTGGCCATGAAGCGCGCGAAATCGGCCGAGCCGCCCCACAGCAGCCCGAAGCCGCGCTGGGCCATGAAGTCCTTGTATTCCTTGCTGTCGTAGGCCTTCTTCACGGAGGCCTCGAGGCGCGCCGCCACGGCCGGCGGCAGGCCCTTGGGCGCCGCGATGCCGCGCCACGCGCCGGTGGCCCAGTCGGAGCCGGCCGACTCCTTCAGCGTGGGCACGTTCGGGAACAGCGTCGAGCGACTGGAGGCCATCACCGCCAGCGAGCGCACCTTGCCGGCGTCGATCAGCGAACGCGCCTCGGGCAGAGAGCACGGCACGAACTCCACGCCGCCGGCCACCAGGTCCTGCAGGCCCGGGGCGGCGCCGTTGCTGGGCACCCAGGGCACGGTGGCGGGGTCCACCTTCGCGTCACGCAGCCAGCCCGCCAGCGCCAGGTGCCAGATGCCGCCCTGCCCCGTGCCCGAGGCCTTGAATTTGCCCGGGTTGGCCTTCACCGCCGCCAGCACGTCGGCCATCGACTTGTACGGCGCATCGGCGCGCACCTGGAAGCCGGCCGGGTCGAGGTTCACCAGCGCGATCGGCGTGTAGCTCTCGGGGCCGAGCTCGGTGAGCTTCTGGTGATGCATCATCGTGATCTCCACGGTGATCATCCCGAACGTGTAGCCGTCGGCCGGCGCGGTGGCGATGGCGGAGTGGCCCACCACGCCCGAGCCGCCGATGCGGTTGACCACGTTCACCGGCTGCCCGAGGTCCTTCTCCATCAGGCTGGCGATCATGCGCGCCACCGCATCGGTGCCGCCGCCCGCGCCCCATGGCACGACCAGCGTCAGCGGGCGGTCGGGGTAGTTCTGCGCCAGCGCACCGCCGGCGGCCGAGGCCAGCAGCAGGCCGAGCAGCGCGCGGCGGGTGGCGCGACGGATGAAGGACGGCAACGCCATGTCGTGTCTCCTCTCAGGGGGGGGTGGATCCGGGACCGGCGCATTGGTGCACCGCGCCCGGGCAGCGGCAATGCGCACAAACCCAAACGCGTCATCGAGCGTGCACGGGCGGTCCGTATGATGGGCCGATGCATCCCCGCGCCGCGCTGTTCGACCCCGACGAGGCGCAGGTCCCCGACCTGCCCGTCTGCGACCACTACAGCGGCGTCGAGCCGCGCATGCGCAAGAGCCTCGAGCTGCAGGCCGAGCTGGGCCCGGTGTTCGACGTGACGCTCGATGCCGAGGACGGCGCGCCGATCGGCGGCGAGGTCGAGCATGCGCACCTGATCGCCGAGCTCGCGACCGGCACCATGAACCGGCACGGCCGAGTCGGCGCCCGCGTGCCGCCGGTGGATCACCCGAGGTTCGGCGACGTGGTGTCCGTCATCGTCGGCCGCGCGGCCTCGCGGCTGGCCTACTTGATGGTGCCCAAGATGCGCGGTGCGGCCGATCTCGCCCGCGCCGCGCAGGCCATCGATGCCGCCGGCGGCGCGACCGTGCCGCTGCACGCGCTGGTGGAGACGCACGGTGCGCTGCGCGAGGTGCAGGCGCTGGCGGCCCACCCGCGCATCGAGTCGCTGTCGTTCGGGCTGATGGACTTCGTCTCGGCGCACCGCGGCGCCATCCCGCAGTGGGCGATGACGGCGCGCGGACAGTTCGAGCACCCGCTGGTGATGCGCGCGAAGCTCGAGATCGCCGCGGCCTGCCACGCGTACGGCAAGGTGCCCAGCCACTGCGTGGTCACGGAGTTCCAGGACCTCGAGGCGCTCAAGTCCGCGGCCGAGACGGCCAGCCGCAGGCTCGGCTACCTGCGCATGTGGAGCATCCACCCGGCGCAGATCCGCCCCATCGTCGAGGCCTACGCGCCCACCGCCTCGGAAGTGGCGGAGGCGGTGGAGATCCTGGTGGCTGCGCAGGCGGCGCAATGGGCGCCGATCCGCCACCGGCACGCCGGGCAGGACCGGCTGCACGACCGCGCCAGCTACCGCTACCACTGGCAGTTGGTCGAACGTGCGCACCGCACCGGCATGGCCGGCCCGCAGGTGCTGCCGCCCGCGCAGCGCGAGGCCTGGTTCGGCGCGCCACAACCGGCAACAGGTTCGCCGGCAGCTTCGGCACAATGACCCCACGGTGGCTCGGGCTGCCGGTTCGATGACGATCTCCGGCGATGGCGCCGGGCCGAGGAGACACCACGATGCGTCCGCTGATGTGCGCCCTGCTCGGGATGGCGTTCGCCGCCCCGCTGCTGACCCTGCCGATCGGCGCCGCGGCGCAGACCGCCGCCAAGCCCGCAGCGAAGCCCGCCGCCGGCAGCCGCCCCGCGGCACCGGCCAAGCCCACGCGGCCCGCCGCGCCCGCCGCGCCGGCCATCCCCAGCGCCGACAGCGAGCAGATCGCCACCGCCGAACTCGCCCACTACGGCGAGTACCTGTGCGAGTTCGGCGAGATCATCCACGTGCTGCGCACACCCAACCACACCGGCTGGGTCGACGTGCAGCACCGCAAGATCGTCGCGACGATGAAGCCCATCCTGTCGAGCACGGGCGCAGTGCGGCTGGAGGACATCAAGGGCCGGCTGCTGATGCTGCAGATCGCCAACAAGTCGATGCTGATGGACACCAAGATCGGGCAGCGGCTGGTGGACGGCTGCGTGCACGAGAAGCAGCGCGAGGCGGCCTCGCGGCCTCCCACCGAGAGCCTGGGCATCGAGCCGAAGAAGGATTGACGCGACCTCCCGCGCGGGGCGGCCTCGCCGACGATGCTGACGCGGCGCTGAAGGGCCGAGCCCCGCTGCGGTCATCGAGACCACAGCCTGCATGAGGGCGGGCATCTGCACATCATGGCGCCACTTCGCATCTCCCCTTCGATTCCGAAAGCCTGCCCCCATGACCGCCGTCGTGCTCGCCCTGCTGCCCCTGCTCTTCGCGCTGGGCTTCCTGACCTGGACCATGACGATGGGCGCCCGCGAGCAGCAGCGCGCCGACGCCTGGGCCGAAGGCTGGCTGGCCGGCCGGCCGGTGCCGGTGCGCGCGCACGACGCGCACTGACGCGCCCCGCCAGCCGCGGGAGCGGCCGGTGATGCGCACGCGGCTCGCCCGCGTCGCGGTGATCATCGCCGCCGTGGCTGCGGCGCTCGTCGCGCTGGTGCTGCTGGCCGCGTGGCTGCTGCCCGACATCGCGCGTCGCCAGATCGAGCAGCGCGGCACGGCGGCCCTCGGCCGCGCGGTGCAACTCGAACGCGTCGAGATCGATCCGTGGCGGCTGGCCGTCTCGCTTCACGGCCTGCGCGTGGCCGCGGCCGATCCATCCGCGCCGCCGCAGCTGGCCGTGGCGCGCATCGCTCTCGACGTGGGCATCGCCTCGCTGTGGCATCTCGCGCCGGTGGTCGAGGCGCTGCAGATCGATGCACCGCACGTCCGCCTCGCGCGCACGGCGCCCGGCCGCTACGACATCGACGACGTGCTGGCGCGCTTCGCCGCCGCGCCGGTGTCGCCCCCCTCCGACGAACCGGCCCGCTATGCGCTCTTCAACGTCGAGGTTCGCGACGGCCGTGTCGACGTCGACGACCGCCCGGTGCAGCGGCAGCACGCCGTCACCGGGCTGCACATCGGCCTGCCCTTCCTCTCCAACCTGCCCGAGGACGTCCTGGTCAAGGTCGAGCCGCGGCTGGAGATGACGCTGGACGACGGCGCCTTGGCGCTGCGCGGGCAGGCGCTGCCTTTCGCGCCCGACCGCGCGACGCAGCTCGAGCTGACGCTGCAGCCCACCCCGCTCGGCCGCTGGTGGGCCTACCTGCCCGCCGGGCTGCCGCTGGTGCCCGAGGGCGGCCGCGTGACCACCACGCTGAACGTGCGCTTCTCGCAGCCGCCGCGCGAGGTGCCGCGGCTGGCGATCAGCGGCTCGCTGACGCTGGACGACCTGGCACTGCGCCGCCCGGACGGCACGCCGATGCTGGCGTGGCAATCGGCCTCGCTGCAGTTCCGCGAGCTGCGTCCGCTCGAACGCAAGCTCGCGTTCGGGCCGCTGGTGCTGCAAGGCCTGCAGGCCGACGTGCGGCGCGATGCGGCCGGGCGCATCGACTGGGCGATGCTGTCGACGCCGGAGGCGGCGGCTGCACCGGCTGCCGCGCCGGCCGCATCGGCCGCATCGGCTGCATCGCCTGCCGCCTCCGCGACATCGGGCGCCGGCTCGACGACCGCCGCGCCGCCGGGCTGGGCGGTCGAGGTCGACCGTCTCGAACTCCAGCGCGCCGCCGTGCGCTGGGCCGATGCCACCGTCGGCGCGGCCTACGCGCTGCAGGCGCTGGATCTGCGCCTGGACGCGCTGCGCTGGCCGGCCGGAGCCCCGAGCGCCGCCACGGCGAGCGCCACGCTGCTGGCCGCAGGCCGCGAGGCCGGGCAGCTCGCCGTGCAGGGCACGGTGTCGCCGGCCGCGGCGAAGCTGGAGCTGCGCCTGCAGGCGCTGCCGCTGGCCGCCGCGGCGCCCTACCTGCGGCCGCTGCTGGTGCCGAAGGTGGAAGGCCGGCTCGGCGCGCAAGCCACGCTGGCCTGGCGCGGCGGCGCGGGCGGGAACCTGGAGATCCAGGCCGGCAGCATCGAGCTGGACGCGCTGCGCCTGCTGCCGCCCGACGCGCGCGAGCCCGCGGTGACGCTGGCGCGCCTGAAGGCCGAGGGCATCGACGCGAACCTCGCCGAGCGGCGCGCGACGCTCACGCGGCTGCAGCTGGTGCGGCCGGTGGTGCGGCTGCGGCGTGACGCGCAAGGGCAACTCGACGCGCAAGGCTGGGTGGTGGCGGAACCGACGCCGGCCGCGCGTCCGCCGGAACGGATGCCGGCACCGGCAGCCCCGGTGTCATCGCCACCCTGGCGCGCAGCGCTGCGCGAACTGAAGCTCGCCGGCGGGCGCCTGCGCCTGGAAGACGACGCCGTGCGCCCCGGCTCGACGCAGACCTTGCGCATCGCCGACCTGATGGCGTCCGCGCAGGGCCTGCAGTGGCCGGCTGCGGCCGAACCGGTGCGCTGGCAGGTCTCGGCCCGCGTGCCCGCGCCGCGCGGCGGCGACGACGCCCCGATGCCCGACGGCCGCATCGATGCCCGCGGGCAGGCCGTGCTGCAGCCGCTGGACGTGCGCGCGGCGCTGCTCGTCGAGCGGCTGCCGGTGCACGCCGCCGAGCCGTGGTTCGGCGATCTGCTGCCCTACCGGCTGGCGCGCGCCGAACTGGGCTGGCGCGGCGACGTGCAGGCCGCGCAGGGCAGCGACGGCTGGCGCGCCACGGCACGCGGCGCGCTGCGCGTGGCCGACCTGCAGCTGCGCACGCGCCCGTTCGAAGGCGCCGACTTCAGCGCCGGCGACCAGGCGCTGCTGAGCTGGAACGCGCTCGACGCGCAGCCGCTGGCGGTGTCGGTGGTGCCGGGGCGGGCGCCGGTGGTGGACGTGGGGGAGCTGGCGATCAGCGACTTCTACTCGCAGCTCGTGATCACCGAGCAGGGCCGCTTCAACCTGCGCGACACCGGGCCCGCCGCGCCGGCGGCCGCAGCCTCGGCGCCCCCGGTGCAGCCCGCGGTGGCCGCCGCGTCGGCCGCGGCGTCGGCACCTGCGGGCGAGTTCCCCGTCGCGCTCACCATCGGCCGCACGCGGCTCACCAACGGCCGCATCGACTTCCGCGACCGCTTCGTGCGCCCGAGCTATGCCGCCGCGCTGACCGACCTCGAAGGCGGCATCGGGCGGCTGACCTCGGGCACGCGCGAGATGGCGCCGATCGAACTGCGCGGCCGCGTCGCCGGCACCGGCCTGCTGGACATCCGCGGCGCGCTCAACCCCACCGCCACGCCGCTGGCGCTGGACCTCGCGGCACGCGCCACCGACCTCGAACTCGCGCCGCTGTCGCCGTACTCGGGCAAGTACGCGGGCTACGCGATCGAGCGCGGCAAGCTGAGCCTGGACGTGGCCTACAAGATCGACGCCGACGGCCGCCTGGAGGCGCGCAACCAGCTCGTGCTGAACCAGCTGACGCTGGGGGCAAAGATCGACAGCCCCGAAGCCACCAAGCTGCCGGTGCGGCTGGCGCTGGCGCTGCTCACCGACCGCCACGGCAACATCGACATCGACCTGCCGATCAGCGGCTCGATCAACGACCCGCAGTTCAGCATCTTCGGCCTCGTGATGAAGATCATCGGCAACCTGCTGGTGAAGGCGTTGACCGCACCGTTCTCGCTGCTGGCCGGCGGCGGCAGCGAGGAGATGAGCAGCGTCGAGTTCCTGGCGGGCACGGCGCGGCTGGCGCCGTCGGCCGCGCCGGTGCTGCAGCGCATCGGCCGCGCGCTGGCCGATCGCCCCGCGCTGCAGCTCACGATGCAGGGCAGCGCCGACGGCCGCGGCGAGGCCGAGGCGATGAAGGCGGCGTTGCTCGAGGCACGCCTGGCCGCGCTGTGGCAGCGCGAGCAGGCACGTGCGGCGCGGCCTGGCGCCGCGGCCAGCGGCCCGGCGGCAGCGCCGCAAGGCGCCGACCGGCTGCGCATGCTGGAGCGCCTCTATGCCGACACGCCGCTGCCCGACAAGCCGCGCAACCTGCTCGGCATGGCCAAGGCGGTGCCGGCGCCCGAGATGGAGGCGCGGCTCAAGGCCGCCATGGTGCTGCCGGCCGACGCGGCGCGCGAACTGGCGCTGCAGCGGGGCCTGGCGGTGCGCGACGCGCTGATGGCGCAGGGCCTGCCCGCCGCGCGGCTGTTCCTGGCCGCGCCCCAGCTCGTGGAAGAGACGGCCGCCAACGGCCCGCCTGCGGCGGAGGGCTCGGCCGGCCCCTGGAAACCGAGCGTGAGACTCTCGCTCGGCAGCCCGTGACCCATCCGCCTGCGCATCACGAACGCGCGCAGGCCCCACCTATGATCGTCGGATGACGGCCCTGCCCACTTCCGGCAACGCAGCGGCGGTGACGCCGCCGCTGCGGCTGGCCGAGCTGGCACTGGATGCCATCACCGAGATGGTCAGCGTGGTCGGCGAGGACCAGGTCTACCGGCTCGTCAACCGCGCCTGGTGCCGCACGATGCGCGTGCCCGCGCAGGCGGCGGTGGGCTGCCGCGCCGGCGACCTGTTCCCCGGCCGCGTCGACGGCGAGCGCATGCGCGGCATCCGCCGCTGCCTGGATGCCGGCGTGCCGATCACGATCCGAGGGCCGATGGCGTTGCCGCACCTGGCCGGGCGGACCTACGAGGCCATCTACACGCCGTACGGGCGCGACGATGCCGGCGTGCCCTGCGTGGTGATCGTGACCCGCGACGTCACCGGCGAGGAGCGCCAGCGCGAGGCCCTGGCCGCCAGCCACCTGCACCTCGAGCGCACGCTGGACACCACCGGCGACGGCATCTACGCGCACGATGCCGACGACCTCGACGGCCCGGTGCGCTTCGCCAACGCGCGGCTGCTCGAGATGTGGGGCCTGCCCGCGGCGATGCAGGCCACGCTGACGCCGCGGCAGCTGTTCGTGCAGGCGGCCACGCTGTACGCCGACCCGGCCGCGGAGGACGCGCGGCTGCAGCGGCTGCTGCGCGACGGAACCCCGGGCGCCGACGCGCCGCTGGATCGCGTGGTGCTGCGCGATGGCCGCACGCTGCTGCGCCGCTGTGCGCTGGCGGTGCACGGGCAAGGGCTGCTGCGCGTGTGGAGCTTCCGCGACATCACCACCGAAGCGCGCGCGCAGCGCCAGCTCGACGATGCCCGCGCGCAGACGCAGCGGCTGCTGGCGGCGTTCCCCGGGCTGATCGCCGAGCTCGACCACCGGCTCGTCTACACCTACGCCAACGACGCCTTCCTGCGCGTGGCCGGACGACCGCGCGAGTCCGTGGTGGGGCACGCCGTCGACGAGGTGCTGGGGCCCGAGCGGGCCGACGAGGTGCGCATGCTCGCCGCGCAGGCGCTGGAGCACGGCTCGGTGGTGTTCGAGCGCTGGCAGGGGCCGCACTGCATCCGCGTGACGATGAGCGGGCGGCGCGACGCGGCCACGGGGCTGCCCTGCTATGAGGGCTTCGGCTTCGACATCACCGACCTGCGCCGCGCCGAGCAGGCGCTGATCGCCGCGCGCGACGAGGCCGAGCACGCCAACCGCGCCAAGTCGCAGTTCCTCTCGCACATGTCGCACGAACTGCGCACGCCGCTGAACGCGGTGCTGGGCTTCGCGCAGCTGATGACCGACGACGGCGCGCTGCCCGGCGTGCAGCTCGAGCGCTCCCGCGAGATCCTGCGCGGCGCGCGCCACCTGCATCGGCTCATCAACGACATGCTCGACCTCGCGCGCATCGAGGCCGGCCGGCTGCCGATCGAGCTCGGGCCGGTGCCGCTGCTGCCGCTGGTGCAGGAGTGCCTCAGCCTGGTGGAGCCGCTGGCCCGCGAACGCGACGTGCAGCTGCAGCCCGTGCCCGTGGCCGACTTCGACGCCACGGTGCGCACCGACGCGCTGCGCCTGCGGCAGGTGCTGCTGAACCTGCTGGGCAATGCCATCAAGTACAACCGCTACGGCGGCCGCGTGTCGCTGGCCGCCGGGCGGCGCGGCGAGCTGCTGCACCTGGAGGTCATCGACGACGGCCTCGGCCTGGAGCCGGCGCAGATCGAGCGGCTGTTCCAGCCCTTCGAGCGGCTGCACGACGAGGTGTCCGTGGAAGGCACCGGCATCGGGCTGGCACTGAGCCAGCGGCTGGTGGTCGGCATGGGCGGGCGCATCGGCGTGGAGAGCGAACCCGGCCGCGGCTGCCGTTTCTGGGTCGAGCTGCCGCTGCACGCCACCGGCGCCGCCGCCACGCCGCCGGAGCGCACGCCCGCCACCGGCCCGCAGGCCGCGAGCGGCCCGCCGCGCACGGTGCTCTACATCGAGGACAACCCGGTCAACATCACGCTGATGGAGGCGATGCTCACGCGCGTGCCCGGCGTGGTGCTGCATTGCGAGGAGCTGCCGCTGCCGGGGCTGGACCGCGCCGTGGCGCTGGTGCCCGACTTGATCCTGCTGGACATCCAGCTGCCCGGCTTGAGCGGCTTCGAGGTGCTCGAGCGCCTGCAGGCCGACCCGCGCACGCGCCACATCCCGGTGGTGGCGGTGAGCGCCAACGCGATGCCCGACGACGTGGCCGCCGGGCATGCCGCCGGCTTCTACGACTACCTCAGCAAGCCGCTCGAGCTGTCGGGGCTGATCGCCACCGTGCAGCGCGCGCTGGCGCGCGCCGCGACCCTCGCCCCGGGGCCCCGCCCGTGATCCGCTTCCGGTACGCTGCCGCCATGAACTCCCGTCGTGCCTTCCTCGCCGTGCCGGTGCTGCTGGCCGCCCTGCTGGCCGCTGCACCCGTCGCCGCCGAGCAGCTGCGCCTACGCATCCTGCAGACCACCGACGTGCACATGAACCTGCTGCCCTGGGACTACTACCAGGACAAGCCGACGGACGAATTCGGGCTGGCCAGGACCGCGTCGCTGATCAAGGCCGCGCGCGCCGAGAACCCCAACACGCTGCTGTTCGACAACGGCGACCTGATCCAGGGCAGTCCGCTGGGCGACTACGTGGCACGCGTGAAGCCGCTCGCACCCGGCGACGTGCACCCGGCCTACAAGGTGATGAACGCGCTCGGCTACGACGCCGCCAACATCGGCAACCACGAGTTCAACTACGGACTGCCGTTCGTGCAGCAGGCCATCGCCACGGCGAGGTTCCCGTACGTCAACGGCAATGTCTACACCGACGACGGCGACGGCAACCCCGCCAACGACCGCAACACCTTCACGCCCTACGTGATGCTCGAGCGCACGTTCAAAGGAGTGGGCGGCAGCGAGCGGCGGCTGAAGATCGGCGTGATCGGCTTCGTGCCGCCGCAGATCATGGTGTGGGACCGGCAGAACCTGCGCGGCAAGGTCACCGCGCGCGACATCCCCGAGACCGCTCGCCGCTTCGTGCCCGAGATGAAGGCGCGCGGCGCCGACGTCATCGTCGCCATCGCGCACTCGGGCTTCGAGCGCGGCGAGACGGTCTTCTTCGCCGAGAACGCGGTGGCGCGGCTGGCCGAGGTGCCGGGCGTGGACGCGGTGCTGTTCGGCCACTCGCACGGCGAGTTCCCCGGCCGCTTCTTCGCATCGCACCCGAAGGTGGACCTCGCGCGAGGCACGATCAACGGCATCCCGGCCGTGATGCCCGGCCGCTGGGGCGACCACCTCGGCGTGATCGACCTCGTGCTCGACGATGCCGGCGGCTCGTGGCAGGTCGTGGAATCTCGCGCGCAGCTGCGCCCGATCTGGGACCGCGCGGCGCGCAAGCCATTGGTCGATGCCGACCCGGAGGTGCTCAAGCTCATCGCCGCCGAGCACGAGGGCACGCGGGCCTACATGCGCGCCGAGATCGCGCAGACCAGCGTGCCGATCCAGAGCTACTTCGCGCAGGTGGCCGACGACCCGTCGGTGCAGCTCGTCTCGCAGGCGCAGCTGGCCTACGCGGCGCGGGCGCTGGCCGGCACGCCGCATGCGAAGCTGCCGCTGCTCTCGGCCGCGGCGCCGTTCAAGACCGGCGGGCGGCAGGGCTGGTCGGCCTACACCGACATCCCCGCGGGGCCGCTGGCGCTGCGCCACGTGGCCGACCTCTACATCTACCCGAACACCGTGAAGGCGGTGAAGATCACCGGGGCGCAGGTGCGCGAATGGCTGGAGATGTCCGCCGGCGCGTTCAACCGCATCGACCCCGCCGGCGCGCCCGAGCAGAACCTGATCGACACCGGCTTCCCGAGCTTCAACTTCGACACCCTCGACGGCGTCACCTACCGCATCGACGTGACGCAGCCGGCGCGCTACGACCGCGGCGGCAAGCTGGTCTCGCCGGGCTCGCGCCGCATCACCGACCTGCGCCACGACGGGCGGCCCATCGACGAGGCGGCCGAGTTCGTCGTCGTCACGAACAACTACCGCGCCTCCGGCGGCGGCAATTTCCCCGGCCTCGACGGCAGCGGCATCGTGCTCGACGCGCCCGACGAGAACCGCGAGGCGCTGGTGCAGTACCTGGCCGCGCAGAAGCGCGTGGACCCCAGCGCCGACGGCAACTGGCGCATCCAGCCGGTGCCGGGCGTGAAGCTGCGCTTCCTCTCCAGCACCGCCGGCGCGGCGCACCTCGCGCGCTACGCGCAGATCCGGCTCGTCAAGGACAACGGCGACGGTTCGTCGCTGTACGAGCTGGTGCCTTGAAGCGCACCCCGTGATCCGGCGCAGCTGGCTGCGCCGCAGCCTGATCGCGACCGGTGGCCTGCTGCTCGCCGGCGTGGCTACGCTTGCGGGCATGGCGGCGTGGTACGGCCGCGATCTGCCGACGCTCGAGCCGGTCACCGACTACCGGCCGGTGCAGTCGCTGCAGGTGTACACGGCCGACGGCGTGGAGATCGCGCAGTTCGGCGCCGAGCGGCGCCAGTTCGTGCCGATCGGCCAGACGCCACCGGCGCTGCAGCGCGCGGTGCTGGCGATCGAGGACACCGGCTTCCACGAGCACGCCGGCATCAGCTGGCGGGGCCTTGCGCGCGCCTTCGTCGCCAACGCCACCGGCGGCATGCCGCAAGGGGCCTCGACGATCACGCAGCAGGTGGCGCGCACCTTCTTCCTGACCAAGCGCCGCACCGCCGAGCGCAAGATCAAGGAGGCGCTGCTGGCCTGGCGCATCGAACAGCAGCTCACGAAGCCGCAGATCCTCGAGCTGTATCTGAACCAGATCTACCTCGGCCAGCGCAGCTACGGCTTCGCCGCCGCGGCGCAGACCTACTTCGGCAAGCCGCTGGACGCGCTGACGCTGGCCGAGACGGCGATGCTCGCCGGGCTGCCGCAGAACCCGATCTACGCCAACCCGATCAGCAACCCGGCGCGCGCGCAAAGGCGGCAGAAGATGGTGCTCGACCGGCTGCTGAAGCTCGGCTGGATCGAACCCACCGAGCACGCGGCGGCGCTGCGCGAGAAGCTCGCGGTGCGCAAGCCGCAGCAGGTGGACGTGCACGCCGAGCACGTGGCCGAGATGGCGCGCCGCGCGGTGGTCGAGCGCTTCGGCGACAAGGCCTACACCGAGGGACTGCGCGTGGTGACGAGCATCGTCGCCGCCGACCAGCGCGCGGCGCACGAGGCGCTGCGCGATGCGGTGCTCGCGCACGAACGCAAGCAGCCGTGGCGCGGGCCGGAGGACGACGTCGACCTGCCCGCCGATGCGCTGGCCGCCGAGCGCGTGGCCGCGCAGGCGCTGAAGGAACTGCACGACGACGACGACCTGCGCCTGGCGGTGGTGATGCAGGCCACGCCGCGGCGGCTGGAGCTGCTGCTGGCCGGCGGCGAGGCGATCACCGTGGAAGGCGACGGGTTGCGCCTCGTGCAGTCGGCGCTGGCCGGCAAGGGGCCGTCGAAGCTGGCGGTGCGGCGCGGGGCCATCGTGCGCGTCGCGCGCCACGAGGCCGGCGCAGGCTGGGCGGTGGTGCAGTGGCCGCTGGCCGACGGCGCCTTCGTCGCGCTCGATCCGCTGAGCGGCCGCGTGCGGGCACTGGTCGGCGGCTACGACTTCAACCGGCAGCCGTTCAACCACGTCACGCAGGCGTGGCGGCAGCCCGGCTCGGCGTTCAAGCCGTTCGTCTACTCGGCCGCCATGGAGCGCGGCGTGATGCCCGACAGCCTCGTCGACGACACGCCGGTGGTGATCGCCGACGGCAGCGGGCGCGAGTGGGCGCCGAAGAACTCCGATGGCACCTTCGACGGACCGATCACGCTGCGCCAGGCGCTGGCGCGCTCGAAGAACATGGTCAGCATCCGCCTGACGCAGGCGCTGGGCGTGGCCACCGTGCGCGACTGGGCCGCGCGCTACGGCCTGGACCGCGAGCGCCAGCCTGACAACCTGACGCTGGCTCTCGGCGCCGGCAGCACCACGCCGCTGCAACTGGCCGGCGCCTACTCGGTGCTGGCCAACGGCGGCTACAAGGTCGACCCGTTGCTGGTGCTGCGCATCACCGATGCCCGCGGCCGCGTGCTGCACGAGGCGCCGCCGCCACCGCCGCTGGACGAGAGCCGCCGCGTGGTGCCGGCGCGCAACGTCTACGTCACCACCGAGCTGATGGGCGAGGTCACGCGCAGCGGCACCGCGGCGGCGGTGCAGGTGCAGCTCGGCCGCAGCGACCTCTACGGCAAGACCGGCACCACCAACGGCGCCGTCGACGCCTGGTTCGCCGGCTTCCAGCCGGGCGTGGTGGCGGTGGCCTGGATCGGCCACGACGAGCCGCGCAGCCTGGGTGTGGGCGAGTCGGGCGGCGGCCTGGCTCTGCCGGCGTGGATCGCCTACATGCGCCACGCGCTGGCGGGTGTGCCCGAGGTCGCGCGCGAGGTGCCCGAAGGCCTGGCGCGTGCCGAAGGCGGCGACTGGCGCTACGCCGAGTGGGCCGAGACCGTGCCCGTGCCGCACGTGTACGACGACGCCGCGCCGAACGGGCGCTGAATCACCTGCGGCGCGGGTGCCGAGGCGCTCGTTCAGCGCTTACGCAGCAGGGTCACGCCGTCGCCGATCGGCAGCATCGCCAGATCGACGCGCTCGTCGGCGTGCAGCTTCGCGTTCAGTGCCTGCAGCGCGGCGGTGTCGGCGTCGCCTTCCGCGGGCCGGGCCACCGCGCCGCCCCACAGCACGTTGTCGATCGCGATCAGGCCGCCGGGCCGCAGCAGCTGCAGGCACAGCTCGACGTAGCGGTCGTAGCCGGTCTTGTCGGCGTCGATGAAGGCGAAGTCGTACGAGCCCGCCTCGCCGCCGGCCAGCCGGGCCGCGAGCGTCTGGTCGGCCGGCGCTACGACGAACTCGATCCTGTGCGCGACGCCGGCCGCCTGCCAGTGCGGGATGCCGATCACGGTGTCGTGGTCGCTGATGTCGCAGGCCAGCAGCCGGCCATCGGGCGGCAAGGCCAGCGCCACGGTGAGCGCGCTGTAGCCGGTGAAGACGCCGACCTCGATGGCGCGACGTGCGCCAGCGAGCTTCACGAGCAGCGACATCAGCGCGCCCTGCTCGGCGCCGATCTGCATGCCGGCGCGCGGCCACGCCGCGGTGGCCTCGCGCAGGGCGCGCTGCGAGGGGTGCTCGCGCAGCGTCACCGAGAGCAGGTAGTCGTGCAGCGTGTCGTCCAGCGCGAGGGAGTGGCGGGCCATCGCGTCATCGTATCGGGGACCGGCGGCCGCGCGGCGAGCAGGGGCGTCACCGCCCCGGAGGTCACTCCGGCGCGATCGACTCGGCGTAGTCCACGAGCGCCGACAGGATCTCCTCGCCGCGCTCGTCGGCCTGCTCGTGCAGCACGTCGATGCGGTCGAGGAAGGCCTGCAGCGTGAGCGCACCGCCCTCGCCGTCGACCAGCCGGGCGCGGCGGTGCGCGTCCCAGCGCTCGGCGTCGTCGTCGGTCAGCGTCTCGGGGAAGTTGCGCGCACAGTAGCGGAACACGAGTTCCTCCAGCCGCGCATCGTCGAAGCCCAGGCGCTTGCCGGCCAGCTCGCCGGGCGTCAGCGTGCGCAGCCGCTCGAGGGCTCGACGATCGGCGTTGCCGACGAAGCCGCCGTAGAGATCCTCGTCGACGTCGCGCGGCCCTGCCGATGCCTCGCGCGCGTAGACCGCCTGCCACCACGCGGCATCGAGCCCCCCGCTCACCTCGGCCGCCTGCGGCACCCGGGCCACGGCCTGGGCCACGTCGAGGCCCCAGCGCGGCGCAGCCGACTCGACCGTGCGCAGGTTGGACATCACCACCGGCGAGCGGTTCAGGTGGATGGTCTTGATCGGCAGCCGCGTCTCGCCCACGGGCAGGTCCTCCTGCCGCGAGAAGAGCCGCCGGCGTGCATCGGCCGGGTCCAGGCCCTGCAGTTCGCGCGGGTCGTGCGACAGGTCCCACACGATCAGCTCGTTGCGGTTGGTCGGGTGCGCGGCCAGCGGCCACACCACCGCCAGGCAACCGCGCTCGATCGGGTAGCGGCCCGACAGGTGCACGAACGGCCGCTGAACGCCGATCTCCTCCTGCACCGCCTCCTTGCGGCACAGGCGCAGGCAGAACGCCCACAGCTTCGGCTGGTGCGTCTTCACGAGCCGCGCCATCGCCAGCGTCGCGCGCACGTCGGCCAGCGCGTCGTGGGCGTCGTCGTGCGCCACGCCGTTGGCGCGCGTCAGGTCCTCAAGGCGGAACGACGCGCGGCCGTCGTCGTAGGTGGGCCAGGTGAGGCCGTCGGGGCGCAGCGCCCAGGCGCAGCGCAGCACGTCCATCAGGTCCCAGCGCCCGCAGCCGTCGCGCCACTCGCGGGCATAGGGGTCGATCAGGTTGCGCCACAGCAGGTGGCGCGTGACCTCGTCGTCGAAGCGCAGGCTGTTGTAGCCCACGCCGATGGTGCCGGGCAGGCCGAGCTGCTGCTCGACCTGCGCGGCGAAACGATGCTCCGGCAGCCCGTGCTGCGCGCAGTGCTGCGGCAGGATGCCGGTGAGCAGGCAGCTCTCGGGATCGGGCAGCACGTCGGGCGTGGGCCGGCAGTACCACATCACCGGCTCGCCGACCACGTTCAGCTCGGCGTCGGTGCGCAAGGCGGCGAACTGCGCCGGGCGGTCGCGGCGCGGGTCGCGGCCGAAGGTCTCGTAGTCGTGCCAGAGGAAGGTCATGCCGGGCATGGGTGCACGATAGCCGACGGGCGGGAACGGGCCTCTGGGAGGCTTGGCCTCCTAGACTTCCGGCATGCACCTGCCCTCCCTGATCGCCGCGGCAGCGTTGGCCCTGGCCGCGCTGCCGGCGGCGCACGCCAATGAAGCGACGCCGTGCACCGACTTCGACGCCTGGGTCAACGGCGGCTGGCGGGCGAGCATCGAGCTGCCAGCCGAGCGCGCGCGCATCGGCAGCTTCGACACGCTGCGCGTGGCCAATGCCAAGCTGCTCGAGCGGGCGCTGGCCGAACTGGTGGCCGACCCCGCGCGCCAGACCTCGCCGGGGCTGAAGCTGCTGGCCGCGTCGTACCAGGCCGGCATGGACCGCGCATCGATCGCCGCACGCGGGCTGTCGCCGCTGCAGCCGCAGCTGCGCGGCATCGACGAGGTCACGCGCGACAGCCTGCCGGCGCTGATGGGGCAGTTGGCCCGCCTGGGCAGCTCGGCACCGCTGGCCTTCTCCATCGGCCCGGATGCGCGCGACGGCGCCCGCCATGCGCTGGTGCTCTCGCCCGGCGGCCTGGGCCTGCCCGATCGCGCCGACTACGTCGACGATGACGACCGCTCACGCAGGCTGCGCGAGGCCTACCGGCTGTACGCGCAGCGGCTGCTGAAGACGGCGGGCTATCCCGCGGACGATGCGACGATCGACGCGCTGCTCGCGCTGGAGACCGAGCTGGCCCGCGCCACCGCACCGCGCGAGCAGCGGCGCGACCCGATGGTGCGCTACAACCCGATGAGCCCGGAGCAGCTGCACGAGCTGGCCCCGCCACTGGCGCCGCGCACGCTGCTGGCCGCCTATGCCCACCGGCCCGACGGCGTGGCCATCACGGTGGTGGCCGAGCCCGAGTTCGTGAAGGCCGTCGGCGCGCTGGTGGCGCAGGCGCCGCTGGCGAGCTGGCGCAGCTACTTGCGCGTGCGGCTGCTGGACCTGGCGGCCGACCGCCTGCCGCCGGCCTTTGCCGACGCGCACTTCGCCTACCGGGGCGGCGCCATCCGCGGGTTGAAGGCGCCGCTCCCGCGCGCCGAGCAGCTGATCCTGCAGCTCGGCGGGGCCTACGGCAGCGCGCCGCTGGCGCTGACGCTGGGCGAGCTGTATGCCTCGCGCGCCCATTTGCCGCAGGCCCAGGCGCGCGCGCTGCAGATGGTGGCCGACATCAAAGCCGCGATGCGCGAACGCATCGGCCGGCTCGGGTGGATGAGCGAAGCCACGCGCGAGAGGGCCCGCGCCAAGCTCGACGCGATGGTCACGAGGATCGGCATGCCCGAACGCTGGCCGTCGTACGCCGGCCTGGTGCTGGACCCGGCCGACCACGCCGGCAACCTGCTGCGCGTGGCCGCCTGGGCCACGGCCAGGCGTGTCGCCGAGCTCGATCAGCCGGTCGACCGGCTGCGCTGGACGACCAGCCCGCACATCGTCAACGCCTTCGCCGCCGCCGGCAACGCGATCGTGTTCCCGGCCGGCATCCTGCAGCCGCCCTTCTTCGACGCCTCCGCCGACGACGCCACCAACTACGGCGCGATCGGCATGATCATCGGCCACGAGATCACGCACCACTTCGACGACCGTGGCCGCCGCTACGACCACCTCGGCAACCTGAACGACTGGTGGACGCCGCAGGACGCCTCGGCCTACCGCAGCCGCGCCGCGCGCGTGGCGGCGCTGTACGGAGGCTACGAGCCGCTGCCGGGTGTGCGCATCAACGGCCGCCTGACGCTGGGCGAGAACATCTCCGACCTCGCCGGCCTGCAGATCGCCTACGACGGGTTGCAGATCGCGCTGGCGCGCCAACGCGCGGCGGGCAAGGCGCCGGTGCTGGTGGACGGGCAGACCCCCGAGCAGCGCTTCTTCATCGCCAACGCCATCGTCTGGCGCAGCAAGTCGCGCAGCGAGGCGCTGATGGACCAGCTGCGCACCGACGGGCACTCGCCCGGGCGCTTCCGCGTGCTGGGACCGATGTCACAGACACCGGCCTTCGCGAAGGCCTTCGGCTGCAAGGCCGGCGACCCGATGGTGGCCGCCGAGCCGCTGCAGATCTGGTAGGGCGGGCCTACTTCTTCGACTTGGCGGCCGGCGCCGGCGCCGCGGGCTTCGACGCCGCGGCGGCGCGCTGCATCGCCTCGCTCATGCCGATCAGCACGCCGCTGGCCAGCGCCGCATAGCTCTCGGCCATCACCTGCGCGGCACGCAGGCTGGCGCCGCGGGCCGCGCGCAGGTTCCGCGTGGTCTGCTCCATCAGCTGCTCCACCGCCGTGGCGGCACTCGCGCCCGACTGCGTGCCGCCCATCTGCATCTTCTCGAGCACCTGCGTCCACGGCCCGGCCATCGGTGTCGCGCCCTGGGCCATCTTCTTCACGGCGCCGATCAGGCTGTCCTCGATCTTCTCGAGTTCCTGCAGCGCGCGGCCGAGCTGCTTGTCCTTCAGGTCGGCGCCCTGCGCCATCAGCGTGGAGAGCGCCGTGCGGTTGGCCTCCACGGCACGCAGCAGGGCGTCGTCCATGCCGGCCACGGCCTTGTCGAGCAGTGCCGGCACGTCGGCCCCGGCCACGAGGTTCTTCGCCGCGCCCTGCCCGGCGGCGTCGGTCACCGCGGCCAGCGTCGAGCGGATGTTCTTCAGCGTCAGTTCGCGGGCCTGCAGCGCCTTCAGCGTCGCTTCGCCGACGGCCTGGCGCAGCTGCTCGCCCTGCTTGGCGGTGGCGCTCTCGAACATCGAGATCAGCGCATCGGGGTCGATCATCGGCTTGGCCATGGGGGCTCCCGGGAGGTGGTGGGGGGGGCCGCCATGGTATCGGCTCGCTCAGCCCGGCACGGTGGATTCGAAGCCCGGCGGCATCGCGTCGGTGGGCTCGAAGTGCGGCCGCGGCCGATGGCGCCACCAGTAGGACTCGAAGGCCTCGGGCAGGATCGGGCGGCTGAAGTAGTAGCCCTGCGCGAGCTGGCAGCCCATGCCATCGAGGATGTCCAGCTGCCCGCGCGTCTCCACGCCTTCGGCCACCACGTCGACCTTCAGCACGCGCGCCATCGAGATCACCGCCTCGGCGATGCCGCGGTCGTTGGCGTCGCGCTCGAGATCGCGCACGAACGAGCGGTCGATCTTCAGCACGCTGACCGGGAAGGACTTGAGGTAGGCCAGCGACGAGTAACCGGTGCCGAAGTCGTCGATGGCGATCGTCAGGCCGATCGCCCGCAGGCGTTCCAGGATGCCGGCCACCGCCGCCGGGTCCTCCATCAGCCCGCTCTCGGTGATCTCCAGCTCGAGCTGTTCGGCGCGGATACCCGAGTCGCGCACGATGCGCTCGATGTCCTCCACCAGCTCGGGCGAGCGGAACTGAACCGACGACAGGTTCACCGCGACGCGCACGTCCTCCAGCCCGCGATCGTTCCACACGCGGATCTGCCGGCAGGCCTCCTCCAGCACCCAGCGGCCGATCGGCACGATCAGCCGCGTCTCCTCGGCCAGCGGCACGAAGAGGTCCGGCGCCATGCGCCCCTTGCCGGGATGCTCCCAGCGCAGCAGCGCCTCGGCGCCGGTCACGGCCTGCGTGTCGATGTCCACCTTCGGCTGGTAGACCAGCTTGAACTCGCGCCTCGGCAAGGCCTCGCGCAGCGCGGCCTCCAGCTCGCTGCGGTTGCGCCGGTGCTGCTCGATCTCGGCGGTGAAGAACACCAGCTTGCGCTTGCCCACCTCCTTGGCGCGATACAGCGCCATGTCGGCCTTGCGCAGCAGGTCGGTCACGTCGACGCCGTCGTCGGGGCACATCGCCACGCCGATGCTGGTGCTGACGTAGATGTCGTGCTGGTCGATGCGCACCACCTGTTCGAGCAGCTCGATGATGCGGCGGCCGATCGCGGCCACGGCCTCCGGCGTGTCGGCCGCCTGCAGCAGCAGCGCGAACTCGTCGCCGCCCAGCCGCCCGAGGAAGTCGCCTTCGCGCAGGCACGAGCGGATGCGCCGCGCCACCTCGGCGAGCAGCGTGTCACCGGCGCCGTGGCCCAGCGTGTCGTTGACGTTCTTGAAGCCGTCGAGGTCGAGGTAGCACATGGCCAGCGGCCGCCGCACCTCGCGGGCCGCGCGCAGCTGCTGCACCGCGCGCTCCATGAACATGCGGCGGTTCGGCAGCTCGGTGAGCGCGTCGAAGTAGGCCAGCTTGTGGATGATCTCCTCGGCGCGCTTGCGCTGCGTCACGTCCTCCATCACCGAGACGTACTGGCTCGGGCGGCCCTGCTCGTCGCACACCGCCGAAAGCGTCTGCGTGCACCAGAAGAGCGAGCCGTCCTTGCGCCGGTTCAGCAGCTCGCCGCGCCAGACGCGGCCGGCCCGCACTGACTCCCACATCGCGTCGTAGACCGCGCGGCCGGTCTGCCCGGACTTCAGGAAGCGCGGCGTCTGGCCGCGAACGTCGGGCAGCGCGAACCCGGTGAGTTGCGTGAACTTCGGGTTGACGTACTCGACGCGGCCCTGCGGATCGGTGATGAAGATCGCGCTGGCCGCGTGCTCCACCGCCAGCGACAGCCGCTGCAGCTCGCGACGGATCTGGTGCTCCTGCGTCACGTCGCGGAACGCGATCACCTCGCCGGTGCGGCGGCCAGCCGTGTCGCGCAGCGGCGCCCGGGTCAGCTCCAGCACCACCTCGCGGCCATCGGGCAGCCGCACGTCGGCCAGGGCGCTGGCGCCGGCATCGGCGCGCAACGGGATCGCCGATGACGACAGCACCTGCACCACGTCGCGCAGCGGCCGCGCGCGCAGCGTCTCGAGGCTCGCTCCGACGATCTTCAGCGCCGCGGGGTTGGCGTACTGCACGCGCTCGTCGGCGTCCAGCGTGGCCACGCCCTCGGCGATGGAGTGCAGCGTCACCTCGGCGCGCTCCTTCTCCCCGGTGAGCGTGTGCTCGGCGGCCTTCTGGCGCGTGACATCGATGTCCAGGCAGATGACCTTCTCGAGCGCCCCGGCCTCGTCGTGGATCGGCACCGCGGTGCGCTGCATCCACGCGAGGCTGCCGTCGCGGCGGCGGCAGGCCACCTCGCCGCTCCAGCACGGCGCCTGCGGCACGGCGCGCGCGTAGTCCCGGTAGCGCTCGGGCTCCAGCGACCAGGCGTCGCGACGCCCGACCACGGCCTCGCGCGGCCAGCCGCTGACGGCGCAGAACAGGTCGTTGACGGCCGTGACCACGCCCAACGGGTCGAGCTCCAGCACGATCACCGCCTGGTCGGTGGCGCGCTTGTGCTGCACGAGCGCGTGGGTCAGCGCGTCGATGCGCGCGCCGTAGCGGTCGCGCAGGCCGCTGGCGGCCGAGTTGAACTGTTCCAGCGCGCGACGCACCTCTTCCGGTGCATCACCGGTGGGTCGGGCGTGCACGTCGAGCTCGCCGGCGCGGATCTGCTCGGCGGCGTGGCCCAGGTGGTCGAGGTTGGCCAGCCAGCGGCCGAGCAGCCAGCGCGTGAGCACGAGGCCCAGCGCCAGGGCCACGGCGCCGAGCGCCAGCGAGCGCAGCATCGTCTGCCAGAGCTGCGCCGCGATCTCGTCGGTGGTGAAGGCCAGCCGCAGCACGCCGTAGTCGCGGCCGCCGGCGGTGATGACGCGGTTGACCTCCGGCAACTGGTCGGCCACCCAGCGCCGGATGGCCGCGGGCACCTGCTCCCGCGGCGGCGTGCCGGCACGCGCGACCAGCACGTTGCCGCCCACCTCGATGTAGCGTGCGCCGCTGAACGCGGTGCGCGTCACCGCGGCGTTGAGCGTGCGCTGGATCGCGTCCTGGTCGTTGACGAGCACGCTGTCGGTGATGGCATGCGCGCCGATCTCCACCACCATGTTGGCGGCCAGGCTCGCTTCCTCGATGCTGCGGTCGACGTCCCCGCTGAGGAACAGCGCCAGGGCGCCGGCCAGCAGCGCGCTCAGCGTCAACCCGTAAAGCAGGAAGACGCGGTTCAGCAGCGATCGGGGCAGCAGCCGCATACCGCGATCGGGGTCGTCAGCGCAGCGTCGACGGGGCCGTCGCGTAGAAGCGGCGATAGCTGTCGTAGTCGTGGTCGCCGGCCGACACGAAGCCGGTGACGTTGCCGATCTGCACGGCCTTGGACGCCTGCTCGAGCACGCGGCGGCCGGCCGGATCGGTGGCCATGCCGATGAAGGCGCGGCGCACGGCTTCGGCTTCCGCCGGCTTCACGCGCGGCGACGACATCAGCGCCAGGTCGTGATAGGGCTCGGAGCTCCACAGCACGCGCATCGCGCGGCCCTCGCGGCGGGCAAAGCCCTCGATGAGCTGCGAGTTGCCGCCCACCGCGGCGACCTTGCCGCTGACGAGCTGCGTCAGCGCGCTGTCCATGTTGCCGCCGAACACCACCTTCACCGGCACGCCCAGCGCCAGCAGGTGCGCGTACGGCACCTTGTAGGCGACGAAGGCCTCGGGGCCGGGAAAGGCCACCTCGAGATCCTTCAGCTGCGCCAGCGTGCGGATCGGCGACGCCTCGGGCACGACGAGCTGGCCGTGCACCGGGGGCGCGTCGCGGCGGGCCAGCACCTTCCAGCCCATGCGCTCGCGATCGGGGCTGAACAGGTGGTTGGTGAACGCGAAGTCCACTTCCTGCGCCAGCACGTAGCCGGTGGTGTCGGCCGACGTGCGACCGATCTTCAGCTGCATCTTCACGCCGCTGGCCGCGGCGGCGTACTCGATGATCGGGTTCCAGTAGCTCGCGGTGAGCTGCAGCCCGTACTGGTTGACGGGCGAGAAGCGGTAGCCCTCCGCGGCGGCTTGCGCACGCAGACGCAGCGGGAACGCCAGCGCGCCCGCACCCAGGGCCGACACGGCCTTGCGTCGATCCATACGACACTCTCCAGGGACTCCCCGCGCGTATCGGCATCCGCGTGCCGATCTTGAGCGCGAGGGTCGACGCCGGGCCGACCGGTGCGGCGGATGTGGCGTCAGAGCCAGCCGGTGAGATCGTCGGTGTCGAGCTGCAGCTTGACGAAGACCTCGCTGCCGCGCTGTGCCGTGGGGCGGCCGCCCGACGAGCGGCTGGCGCCGACGTAGAGCACGCTGCCGGCCGAGCGCCGCCACGTGTAGGTGACCGACGTGGCGCTGGAGGCGCCCGCCGCCGCGGCCACCCCTGGCTCGGCACGCCGATCCAGGCTCGTGCGCTGCACGATCGTGCGGAGGTTGCTGCGCGCGTCCAGGTGCCATACCGCGAGCAGCTGCGACACCCGTTCGGCGTAGGCGCGGCCGCCGTCGCGGTCGAGCCAGGCGGTCGAGTGGCTCGCCTCCAGTTCGAGCGGCCGCAGCGGGCGCACCTTCGTCGTCAGCGCGCCGCGGGCGCCGTTGCGCACCTGGTTGGCCACGGTGTCGGCGAGCCGCCCCACCGCGAGGTTGGCGTCGAGGAACGGAAACCAGGGCGCCGGCGTGTAGACGAGGCTCGTGTAGACGTAGCGCTCGTGCAGCAGCGGCGCGCCCGGCGAGGTGCGCACGCGCGACAGCGGGTGCAGCTCCAGGCTCCACTCCAGGTTGCGCGCGGCGTTGGCGTAGATGCCTGGGCGCAGGTCCTCCTTGACCACCGCGCCGGTGGCGCGATCAGTCTGCCGCTCGACGCTGAGCGTCGCGAAGAACTCGTTGAACGGACCGAGCGGCCGCCAGGCGCGGTTGTGGAACAGGCCGATCGAGCGCACGCCCGCCTGGTAGACGAAGCCGGTGTCGTGGCGGAAGCCGGCGGTGATCTCGTCGATCGTGACCGTGGTCTCGCCGTTCTCGCGCCGCTGCGTCAGCTTGGCGAGCAGGCGACGGCCAGCCACGGTGTCGCCGCGCGCGAGGCCGCCGTGGCCATCGGGCTGCGCGGTGGTGCTCGATTCGAGCCACTGGCCGCGCAGCTGCCAGCCCTGCGGCAGCGCCCATTCCACGTCGGGGCCCGCGACATGGTTGTCGCCGCGGTCGCCGTCGTAGCGGCGGCTGGCCAGCACGGCGCCGTGCTGCAGGCTGCCGTGGCCCCAGCGGCCGCGCGCGGCCAGCGTGGTCGAACGCGGCTGCTCGGCCGCGTCTGTGCCGTAGGCGCCGGGCAGCAGCACGAGGCCGCCGCCGCGGTCGCTGACGACCAGCGCCGTGCCGGCCAGTGCGTCGGTGCGCCAGGTGCCGCGCACGCCGTAGCGCGGCGCGGTGAAGGTGCGCGTGTAGAAGGCCTCGCTGGGCGTGCGCAGCAGGTCGGCGCTCTCGAAGAAGAACGGCCGCTTCTCCGGGAACGACAGCGCGAAGCGCGTGTTGCCGGCGAGCTGCGGCACATCCAGCGCGAGCTGCGAGAAGTCGGGGTTCAGCGTCGCGTCGACGACCAGCTCGGCACGCGGCCGCCACTTCACGTCGAGGCTGGCGTCGAGCTCGCTGCCGCTCGTGCGCGACCCGCCGACCACCTCGTCGCGGCTGCGACGCAGCGTGACGCTGGGCCGCACGATGACGAACTGGTGCCGCGCCGGCAGCTCCACGCCTTCCAGCGGCTGCAGGGTGTGGATGAAGCTGGGCACGCCACGCGGGATGCGCACGGTGGCCGAGAGGTGGAAGTGCTCGCGGGGCAATCGCCGGGCCACCATGAAGCGCCAGGCACCGTTGGGGTTGTCGCCGTAGCGCAGCGACGCGAACGGCAGCCGCAGGACCGCCGTCCAGCCATGCGCATTGCGCTGCACGGCGGCGTCCCAGTCGAAGTCGGGCGCGAAGTCCTCGCTGTCGTCGGCGGCGGTGTGGATGCCGTCGGCCATGCTGCCGGCGGCGTTGACGCGGAACCACTGCGCCGACTGCTTCGTGCCGATCGGGTCGACGTAGACGACCACGAAGTCCTGCGTGCGGTTGACGCCGTCGTTGCGCACCGGCAGGTCGCGGATCAGCCCGGGCGCGGTGTCCAGCGCGGTGACGCCGACGTACAGCGCGTGCTCGTCGAACAGCACCTGCACGTGGGTGGCCTGGGCCGGGGCCGCGCCGTCGACCGGCTGCGTCTCCACCGAGTAGGTCCAGCGCGGCGCGCGCTGCCACGCCGGGTGCGACAGGCTGCCGTCGAGCCGGATCGTCTCCCCCGGAGACAGCCGCACGGCACGCACCGCATCCTCCGCCCGCACACCGAAGGCGGCACACACGAACAACAGACAGGCCAGGGCTCCTCGCATCGGCTCTCGCTCATCGACGAAAGCGGCGCATTGTGCGAGCCCGCAAGGGTCTGTAAAGGACCGCGCCGGATAATGCGACGAAGCCACGACAACCCGGAGCGAACGACGATGACGCGTGTCCACAACTTCAGTGCCGGCCCTGCGGCGCTGCCCGAGAGCGTGCTGCGCCAGGCGGCCGAGGAGATGCTCGACTGGCACGGCTCGGGCATGTCGGTGATGGAGATGAGCCATCGCGGCAAGGAGTTCATCGCCATCCACGCCGAGGCCGAGGCGCTGCTGCGCGAACTGCTCGCGGTGCCCGCGAACTACAAGGTGCTGTTCATGCAGGGCGGCGCGATCGCCGAGAACGCGATCGTCCCGATGAACATGCTGCGCGGCAAGGCGTCGGCCGACTACGTCGACACCGGCGAGTGGAGCAAGAAGTCGATCAAGGAGGCGCGCAAGTACTGCAGCGTCAACGTGGCGGCCAGCGCGGCGGACACCGGCTACACGACGATCCCGCCGCGCGCGAGCTGGAAGCTCGACCCGAACGCCGCCTACGTGCACATCTGCGCCAACGAGACGATCGGCGGCGTCGAATTCCAGAGCACGCCCGACGTGGGCTCGGTGCCGCTGGTGGCCGACGTGTCGAGCAACATCCTGTCGCGCCCGCTGGACGTCTCGAAGTACGGGCTGCTGTACGGCGGCGCGCAGAAGAACATCGGTCCGGCCGGCCTGACCATCGTGGTCGTGCGCGACGACCTGATCGGCCAGGCGCTGCCGGTCACGCCCTCGGCCTTCGACTACAAGCAGCAGGCCGACAACGACTCGATGCTGAACACGCCGCCCACCTACGCGATCTACATCGCCGGGCTGGTGTTCAAGTGGATCAAGGCGCGTGGCGGCCTGGCGGCGATGGAAGCGCACAACCGCGCCAAGGCGGCGCTGCTGTACGACTTCCTCGACGGCGGCAGCGGCTTCTACCGCAGCCCGGTGGCGCGCGACTGCCGCTCGCTGATGAACGTGCCGTTCAAGCTCGCCGACGAGAAGCTCGACGACGCGTTCCTGAAGGGCGCGCAGCAGCGCGGCATGGTGCAGCTCAAGGGCCACCGCTCGGTGGGCGGCATGCGGGCCTCGATCTACAACGCGATGCCGATCGAGGGCGTGCAGGCGCTGGTGGCCTACATGCGCGAGTTCGAGCAGCAGCACGGCTGACCACACGGCCGGCGACCACGACGGAGGAGACGAGGACCATGGCGGAACGACTGGGCGTGCTGGTGCTGAACCAGATCTCGGCGGCGGGGCTGTCGCGGCTGCCGGCGGAGCGCTACCGCGTCGGCAAGGACGTGGCCGACCCGGCGGCGATCCTGGTGCGCTCGGCGGACCTGCATGCGATGACGATCGCGCCGAGCGTGCGGGCGATCGGCCGTGCGGGGGCCGGCACCAACAACATCCCGGTGGCGGCGATGAGCGCGCGCGGCGTGCCGGTGTTCAACGCGCCCGGCGCCAACGCCAACGCGGTGAAGGAACTGGTGCTGGCCGGCATGCTGATGGCCGCGCGGCACGTGGGCCCGGCGCTGCGATTCGTCGCGGCCCTCGACCCGGCCCGGCCCGATTTCGAGAAGGCGGTGGAGGACGGCAAGAAGGCCTACGCCGGCTACGAGCTGGCCGGGCAGACGCTGGGCATCATCGGCCTGGGCAAGATCGGCTGCCTGGTGGCCGATGCGGCGATCAAGCTCGGCATGCAGGTGCTGGGCTACGACCCGCACATCACGGTGGACGCCGCGTGGAGCCTGCCTTCGCAGGTCAAGCGTGCGGCCAGCGTCAACGACGTGCTGCGCTCGGCGCAGTTCGTGACGCTGCACGTGCCGCTGGTGGAGAGCACGCGCCACCTCGTCAACGACGCCAACGTCGGCCTGATGCGCCAGGGCGCGGTGCTGCTGAACTTCAGCCGCGAAGGCGTGGTCAGCGAGTCGGCGGTGCTCGAGGCGCTGGCGGGTGAACGGCTCGCCAGCTACGTGTGCGACTTTCCGTCACCCATCCTCTCGGCCGAGCCGCGCGTCATCGCGCTGCCGCATCTCGGGGCATCCACACGCGAGGCCGAGGAGAACTGCGCCGTGATGGTGGTCGACCAGCTGCGCGACTACCTCGAGCACGGGAACATCGCCAACGCGGTGAACTTCCCCACCGTGCAGATGAGCCGCGAGTCGCCGTGGCGCGTGGCCATCGCCAACGCCAACGTGCCCAACATGCTCGGCCAGATCTCGACCACGGTGGCCAAGGCGGGCCTGAACATCCACAACATGGTCAACAAGTCACGCGGGGAGATGGCCTACACGCTGGTGGACGTCGACAGCGCGCCGTCCGACACGGTGATCGCGGAGCTGGCAGGCATCACCGGCGTGCTGGCGGTGCGGCACCTCCCTTCGGCGGGCTGAACGCCGGGCTGCCGCCCCGGGGCAAATGCGGCCGGCGCGCCGTGCACGGAAACGACAAGGCCGGCACGAGGCCGGCCTTGCGTCAACGGCAGGATCGACTTACCAGCCGATGTCCTGGAACAGCGGCAGCGTCAGGTCGATCGGCGGCGTCACCGATTGCGTCAGGTCGCCGTTGATCGCCGGCTCCATCAGCTGGTTGCGCTGCGCGGTGGTGTCGTAGTGCGATACCGACGAGCCGCCCGAGAACGGGTTGGGCGCGTACATCTTGATGCGGCCCGACGAGTCGGCGCCGGCGATGTTCGTCCCGATCAGGCCGATGCGCGCGACCACACCGGAGGCCGTGCGGCTGCGCGTGGCCAGGCGGGCCTTGATCGCGTTGCCGTCGGCCAGCGTGATGCGCACCGCCGGGATCGTGATCGTCGGATCCGATCCACCCAGCCCCGGGGGGGGCGAGCCCGCGACGTTGTCGGCGATCAACACGCCGATCGCGCCGGCGTTCTGCGCGTTCTTCACCTTGATGGCAAAGCCGCACACGCCGCGGTCGATCAGCGCGATCCTGCCGGCCACGGCACGCGCGTCGTTGGCCGCCAGCGGGCCGCAGCCCGGCCCGCCGCCGGTCGGGGTGACGACCGGCATCACGTCGGCGCTGACACCCGCATTCGTGAGCGTCGCGCCGAACGAGGCCTCACCGGCCAGAAGGATGGCGCCGTTCAGCGGGCCGGACGCCGGACCGGAGATCGCCACGCGCGGATCGCCGACGCGCAGCACCGACGGCACCGCCGCGGTCACGAGCGGGCCGCTCCAGACCAGGTTGTTGACGCTGATCGCCGACGCGACGCGCTCGGCCGGCGTCGAGTTCGCCCAGGTCTTGCCGGTGACCGTGTCCAGCAGGTAGTGGTCCCATACGGCCGGGAACCCGAGGTCGCCGAGCGTAAGCCCGGTCGAACCGTTGGTGAAGGTCTGGAAGCCCAGTCCGTGGCCCATCTCGTGCATCAGCACCGCGACGAAGTCGATGCCGGCGCCCTCGTTGCCGTCCAGCCCGTAGTACCAGGGCGACGCCGGCAGGCAGCCGGCGGTGCCGAGGTTGCGGTTAAAGCGTGCTCGAATGTGCGCGCTGGTCGGGTCGAGATCGCTCCCCGCAATCTTGTTGGCCAGAGCGAACGAATACCACGTGCCGGCCCTCGGCGCGCCGGCGAAGTCGCGGAACACCTGCGTGGTGCCGGCGCTGCCCAGCACGGCGCTGGTGGCGGTGCAGGTCAGCGCCTCGAACGTCGCGTTGATGACGATGGGCACCGAACTGGTCAGCGTCGCGCCCCAGATGTTGGCCGCGTAGGTAAACGCAAACAGCCGCTGCGCACCGACCGTCGTGCCGGGATTGCCGCCGACGGGTGCCGCCGGCGTCGGATCGTTGAAGCCGACGCCGGCCGGGTCGAGGTTGTTGATGACGATCGACACGGCCGCTTGCGACGGCGCTGCGGCGGCGAGGCCCAGCGTGAGCGCAGCCAGTGCGGCGCGCCAGGTGGCCACGTGCTTACTTGAGCTCATACGCGGCTCCCCGGGTGGTGGTGGCCAACGACATCGGCTTGGCGAACGCCGGCCGCTTCTGCATCGCCTTGGCAGCGGCCTCGCTGCCGTCGACGCATTCCCGCTCGACGACGCCCTTGGCGTTGACGCGCGCGACCGAGTAGACCATGTGCGAATCGTCCAGCGTCAGCGCAACGCCGCCGCCGGGGACTGCCCGCTGCACGGCCGCCGTTGCCGCCGAAGTGGCCGGCGCAGCCGACCTCAGTGCAGCGGCTTCGGCCGCCGTGGGGGCCCGCAACTGACCTGTTTCTGCATCTCGAACCGCAACCTGCGCCTGCACGGCGCCGGCCGCCATGCCGGCCAAGGCCAGCGCGGCGACGGACAAGGATTTCCTGGTCATCTCGCTCACTCCTGTGCTGATGAAAAGATCGGACCGCCGTTGTAGCGGGTTCAGCGGCGACGGCGCAACGCGGCCATCCCGACCAGCGCCAGGGCCAGCAGGGCCGCCGGGGTCGGCTCGGGCACCGTCGCATCCCGGGTGGACACGTTGACGGAGTCGATGCCGACATAGTTGCCGTCGACATCGGTGTTGTCGACGAAGTAGCGGAACGCCAGCCGGCCCATGGTCCCCGACGCGAACGCGGCGAGAGTGATCGACTCGTTGATCCAGCCGGAATCGGGTCCCGCATTGGAGAACGCCTGGAGCAGCGTGAAGTCGCCCGTCGATGTGCTCGTCGTGCCGACGTCGGAACTCGATCCCGCTGTGCTGAGATACACCTCCACGGTGTCGAGGAAGTCGCTGCCGAACAGTCGCAACGCGAAGTCCAGGGTCGGCGTGCCGTCCAGTGCGATCTGCGGCGTGATCATCCAGTTGCTGATGCGGCCCGCGGGCGAACCGGCGTTGTTGAAGTTGGCCGCCGCATACGAATCGGCAGGCCCATCGGCCGCAGGGAAGACGGCGGTGTTGCCCTGGAACCAGTCGGTGGCGCCAAGCGGCTGGCTGTTGTTCTTGAAGACCCAGCCTGCACCCGGCAGCGCCGCGAGACTGTTGAATCCTTCGTTCAGCAGCACGGCAGCGTGGCTGGACATCGACGCGCCGGAGAGGGCGCAGGCCGCCATCACGGGCGACAGCAGTTGACGGACGTTCATGGTGCCTCTCATTGCAGGTTGAAGGGCCGATGGCCCTCGGTGACCGCACGAGTATGTCGCGGCACGTCGCAATGCACTTCACCATGATCGCGGGGGCGGGAGAACCCCGTGTCGCGGGACTTGACACTCCGGCGGCCCCAGCGAGACCGCCAGCGTCGCTCAACTGTGTCCGCTCAGGCCAGCTTCCCGTGGCACTGCTTGTACTTCTTGCCGCTGCCGCAGGGGCAGGGATCGTTACGCCCCACCTTCGGTATGGCTTCTGTCGCGGAAGCGGGGTCCGCTTCCTGCGACACGGAGCCATCCTCGTTGGGATGCGTGTAGGTGACGTTGGACAGCTGCGACACCCGCTCCTCGATCGCCTCGGCCGCCTCGGCGGCCGCCTCCTGCGTCTGGATGCGCACCGTCATCAGCACGCGCGTCACTTCCATCTTCACGACGTCGAGCAACTGCGAGAACAGCTCGAAGGCCTCGCGCTTGTACTCCTGCTTCGGGTTCTTCTGCGCGTAGCCGCGCAGGTGGATGCCCTGGCGCAGGTAGTCGAGAGCCGCGAGGTGCTCGCGCCAGTGGCTGTCGATCGACTGCAGCAGCACCATGCGCATGAACGGCGTGAACTGCTCGGCGCCCACGAGGGCCAGCTTGGCGGCGAAGTGCGCGTCGGCCGCCTGCACAACCGCCTCGAGGATGTCGTCGTCGGTGACGCTGTCGCTCTGGCTGACCTTGGCGGTGAGCGCCACGTCGAGCTGCCACTCGTCCTTCAGCACCTTCTCGAGGCCGGGCAGGTCCCATTGCTCCTCGAGCGACTCGGCCGGCACGTACGTCCGCACGATGTCGGTCATCGTGCTGCGGCGCAGGTTGGCGATGCGGTCGTCGAGCGACTCGGCCTCGAGGATGTCGTTGCGCTGCTGGTAGATGACCTTGCGCTGGTCGTTGGAGACGTCGTCGTACTCGAGCAGCTGCTTGCGGATGTCGAAGTTGCGCGCCTCGACCTTGCGCTGCGCGCTCTCGATCGAGCGGTTGACGATGCCCGCCTCGATGGCTTCGCCCTCGGGCATCTTCAGCCGGTCCATGATCGAGCGCACGCGATCGCCGGCAAAGATGCGCATCAGCGGATCGTCCAGCGACAGGTAGAAGCGGCTCGCACCCGGGTCGCCCTGGCGGCCCGAGCGGCCGCGCAGCTGGTTGTCGATGCGGCGGCTCTCGTGGCGCTCGGTGGCCACGATGCGCAGGCCGCCGACCGCCTTCACCTGGTCGTGCAGGCCCTGCCACTCGTCCTGCAGCGTGCGCGCGCGCGCGGCCTTCTCCTCGGCCGACAGCGCCTCGTCGGCCTCGAGGAACTGGATCTGCTTCTCGACGTTACCGCCGAGCACGATGTCGGTGCCGCGCCCGGCCAGGTTGGTGGCGATCGTGATCATCTTCGGCCGCCCGGCCTGCGCGACGATCTCGGCCTCCTTCGCGTGCTGCTTGGCGTTGAGCACCTGGTGCGGCAGCTTGGCCTGCGTCAGCAGCGCGGAGATCAGCTCGGAGTTCTCGATCGAGGTCGTGCCCACCAGCACCGGCTGGCCGCGCTCGTAGCAGTCGCGGATGTCCTTCGTGACGGCGTCGTACTTCTCCTTGGCCGTCTTGTAGATGAGGTCGTTCTCGTCCTTGCGGATGGTCGGCTTGTTCGGCGGAATGACCACCGTCTCCAGGCCGTAGATCTCCTGGAACTCGTAGGCCTCGGTATCGGCCGTGCCCGTCATGCCGGCGAGCTTGCCGTACATGCGGAAGTAGTTCTGGAAGGTGATCGATGCGAGCGTCTGGTTCTCGCTCTGGATGTGCACGCCTTCCTTGGCCTCCACCGCCTGGTGCAGGCCGTCGCTCCAGCGCCGGCCCGTCATCAGGCGGCCGGTGAACTCGTCGACGATGATCACCTCGCCGTTCTGCACCACGTAGTGCTGGTCGCGGTGGTACAGGTGGTTGGCCCGCAGCGCCGCGTACACGTGGTGCATCAGCGTGATGTTGGCCGGGTCGTACAGGCTCGCGCCTTCGGCCAGCATACCGGCCTTGGAAAGCAGTTCCTCGGCGCGCTCGTGGCCGGCTTCCGTGAGGTAGACCTGGTGCGACTTCTCGTCGACGGTGAAGTCGCCGGCCTCGATGACGCCCTCGCCGGTGCGCGGGTCGGCCTCGCCGATCTGCTTCTTCAGCGACGGCACCACCGCGTTGATGCGCACGTACAGCTCGGTGTGGTCCTCGGCCTGGCCGCTGATGATCAGCGGCGTGCGCGCCTCGTCGATCAGGATCGAGTCGACCTCGTCGACGATGGCGTAGTTGAGGCCGCGCGCCACGCGGTCGCGCACCTCGTGGACCATGTTGTCGCGCAGGTAGTCGAAGCCGAACTCGTTGTTCGTGCCGTAGGTGACGTCGGCCGCGAACGCCGCCTGCTTCTCCTCGCGGTCCATGCCCGGCACGTTCACGCCCACGGTCAGCCCGAGGAAGCCGTAGAGCCGGCCCATCCACTCGGCGTCACGCCGCGCGAGGTAGTCGTTGACGGTGACGACGTGTACGCCCTTGCCGCCGAGGGCATTCAGATAGACAGGCAGCGTGGCCATCAGCGTCTTGCCCTCGCCGGTGCGCATCTCGGCGATCTTGCCCTGGTGCAGCGCCATGCCGCCGACGAGCTGCACGTCGAAGTGGCGCATCTTCAGAGAGCGCTTGCCGGCCTCGCGCACCACGGCGAACGCCTCGGGCAGCAGATCGTCGAGCGCGGTGCCGCCCTCCAGTCGCTTGCGGAACTCGTCCGTCTTCCCGCGCAGGTCGGTGTCCGAGAGCTTCTCGAACTGGGATTCCAGCGCGTTGATCTTCTGGACGGTCTGGCGGTAGGTCTTCAGCAGCCGGTCGTTCCGGCTGCCGAAGATGGAAGTGAGGATCTTGGGGAGCATGCGGCGTCCAGGAGCTGCGAGCCCGGAAGGCAAACCCTGGAATGTAGCACCCGGGTTGACCCTGACGGGTCGCGCGGAACGGGTGGATCTAACGGCCGGGCCGGCGCGCGAACTCCATCGTCGCGCCCGGCACCAGCGCCAGGAAACGCGCCGGGTCCTGCGGCCGGTCGCCCAGCAGCACCTCGAAGTGCAGGTGCGGGCCGGTCGAGCGGCCCGAGTTGCCGACCTCGGCGATCTTCTGCCCGCGCTTGACCAGTGCGCCCTGCGCCACGTGCAGCGCTGAGCAATGCGCATAGCGGGTCACGAGGCCGTTGCCGTGGTCGATCTCGATCATGTGGCCGTAGGCCGGGTGCGTCTCGGCGACGATCACCACGCCGCCGGCGGCCGCCAGGATCGGCGTGCCGGGGTCGGCCGGGAAGTCCAGGCCCGTGTGCAGCGCGGCGCGGCCGCTGATCGGATCGGCACGGAAGCCGAAGCCCGAGCCGATCGGCCCGATCACCGGCGCCGAGGTGGGCACCATCATCGCCTTCAGCCGGGCCTCGAGCAGCCGCGCCTCGAACAGCGTGTAGAGGTCGGTGTGCTGGTCGGCCGAGGCGTCGAGCGCCGACAGCCAGCCGTCCATCTCGGCCAGCGTCGGTGACGCCGGCACGTAGGGCCCGCCCTTGCCGCCGCGCGCGGGGGCGGGGGCCGCCGATGCGGCGTTGGCGGGCGGGGTCGGCAGCGGCCGGATGTCCTCGACCTTCACGCCGACGAGACCCGACACACGATCGCCCATCGCCTCCAGCCGCACGAGCTTGGCGTGCATCTCGCCGACGCGCTGCGCCATCGCGTCGAGGTTGTCGCGCATCACGCGGTCGCGCTGGGCGATCTCGTCGCGCACGATCAGCTTGACGAGCTGGCTCACCACCGGCCAGCCTTCGCGCGCGGCGGTCAGGAAGACGAAGTGGTACACGGCGCCGGACATCGCCATCACCAGCAGCACGAACGCCGCCAGGCCCAGCGCCAGCTTGGCCCGGTTGACGCGGAACACCCGCGTGCGCTGCGAGCCTTCGTGCGTGACCAACACCTGCATCGCTAGACTTCCTTCATGTCGAAGAACACGCGGGGTGTGCAGATCGGCGTGCCGCTGGCCCAGGCGCTGGACGACCACCCGACGCTGGCCACGCTGATGCAGCGCCTGCAGGCGTCGCGGGATGTGCTGGCGTCGATCATGGACCTGGTGCCCGAGGGCCTGCGCAACCAGGTGCAAGCCGGCCCCATCGACGGCAGCGGTTGGACGCTGCTCGTGTCGCACGCCTCGGCGGCCGCCAAGCTGCGCCAGATGCTGCCGCAGTTCGAGGCGCGCCTGGCCGAACGCGCGCTGCCGGGGTCGCCGATCCGCATCAAGGTCCTGAACCCACGCTGAACCGGGTGTCCCGGCTCGGGATGTGTGGTGCCGGCTGTCCGAATCGAACGGACGACCTTCCGCTTACAAGGCGGGTGCTCTACCAGCTGAGCTAAGCCGGCAACGGGGAGGCGGATTGTAGAAGCGGCAACGAGGCGCGGTGGTCCGGCCGCGTCACTTGATGCGCTTGAGCGTCGGCCGGGCGGGCCCGGGTGCGCCGGGCGCAGGTGGCTCGGGTTGCGGATCCACGGGCTTCTCGGCCGCACCGGCCTCGGTCTGCTCCGAACTGGCCAGCCGCAGGCCGCGAAGCTGGGTCGGCGGCCGCTGGGCATCGCCACCCTCCGGGCCGCGCTGCTGCGAGGCCTCGGTGGGCATCGGGAAGGCCATGCCCTGGCCGTTCTCCCGCGCGTAGATCGCCACCACGTGGTCGACCGGCACGACGATGTCGCGGGCGGCACCGCCGAAGCGGGCCTTGAACTCGATCGTCTGGTTGCCGAGCTTCAGCCCGCTGGTGGCCTCGAAGCCGACGTTCAGCACGATCTCGTTGTTCTTCACGTACTCCATCGGCACCTGCACCGAGGCGTCGACGTACACCGCCACGTACGGCGTGTAGCCGTTGTCGGTGCACCAGTCGTGCAGCGCGCGGATCAGGTACGGCCGGGTCGGCGTACCTTGGCTGTCAGGGGGAGCCGGAGTGGTCACGCCCGCGACTTTACTTGCGCATCACCTTCTCGGACGGCGTCAGCGCCTCGATGTATGCCGGGCGCGAGAAGATGCGCTCGGCGTACTTCAGCAGCGGCACGGCGTTCTTGGACATGTCGATGCCGTAGTAGTCCAGCCGCCACAGCAGCGGCGCGATGGCCACGTCGAGCATCGAGAAGTCGTCGCCGAGCATGTACTTGTTCTTCAGGAAGATCGGCGCCAGCTGCGTGAGGCGGTCGCGGATCTGCGAACGCGCCTTCTCCAGCTGCTTGTCGTTGGCCTTCACGCCGCGCCCTTCGAGCAGGTTCACGTGCGCGAACAGTTCCTTCTCGAAGTTGAACAGGAACAGCCGCACGCGGGCCCGGGCCACCGGATCGCCGGGCATCAGCTGCGGATGCGGGAAGCGCTCGTCGATGTACTCGTTGATGATGTGCGACTCGTACAGGATGAGGTCCCGCTCGACGAGGATCGGCACCTCGTTGTACGGATTCATCAGCGCGATGTCCTCGGGCTTGGCGAACAGGTCGACGTCGCGGATCTCGAAATCCATGCCCTTCTCGAAGAGCACGAAGCGGCAGCGATGCGAGTAGGGATCGGTGGTCCCGGAGTAAAGCACCATCATGATGGGCGGCCCTTCCTGTCGGTTCTCAAAACGGAAAACGCAGTGGCCGCTGGCGGGCAGCCACTGCGCTCGGGAGGATCAAGTCCTACTTGACGTCTTTCCAGTACGCCGCGTTCAGCCGCCACGCGATCACCGTGAAGATCGCGAGGAACACGAGCACCCACACGCCGATGCGCACGCGGCTGTTCTGGCTGGGCTCGCCCATCCATTGCAGGAAGGCGACGAGGTCGGCGATCGACGTCTTGTAGTCCTCCGCACTCAGCTTGCCGGCGCTGACCGGTTCGTAGCGCTTGAAGACGTGCACCGACTTGGCGGGATCGTGCGGGTCCTTCTCTTCCGCGAAGACCGCGCGCTGCTGGCCCTGCAGTTCCCACAGCACGTGCGGCATGCCCACGTTCGGGAAGGCGAGGTTGTTCCAGCCGGTGGCCTTGGTGTCGTCGCGGTAGAAGTTGCGCAGGAAGGTGTACAGGTAGTCGGCGCCGCTGCCCTTGCCCGCGTCGGCGCGCGATCGTGCGACGAGCGACAGGTCGGGCGGCACGCCGCCGAACCATTCCTTGGCGTCCTTCGGATCGAGCGCGACCTTCATCGTGTCGCCGACCTTGGCGCCGGTGAACACGAGGTTCTGCTTGATCTGATCCTCGGTGAGGCCGAGGTCGCGCATGCGGTTGTAGCGGACGTAGGACGCCGAGTGGCAGTTCAGGCAGTAGTTGACGAACAGCTTGGCGCCGTTCTGCAGCGCGGCCAGGTCGGTGGTGCGCTCGGTGGGGAACTTGTCCCACGCGATGCCGTCGCTGGCAGCATGTGCCGACAGCGCGAGGCAGGCGAGCAGCGCGGCGAGGAGTCTCTTGATCATGGTGTGGTCTCGGGCGCTGGCCGCATCAATGGGCTTGGAAGGACACGCGGTCGGGCACGCGCTTGAACTCCCCGAGGCGGCTCCACCACGGCATCAGCAGGAAGAACCCGAAGTAGAAGAGCGTGCCGGCCTGCGCCAGCAGCGTCTTGCCATCCGACGGCGGCTGGATGCCCAGGTAGCCCAGCACCAGCATGTCGACCACGAAGATCCCGTAGAGGATCTTGTTCCAGCCCGGGCGGTAGCGGATCGACTTGACCGGACTGCGATCGAGCCAGGGCAGGAAGAACATGATGATCACCGCGGCGCCCATCACCACCACGCCCCAGAACTTGGCGTCGAAGGCCTTGAGCAGGAACACCAGCACCAGCGCACCGCCCAGCACGAGGCCCTTGCCCACCGCCGAGAGCCCACCGCGCAGCGCGGCCAGCACGCCGGCAACGGCCACCAACGCCACGAGCACGTTGACCATCGGGTCGGTCAGCGCGCGCAGCATCGAGTAGTAGGGCGTGAAGTACCAGACCGGGGCAATGTGCGCGGGCGTCTTCAGCGGGTCGGCCGGGATGAAGTTGTTGTATTCGAGGAAGTAGCCGCCGCCCTCGGGCGCGAAGAACACGATGAACGAGAAGATGATCAGGAACACGGCCACGCCCAGCAGGTCGTGCACCGTGTAGTACGGGTGGAACGGGATGCCGTCGAGCGGCCGGCCGTGCGCGTCCTTGACGGCCTTGATGTCGACGCCGTCGGGGTTGTTCGAACCCACGTCGTGCAGCGCCAGCAGGTGCGCCACCACCAGGCCCAGCAACACCAGCGGCACCGCGATGACGTGGAAGCTGAAGAAGCGGTTCAGCGTCGCGTCGCCGACGACGTAGTCGCCGCGGATCAGCAGCGACAGGTCCTCGCCGACGAACGGGATGGCGCCGAACAGGTTGATGATGACCTGCGCGCCCCAGTAGCTCATCTGGCCCCACGGCAGCAGGTAGCCCATGAAGGCCTCGGCCATCAGGCACAGGAAGATCGCGCAGCCGAAGATCCACACGAGTTCGCGCGGCTTCTGGTAGCTGCCGTAGATCATGCCGCGGAACATGTGCAGGTACACGACGACGAAGAACGCGCTCGCCCCCGTGCTGTGCATGTACCGGATGAGCCAGCCGCCGGGCACGTCGCGCATGATGTACTCGACCGACGCGAACGCGAGCGCGGCGTCGGGCTTGTAGTGCATCACCAGGAAGATGCCGGTGACGATCTGGATCACCAGCACCAGCATCGCCAGCGAGCCGAAGAAGTACCAGACGTTGAAGTTCTTCGGCGCGTAGTACTCCGACATGTGGACGCGGTACGCGTCGTAGGCGGTCGGGAACCGGTTCTGCAGCCAGGTGTTGACCTGCACCAGCGGGCCGGCGCCGGCCGGGGCTTCCTTGAATTCAGCCATGTGCGGTTGTCCGGGAGTCGAGGTGGATCAGGCGCTCTTGCTGTCGTCGCCGATCAGCAGCACGGTGTCGGACAGGAACTTGTGCGGCGGCACCTCGAGGTTGTCGGGCGCGGGCTTGTTCTTGTAGACGCGGCCCGCCATGTCGAACGTGGAGCCGTGGCAGGGGCACAGGAAGCCGCCGGCCCAGTCGTCGGGCAGCGACGGCTGCGCACCGGGCTGGAACTTGTCGGAGGGCGAGCAGCCCAGGTGCGAGCAGATGCCCACGCCGACGAAGTACTCGGGCTTGATCGAGCGCCACTCGTTCTTCGCGTACGCCGGGGTCGGGTACTGCTTGCGGTCGGAATTCGGGTCGGCCACCTGCGCGGAGGTCTTCTTCAGCGACTCGATCTGCTCGGGCGTGCGGCGCAGGATCCACACCGGCTTGCCGCGCCACTCCACGGTGAGCTTCTCACCGGGCTGGATGGCGCTGATGTCCACTTGCACCGGCGCACCGGCGGCCTTCGCGCGTTCGGAAGGGGAGAAGCTCGCCACGAACGGCACCGCCGTCGCCACGGTCCCGATCGCACCGGCCCCGCAGGTGATGGCGATCCAGGTGCGCTTGCTCGAATCGAAGCCGGCTTCGGCGGCCAGGCTGTTCAGGCCTGGGCTGGCCACGTCGCTCATGTGGGTCCTCGGGAAGTCAGGGTCGTCCAGATCAACGGCGGATTCTATCCGAGGGCCTCCGGTCGTCCCAGGGCCACGCCGCATGCGGCTTGACGAAGCGAGCGGCCAACGCCTATGGTCGCCCACGTCGCCCCGAGCGACGGATCCACAACCGACAAGCCAGGAGAGAGTCGATGAGTTTCTTTTCGGAGTTCAAGGAGTTCGCCACGAAGGGCAACGTGATGGATCTCGCCGTCGGCGTGATCATCGGCGGCGCCTTCGGCAAGATCGTCGACTCGCTGGTCGGCGACATGATCATGCCGATCGTCGGCAAGATCTTCGGCGGACTGGACTTCAGCAACTACTTCATCCAGCTCTCCGGAGCGCCGGCGACCACGCTGGTCGAGGCCAAGAAGGCGGGCGCGGTGTTCGCCTACGGCAACTTCATCACCGTGGCGCTGAACTTCGTCATCCTCGCGTTCATCATCTTCATGATGGTCAAGCAGATGAACCGCCTCAAGCGCGAGGCACCCGCCGCCCCGCCCGCACCCCCTGCGCCCACTCCCGAGGACGTGCTGCTGCTGCGCGAGATCCGCGACGCCCTCAAGCGCTGACACCTAGCCCGGCGGGCATCGCCGCCGCCGGGTAACCTTTGCTTGCGTCTGGCCCGCGGACGGGGGGGCAGGCCCCCTCGCTCGTTGGCGCATACTTCGCGTTGGACCCCGCCCATGACGCCGTCCATCGTCCATCGTCTGCCAGCGCCGATCGAGTCCGCCGCCATGCGCATCGAGCAGGCGGCGCGCGCCGCCGTCGAACGGACGATCGAGAGCCTGGGCATCGCGGCACTGTCCGCGGGCAACGTCGCGCAGCGCAGCGAGATCCTGGCCGCCCAGTTCGAGCTCGACCGAAAGTCCGCCGTCTTCCTGCTCGCGTTCAACGACGCCTTCGAGAGCAAGCTGCGCCGTGACTGCTCGCCGCGCACCGAGGATGCGCAGCAGTCGAACTGGAGCGAACTGAGCCTGCTCGACGACCGAGAGCTCGAGAACAAGGTCGCCGCCGAGCGCTTCGGCCTGCAGATCGCGCACCAGTGCGAGTGGGAACTGCGCGAGCTGAACGGATACCTCGGCGCGGTGCTCTCGCTCGACCGGGTCGAGAAGGACAGCAACCCGCTGCGGCCCGAACTGATCGCCACCGCGATGATCCGCGCAGCCGAGTCCATCTCCGATCGCGACGACGTGCGCAAACGGCTGGTGGCCGAGATCGGCCGCTCGCTCGGGGACTCGCTGGCCAAGACCTACGCCGCCATCGTCGGCGAGATGCGCGCCGCGGGCATCAAGCCCGCGGGCATGACCGTGCGCACCTCCGAAGGGCGGCCGGGCGAGGCCCACGACAGCCGCAACGGCCCGCTGGGCCCGCGCGGGCCCGGGTGGCAGGCGAGTTCCACCGGCGGGCTGGCCTCGCCGAGCACGCGCGGCGCCTTCACCAGCAGCACCGGCAGCGGCTCGCTCGGGGGATCAGGCCACTCGGGGTCGCTGGGCCAGGTGGCGCCGCGGATGATGAACGTCATCCGGCGGCTGGCCTACGTCGACGCCGATGCCCGCGTGGCCAGCGGGCAGTGGACGCAGGAGTACGCCGACGACGACGGCGGCGCGCCGCTGATGGCGCCCAACATGATCCGGGCGCATCGCGAGGAGTTGCGCGAAGCGTCCCGCGGGGCGATCGATCACATGGTGATCGACGTCATCGGCAGCCTGTTCGACCAGATCCTGTCCGATCCGAAGGTGCCGCCGCAGGTGGCACGGCAGATCGCGCGGCTGCAGCTGCCGGTGCTGCGCGCGGCGCTCGGCGACCCGAGCTTCTTCTCGTCGCGCCGGCATCCGGTGCGGCGCTTCGTCAACCGCATCGCCTCGGTGGGCGCGGCGGTCGACGACTTCGACAGCGACCGTGGGCAGCGACTGCTGGGCCGCATCCGCGACATCGTCAACGAGGTGGTCGAGGGCGACTTCGAGCAGATCGGCACCTTCGACAGCAAGCTGATGGCGCTCGAGGCCTTCGTCTCGGAGATGTCGCGCGAGGAGGTCGCCAACGAACAGGGTGACGCCGCGGCGCTGCTGCAGCAGAAGGAAGACCAGCTGCGGCTGCAGCGCCTGTACGCCGCGCAGATCGAGAGCGAGCTCAAGGGCGTGCCGGCACCCGAGTTCCTGCGCGTCTTCGTCTCCACCGTGTGGAGCCAGGTGCTGCTGCGCATCGCCGCGCGCGATGGCGCCGCCAGCGAGCGCGTGAAGAAGCTCAGGCAGGTCGCGCACGACCTGCTGATGAGCGTGCAGCCCAAGGCCACGCCGCTGCAGCGCAAGCAGTTCCTGGCCGACCTGCCCAAGCTGATGCAGCAGCTCAACGAAGGCATGGACCAGATCGGCTGGCCCGACGCCGCGCGGCGCACGTTCTTCGGCCAGCTGCTGCCGGCCCACGCCGAGGCGCTGAAGAGCGCCGTGATGCGCACGCTCGACTACAACCTGATGGCCAAGCGCGTGGAGAGTGCGCTCGACAAGCCGCCGCCATCGGTGGTGGAACTGCGCAACACGCCGCTGGCCGATCTGCCGGTGCTGTCCGACGAGGTGCTCGTCGCGCCCTTCGACAACAAAGAGGCCGAGCAGGTCGGGCTGGTCCGGGAGTCGACCGTCGACTGGAACGGCAAGGTCGACATCGACCTGTCGGCCGAGCCCGAGCTGACTTCCGTGGACATCCACATCGACGGGCTCACGGCCACCGCCGACGCGCCCGAGCCCAGCCGCGGCAAGTCGCTCGCCGACCACGTGCAGATCGGCTTCGCCTACCAGATGCACCTGCAGGGCAAGTGGGAGAAGGTGCGCCTGTCCCACGTGAGCGCGGGCCGCACGTTCTACGTCTTCACCTACGGCAACAAGCAGCGGCAGACGGCGTCGCTCACGCACCGCATGCTGGTGCGGCTGTGCGAGACCGACCGCCTGCGCTCGTTCGAGAACGCCTACCTGATCGAGCGCGCGACGGCCCGCGCGCGCAAGCAGCTGGCGGCGCTGGGCAGCGGCATCAAGGCGATGGTCAGCGCCCCGGCACCCCTGGGCACGTCGCGCCACCCCGCCTGACCCCGGCGGCACTGGCGACGCCGCTTCGATCCGGCGGCCTGGAAGGATCAATCAGACGCCGCGCAACGTGCGCGCCATCCGGATGGCCGACACGAGGCTGCGCTCCGAGGCCACGCCGCGTCCGGCGATGTCGAACGCCGTGCCGTGGTCCGGGCTCGTGCGCACGAAGGGCAGCCCGAGCGTGACGTTGACGCCGTCGTCCACCCCCAGGTACTTCACCGGAATCAGGCCGTGGTCGTGCGTCATCGCGACCACGGCATCGAACTCGCCGAGGTGGCCGGCGGCATCGCGGGCGCGCATGAACACGGTGTCGGGCGCGTAGGGGCCGCGCGCATCGATGCCTTCGGCGCAGGCGGACGCGATCGCCGGCGCGATGATGCTCAGCTCCTCGTCGCCGAAAAGGCCGCCCTCGCCCGCGTGCGGATTCAACCCGGCGACGGCCAGCCGCGGCCGGGCCAGCCCCTGGCGGCGCAGCGCGGCATCGGTGATGCGGATCGTCTGCAGCACCGAGTCGACATCGATCAGGTCGAGCGCGCGCCGCAGGCTCACGTGGATCGTCACCAGCACCACGCGCAGCTCGGTGTTGGCGAGCATCATGCGCACCGGCGGTGGTGCGTGCCCGGGCTCGGCGGCCAGCGCCCGCAGCATCTCGGTGTGTCCCGGATAGCCGATGCCGGCCGCCGACAGCGCTTCCTTGTGGATCGGCGCCGTGACGAGGCCCGCGGCCTGCCCGCCGCGCACCCAGGCCACGGCCGCTTCGATGCAGCGCGCCGCCGCCGCGCCGCAGCGCGCGTCGACCTGGCCCCAGCCCGCGTCGACCAGCCGCGCCGGCAGCCCGTCGGGCACGAGCAGCGGCAGCGTGCCCGCAGGCACCGCGGCGACATCACCCGGCTCGTCGAGCACCGCCACGGGCATCGCCCACTCCGGCCGCAACGCGATGGCGCGTCGCATCACGTCGAGGTCGCCCACCACCACGCAGCCCGCGGCATCGCCGCGGACACATGCACGCACGATCACCTCCGGCCCGATGCCCGCGGCATCGCCCATCGTGATCAGCAATGGCCTGCCGGGTGCGGTCGTCATGCGGGGTTGTCGATGTCGAAGTGCCGGTGCTCCAGCCCCAGCCGGCCGGCCACGTGCGCGGCCACGGCCGGCGCACCGTAGCGCTCGGTGGCGTGGTGACCGCAGGCGAGGAAGGCCACCCCGGTCTCGCGCGCCAGGTGCGCCTGCGGCTCGGAGATCTCGCCGGTCAGGTAGGCATCGGCGCCGGCGGCGATCGCCTCTTCGAAGTGGCCCTGTGCGCCGCCGGTGCACCAGGCCACGCGGCGCAGCTCACGGCCGTCGCCAGGCACCACCAGCGGAGCCCGCCCGAGCACCGACCGCACCCGTGCGGACAGGGCGTCCAGCGACGCGTCGGCCACAACCCCGACGAAGCCCAGCGACTGCTCGCCGAAGCGCGCATCCGCGACCAGACCCAGGCGCGCGCCGAGCTGCGCGTTGTTGCCGAGTTCGGCATGCGCGTCCAGCGGCAGGTGGTAGGCGTAGAGGTTGATCTCGTGGCGCATCAGTAGCGCCACGCGCTCCTTGAGCCAACCGGTCAGCCGGCCATCGTGGCCACGCCAGAAGAGGCCGTGATGCACCAGCAGCGCATCGGCGCCCCAGTCGGCCGCGGCCTCGATGCAGGCGCGACTCGCGGTGACGCCCGACGCGAGCCTGCGCACCTCGGCGCGGCCCTCGACCTGCAGACCGTTCGGCCCATAATCCTTGAAGCTCTGCGGCTGCAGCAACTCGTGCAGGCAGCTCTCGAGTTCATCCCGTCGTGCGGTCCCCGGCATCGGCCGCTTCCCCTCATGTGGCGCAGAACCTGGCTCGTATTCTCTCAGGCGGTCACCGTCGCGCTGGCCGTGCTGTTCGTCGTGATGACGCTCAAGCCCGAGTGGCTGCCGCGATCGACGATGGGAACCGCCAACCTGCTGCCGGCGCCGACGCTGCAGAGCGCTCCGCCGCCGTTGCCGGCCGCCTCGGCGCAGGCCGTCGCGGTCGGCAGCTATGCCCAGGCGGCGCGCGTGGCCGCGCCGGCGGTGGTCAGCGTGCTGGTCACCAAGGCCACGCGCCGCAACCCGCACACCGATGACCCGACCTTCCGCTTCTACTTCGGCGACCGCGGGCGCGCGCCGCAGGCCGGGCTCGGCTCGGGCGTGATCGTCTCGCCAGAAGGCTATGTGCTGACCAACAACCACGTGGTCGAGGGCGCGGAAGACGTCGACGTGCAACTCGCCGACGGGCGGCAGGTGCGGGCGCGCGTCATCGGCACCGATGCCGAGACCGACCTCGCGGTGCTGAAGATCGAGGTCGACCGCGTGCCGGCGATCACGCTCGGCCGCTCGGCGGACCTGCAGGTGGGCGACGCGGTGCTGGCGATCGGCAACCCGTTCAACGTGGGGCAGACCGTCACCGCCGGCATCGTCAGCGCGGTCGGCCGCAAGCGGCTGGGGCTGACGCAGTTCGAGAACTTCATCCAGACCGATGCCGCGATCAACCCCGGCAACTCGGGCGGCGCGCTGGTCGATGTCGCCGGCAACCTGGTGGGCATCAACACCGCGATCTTCTCGCAGTCCGGCGGCAGCCAGGGCATCGGCTTCGCGATCCCCGTGGATGCGGCGCGCCAGGTGATGGAGGCGCTGATCCGTGACGGCCAGGTCACGCGCGGATGGCTGGGCGTGGAGTCGCGCGATCTGACGCCCGAGTTCGCCGAGAGCTTCGGCCTGCCGATCCGCAAGGGCGCGCTGATCACCGGCGTGCTGCAGGACGGCGCCGCGAGCAAGGCCGGCGTGCGGCCCGGTGACGTGGTCGTCGACGTCGATGGCTCGGAGGTCGGCTCCACCGGGCAACTGCTCGACGTGGTGGCCGCGCTCAAGCCCGGTGCCAGCACGAAGGTGCGCGTGCAGCGCGGCGAGCGCACGCTCGAGCTGACGGCGCTGGTCGCGCAACGGCCGCGCCCCGAACAGCGACCCTGAACGGGCAGCCGCGCCCTGCGGCGCGACCACCGCTTCACGCCGCGGGCTTGTTCTCCTCCGCAGCGGCTTCCGGCGACTGCGTGTTGCGGATGAAGATGCGCGCCGCGATGATGCCGGCCTCGTAGAGGATGATCATCGGGATGGCCAGCGCCAGCTGCGAGATCACGTCAGGCGGCGTGACGATCGCGGCGACGATGAAGCTGCCGACCACGAAGTAGCCGCGCCAGGCCTTGAGCTGTTCGATCGACACGATGCCGATGCGGGCCAGCACCACCACCGCGATGGGCACCTCGAAGGCGATGCCGAACACGAGGAACAGCGTGAGCACGGTGCCGAAGTACTGCTCGATGTCGGGCGCCGCGTTCACCGAGGCCGGCGTCATCGCGACGATGAAGCGCGTGAGGCCGGGGATCACGATGCCGTAGCAGAACCCCACGCCGACGAAGAACAGGATGGTGCTGGAGACCACCAGCGGCAGCACCATGCGCTTCTCGTGCGAGTACAGGCCCGGCGCCACGAAGGCCCACACCTGGTACAGCACATAGGGCAGCACCAGCAGGAAGCCCGCCATCAGCGTCATCTTCAGCGGCACCAGGAACGGCGAGAAGACGTTGGTTGCGATCAGCTTGGTGCCTGCCGGCAGGTTCGCCGTCATCGGCGCGGCGAGAAGGTCGTACAGCCCGCCGGTGCCCGGCCAGATGCACAGCAGCCCGAAGCCGACGATGATGGCGATCAGCGCCCGGATCAGCCGGTCGCGCAGTTCGACGAGGTGCGAGACGAACGGGGCTTCGGTGCCGGCGAGTTCGTCCTTCTCGGGTTCGGTCATCGGATCAGGCCCGGCGGCCGGTACCGCGCCACGCGCGCCGCGCCCGAGAGCGCCTTGGCGCGCACCCCGTGGCGCTGCTTGTACCACTGCGGCGTGGCGCCGCGCTTCAGGCGCCAGTTCTTCTTCGGGTGGCGGTAGGTGGGCGGCGGCAGAGGCAGCGGATCGGCGGCGGGCGAGTCGTAAGCGGAGGAAGACGACGTGTGCCCCAGGCTGTCGAAGCTCGAGGTGGCGCTCTGCCACTCGCTCTCGAGGCCTTGCGCGGTCTTCTGCACCTCGCTCTGCACGTCGCGCGCGGCGTCCTCGAACTGCGTCTTCATCTTCTTCAGCTCGTCGAGCTCGATCGAGCGGTTGACCTCGGCCTTCACGTCGGCCACGTAGCGCTGGGCCTTGCCGAGCAGGTGCCCCACCGTGCGGGCGACGCGCGGCAGCTTCTCCGGGCCGATGACGATCAACGCCACCGTGCCGATGAGTGCGAGCTTGTCGAACCCGAAGTCGATCATGAGGTCAGGGCCGTCGCGCGATGACGACGCACGGAACCGCGCGGCCCGAAGTTCATCAGCTCTTCGTCTTCGCCTCGACGTCCACCGTGTTGGCGTCGTTGCGCGCCTGCTGCGTGACCTGCTGCGAGGTCGGGGCGGGTTCGGCGGGCGGGTCGTTCCCGCTCTTCACGCCTTCCTTGAAACCCTTCACGGCGGAACCGAGGTCGGTGCCGATGTTCTTGAGCTTCTTCGTGCCGAAGATCAGCACGACGACCAGCAGCACGATCAACCAATGCCAGATACTGAAAGAACCCATGTCGGTTCTCCGGAAAAAGTCAGCCCGCGATTTTAGGTGACGGGGCCATGCCCTTCGGAATCACCCCTTGACCCAGGGCCGGGGCCCGCCCATGACGTGCATGTGCAGGTGATAGACCTCCTGCCCGCCGTCGCGGCCGGTGTTGATGACGGTGCGGAACCCGTTGGTGACGCCGAGGTCCCGCATCAGCTTCGGTGCCAGCAGCAGCATGCGGCCGAGCAATCCCTCGTGCTCCGGCCCCACGTCGGCGTGCGTGGCGATGTGCAGCTTGGGGATGACCAGCACATGCACCGGCGCCCACGGATGGATGTCGTGGAAGGCCAGAAGTTCCTCGTCCTCGTGGACCTTCTTCGACGGGATCTGCCCCGCGACGATCTTGCAGAAGATGCAGTTCGGGTCGGCGCTCATGCGTGCATGTCCAGTGCGTCAGGGTGTCGATCGGTCGGCCGGCGGTGCCGCGGGCGCGCCGGCGGCCATGCCTTCGGAGCCTTCGCGCTCGCGCACCTTGCGCAGCGCGAACTCCTCCAGGCCCGAGAGCCCTTCGCGGCGCTCGAGCTCGGCCAGCACGTCGGCCGGCGCGGCGCCGTGCGCGGCCAGCGCGATCATCGAGTGGAACCACAGGTCGGCGACCTCGGCGACGAGCTTGGCGCGGTCGCGGTCCTTGGCGGCCATCACGACCTCGGTGGCTTCCTCGCCGATCTTCTTCAGGATCGCGTCGTCGCCCTTGGCGAAGAGGCGCGCGACGTAGCTCTTGTCGGGGTCGCCGCCGCGGCGCGACGCGATCACCGCGGCCAGCCGCGCCAGCGTGTCGTTGCCGGCGCTCATCGGTAGATCGTGGCGGGGTCGCGCAGCACCGCGTCGGTGGTCTCCCACGCGGTGCCGTCCAGCCGCCGGAAGAAACAGCGGTGCCGGCCCGTGTGGCAGGCGATGCCGGGTTCGTGGCCGAGCTGCGTCACTTCCAGCAGCACCACGTCGCCATCGCAGTCGAGCCGGATGTCGTGCACCTGCTGCACATGCCCGCTCTCCTCGCCCTTGTGCCAGAGCTTGCCGCGCGAGCGGCTCCAGTAGACGGCGTGGCCGGTGCGCCGGGTGGTCTCGAGCGCCTCGCGGTTCATCCAGGCCACCATCAGCACGTCCCTGCTGCCGCGCTCCTGGGCGATCGCCGGCACCAGGCCGGACGCATCCCACTTCACCTCGTCGAGCCAGTCCATGGCGGGGAGTTTAGCGATGGGTCGGCCCCGCATGCCCGCGCTCGTCGGCGAACCAGCGCAGCACCGGCACCGTGCCGGGCAGCACCGGCGTCACCTCCACGGGCAGGGTCTGCCAGGCCATCTGCTGGCCCTCGCGCATCTGGAACTCGCCGCTCCAGGAGTGCACCTTCAGGAAGTGCAGCCGCACCAGGGCGTGCGGATAGTCGACGATCTCCACCTGCCAGGGCACGCCCGGGCCGATCGTGATGCCGAGCTCTTCGTGCAGTTCGCGCGCCAGCGCCGCTTCAACGGTCTCGCCGGCCTCGACCTTGCCGCCGGGGAACTCCCAGTAGCCGGCGTAGACCTTGCCCTCGGGCCGCGACGTGAGCAGGAATCGGCCGTCGGGGGCGATCAGCACGCCCACCGCGACATCCACCGGACGGCGCGGCGTCCCGGCCGGCGCCGCCTCAGCCACCGCCGTTGCGCCCGGCGTAGTCGCGCGCGAACTGCTGCGCCACGCGGCCCGAGCGCGAACCGCGCTCCAGCGCCCACACCAGCGCCTCCGGGCGCGCCGCCTGCACGGCCGCCTCGGACACGTCGAACGCGCGCAGCCACTGCGCCACGATCGCCAGGTACTCGGCCTGCGTGAACGGGTAGAACGACAGCCACAGCCCGAAGCGCTCGGACAGCGAGATCTTCTCCTCGACCACCTCGCCGGGATGCACCTCGCCGTCCTCGGTGTGCTGGTACGTAAGGTTCTCCTTCATGTACTCGGGGAGCAGGTGTCGGCGGTTGCTGGTGGCGTAGATCAGCAGGTTCTCGACCGTCTCGGCCACGGAACCGTCCAGCACGCTCTTCAGCGCCTTGTAGCCGGGCTCGCCTTCGTCGAAGCTGAGGTCGTCGCAGTAGACGATGAAGCGCTCGGGGCGGCCCGAGACGAGGTCGATCAGGTCCGGCAGCTCGACGAGGTCGGCCTTGTCGACCTCGATCAGCCGCAGGCCGCGCGGTGCGTACGCGTTCAGGCAGGCCTTGATCAGCGAGCTCTTGCCGGTGCCGCGTGCGCCGGTGAGCAGCACGTTGTTGGCGCGCCGGCCCGAGACGAACTGCTCGGTGTTGCGCACCAGGCGTTCCTTCTGCGCGTCGACCTCCTTCAGGTCCTCCAGGCGGATCGACGCCACGTGCCGCACCGGCTCGAGCCGCGCGATGGTGCCGCGCTTGCGGTAGCGGTAGGCGATGGAGGCGGCCCAGGCGGGCGGCTGCGGCGGCTGCGGCAGCACGGCTTCGAGCCGCGCGAGCAAGGCATCGGCGCGCTCGACGAGGCGCGCGACGGAAGCGATCTCGGACATGCGGCGAGTGTAGTCAGCGCCCCGCGGGCGCCACCCGGCGCACCTGGTCGGCGGCCACCACGTAGACCCGGTCGCCCTCGGCCTGCGGCAGCGCGTGCATGCCGGTGAAGTCGCCGAACGCCGGCAGCACCGCCACCTCGGCGCCGAAGTGGAAGCAGGGCAGCCGCAGCCGGTCGTGGCCGCGGCCGATCCACGCGCACGGGTGCACGTGGCCGCCCACCGCGTAGGCGCCGGGCACGGGCTGCGGGTCGTGCACCAGCGCCAGGCCGCCGAGGCGCAGCGGGCCGTCGAGCACGTCCACGCGCCAGTCCGGCGGCGGGTCGCCGGAGCGGTCGTCGTGGTTGCCGCGCACCAGCGTCACGCGCAGCGCGGCGTGAGCCTCGCGCCAGCGGGCAAAGCGCTCCAGCGTGGCCGCCGCGCGGCCCAGCCGGCCGTGCAGCAGGTCGCCGAGCACGATGAGGTGGTCCGCACCCGTGGCCTTTACCAGCCCGCCGAGCCGTTCGACGGCGTCGCTCGTCGTGCCCTGCGGCACCGGCACGCCCAGCCGGCGGAAGGTGGCGGCCTTGCCGATGTGCACGTCGGCCACCAGCAGCGTGCCGTGCTCGGGCAGCCATGCGGCGCGCTGCGGCAGCAGCACGAAGCGCGTGCCGCCGGCACTCAGTTCGGCACTCATCGGCAGCAGAGGTACGGAGAGACCGCAGCCCGCGCCCAGGCGCGGCGCGGTGCCAGCGCCGATGTCAAGCGCTCAACCGCTGCAGCGGCAGCTCGATCTGCTCGGTGGGCGGACGCTTGAAGCCCGAGCGCGCGTAGCGCTGCAGCCGGCCGACCACCAGCGACGTGAGCGCCGAGGCCAGCGCCTGCGCGTCCACCGTCGGCGTGGCCGAGCCCGCGGCTTCGGCCGCGAGACGCAGGCTCTGGCGCAGTTGCGACTCCACGCGGTCGAAGAACTGGTTCATGCGCGCGGTGAGGCGCTCGTGCTCGAAGACCAGCGCGTCGCCGACCATGACGCGCGTCATGCCCGGGTTCTTCTCGCCGAACTGCAGCAGCAGCAGCACGATGCGCTGCGCCTGCGCACTGCCCGACGGCTCGCGCTCGGCGATCTGGTTGATCAGCGTGAAGGCGCTCGACTCGATGAACTCGATCAAGCCCTCGAACATCTGCGCCTTGCTGGCGAAGTGCCGGTACAGCGCTGCCTCGCTCACTTCCAGCCGAGCCGCCAGCGCTGCGGTGGTGATGCGTTCCGCGCCGGGCTGCTCGAGCATGCCGGCCAGCACCTGAAGGATCTGCTCGCGCCGCTCGCCGGGGCGAGGCCGCTTGCGCTTCTTCGGTTCGGATTCGCTGCCGGCAGATTCTGCAGGGGTCTCGGACATGGCAGCGGGCACCTTGGCGGGCTCGTGCGAAGAACGGTTCGATTCATTCTGGCACGGCAACCATGCGGGTCTGCGTGCAGGTAAACACTGACATCACCGTCCCGCCAGGCGGCGCAACGGATGCAGCCGCGTGACCCGGTGATCCACGTGCGGCGGCCGCATCGACACGCGCTGCAATGCCGCCGCACCCCAGGTGGCGGTGCGCGTCCAGCGCTGCATCCACACGGTGCGCATGCCGGCACGGCGGGCGCCGCGGGTGTTCTCCAGCGCGTCCTCCACCAGCACGCAGCGGCGCGGGTGCACCTTCAGGCGCGCCGCCAGGTGGCGGAACAGCCGCGCGTCGGGCTTGGGCCGCAGGTGGCCGAACATGCACATGTCCTCCACCGTGATGACCTGGTCGAAGAAGCGCGCCAGTCCCAGCACGCGCAGCACCCGCCGCACGTAGACGCGCGGCGCGTTGGTCAGCAGCACCTTGCGCCCGGGCAGCGCACGCAGCGCATGCAGGTCGTGGGCGTGGCCGCGCACGTCGTGCTCCAGCCGCGGCAGCCGGTGCGTCTCGTCCAGGAAGTGCCCGGCGTGCACGCCGTGGTGGCGCACCAGGCCCAGCAGCGTGGCGCCGTAGCGCTGCCAGTAGTCGCGCCGCAGCGCATCGGATTCGGCCTGCGTCAGGCCGAGTTCGCGCTGGATGTAGGCGCCCATCGCGGCGCTGACTTCCGGCAGCGCCGCGTGCGAGGCGTCGTGAAGCGTGTTGTCGAGGTCGAACAGCCAGATCGTGGACATCAGGGCGGCAGTCTAGTGGCCCCGCCGGGCGCTGTCCGAAACAGGACAGTGCCGCACCGTCTCGCGCACTAGCATCGACGCCCCAGCGGCCGCGACGAGCCGCGCCCCTGTGGAGACTCCGGATGAGCGCCCTCACCGCCGCGCAACGGCCCTGGCTGAAGAACTACCCGCCGGGAGTGCGCTGGGACATCGACCCGCCCGTCGGCCCGGTGCACGAGATCCTCACCGATGCCGTCGCCCGCCATGGCGACCGCCCCGCCCTCACCTTCATGGGCCGCACGCTGGACTACCGCACCTTCGGCGCGCTCGTCGAGCGCACCGCGGCCGGCCTGCAGCGACTCGGCGTCGGCCCCGGCGTGCACGTGGGCCTGTACCTGCCGAACACGCCGCACTACCCGATCGCCTTCTTCGCGGTGCTGCGGGCCGGCGGCACGGTGGTGAACTACTCGCCGCTGGATGCCGAGCGCGTGCTGGCGCACAAGATCGAGGACAGCCGCACCGACGTGCTGGTCACGCTCGACCTGGCGGCGCTGTATCCGCAGATGGGGCGGCTGCTCGGCACCACGCGGCTGCGCACGCTGGTGGTGGGCAGCCTGGGCGACTACAGCGCCGCACCCGACGCCGTGCGCGCGCAACTCGCTCAGGCCGGGCAGCTCGCGGAGGTGCCGGCCGACGCGCGCCACGTGCCCTTCGCGACCCTGGCCGCCTGCGACGCCCCGCTCGTGCCGCACCCCATCGCCGCCCCTCGCGAGGCACTGGCGGTGCTGCAGTACACCGGCGGCACCACCGGCCTGCCGAAGGCCGCGATGCTCACGCACGCCAACCTGCGCGCGGTGACCGAGCAGTACGTGGAGACGACCCGCGGCGACCCGCCGGTGCTCGTCGAAGGCCAGGAGCGCACGCTGGTCGTGCTGCCGCTGTTCCACATCTACGCGCTCAGCGTCTGCCTGCTGCTGGGCGCTCGCCTGGGCGCGCAGCTGGTGCTGCACACGCGCTTCGACGTCGACGCCGTCGTGAACGACCTGCAGGCGCACCGCATCACCACCTTCCCCGGCGTGCCGACGATGTACACGGCGGTGCTGAACCACCCGCGCGCTGCGAACATGGACCTGCGCTCGCTGAAGTTCTGCGGCTCCGGCGGCGCGCCGCTGCCGCTGGAGGTGGCGCAGCGCTTCCAGGCGCTCACCGGCTGCCCGCTCAACGAAGGCTGGGGCATGACCGAGACCTCGCCGGCCGGCACCTTCACGCCGGTGCACGGGCTGCGCAAGCCGGGTTCGTGCGGCCTGCCGATCCCCGGCGTGCGGCTGGCCATCCGCGCGCTCGACGACCCGATGCGCGAACTGCCTGCAGGCGCGCCCGGCGAGCTGTGCATCGCCGGCCCGAACGTGATGAAGGGCTACTGGAACCCGGGCGGGGCGCAGGCCACCGCGTTCACGCCCGACGGCTACTTCCGCAGCGGCGATGTGGCGCGGATGGACGAGGACGGCTGCTTCTACATCGTCGACCGCACCAAGGACATGCTGCTGTGCGGCGGCTACAACGTCTACCCGCGCATCATCGAGGAGGCGATCTACGAGCATCCGTCGGTGGCCGAGGCCTGCGTGATCGGCATCCCCGACGCCTACCGCGGCCAGTCGCCGAAGGCGTTCGTGGCGCTGAAGCCCAGCGCCGCGCCCGTCACGCTCGATGAACTCAAGGCCTTTCTCGCGCCGCGGCTGGGCAAGCACGAGATGATCACCGAGCTCGAGATCCGCGACAGCCTGCCCAAGACCCCCGTGGGCAAGCTGTCGAAGAAGGACCTGGCCGAGCAGGAAGCGGCCGCCCGCGCCACGCGTTGACGAGGAGAACCGAGATGGACCACCTGACCGGCATGGACGCCGCGTTCCTGCACCTGGAGACACCCGAGATGCCCATGCACGTGGGCAGCCTGATGGTGCTCGACCTGCCCGAGGGCTACACCGGCGACTTCTACGAGGATGTGAAGGCGCATGTCGAGAAGCGGCTGCACCTGGCACGCGTGTTCCAGCGCAAGCTGGCGCTGATGCCGTTCGAACTCGCCAACCCGGTGTGGGTGGACGACGAGGACGTCGACCTCGACCACCACATCCGCCACGTGATGATGCCTCGGCCCGGCACGATGGAGCAGCTCGAGCGGCTGATCGGCCGGCTGCACTCGCCGCTGCTGGACCGCAGCCGCCCGCTGTGGGAGATGGCGGTGATCGAAGGCCTGGCCAGCGGGCAGGTGGCCGTCTACACCAAGGTACACCACGCGGCGATCGACGGGCAGGCCGGCGTGGCGCTGGCCAAGGCGCTGCTCGACCTGGAGCCGGTGCCGCGCGTGGTGAAAGCGCCGCGCCCGCGCCGCCGGCTGAACCGCTACCAGCTTGGCGTGGCCGAGCTGGCGATGGCCGCGCTGGGCAACACCCTCACGCAGGTGGTGCAGCTCGCGCGCACCGTGCCCACGATGCTGCGCGCCGCGCGCGGCCTGCTGATGCCGCTGGACGAAGCCACCGGCCGCCGCAAGCTGCAGTGGCCGCAGGCCTCGCTGCGGCTGGCCCCGCGCACGCCGATCAACGTGGCCATCACCAACCAGCGCGCGTTCGCGACGCGCTCGCTGCCGCTGCCGGAGCTGAAGGCGATGGCCAAGGCCGCCGACGTGAGCCTGAACGACGTGGTGCTGGCGATCTGCGCCGGCGCGCTCACGCGCTACCTGGCCGACTACGACTGCAAACCGGCCAAGCCGCTGGTGGCCGGCGTGCCGGTATCGCTGCGCGAGCAGGGCAACGAGGACATGACCAACCAGGTCTCGTTCATGCTCGTGAGCCTGGCCACCGACATCGCCGACCCGCTGCAAAGGCTGCGCGCGATCAACGCCTCCTCGACCACCGGCAAGAGGGTCACCGGGCAGGTGAAGGGCGCGATCCCGATGGACTTCCCGTCGTTCGGCGCGCCGTGGCTGATGTCGGGGCTGGCATCGCTGTACGGGCGCTCGCGCCTGGCCGACCGGCTGCCGCCGATGGCCAACGTGGTGATCTCCAACGTGCCCGGCCCGCAGGCGCCGCTGTACATGGCCGGCGCGCGCATCGCCACCTACGCGCCCGTGTCGATCCCGGCGCACGGCATGGCCGTCAACATCACCGTGCAGAGCTACAACGGCGTGGTCGAGGTCGGCATCACCGCATGCCGCCGCGCCGTGCCCGACATCGGCGACCTCGCCGACGCGATGCTGAAGGCCGCGCGCGACCTCGGGCGCAGCATCGCCGCCGCGGCGGCAGATTCCGACGCCGCATCGTCGTCGGTCGAGGCGAGCGCACCTGCGCCGGCCGCGGAGCCCGCCGCCAAGCCGGCCCGGCGCGCCCGCCGCCCGAAGCTGACGGTGCTGTCTTCGCAACCTTCCGCGCCGCGCGGCGTCGCGCCCGCGGCGCCTGCCGCCAAGCCAGCCCGCGGCACACGCAGCCGCCGCGCGGCATGACAAGGAGCAACCCCATGCGATGCGTCGAGATCCACGGCTTCGGCAACCCGGCCGATGTCGTCACGGCGGGCGAGCGGCCCGTGCACGATCCCGGCCCGGGCGAGGCGCGCGTGCGGCTCGTGCTGTCGCCGATCCACAACCACGACCTGGCGATCATCCGCGGCGTCTACGGCTACAAGCCGGCGCTGCCGGCCGTGCCGGGCACCGAAGCGCTGGGCGTCATCGAGGCGCTGGGCGAGGGCGTGCGCCACCTCGGCGTGGGCCAGCGCGTGATGACGGCCTCGGCCCAGCACACCTGGGCCGAGTCGTTCGTGAGCCCCGCGGCCAAGCTGGTGCCGGCACCCGCGGGTCTGGCCGACGAGGCGGCCTGCCAGTTGCTCGCGATGCCGATGTCGGCGCTGATGCTGCTCGAGGACCTGCGCGTGCAGCGCGGCCAGTGGATCGTGCAGAACGCGGCCAACGGCGCGGTGGGCAAGACGCTGGCGGTGCTCGCCGCGCAGCGTGGCATCGGCGTGGTCAACCTCGTGCGACGGCGCGAGGCGCTGGACGACCTGGCGAGCGCCGGCATCGGCGGCGGCGTGGCCACCGACGACCCCGCGTGGCGCGATGCCGTGCGCGCGATCACCGGTGGCGCACCGGTCGTGCGCGCCATCGACTCGATCGGCGGCGAAGCCTCTCAGCGGCTGATGTCGCTGCTGGCCGACGAGGGCGCCGAGCTGATCGTGTTCGGCTCGCTGACTTTCGAGCCGGTGGTCGTCAGCGGCGGCGACCTGATCTTCAAGCAGGCGCTGGTGAAAGGGTACTGGGCCAGCCGCCGCTTCGCAGCCACGTCGCCGGCGGATCTGGCGCGGCTGATCGGTGAACTGGCCGCGCAGGCGCAGGCGGGCACCTTGCCGCTGCCCGTGGGCGGCATCCACGCGCTCTCCGATGCGCGTGCGGCGATGCTCGCGGCGGAGCAGCCGGGTCGGCGCGGGAAGGTCCTGCTGCGACCCGACTGACCCCACACGCGCATCGCCCACCCCCAACTCCGCCACCCACCGGAAGCCCGCGATGGAAGCCCCACAGCGCCTGCTCGTCGACCGCACCGATCTGCACCGCACGCGTGTCGTGCCCGACCCCGACGCACCCGGTGCACGGCCGCTGGCCGACGGCGAGGCGCGCTACGCCATCGAGCGCTATGCGCTGACCGCCAACAACGTGACGTACGCGGCCTTCGGCGAAGCGATGCAGTACTGGGCCTTCTTCCCGACCGGCGACGCCGCCACCGGCTGCGTGCCGGTGTGGGGCTATGCGCGCTGCGTGGAGTCGCGCGCCGTCGGCGTGGAGGTGGGCCAGCGCTGCTACGGCTACTGGCCGATGGGCAGCCACCTCGTGGTGCGGCCGGCCCGCGTGCGCGAGCGCGGCTTCGTCGACGCGATGCCGCACCGCACGGCGCTGCCGGCCGTCTACAACGCCTACGTGGCCTGCGCCCACGACCCGCTGTACGACGCCTCGGCCGAAGGGCTGCAGGCACTGCTGCGGCCGCTGTTCACCACCTCGTTCCTGCTCGACGACTTCTGCGTCGAGCACGCTGACTTCGAAGCGAAGCAGATCGTGCTGTCCAGCGCCTCGAGCAAGACCGCCTGGGGCACGGCGTTCTGCATCGGCCGCCGTGCCGGCCACCCGGCGCGCATCGGGCTCACGTCGCGCGGCAACCTCGGCTACGTGCGCAGCCTCGGGCTCTACGAGCAGGTCGTCACGTACGACGACCTCGCCACGCTCGACGCCACCGTGCCCACCACCTACATCGACTTCGCCGGCGACCGCGCGCTGCGCGGCGCGATCCACCGCCACTGGCGCGATGCGCTGCGCCACAGCGGCGTGGTGGGCGGCAGCCACTGGGAGAGCCTGCACACCGACAGCGGCGAGCTGCCCGGCCCGCGGCCGGCCTTCTTCTTCGCGCCGGCGCAGGTGGAGAAGCGCAGCGCCGAGCCGCCGCAGGGGCTCGGGCGGACCGGCTTCGAGGCCGCCCTCGGCACGGCCTGGCAGGCTATGGTGGGCGCAGCGACGAAGGCCGTGCCGCCGTGGATCGTGGTTCGCGAGGCGACCGGGCCGCAGGCCATCGAGACCGCGTTCGCGTCGCTGGTGGCCGGTCGCACCGATCCGCGCGACGGACTCGTGCTGGCGCCGTGATCCAAGCTACTCGCACCGCCGAAGCATTGACCGAGCATCGGCACGGATCCGGCTCTGCCGGTCCGCTGCCGAGCGCCCCCTCGGGGGGCAGCGACCGATAGGGAGCTTGGGGGCTCCAGTTCAATGCGACCGGATCATCGTGCCGTAGGCCTGGTCGGTCAGGATCTCGAGCAGCATCGCGTGCGGCACGCGTCCGTCGATGATGTGCACGGCGTTGACGCCGCTCTTGGCGGCATCCAGCGCACCGGCGATCTTGGGCAGCATGCCGCCGCTGATCGTGCCGTCGGCGAACAGCTCGTCGATCTCGCGTGCCGACAGGTTGGTGAGCAGCTTGCCGGCCTTGTCGAGCACGCCGGGCGTGTTCGTCAGCAGCATCAGCTTTTCGGCCTTCAGCACGGTGGCCAGCTTGCTCGCCACCAGGTCGGCGTTGATGTTGTAGCTCTCGTTGCTCTCGCCGAAGCCGATCGGGCTGATGACCGGGATGAACTGGTCGTCCTGCAACGCGCGCACCACCGACGGGTCGATCTGCGTGATGTCGCCCACCTGGCCCACGTCGTGCTCGACCGCGGGGTCGTTGCGGTCGACCATCTTCAGCTTGCGCGCGCGGATCATGCCGCCGTCGCGGCCCGTCAGGCCCACGGCCTTGCCGCCGGCGGCATTGATGAGGCCGACGATGTCCTGCTGCACCTGGCCGGCGAGCACCCACTCGACGACTTCCATCGTCTCTTCGTCGGTGACGCGCATGCCCTGGATGAAGGTGCCCTTCTTGCCCAGCCGCGACAGCGCCTCGTCGATCTGCGGCCCGCCGCCGTGCACCACCACCGGGTTCATGCCGACGAGCTTGAGCAGCACGACGTCCTCGGCGAAATCCTGCTGCAGCGCAGGATCGGTCATCGCGTTGCCGCCGTACTTGATGACCAGCGTCTTGCCGTGGAAGCGGCGGATGTACGGCAGCGCCTGCGCCAGGATCTCGGCCTGGTCGCGCGGGGTGATGTGGTCGAGCGTGTGATCCGGCGGCGTCGTGCTCATGGTCGGCGGGGTGGCGAGGTCGAATCCATTGTAGGGAACGGGTGAGCGCGGGCGCGGTCTGAACGGCTGCACGCCACAATGGCGCGTCGATCCGGAGAAGCGATGTCCGACACCTTCCGCACCCCGCTGCGCAGCCTGTGGGCCGCGTCGTTGCTCTGCACGGCCCTGGCCGCCGCCGCGCAGACGCCCGACGTCGATGGCGAAGTCACGCGCATCGACAAGGCGCAGGCCAAGCTGACGCTGCGCCATGGCGAGATCAAGAGCCTGGACATGCCCGCGATGACGATGGTGTTCCGCGTGCGCGACCCGAAGTGGCTGGACGAGGTCGCCGTGGGCGACAAGGTGCGCTTCGCGGTCGAGAAGCGCGACGGCGCCTACACCATCACCGCGCTGCAGAAGGCACCGGCGGGCCGCTGAGGCGGGCACCCGCAACTCGCATGAACGGCGCGGCCCACCACCACGACCTGGCGCCGTTCCGCCACAGCCACGCCTGGGGCGACCCGCAGCGCTCGCGCCGCCAGCAGGCGCTGGGCGTGGTGGTGCTGCTGACGCTCGCAACGATGGTCGTCGAACTCGCCGCCGGCTGGTGGAGCGGCTCGCTGGCGCTCACCGCCGACGGTTGGCACATGGGCACGCATGCGCTGGCGCTCGGCGGCGGCTGGGTGGCCTACCGCCTGGCCACGCAGGCGGCCGGCAAGGCGGGCTACGCCTTCGGTGGCTGGAAGATCGAGGTGCTGGCCGGCTACACGAGCGCGCTGGTGCTGGCGGGGGCGGCGCTGTGGATCGGCGTCGAGGCGGTGCTGGCCTTGCGCGAGCCGCGCACCGTGGCCTGGGGCGAAGCGGCGATCGTCGCCACGATCGGCCTGCTCGTGAACCTCGCCAGCGCGGCGCTGCTGATGCGGGGCGGTGGCCATGGGCACGATCACGACGAGTCCGGCCATGACCATGGGCATGACCACGGGCATGGGCATGACCACGGCCATGGCCATGGCCACCACCACGACCACAACTTTCGCGCCGCGCTGCTGCACGTGGCCGCCGACGCCCTCACGTCGGTGCTGGCGCTGGCCGCATTGGCTGGCGGCGCGCTCGGCGGCTGGCGCTGGCTCGATCCCGTGGTGGCGCTGCTCGGCGCGATCGTGATCGGCCACTGGTCGCTGGGCATGCTGAAGGCCAGCGCCCGCGCGCTGGTCGACGCCACTGCCGATCCCACGCTGGTCGGCGAGGTGCGCGCGCTGATCGAGTCCGACGGCGACGCGAAGATCGCCGACCTGCACGTCTGGCAGGTCGCCGGAAACGCGTGGAGCGCGGCGCTCTCGGTGGTGGCCGACCGGCCGCTGCCCGCCGCCGACTACCAGTCGCGGCTGGCACCGCTGCAGCGGCTGCGGCACGTCACCGTCGAGGTCCACCGCTGCACCGGCGCCGCGTCGCATCGGTGACTCGCCGGCGCGCCGGCGCAGCGCAGAATCCCGCCCCTTCCCCCTCCCTCCTCTGCACCGGGCCCACCGCATGACCTCGAACCTCACCACCCTCGTCAACCACCAGGTGCGCCTCGCCGCCCGCCCGGTGGGCCTGCCCAAGGCCAGCGACTGGCAGTTCACCGAGGAAGCCGTCACCGGCCCCGACGACGGCGGCCTGCTGCTGCAGACGCTGGCGCTCTCGCTGGACCCGGCGATGCGCGGCTGGATGAACGACGGCAAGAGCTACATCCCGCCGGTCGGCCTGGGCGAGGTGATGCGCGCCGGCGGCATCTCGCGCGTGATCGCGTCACGCAACCCGGCTTATGCCGTTGGCGACCTCGTCACGGGCACGCCCGGCGTGCAGGAGTACGCCACGCTGAGCGGCGACGCGCTGCGCCGCTACGGCGTGGCCAAGATCGACACGCGGCTGGGCACCATCGGCCAGTGGCTCAACGTGCTGGGCATGCCCGGCATGACCGCGTACTTCGGGCTGATGGACATCGGCAAGCCCCAGCCCGGCGAAACGGTGGTCGTCTCCGGCGCCGCCGGCGCGGTGGGGCAGACGGTGGGGCAGGTCGCGAAGATCAAGGGCTGCCGCGTCGTCGGCATCGCCGGCGGGCGCGACAAGTGCGACTTCGTCGTGCGCGAACTGGGCTTCGACGCCTGCATCGACTACAAGGCCGGCCCCGTGAAGGACGGCCTGCGCGAGCACTGCCCCAAGGGCGTGGACATCTACTTCGACAACGTCGGCGGCGACATCCTCGATGCGGTGCTGGCCCGCCTGGCACGCAAGGCCCGCATCATCGTCTGCGGTGCCATCAGCCAGTACAACGCCACCGAGGGCGTGGCCGGGCCGAAGAACTATCTGTCGCTGCTGGTCAACCGGGCGCGCATGGAGGGCATGGTCGTGTTCGACTACGCCGACCGCTACCACGAGGCGGTCGCCGAGATGGCCGGCTACCTGAAGGACGGCCGCATGAAGAGCCGCGAGGACGTGGTGCACGGCGGCGTGGCCGCCTTCCCCGACACGCTGCTGAAGCTGTTCTCGGGCGCGAACTTCGGCAAGCTGGTGTTGCAAGTGGCGGATTGAATCGGCGTCGCCCGTGGAGCCGGAACCGCCCGAAGACGCCCCGGCCGACATCGGTGCGATGTCGGCGCTGCTCGCCACCGGGCCGGGCGGCACCCGTGACGGCCCCGGCGTGGACGCGCTGTTCACGGCGCTGTACCGCGAACTGCACCGCATCGCCCGGCGCGAACTGCATCGCGGTGGCGGCCCGCTGACGCTGTCGGCCACCACGCTGCTGCACGAGACCTACCTCGACCTGTGCGCGCGCGGTCTGCGCTTCGAGCACCGCGACCGCTTCTATGCCTACGCCGCTCGGGCGATGCGCGGGCTGATCGTCGACCGGTCTCGCCACCGCCAAGCCATCAAGCGCGGCGCCGGCTTCGAGCTGACATCGTTCGACGCCACCGGCGCTGCCGACCTCGCCGACGAGCTGGCCGCGGGCGACGACCTGCAGCCGCTGTCCGACGCCCTCGACGCACTGGCCCGCGCCGACCCGGCGCTGGCCGAACTGGTCGAACTCAAGTACTTTTGCGGCTTCGACCTGGTCGACATCGCGCGCATGCGCGGCGTCGGCGAGCGCACGGTGCAGCGCCATTGGGACAAGGCGCGCGCGTTCCTGCGGCACGCGCTGGGCACTCCCTGACGCGGCTGGGCCTGCACGGCATCGGTCCGCCTGACCATGTTCCCTCGTCCTGCCATCGACCCGACGCGGTGGCGCCAGCTGAGCCCGCTGCTGGACGAGCTGATGGAGCTCGACGACCCGATGCGCGCGGCGCGGCTGCAGGCGCTGCGCACGACGGACCCGCTGGCCGCCACCGAGCTGGAGGCGCTGCTCGGCTCGATGCAGGCTGCCCGCAGCGAGCGCTTCCTCGAGCAGCGCGCCGCCGGCCTGCCCGACGCCGGTGTCGCGGCCGGGCCAGGCGCCGGCCTCGGCGCCGGCAGCGCCTGTGGCGCGTGGACCCTGATGCATCCACTGGGCACCGGCGGCATGGGCACCGTGTGGCTGGCGCGCCGCACCGACGGTCGCTACGACGCGCAGGCCGCCATCAAGCTGCCGCACCCGGGCGTGCTCGCGCATGGCGGCGCCGAGCGCTTCGAGCGCGAGGGCCGGCTGCTGGCGCGCCTGTCGCACCCCCACATCGCGGCGCTGCTCGACGCCGGGGTGGCGGCATCGGGACAGCCCTACCTCGTGCTCGAGGCGGTGCACGGCGTACCCATCGACCGCCATTGCGACGACCACCGGCTCACGGTGCCGGCGCGCATCGCGCTGTTCCTGGACGTGCTGGCCGCGGTGGCCCATGCGCACGGGCAGTTCGTGCTGCACCGCGACCTGAAGCCGTCGAACATCCTCATCGATGCCCATGGTGGCGTGAAGCTGCTGGACTTCGGCATCGCCCGGCTCATCGACGCCGGCGCCGACGCCGCGGCCGACGGCGCCAGCACGCGCATCTTCACGCCCGACCATGCATCGCCCGAACAGCTTCAGGGCCGTGCCGTCGGCGTGCCCGCCGACGTCTATGCGCTGGGCGTGCTGCTGTACCAGCTGCTCGCGGGCCGCCACCCGACCGCACGGCCCGCGCAGACGCCGATGGAGCGGCTGCGTGCAGTGGCCGACACCGTGCCGGTCCCCGCATCCGAAGCCGCACGCGAGGCCGGCGCCGAGGTTGCCGGGCAGCGTTCGATCGCGCCCCGTCAGCTCGTGAGGCTGCTGCGCGGCGACCTCGACACCATCCTCGCCAAGGCGCTGAAGAAGGAACCGGGCGAGCGCTACGCCAGCGCCGCGGCGTTCGCCGACGACCTGCGACGCTGGCGCGACGGCTGGCCCGTGCTGGCGCGGCCCGACCGGCTGGGCCACCGCCTGCGGCTGGCCGTGCGGCGCCACCGCGTGGTGGCGGTGTCGAGCCTCGTGGCGGTGGCGCTGCTGATCGGCGGCACGGTCACCACCGCCTGGCAGGCGATGGAGGCGCGGCGCGAGCGCGACGATGCGCGTTGGCAGGCCGAGCGGGCCCAGGCGCGCAGCTCGCTCTACAACATGATGCTCGGCCAGATGGGCGGGCTCGACACCCCGTTGACGCAGCGCCAGGTGCTGGACAACGCGGTTCGCCTCGTCGAGTCGCGCTACGCCGGCCAGCCGCGGCTGGCGGTGGAGCTGCTGCTGCCGATCGCCGGCCAGTACCACACGCTGGGCGACGTGCCCGCGGACCTGCGCGTGATGCAGCTCGCGGCCCGGCTCGCCGATGCCAGTGGCGATGCGGAGCTGGTCGGCCGGGTCGCGTGCTCGACGGTGGACACCCACATCAAGCTGGATCGGCTGACCGATGCCGAAGCAGCACTCGGCCGCGGCCTGGCGGCGATCGCCGGGCTGGCCGCGCCGTCGCCCACGCTGCAGGTCGAGTGCTGGCGGTACGAGGCGCAGCTGGCCCTGGAGCTCGGCCAGCGGCAGCGTGCACTCGCAGCGGGCCTGCGCGCACGCCAGCAGCTCGAGCGCAGCGGCAGCACCGACGGCAACAACTACACCTCCGTGCTGGCCGAATTGATGTACTTCTACCGGAACAACGGCGACGTGCCGGCGGCGCTGGCCACGGCCGATCAACTGGCCGCGCTGCACCGGGCCCGGTCCGGCGGACGCTCGCTGGACGAGGCCGTCGTCGACCTCGGCCGCGCGGCGCTGCTCGCCGATGCCGGCGAGGTCGTCGCGGCGCACCGGCTCGCCGCCGATGCCGCCGGCCGCTTCGGCACCGACGAGGCTGCGCCGTTCGTGCTGTACAACTTGGCGCGGCTCGAGCTGGTGCTGGCCCGCGTCGACAGCGCGGGCGCGTTGGCGACCCGCGCCGGGACCTCCGGTCGCGCCGGCCCGGGCGCGGAGTTCGAGGCTCAACTCGCCTACCTCCAGCTGCTGGTCGCCCTGGCCGAGGGGCGGCCCGACGCGGGCCGGCGCTGGTACGAGCGCCTGCAGCAGGCCAGCGGCCGCCGTGCACTGCGCGCCGTGACGCCGACGCCGGAAACCGCTCACGCGAGCCTGCTGCAGGCCGAAGGCCGCACCGCGGCCGCGGTCGAGACGATCGAGGCCGAACTCGCCCGGCTGGCCGCCGCGGACATCGCGCATCTCGAAAAGCGGGCCCAGGCCTGGCGCACGGCCGCCGAGATCCACCTCGCGGCCGGCGACCCGCAGCGTGCCGCCACCCACGCGCAGGCCGCGCTGGAGTCCTCGACGCGCGCCGCGCGCGATGCCGAGGGCAGCGCGCACGTCGGGCATGCGCGCCTGCTGCTGGCCCGTGCGCGCCTAGCCGTTGGCGACACCGCCGCCGCCCGCAGCGAGGCCGCGCGCGCTGCCACGGCCCTGGGGCGAGGACTCGGTGCCGAGCACCCGCTGGCGGCCGAGGCCCGGCGCCTGGCCGGTAGCGGCTGAAGCGTGCCCGAGCCCCTGCAAGGTAGGGGGAGGCCGGTGCGCGTGGCGGCTTTGCGCCGCCGAACACGATTCCACAGGCATGTGGCCGCGCAGGGCGGTCGCCTTTGCCTGGGGAGATTGAAACATGACGTTCACGTTGTCATCGGCGGCACTCGCGGCACCGGTGCGCCGGCTGGTCGCCGGTGTCGCCGCACCGATCCTGGCGTTCGCCGCGCCGCTGCCCGCCGCGGCGACGCCGCTGCCCGCCCCCATCGTGCACGGCGACGCATTCTTCAACGTCGGTTCGCCACCCCAGGCGATCGACACGTTCGGGACGCTCATTCACTCCGCGCCGACCCACGGCACGCTGGTGTTCAGCTCGACAGGCACGCCGTCGCCAGCCCTGACGGCCACCGCCAGCCTGGATCCGGTCGGCACCGGGTCGGGCACGGTCTCCGGCTTCCTGCGCTACACCTTCGAGATCCTCGGCGACGACTGCCTCGGCGCCGAAGGCTGCGTGCCGGTCTTCGCATTCGCCGCCGGCCGCGTCGCCGGCTACGCCGAACCGGGGTTCTTCACCGGCTTCGAGTCGATCGCGCGCTGGTCGCTGCGCAACACCAGCGAGATCATCCTCGTCGGCGACTCGCTGCACATCAGCGGCGCGGGCGGCGAGAGCGACGTGCAGGGCTTCGCCGAAACCCATTCGCTGATGCTGCGCACGAACACCGAGTACCGCGTGGTGATGGAGGTGCTCGCGCGGGCAGGCGGCCTGGAAGCCGGCGCGCTCAGCGTGGCCGAGGCGTTCGTCGACCCGCTGTTCAGCTTCGGCGCCGGAGTCGATCCAGGGCGGTACGCATTCCACTTCGCCGACGGCATCGGCAATTCGCCGCCGGTTGCCGGCGTGCCGGCACCCGGAGGGCTGGCGCTGGTGATGGTTGGACTGCTCGCCATGGCGGTTCGGCGCAGCAGGCTCAACGACGGGTGGGACGTGCGCGCGGGTGCACCGGCGAGCACTTCCGGCGCGTGCCAGGGATAGGCGGTCCCATGGCGATCAAGTCGAAATTCCTCGGTGATGCCGGCTGGAAGGACCTCGCGGCGAAGAACAGGCTCAAGGACAACGGGCTGGCGAAGTCGCTGGAGAAGCTCAGGCGCACCGACGAGGACGAGTACGACGACCAGGCCCGGATCCTCGAGGAGGTGGTCAGGCTGGTCGCCGCGCTCAAGAAGGACAAGTCCGTGACCGCGGTGCCCGCAGTCGTCAAGTACGTCGGTGAGATGCAGGGCGATGCCGAAGCCGCGCTGCGCGATGTCGCCAAGGCCCGGGCCGAGCTCGACAAGGCGATGAAGGCCAAGGCCGAGGCCGAGAAGGCCGCGGCGAAAAAGGCCGAGCAGGACGACGAGGACGACGAGGACGTGGAGTCGCCCGAGTTGCTTACCACCAAGCTCAAGCCGCTGCTCAAGCTCGTCGCCAAGGGCCAGACGATGCACGCGCTGCTGGCCAAGTCGGGCAAGCAGGTGGTGGTGATGCTGTCGCGCAAGCCCATCCCGCCGGCACGCCGCAAGATCCTCGCCGAGCAGCTCGGTGGCGGCAGCACCAAGTACTACCCCGGCACCTGCAGCCTGGAAGCGGGTGCGACAACGTTTCTGCTGCGCAACGAAGTCGCCGGGATGTCCAAGCTGGTGAAGGCCGCGGTGCTCGAGCAGACCGGTCTGCGGCTGAACAAGATCAAGTGCAGAGGCGAGGACGGCGACGACCACGATGATGATGACCCGGGCACGGATGCGGGCGGCGATGTGGAGGAGGACATTGCCGACCTGAGCCGCGGCAAGGCCGCAGTGCCTACGCTGCCCGCAGGCGTGTCCGCTCTGGTCCGGCCGGCGCCGAGTCCCGGCTCGGGCGGAGGTCGTTTCGACGACTCATCGATCGAGTTCACCGGCCTCGCGGCCTTCGGGACGCAGATGCTCAAGGTGGACCCGAGCACATCCATCGAGATCGATGCCGGCGAGACCCGCACCTTGGTCTTCATCCTGGAAATCGAGGCCTTCGAGGACAACCTGCCGATTCCCGTGATCGGCGGCAACGAGTCGTTCACGCAGAAGGTCACCGTAAGCTGGGAGATCTCGGCCGACCTCAAGGGTGCGCTGAAGATCACGCGCACCAAGTTCAGCCTGGGCGGGCCCTCGTCGGGGGGCACGAACTACACCGTGCAATCCGTGACCCCGGCCGAAGACGAGGCCAAGGGCATCGTAAGCGTCACCGCCGTCGTCGTCGGTGCCGGGACGGAGTGGGAGAAGAGCCTGAATGTCGGCGCCGAGAAGGGCAAGCTCTCCGGTGGCGTGGATCTCGGCAAGACGATCCAGAAGGCGGGGTCGAGCGTTCAGGAGATGTTCACCATCAGGATCAAGGTCGTGAACATTCCGGCCCCGCCGGAGCCCACGGGCACCGTCGAGGTCGGCAAGGAGATCATGGTCGGCGTCGAGAAGGACTACGTCGTCGGCCCATTCGCCGTCGACAGCTCGACGTCGCTGGACTCGAAGTCACCGCTCAGTCCCGGCGACGCGGTGCACCTGAGAGCCACAACGGTCGAGAAGGCGGTGTACGACCTCTTCTACTCGCTGCCGCAGAGTGCCCGCGACAGCTTCGTCAACGGCAAGGTCCCGGGCGAAGAGGTGGGCATGGGCCGAAAGATCGATCTGCACGGATATGCGAGCAACACCGGCAAGGAGAAGCTGAACTTCGACCTGTCGCGCAGCCGCGGTCAGGCCGTGCTCGCCGCGTTCCGGAGCCTCGGCGTACCTGCGGCCGTGTTCCAGGAGGTGAAGCCGCACGGGGAGTGGGAAACGCGCGATGACAAGGGCATGTCGCCCACTGATGTCGTCGGACATGAGAAGGAGTCCGCTGACTGGCGCAAGGTGGTGATCAAGATGAAGTACGCGGTCGCGGTCAATGTGCCCTGAGTCCCATCGCAACGCGGGCGTCGTCCCCCATCGGAGGGTGCGTCCATCGCGGCAGCCGCTCGCGTACATCCTGCCGCACTCTTGCGAAAGGACGCACCATGCTGATCAAGTCGAAGTTCCTCGGTGATGCCGGCTGGAAAGACCTCGCCGCGAAGAACAAGCTCAAGGACCCTGGACTCGCCAAGTCACTCGAGCGGCTGAAGCGCACGGGCGACGAGGCGTACGACGAGCAAGCCCGGGCCCTCGAGGAGGTGGTCAAGCTGATCGCCGTGGTGAAGAAGGACAAGACGGCGACGGCCGCGCCCGCTGTCGTGAAGTACGTGGGAGAGATGCAGGGCGACGCCGAAGCCGCGCTGCGCGACGTGGCCAAGGCGCGCGCCGAGCACGATAAGGCGATGAAGGCCAAGGCCGAGGCCGACAAGGCCGCGGCGAAGAAGGCCAGCGAGCAGGAGGACGAGGAAGACGAGGACGTGGAGTCGCCCGAACTCCTCACGACCAAGCTCAAGCCCCTGCTGAAGCTCGTCGCCAAGGGCGAGACGATGCATGCACTGCTGGCCAAGTCGGGCAAGCAGGTCGTCGTGATGCTGTCGCGCAAGCCCATCCCGCCGGCACGCCGCAAGCTGCTCGCCGAGCAGCTCGGCGGCGGCAGCACGAAGTACTACCCGGGCACCTGCGGCCTGGAGGCCGGCGCCACCACGTTCGCGCTGAAAGCCGAGGTGGCCGGCATGTCCAAGCTGGTGAAGACTGCGGTGCTCGAGCAGACCGGCCTGCGGCTGAACAAGATCAAGTGCCGCGGCGAGGACGGGGACGACCACGACGACGATGACGACACGCCGGTCGCGGATGCGAAGGTGCCCGAGGCGGCCGGCGCGGGCGGGAGGCCGGGCGACCGCGCGGAGCCGCTCACCGCGGCCCCCGGTGGCGCGCAGGCCGCGCCCGCCCCGGCGGCCCCGGGTGACCTGATCGGAAGCCCGCCCCCTGCCGTGGCGCCCATCGATGATGCGTCGACGATGCCCGACGAGGTGGTCGCCGAGGACATCTGCAACAAGCAGCTCGCCATCCTCAAGGGGTGGGAGACGGCGCTGACGGTCTTCGCCACGACGATGACGAGCAGCGCGGACGCCGAAGCTTCACCCGATCTTCAAGGCGTGGTGCTCAAGCACGTCCGCGAGAAGGTGGTGGGCGAGCTGATCAAGCGCACGCCGATGGCGGCGGAGGTCAAGGGGCTGGCCGACGCGATCGACGGCGAGCTGCAGCGCGCAAGTGCGGCGCAGGCGTCGGCGACCCTGCGCGACTTCGTCAACCGGTACACCCGGATGATCGGCCAGCTGGTGCAGACGACGATGGACAAGAAGGCCGGCTTCGTGGAGGCGGTGCGCAAGCGCCGGGAGGCAGCGGGTGTCGACCTGCCGTCGAGCGGCGGCGGCCGCGCCGGCGGCAAGAAGCCGGCCGGGCGCGTGGAGGTGAATCCGAAGTCGCTCGAAGACTGGACCGCGATGCGGCTGGCGCTGATGGACACGCTGACCGCGCTGAAGGCCACGCTGGCGGCGTCGAGCTCGGAGAAGCTGCTGCGCGTGCTCACCGAGACCTGGATCCGCCAGGGCACGACCGGCACGTCGGCCGGCCAGCCGATCGCCGCCGTGATCATCATCCGGCTGAACCCGGACTACTCGGTCAAGAACGCCCACCTGCAGGCCTCGGGCGGGCAGAAGCTCGCCGAGGAACTGCTGAAGGAGTCCCCTTCGGGCGTGGACGTCTACGGCCTGAAGGCCCGCAAGCGTATCCTGCACTACGACGAGCACGACGTGCCGCAGGCCACGTTGGAGCTCGATGCCGCGAACAAGGACGTGACGGCGCCGGCGCTGCAAACGCCCAAGTACACGGAGCTGAAGAAGCGCGTGCTCGGCCGTGGGTTGCCGCCCACGACGACGATCACCGGCGACTGAGGCCGTAGCGCGTCAATCCAGCACCGCCCCCGTGCTCGCACTCGTCGCGTTCTTCGCGAACTTCGCCAGCACCCCGCGCGTGTAGCGCGGCGCGGGGCGCTGCCAGGCGGCGCGGCGGCGGGCGATCTCGGCGTCGTCGACGTTCAGGTGCAGCTTGAGCTGGTGCGCGTCGATCGTGATCGAGTCGCCTTCCTTCACCAGCGCGATCGTGCCGCCCTCGTAGGCCTCGGGCGCCACATGGCCGACCACCATGCCCCAGGTGCCGCCGGAGAAGCGGCCGTCGGTGATCAGGCCCACCGACTCGCCCAGGCCCTGGCCGATCAGCGCCGAGGTCGGCGCCAGCATCTCGGGCATGCCGGGGCCGCCCTTGGGGCCGAGGTAGCGCAGCACCATCACGTCGCCGGGCTTGATCTGCCCGGCCATGATCGCGGCGAGTGCCGATTGCTCGTCGTCGAACACCCGCGCAGGGCCAGTGATGACGGGGTTCTTCAGGCCGGTGATCTTGGCCACGCAGCCCTCGGGCGACAGGTTGCCCTTCAGGATGGCCAGGTGGCCCTGCTCGTACATCGGCCGGGTGATCGGGCGGATCACGTCCTGATCGGCACGCGGCACGTCGGGCAGGTCGGCCAGCGTCTCGGCGATGGTCTTGCCGGTGATCGTCATGCAGTGGCCGTGCAGCAGGCCGGCGGCCAGCAGCGTCTTCATCACCTGCGGGATGCCGCCGGCGCGGTGCAGGTCGATGGCGAGGTACTTGCCGCTGGGCTTCAGGTCGCAGATCACCGGGATCTTCCGGCGCATGCGCTCGAAGTCGTCGATGGACCACTCGACGCCCGCGGCGTGCGCGATGGCCAGGAAATGCAGCACCGCGTTGGTGGAGCCGCCGGTGGCCATGATCACCGCCACCGCGTTCTCGATGGCCTCGCGCGTGACGATGTCGCGCGGCTTCAGGTCGGCCTTCACCGCGGCCACCAGCACGTCGGCGGCGCGCTGCACCATGCCGACGATCTCGTCCTCCACGTTGGCCATCGTGCTGGCGTAGGGCAGGCTCAGGCCGAGGGCCTCGAACGCCGACGACATCGTGTTGGCGGTGTACATGCCGCCGCACGAGCCGCTGCCGGGGATGGCGCGGCGCTCGATCTGGCAGAAGTCCTCCTCGTTCATCTTGCCGGCGCTGAACTGGCCCACCGCCTCGAAGACGCTGACGATGTTCAGGTCCTGGCCCTTGTACTTCCCGGGCAGGATGGTGCCGCCGTAGACGTACAGCGCCGGCACGTTGGCGCGCAGCATGCCCATCATGCCGCCGGGCATGTTCTTGTCGCAGCCGCCGATGACCAGCACGCCGTCCATCCACTGGCCGCCGACGCAGGTCTCCACGCAGTCGGCGATGACCTCGCGCGAGACCAGCGAGTACTTCATGCCCTCGGTGCCCATCGCCATGCCGTCGCTGATGGTGGGCGTGCCGAAGATCTGCGGGTTGGCGCCGGCGGCCTTCAGGCCCGCCACCGCGGCGTCGGCCAGGCGCTGCAGGCCCGAGTTGCACGGCGTGATCGTCGAGTGCCCGTTGGCCACGCCGATCATCGGCTTGCCGAAGTCCTTCTCGATGTAGCCCATGGCGTAGTACATCGAGCGGTTCGGGGCGCGCGCCACCCCTTCGGTGATGTTCTTCGAGCGGCGGTTGGCGTCGGACATGGCAGGTCTCCTGGCTGCGGCTCGTCAGTATCGTTTCGCGACGGGGCGTCGTCCAATATATTGCAGACCCCGGTTTGATTTGCACTGCATATCGATGATCGAGCTGAGATCGCTGCGCCAGTTCGTCGTGCTGGCCGAGGAGCTGCACTACGGCCGCGCCGCCGAGCGGCTGCACATGACGCAGCCGCCGCTGACGCTGGCGATCCAGTCGCTGGAGAAGCGGCTGGGCGCGCGACTGTTCGAGCGCACGCAGCGCTCGGTGGCATTGAGCCCTGCCGGCGCGGCGCTGCTGCCCGAGGCGCGGCGGCTGCTCGCGCAGGCGCAGGCGCTGCCGCAGACCGTGCAGGCCGCCGCCGCGGGCAGCGCCGGGCAGCTGCGGCTGGCCTTCGTCTCGAGCATCGCCTACGGGCCGCTGCCGCGCTGGCTGCGCGCCTTCCGCGCCGCCTGCCCGCAGGTGACGGTGCAGCTGCGCGAGGCGACGCTCGACGTGCAGCTGCAGGCCTTCGCGGCCGGCGAGATCGATGCCGGCTTCGTGCTGCACGCGCCCGGCGCCGCGCCGCCGGGCTTCGAGGCGCTGCGCGTGCTGCGCGAGCCGCTCGTGCTGGCGCTGCCCGACGGCCATGCGCTGGCGAGGAAGCGGAGCCTGTCCATCGCCGCCGCGGCGCACGAGCCGCTGGTGATCTTCCCGCGCCACATCGCGCCGTCGCTGTTCGACGCGATCGTCGGCCACTACCGCGCCATCGGCGCCACGCCGCACATCGTGCAGGAGGCGATCCAGATGCAGACGCTGGTGAACCTGGTGTCGGCCGGCATGGGCGTGGCCTGGGTGCCGGCGTCGCTGATGCAGCTGCAGCGGCCCGGCGTGGTCTACCGACGCGTCACCGGCACGCCGCTGGCCTGCGAGACCAGCCTGCTGTGGCGCACCGAAGCGCCGCCGGTGGTGCAGCGCTTCGTGCAGCAGGTGCGACCCCGGCGACAATGAGCCGCATGCTCGTGCATCCCCAGTTCGACCCCGTGGCCCTGTCGCTCGGGCCGGTGCAGATCCACTGGTACGGGCTCACTTACCTCGTCGCCTTCGGCCTGTTCTGGTTCCTCGGCTCGAGGCGCGTCGAGCGGCCCTGGTTCGCCTCGGCCGGCTGGACCCGCCGCGACATCGAGGACATGCTGTTCTGGGGCGTGCTGGGCGTGGTGATCGGCGGGCGGCTGGGCTACGCGCTCTTCTACAAGCCCGGCCACTACCTCGCCAACCCGCTCGAGATCGTGATGGTGTGGAAGGGCGGCATGTCGTTCCACGGCGGGCTGCTGGGCGTGCTGCTCTCGATGGCGCTCTACGCGCGCAGCCGCGGACGGCCGTTCTTCGAGCTGATGGACCTGATCGCGCCGTGCGTGCCCACGGGCATCGCCGCCGTGCGCCTGGGCAACTTCATCAACGGCGAGCTGTACGGACGGCTGGCGGACCCGTCGCTGCCGTGGGCCATGGTGTTCCCGCACAGCGGCAGCAGCGAGCCGCGCCATCCGTCGCAGCTCTACCAGGCGTCGCTGGAAGGCCTGCTGCTGTTCGTGCTGCTGTGGCTCTACGCCAGCCGGCCGCGGCGCACCGGGCAGGTGTCGGGCGCGTTCCTGTTCGGCTACGGCACGCTGCGCTTCGTGGCCGAGTACTTCCGCGAGCCCGACAGCTTCCTCGGTCTGTTGGCGTTGCAGATGAGCATGGGCCAGTGGCTGTGCGCGCCGATGATCGTGGCCGGCGCGGCCATCTGGTGGTGGGCCGGCACCCGGCCGCAGCCACAATCCGCCGCCACGGTCCGCCGTTGATCCATTCCGAACGATGAGACAGATCTTCCTCGACACCGAGACCACCGGCCTGGACGCCGCCTCTGGCGACCGCATCGTCGAGATCGGCTGCCTGGAGATGGTCGGCCGGCGCCTCTCGGGCCAGCAGTTCCACCACTACCTGAATCCCGAGCGCTCCAGCCATCCCGACGCGCTGCGCGTGCACGGCCTGACCGACGAGTTCCTCGCCGACAAGCCGCGCTTCGCCGAGGTGGCCGACGCGCTGCTGAAGCTGATCGAAGGCGCCGAGGTCATCATCCACAACGCCACGTTCGACGTCGGCTTCCTCGATGCCGAACTCGCCCGCGCCGGCCGCCCGCCGGTGCGCGAGGTGGCCGCCAAGGTCACCGACAGCCTGCTGATGGCGCGCGAGCAGTACCCCGGCAAGGCCAACTCGCTGGACGCGCTGTGCCGGCGGCTCGAGGTCGACAACTCGGGGCGCACCTTCCACGGCGCGCTGCTCGACGCGAGCCTGCTGGCCGAGGTCTACATCCGCATGACGCGCGGCCAGGACAGCCTCGTCATCGACGGGGCCGACGGCAACGGTTCGCAGCTCGCGCTGCAGGCGGTGGACTTCAGCGCCTACGGGCTGGCGCTCGTCGAGCCCACTGCCGAGGAGCTGGCGGCGCACGACGCGCTGCTGCTGGCGCTGGACAAGGAGTGCAAGGGCCGCGCGGTCTGGAAGCCCGCCCCGGCAGCGGAGCCCGTCGCCGCCGCGGTGGCATAATGCGAGGCTCTCCCGGACAAACCGGTTCGGGCGGTTAGCTCAGCGGTAGAGCACTGCCTTCACACGGCAGGGGTCGCAGGTTCGAACCCTGCACCGCCCACCAGACGAATCGAGCACTTGCGGCGCCTTCGGGCGCCGTTTGCGCTTCTGGCACTGGAAGTCTCCGGGAGAGCCGAGGTGCTCGGAAGTTGAGCCCCCGCGCGGCACACTCCAGCGGTACGCTGGCGTCCCACTTGACACCCGATCCGCCGATGGCAGGAATGCGCGCGCGACCTTCGACTACCGGGCACTCGCGCCGTGCCACGGCCGCAATCCTGGCAGCGCTCGTGACATCCCCGACCCTGGGAGCCCCCGGGATCGCGAGGCCCGATCGCATCGCGATCTTCGCGACCCAGCCAGAGGAAAGGAGCATCGATGTGGATCGCGACGGTGGGAATCCCTTCGCGACCGCGCTGGTCCAGTTGCTGAACTCGCAACAGCTGGACCTTGTCCGGCTGCTGCGCGATGTCGGGCCGCTCACTCGCTTCCTCAGCGATGGAGTCCAGGCGCCGGAAGTTGTCGGGCAACCCGGCAAGAGCCACCTGTTGGCCGGTTCGGAAGCGGCAAGCCCGCGTGCTGCCCTCGTGATCGGGTACTCCGACTATTCTCGAACGCCAGCCCCTTCGTTGACCGGTGTCGCACGCGACGTCCGGCGGGTCAGCGAAGCCCTCGGCGCACGGGGATTCGAGGTCCATTGGCTGCTGGATCCCGCACCCAAAGAACTGGACAGGCAGCTCCGTGAGTTCGCCCGGGCATCGTCGAAGGCGGACATCGCCATCCTCTACGCGACCGGGCATGGGGTGCAGTTCGGTCGTCGGGCCTACCTGCTGCCGGGCAACCAGGTTCGAGTGGAGACGAGGATCTCGACCGCGAAGACCTCCATACCGATCACCCGCTTGAGCGCGACGTTGAGATCAAGGGGACTCAATCTGTTCCTGTACGGCGCGTGCCGCGACGATCCCTTCTCCGAGGCGTCATCGGTCCCAGCGCTGCCGGGTCTCCCGCTCAATCGGTGAGCCGGCCGAGTGCTCTGGCTCTCGCTGCCGCTCGCTCAGCCCGAACACCCGCGCGCCAGCACGCTGCAGCGCTCGCCCCGCATTGGTTCTCGAACCAGGTCGCGGCGAGACACTCCCTGCCGCCGGCCGCGTGGCACTCCTGCAGTGCGCGCTGCTCGGCCAGCGCGCGCGTGCCCCATCTACGGGTGATGCAGGAGAGGGGGTCCATCGTCATCGGGCACTCCGGGTGCTGGCGCGGGGCCTATCGTTTCGCCCCGCACCGCGACGCCACCAGCCAGGTGGCCAGCGTACCGATGTTGGTGACGATGTTGTTGCCTTCGAGCACGTACACGTTCTCGTCGGCCGTCGACACGCCGAGGTAGGTGCCGGTCTGAGGGTAGTGCCGGTAGTAGTAGGCAGCCACGGTCTGCGACGGCGAGGTGCGCGGCGCGAAGAAGGCGGGGTAGTTGAACTCTGCCCAGGCCATCAGGCAGTCCACCTGCGCCAGCGTCACCACGGTCCTGCCGCTCAGGCGCAGGATCGGCGCGCCCAGCGGCTGCAGGGCACCGTCGGCGTAGGTGGTGTGCACCGTCGCGTAGTTCGAGCCGCTGGCCCAGCCCTGCAGGTACTGGACGGACCGCGCCTGCGCCACGCGGTCGTCGGCGATCGTGGCGCCGATGTTGCGGATGTTCTCCAGCGTCACCACGTAGGGCTTGCCGCCCAGCAGCAGCACGGGTTCGACGTCACCGCCCTTCGCGCCGCCCTGCGCGTCGACGAACACGTCGATGCGCGCCTTCAGTGCACCCTGCGCGCTGCCTTCGTGCAGCGAGATGCGCACGGAGCGCGGCAGCACGGTGCCCAGCGTCGTCGTGCCGGACACGCGGCCGAAGGTCGTCGCCAAGCCGTCGAGCAGCATGTTCTGCGACGGCGTGAGGGTCCACGCGATGGCGTCGTCGGAGAACACCAGGCTCGGCGCGGTGGCCGAGCCGTTGACCTCGTAGACCACGGCACCGGCCGCCACGGCGCGGTGGCCGACGATCGGCAGGGCGAGCAGCAGCACGGTGAGCAGGCGGGCAAGAGACATGGGCGGCAATCCGGGGGAAGAACGTGCAGCCAGTGTCGGGTTCGCGATCCGTTGCCGGCAACCTCGCGCAGGTGACTCCCTCGTGACATGGCCGGTGCCGGCCGGCGCGGCACGCAGTTGCCAAACCGTCTCCGTACGCGCAGACTGGGGTGGCCTTCCACCCTCGTCACATGCCCCCGCGCAAGCCCGTCCTCCGCCCGGTGCCGCCTCCCGAGGGAGATGCGCCACCCAGGCCCTCGCCGGCCCAGCCGGCGTCCGTGCCGCTGACCCCGGCGCCGGAGAAGATCGGCGAATCCCGCGACAACCTCGCCGCCCGCAACCGCGCCTGGGCGAAGCGCGCGGGCCGGCCCGTCAGGTGAGCACGACCTTCCAGATGCTGCGGCCGTAGGTGGCGGCGTAGAGCGTCTTCGTGGCGCGGTGGTAGACGAGGTCGACGACCATCACGAACGGCAGGTTGCCGGTGGCGTTCAGCCAGGTGAGGCCGCCGTCGGCGGTGACGTACACGCCGGCATCGTTGCAGACCCACAGCTCGGCCGGTCTGTCCGGCCGCACGAAGAGCGCGTGGTGCGGCACATCGGGCAGCCTGCCGCCGTCGATGTCGGTCCACGTCGAGCCGGCGTCGGTGGACATCCACACGTGCCGGTTGCCGGAATTCGCGCAGGTGACGTACACCGTCTTCGGCGCGCCGGGCTGGGTGGCGATGCGCGTGATCATGACGCCCGGCAGCGCGCCGCCGGCGAGGTTGCCGCTCCACGTGGCGCCACCGTCGAGGCTGCGGAAGAAGCTGCCGTTCTCGGTGGTCACGTAGATCGTCTTCGAGCCCGGCCCCGCGACCTCGATCGCCGAGACCGGGCTGCCGTCGAGCACCGGCGTGAGCTTGTCCCACGAGAGCCCGTCGTTGCGCGTGCGGTAGAGGCACTGGTTGCCGGTGTAGAAGGTGTTCGAGTCGTTCGGATCGAACGCGATGTAGACCATCCAGATGCCGCCGCTCTCGCTCGGCTTGAACGGCGGCGAGACCTTGCGTGCGCTGCCGCCGCGGAAGCGGTACATGCCGCCGAACTGGTACGACGCGACGATGTGGCCCGCGTCCGCCGGGTCCACCACCATGAAGCCGCCGTCGCCGCCGAGCAGCTCGAATGCGTCGTTCACGGCGCCGGTGGTCGTGACCAGCGTGCCGTTGTCCTGCGCGCCGCCGCCCAAGACGCGTGCGTCGGTCTGGGCGACGTCGACGTCGTAGTACATCGTCACCGAAAGGCCGTTGCTGCGGTTGGCCCAGGTGCGCCCGCCATCCTCGCTGAGGTCCATGCCGCCGTCGTTGGCGCTGATCACCCGGCCGGGCATCGCGGCAGGCATCAGGAGGCGGTGATGGTCGGCGTGGGCATAGCTGGCACTGCCGCGTTCGGCATCCCACTGCGACGCGCGGCGCCAGGTGCCACCGGCATCGGTGGTGACGTGCAGGTCCACGCCGCCGCAGATCACGTGGTTCGGGTTCGTCGGGTGCACGGCGATGCAGTTGCCGTACGACATCTGCCCTTCGTCGGTGAAGTGGTTGCCCGAGATGCTCGCCCATGTGTTGCCGCCGTTGGCGCTGCGGAAGACACCGAGCACGCCGTCGCTCGTGCCTGGGCCGGCATCGGCACAGATCGCATAGAGGATCTTCGGGTTCGACGACGCGATCGCGAGGCTGGTGCGGCCGGTGCGGTCGGGCGCGGGCAGGCCGGTCTTCAGCAGCACCCAGCTCGCGCCGCCGTCGGTGCTGCGCCAGATGCCGCTGCGCGCGCCGGGTGCGGTGAAGGTGGCGTAGACAGTGCCCGGCGTGGCCGGGTCGAACAGCACCTGGTGGCACCAGTGGTTGGCGGTGCCGACGAAAGTCTCGCGCACCCAGCTGGCGCCGCCGTCGCGCGTGACCAGCAGGCCGCCGAAATCGTTGTCGGCCGAGACGCGCCCGAACCCGACGCCGGCCACGCGCACATGCGCCGGGTCGAACGGGTCGACAGCGATGCTGCCGATGCGCCGCGGGATGCCCTGCGCCACGCCGGCCCAGCGCTTCCAGCTGCGGCCGCCGTTGATGCTGCGGTAGACGCCGTCGCCTGCGTAGGAGTCGGCCGAGAGGTTCGCTTCGCCGGTGCCGGCGTAGAGCACGGCCGGGTTCGCGGGGTCCATCGCCAGCGCGCCGATCTGCAGCGGCGTCTTCGACTTCCACGACGGCTTCCACGTGAGCCCGCCATCGGTGCTGCGCCACACGCCGCCACCGGCCGCGCCGATCCACAACCGCTGCGGATCGGTGGGATGCGCGACGACGCTGGTGCAGCGGCCGCCGATGTTGCTGGGCCCGGCCAGTGACCAGGCCAGCTTCTTCGCCGGCGTGGCCAGCGTGCGCGACACGCGACGGATCTCGCCGCGCAGGTGGTCGAGGTCGGCCTCGCGCAGCGGCCAGGTGACGCGGGCCCGGAACCACGCGGCGCGGTTCTTGTGGCGGCTGGTGCGCGGCGGCGGCGCGCCCTTGGCGCGTGCCTTGGGCGGGCCGGCACGCAGCACCGTCGGCGCCGCGGCGGCCGGTGAGGAACTCTTCGACGACGAGGTGGCCATGACCCGCGCTCCTGTCAGCCGGCGCGAGAGGTCGCGCCCGGGCGGATCGATGCTAGGCGGCCGTGCGCGGCGTGTACATCCGCCGGCGTGTCGACGCGCGGCTGCGATCGTGGGGGGCGGCCCGTCGCGCCCTCACAGCAGCCCGCGCCGGGCGAGGTTGCGCATCAGGTGCGAGGCACCGAACTCCCAAGGCGGGCACTCGGTGGCCAGCCGCACCGTGTTGCGCAGGCTGCCGAGGCTGTCGTTGGAGATCGTGACCACGTCGCCGAGCTTGTGGGTGAACCCCTGGCCCGGCACGTCGCGGTCCTCGTGCGGTGCGAACAGCGTGCCCATGAAGAGCACCAGCCCGTCGGGGTACTGGTGATGACGCCCGATGGTCTGCGCCACGAGGTCCAGCGGATCGCGGCTGATCTCCTTCATCGAGCTCCTGCCGTGCAGCACGAAGCCGTCCGGGCCGTCGACGCGCAGATCCAGATCGGCCCGGCGCACATCGTCGATGCCGTAGGTGGCGTCGAAGACGCGGATGAACGGGCCGATCGCGCACGACGCGTTGTTGTCCTTGGCCTTGCCCAGCAGCAGCGCCGAGCGGCCTTCGACGTCGCGCAGGTTGACGTCGTTGCCCAGCGTGGCGCCCTTCACGCGCCCGCCGCTGTCGACGACGAGCACGATCTCGGGCTCCGGGTTGTTCCAGCTGGAGATCGGATGCAACCCGACGTCGGCGAGGTGTCCGACCGCCGACATCGGCTGGCCCTTGGTGAACACCTCGGCGTCGGGCCCGATGCCCACCTCCAGGTACTGCGACCACAGGCGTTCCCGGATCAAGGCCTCCTTGATCAGCGCCGCCTGCGGCGAGCCGGCCTTGACGCTGCGCAGGCTGTCGCCGATGTGCGTGGCGATGCGCGCGCGGATCGCGTGGGCCGCGCTGGCGTCCCCGGCGGCGCGTTCCTCGATCACCCTCTCCACCATCGAGCGCGCGAAAGTCACGCCGCAGGCCTTCACCGCCTGCAGGTCGCACGGGGCCAGCAGCCGCAGGCCCGGGATGCGCCCCTGCAGCAGCGCGGCCAGCTCGCCGAGCACGGGGCCATCACGGCCTGCGAGCCACGACGCCGGGTCGGCGAGCTCCATCAGGTCGCGCACGGTCGGCGCATCGGGCGAGGTGGCATCGACCACGAGACCGTCGCGCAGTCTCAGCAGCACCGGCCCTCCGGCGGCGTCGGACCACGCGCGACCCACGAACGTGCCCTGGTGGTACGGATCCATCTGCGATCTCCTGGAGATGCGGCGCCGGACGCGCCTGCCGGCGCCACGCATTGTGGATCGGGGGCTGCCCGACGACTGCTCGCCGGCTATAGCACCCGCTGGCGCACCTGCGTGACCACGATCTCGGCCACCACCACCACCGCGAAGATCGACACCAGCACCGTGGCCACGCGGTCCCACTGGAACAGGTTCATCGCGCTGTCCAGCGCCATGCCGATGCCGCCGGCGCCCACCAGGCCCAGCACCGCCGACTCGCGCACGTTGATGTCCCAGCGGAACAGCGCCACCGACCAGAACGCCGGTTTCACCGCCGGCCAGTAGCCCCACGCGAGCTGCGAGGCCCACGGTGCGCCCGCCGCCTGCAGCGCCTCGATAGGCCCGCGCGGCGATTCCTCCAGCGCCTCGCCGACCAGTTTGCCGACGAAGCCGATCGAGCGGAACGCGATCGCCAGCGTGCCGGCCAGTGCACCGGGCCCGAACACCGCCACGAACAGCAGCGCCCACACCAGCGAGTTCACCGAGCGGCTGCTGACCAGCAGCAGCCGCGCCACGACGTTCACCACGCGGCTGGGCACCACGTTCGGCGCCGCGGCGATGCCGATCGGCAGCGCCATCGCCACCGCGAGGATCGTGCCCAGCGTGGCGATGTGCAGCGTGTCGACGAGCGCGTCGTGCACGCCCTGCGGGTAGTGGCTCCAAGCCACGGGCCACATGCGCGCCAGCAGGTCCTGCATCTGCTCGGGGGCGTCGTAGAGGAACTCCGGGATCACCTCGATCATGCGCAGCGAGGTCACCACCGCCAGCACCACGCCGAGATAGACCGCGAAGCGCGCCAGGCGCTCCGCTGCGGTGAACCGCTGCCAGCGGCGCGGCGGCGCCGCGACGGCGGCCTGTGACGCGTCGACCGGGCTCATTCCTCGTCCACCCGCCCGCGCTCGACGAACACGCGCCGCACCCAGCCCGCCAGCACCTCGCCGGCCATGATGGTGGCGATGATCGCCAGCAGGATCGCCGCGACGAAGTCGTAGTCGAAGCGTTGGAACGCCGAGAACAGCGTGCCGCCGATGCCGCCGGCGCCGACGATGCCCACCATCGTCGAGTTGCGGAGGTTGGAATCGAACTGGTAGCTCGCGAAGCCGATGAAGCGCGAGAACACCTGCGGCACGACGCCGTAGACGATGACGTTGGCGAACGACGCGCCGGTGGCGCGCACGGCCTCCACCTGCTTCAGCGAGATCTCCTCGATCGCCTCGGCGAACAGCTTGCCGATGAAGCCTACCGAGGCCACCACCAGCGCGCAGATGCCCGCCAGCGCGCCGAAGCCCACGGCCTTGACGAACACGATGGCAACGATCACCGGGTGGAAGGAGCGCGCCGCGGCGATCACCGCGCGCGCCGGCCAGCTGACCCAGGCCGGCATCAGGTTGCGCGCCGCCAGCAGCCCCAGCGGCAAGGCCAGCAGCACGCCGGCGAACGAGGCCAGCACCGCGATCTCCAGCGACTCGGCCAGGCCATTGAGCAGCGAGTCGGGCTGCGCGATGCGCGGCGGCAGCATGCGCGCGAGGAAGCGCGCGCCGTTGTCCAGGCCGCTGGAGAAGCGCGCGAGGCTGAAGTCCAGCCGCGCCGTCGCGTAGACCATGTAGCCGGCCAGCAGCAACCAGCCGGCACGGCCGAGCCAGTCGGGCTTCAGCGCGGCGCGGAAGTCGCTCACGGCGCTACTGCAGCCACGACGTGCCGCCGTAGATGCGGCGCAGCACGTCGTCGCCCAACTCGGCCGCCGGGCCGTCGTAGACGATGCCGCCGCCGGACATGCCGACGATGCGGTCGGCGAACCGCCGCGCCAGCTCCACGTCGTGCATGTTGACGATCACCGGAATCGCGTGCGCGCTGCCGAGGCCGCGCATCAGCTCCATGATCTCCACCGACGTGCGCGGGTCCAGCGACGACGTGGGCTCGTCGGCCAGCAGCAGCCGCGGCTGCTGCATCACCGCGCGCGCGATGCCCACGCGCTGCCGCTGCCCGCCCGAGAGCGCATCGGCGCGGCGGTTCGCGAAATCGGCCAGGCCCACCTGGTCGAGCAGCGCCCAGGCACGCGCGATGTCGGCCGGCTCGAAGCGGCGCAGCCACGCGCGCAGCGCCGGCGTGTAGCCCAGGCGCCCGCACAGCAGGTTCTCCATCACCGTGAGGCGCTCGACCAGGTTGTACTCCTGGAACACCATGCCGATCTCGCGGCGCGCCTCGCGCAAGGCGCGGCCGCGCAGCGGCACGATGTCGCGGCCGCCGAAGACGATGCGGCCCGCTGTGGGCTCGACGAGCCGGTTGATGCACCGCAACAGCGTCGACTTGCCGGTGCCCGAGGGCCCGATCACCGCGGTGAGGCCGGCGCCGGCCACGTCGAGGTCCAGCCCGTCGAGAACGCGCTTGCCGCGCACGTACTCCTTCGAGAGGCCGCGGATCGACAGTGCCGCGGCGGCAGCGGGGTCGCTCACGCCGTCAGGGCTTCTTCGCCTCGGTGGCCTTGGCCCGCGCGTCGGCCTCGCGCTTGCTCTCCTTCTCGTAGGCGGCGGAGTTGAACTTCTCGCCGCCGGCCTCGGCCACCTGGCGCACCACCGCCCAGTGCTCCTTGAAGTTGATCGGGTAGAAGCGGTCGGCCCCGTCGAAGGCCTTCTTCATCTCGTCGTTGAACCGGTAGTCGTAGAAGCACTTCAGCATCCTGTCGCGCAGCGCCGGCTCGAGGTCGTGCGCGTAGGCGAACGACGAGGTCGGGAACTTCGCGCTCGTGTAGATGATGCGGAAGTCGCTCTCCTTGATCTGCCCGCGCGTGGCCATGCGGTGGAACACGTCGCTGGCCACCGCGGCGGCCTCGTAGTCGCCGGAGTTCACGCCCATCACCGACTGGTCGTGCTTGCCGCTGAAGAGGATCTTGTAGTCCTTCTCGGGCGTCAGGCCCTCCTTGGGGAACAGCGCCATCGGCGCCATGTGGCCCGAGTTCGACGAGGGCGCCGTGTGCGCCACCTTGCGGCCCTTCAGGTCGGCCAGCTTCTGGAACGGGCTGTCCTTCTTGACGATGACGATCAGGTTGTAGCCCTGGAAGTCCTTCTCGTATCCCTTGATGCCGAACGGCACCGCACCGGCGATGTTCACCGCGAACGCGGTGGGCCCGGTGGAGAAGCCGCCCACGTGCAGCCGGCCCGAGCGCATCGCCTCGATCTCGGCGGCATTGCTCTGCACCTGGTAGAAGACCACGCGCTTGGCGGTGCACTGCGCCAGGTAGTCGGTGAAGGGCTTGAAGATCTTCTCGTAGACCGCGGGGTCCTCCACCGGCGTGTAGGTGAAGACCAGCGTGCTCGGGTTCTTGAACTTCTTCGGATCCTTCGGTGCATCGGCCACGAGGTTGTTGTCCTCGTCGCAGTACATCGGGTCGAGGTCGCCCCGGTTCTTGCACTCCTGCGCGGCGGCGGCCAGCGCGGCGCCGCCCAGCACGGCGGCGGTGAGGCCTTGCAGCCATCGGTTCATCGTCGTCTCCTCGTGTCGTGTGGGGGATGCCGGGACATTCTGGCAGAGGGATCGGCCGGCCCGGACGCCTCCTGACGGATGCGCCGGTTGTGCGGCACGCCGGTGAGGAAGCGCTCGCGCACCGCAGGGTCGGAGATGCGCGCCGCCTGGCTCATCAACTCGTCGACCGCGGCCTGCAGCGCAGCCCGGGCACGCTGCGCATCGCCGGCAGCGCGGCGGGCGTCGGCCACAGCCAGCCACTGCACGGGCCGCTCGGTCATGTCGCCGGGCTCCGGGTCGGCCATCGCCTCGAGCAGGGCATCGGCGTGACGAGCGGCACCCGGCCCGTCGCCCTCGGCGAGGGTGACGAGCACGAGGCCGTGCCGGGCTTCGGCGCGCATGCCCGCATCCACCGCGCCGGCCAGCGCTTCTTCGAACGCGGCGCGCGCGGCAGCGTGCATCGCGGGCCTGGCCTCGGCCGCAGCCGCCAGCGCGAGGCCCAGGTGCACATGGCCGGTCGCCAGCAGGTTGGTGATGCGGTACCAGCGATCGTTCGGCGGCAGCAGTGCCAGCGCCCGTCGCAACTCGGCCAGCGCCGCGGCCGGCTGGCCGTCGTGCTGCAGCAGTTGCGCGCGCCGCACGCGCAGCAGCGGCAGGCCGAACGTGAGGCCGGAACGCGCCGTGATGTCGAAGGCCTCGTCCAGCGCCTGCTGCCAGGTGGCGCGGTCGCCCAGCGTGCGGGCCATGCCGGCCAGGTTCACGAGGGTCGGGATCTGCACGCTCGCATCACCTCTCGCATCGGCAAGCTCGCGCACGGCTTCGAGGTGCGCCAGTCCCGTCGACAGGTCGCCGAGCTTCCAGGCCGCCAGCCCGGCGGCCTCGAGCGCGCTGTGCGGCGCGGTCACGCCAGCGGCGCGGGCCAGCGCGATGCCGCGCTCGGCCACCTCCAGCGCCTCGCCCAGCCGCTCCTTGTGGACCAGCGCCCCGGCGTGCAGGCCCAGCAGTCGAGGCAACCGCTCGCCGGGCTGCGTGCGGTGTGCGCGCTCGGCCAGCGCGATGACGCCGGGCATGCGATCCAGCGCATGCCACAGCGGGCCTTCCGCCGTCAGGGCCAGCCGCTCGGCCTCGGCCCGCAGCCCGTCGTCGTCCAGCGCCTCGGCCAGCGCGCGCAGCGCCGGGATGGACGCACGCAGTCCTTCGGCGTCTTCCAGCGCCCTGGAACACAGGGCCTCCTCCAGTTGCAGCGGCCAGCGTGCCGCCGGGTCGGCCTCCGGCGCCAGCGCCAGGGCCCGGCGCGCCGCGTGGCGCACCTCGGTGCGCGGCACACGTCCGCTCGCCTCGAGGGCGGCGCGCCGGTAGTGATGGATCGCCGTTGCCGTGTCGCCGGCGCGCTCGCAGTGGTTCGCCACCCAGTGTGCGGGGCTGTCCCCCCGCATCGCCAGGTGGCTGGCCACGCGCGCGTGCCAGCGCTCGCGATCGACCTTGAGCACGCTGTCGTAGGCCGCCTGCTGCAGCAGCTGGTGATGGAAGCGCCAGGCACCACCGGGCTCGGGCCACAAGAGGCCGAGCGACTGCAGCGCCGCCAGGGAATCGGGCGCGGCCGGATCGATGGCGGCCAGCGACGCCTCGTCGAACAGCGGCCCGACCACCGCGGCCTGCTGCAGCGCCTGCCGCTGCGACTCGCCGAGCCGGGCCAGCCGCGCCTGCAGCACACCGGCCAGCGTGGTCGGCAGGCGCTGAAGCACATCGGTGCCGCGCAGGAGGCGCCAGACCTCGCCGCTCGTGTCCAGCGCGCCACCGTCGATCAGCGCGCACACCATCTCCTCGATGAAGTAGGGGTTCCCGCCGCTGCGCTGCGACAGTGCCTGGCGCAGCAATGGCGGCACCGGCTGCAGGCGGCCCAGCAGGCCTTCGATGAGTGCCTCGGTGGCATCGGCATCGAGCGGCCCGAGCTCGACCTGGTGCACCTGCGCCCCCTCCGGCGTGCCCGCCAGGGGCCACTCCGGTCGGCGCTGGAGCAAGGCGGGCCGGGCCAGCACGATGAGCGCCAGCGGCTGGCCCGCCAGTTCGCGCCACCAGTGGGACACCAGGTCCAGGCTGCCGTCGTCGGCCCAGTGCAGGTCGTCCAGCAGCAGCAGCGCGGGCCGTCGCCGCAGCAGGCCGCGCAGCCAGGCGACGCTGGCGTTCTGCACCGCCAGGCGCAGCGTGCGGGGGTCGCCGGTGAGGCCGGTGGCCTGCGCCTGCGCCGGGTCGAGCAGGCCGATCGCATAGGCCAAGGTCTCGGCGCGCGCCGCGGTCGGCGGGTCGGCGTCGGAGGCCTCCCCTTCGGCGAGCACGGGGAGCAGCACCTGCCGCAGCCGTGGAAGGGCCCGCTCGGGCGGCTCCGCGCCGGAGAGGCCCGCGTGGCGCATCAGGAGGTCGCGCAGCAGGCCCCACGGGGTGCGCTCGGTCTCGGGCCAGGCCTGCGCCGTCAGGATCTGCAGGGCGCCGGGCGTTGCGCCGTCGGCGAGGCTTGCGAGCAGCGCCTGCCGCAGGCGGCTCTTGCCGACGCCGGCCTCGCCCGTCACCGTGACCAGCCGACCCGGCGCGGCCGGGGCCAGCGCGCCCACCGCCGCACGGAGCGCTGCCAGTTGCGCCTCGCGGCCGATCAGCGGCGTGTCCAGCCCGTCGATGCCGCGCCCGCTGAGGCGCTGGCCGGGCGCGCGTTCGCCCATCAGCTCGTGCGTCAGCACCGCGTCGGCCACGCCCGGCATCCGCAACGGTGCGAGGGGCTTGAAGTCGAAGGCGCCGCGCGTGGCCCGCCAGATGTCGTGGCTGACCCGCAGCGTGCCCGGAGTGGCGTGCTGCTCGAGGCGGGCCGCCAGGTGCACGGTGGCGCCCACCAGGGTCTGCTCGTCCTCGGCGCCGGCACCCAGCGCCACCGGCCCGGCGTGCAGGCCTGCCCGCACCGCGAAACGCAACGTGCCCAGGCGCGCGCGCATGGCGTCTGCGTGGGCCCGCGCCTGCGACAGCACCGCCTGCGCCGCGCGCACGGCGCGCAGCGCGTCGTCGTCGGCCGGCTCCGGCAGGCCGAACGCGGCCTTCAGCCCGTCCCCCATGAAGCGCAGCACCCGGCCGCCGTGCTGCTGAACCGCCTCGGCGAAGCGGCGCAGCGCGCCGTCCACCACGGCGTGGCCGTCCTCGGCATCGAGCCCCTGCAGCAGCGCGGTGGACTCGACGATGTCGACGAACAGCACGCTCACCTGGCGCAACCGCGGCGCCGGATGGGCGAGCGCCGCCAGACGCTGCTGCAGCGGCTGCGCCGCACGCGCGACCACGTCATCGCCCAGCACCGCCCGATGCTGCTGCAGCAGCGCCAGCGCCTGCTGCAGGCGCGAGGCTTCGTCGGGGTTGTCGCCGTCAGCGCCCGTCACCGCGCTCACCCTTCGAGTGCATCGACCACCTTCACGAGGTGGGCCACGCGGCCGGCCAGCAGCAGGCCGACCAGGCGGTACACCGCCATCGCCAGCGGCGGCTCGTCACGTTCCAGGCGATCGAGCTCCTCTCGGCTCAGGCGCACCACCACGCTGGGCACGTCGGCCACCACGTCGGCCGTGCGGGGCCGGCCGGTGAAGAAACCGACCTCGCCGAGCACCACGCCGCTCCCGCGGGCCGTCTGCAGGCGCACCCGGGCGCCATCCCCCTGGTCACGCACGGCGCTGACGGCACCGCTGGCCAGGATGTAGAGGTCGCGGTCCGCACTGCCTTGCGCGATCAGGCGGCCACCGGCGGGCAGCTCGATGCGGGGCAGGTGCAGCAACAGCCGCGACAGCGCGACCGAGTCGATGGAGCGGGTGTGCGCCGTGTGGGCCGGGTCCACGCGGTCCTCGGCCAGCAGGGCCGCCTCGCACCACTCGAGCCCGTGATCCAGGTCCTCCACGTGCCGGCATCTCGGGCCAGGGCCGAGGCCTGCGGCGTCCAGCTGCGCGCGCATGCGCGGCGCTGCGTGGGCCACCACGAGCATCACGCCGGCGGGCTCGATCGCCTGCGCCAGCAGCCAGAAGCTGTGGATCGCGCTGCTGTCGCTGCCCAGCACCCGACGGCAGTCCAGCAGCAGGTAGCGCAACGCAGGCAGCTCGGGGTCGGTGAGCCGCGCCTGCACGCGCTGCTGCAGGCGGTCGGCGATGCCGAAGAACAGGAAGCCCTGCAGCTGCAGCACGTGCACCGCGGCACCGAGCCCGCGGACCTGTTCGTCGACATCTCGGCCACGCGTGACGCGCGAGCCATAGGCCGAGCCCGGCACCGCGTGCCGCACCGGGTCGACGCGTGCGCAGTACACGGCGAACAGCATCACCGCCGCGATCAGCCCCGCCGTCATGCCGGCCAGGAAGCCCGCCACCGCCGCCGTGCCCACCACCAGCGCAACGATCGCCCGCTCGAGGCGCGACAGCCGCGCCCAGCTGCCCACGAGCGCGTCGTGCACCATCTGCAGCGCCATGAAGAGCAGCAGCGCGCCCATGGCCGGCAGCGGCAGCCAGGCCATCAGGGACGGCCCGAGCAGCAGGGCCGCGACGCACGGCACGGCGGCCCAGTAGGCGATGCGACGGCTGTGCAGGCCCAGGCGCAGGTTCATCGCCGACACGCCGAGCTGGTGGTAGCCCGGAAGGCCGCCGAGCACCGAGGCCACGAGGTTGGCCATGCCGGCCGCACGCAGCTCGCGATTCAAGTCCAGCGGCCGGCCCGCCGCAGTCTCGAGCGCCGCAGCGTTCATGAGCAGCGCGATAGCCGTGATGGCCGGCGCGGCGGCGAGCAGCGGCGCAGCCGCCACGAGCGCGGCCCCGTCGATGGCGCCGGGCACCAGCTGCAGCAGCACGGGCAGAAGCCCTGCGCCGACCGGCTCGGCCGCGCGCACGTTGAGCAGCCAGCCCGCCTGCACCAGGTCGGCCTGTGACCAGCCCAGCCACCAGGCCCCGGCATGGCACAACAGCGCGCCGGCGACGAGCAGGCCGAACGGGGTCAGCGGATGGGGGAACCGGCGGTACGCCAGCAGCATCAGCAACGCCCAGGCCGACGCGCACGCCGCCATCAGCCCCAGGCCCGCACCGGCCGCTGCGGCACCCTCGGCGAGCGGCTGGCGCAGCAGCCGCAACGCACCGGCGCCGAGCAGCCAGCCGGAGCTGGCCATCACGCCCACCAGCACCGGGTACGGCAGGTAGCGCGCCAGGCGCCCTGCGCCGGCACGCCCCAGCACCACCAGCATGATCCCCGTCAGCGAGGTGCCGATCACCAGCGTGGCCGCGGCGGTGGCCAGCATGGCCGCGGGTGCCGCACCATGGGCGTGCGCGGCCTGCACCGCGGTGCCCATCGCGGCGGCCAGCACGGCGATCGGCACGCTCTGGCTGGTGGCCAGCGTGCCGGGAAGGCTGCACAGCCGGGCCACGATCAGCAGGTGCGCCAGCGCGGCCAGCAGGGCCCATCCGAGGGCCAGCCCGACGAACGGCGTCAGCGGGCCGGCAAAGAGCAGCGCCGCGAACGATGCCGACGACACGGTGGCCACCAGGCCGGCCACCACGCCGCCGGCGAGCACCTGCAGCATGCCCGGTGCGGTCTTCACGGGCGACGGCGGGGGCGGGGTGTTCTTCGGGTGGGTCGGCGACGGCGGCAACATCGGCTCTCAGAGGGTGTTTCCCAAATCAATGTGCCCGCGCCGGGGCGGCCCCAGAAAGGGCCCACTCGGTGTTGCAAAGCCTCGCCGGGTCACCCGACCCGGCTGCGCTTCGCGCCTTGACTGGGCCCTTTCTGGGGCCGCACGCGGGCACATTCATTTGGGAAACACCCTCTGAGTGCCGCGCATTCTTTCATGTCAACTGGGACGTTCGGAGGGCGACCCCTCGCGGCGAACGCCGATGCGGCCACCGCGATGGGATGTGATGATCTGGTCATGCCTTTCGAGGAATTTGTCATCGCTGCGACGCTGACCACCGTGCCGGCTCGCGTGTCCGCGGGGAGGGCCGCACGCTGATCCACCTCACCGACGTCGGCAAGCGCTACGACTCCGGGCTGGAGGCGGTGCGCGGCATCTCGCTGCACGTGGGGCCGGGCGAGTTCGTGTCGCTGCTGGGCGCCTCCGGCTGCGGCAAGAGCACGGTGCTGCGGCTGGCCGCAGGGCTCGAAGCGCCCAGCCGCGGCTCGGTGGCGGTGCCGCACGGGGCCGGCGGCGACGTGGCCTTCGTCTTCCAGGAGCCCACGCTGATGCCGTGGGCCAGCGTCTTCGACAACGTGTGGCTGCCGCTGCGCCTGGCCGGCCAGCGGCGCGCGGCGGCCGCGGCACGCGTGCAGGAGGCGTTGGCCACCGTGGGCCTGTCGACCTTCGCCGAGGCCTATCCCGCGCAGCTCTCGGGCGGCATGAAGATGCGGGCGTCGATCGCGCGGGCGCTCGTCACGCGGCCGCAGGTGCTGCTGATGGACGAGCCCTTCGCCGCGCTCGACGACCTCACGCGCAGCCGGCTGAACGCCGACCTGCTCGCCTGGTGGGCGGCGCAGCGGCTGGCAGCGCTCTTCGTCACGCACAACATCGCCGAGGCGGTGTTCCTCAGCAGCCGCGTGCTGGTGATGGCGCCGCGGCCCGGCCGCGTGGTGGCCGAGCACGTGATCGACGAGCCCTATCCGCGACAACCGTCGTTCCGCTCGAGCCCGCGCTACGTGGAGCACTGCCGCGTGCTGGCCGAGGCGCTGGAGGCCGCGCACGAGGCGGTCGGAGCGGCACAGCCTCAAGTAGATCCGGCTTTGCCGGGCTACTTGAACCCCCGCGGGGGGCGGGACGGGCCACCGGCCCGGACCTGGGGGCGCCAATGACCCGCGCGCTGCTGCCCGCCGCCGTGCTCGTCGGCCTGGTGCTCGGCTGGGAACTGCTGGTGCGCGCGGCCGGCATTCCGGCCTACACGTTGCCGGCGCCGTCGCTGGTGCTGCAGACGCTGGCGGCGAACTTCGGCTCGCTGGCCGGCAGCTGGTGGTACACGTTGAAGATCACCGTCGGCGCGCTGCTGCTGGCCTGCGCCGGCGGCGGGCTGATCGCCGCGGTGTTCGCGCTCTCGCCGACGCTCGAGCGCGGCTTCTTCCCGGTGGCCGTGGTGCTGCAGGTGACGCCGATCGTCGCGGTGGCGCCGCTGATCCTGATCTACGTCGACAGCACCACGTCGGCACTGCTGCTGTGCGCGTGGATCGTCGCGTTCTTCCCGATCCTGTCGAACACCGTGATCGGGCTGCGCGCCGCCGAGCCCAACCTGCGCGACCTGTTCCGGCTGTACCGCGCCAGCCCCTGGCAGCGGCTGGCGCTGCTGCGGCTGCCGTCGGCGCTGCCGTACTTCATGGCCGGGCTGAAGGTGTCGGGCGGCTTGAGCCTGATCGGGGCGGTGACGGCCGAGATGGTGGCCGGCGCGGCCGGGCGCGAGACGGGCCTGGCCTCGCGCATCCTCGAAGCCAGCTTCCGCACCGAGACGCCCAAGATGTTCGCCGCGCTCGCGCTGCTGGTGGCCACCGGGGTGCTGATCCACGCCGGCATGAACCTGCTGTCGCGATGGGCGCTCGGGCCCTGGCATGCTTCAGAATCGTCTCGACCCGACTGATCGCCGCGGCGATCGGACCGATCGTCCACCCGGAAAGGCCTGCGCGATGCGTCTCAGCACCTGCTTCGTCACCCTGCTCGCCGCCGCCTCGACCGGCACTGCGCTCGCGCAGGACAGGGTCACCTTCGCCACCAACTGGAAGGCCCAGGCCGCGCACGGCGGCTTCTACCAGGCGGTGGCCGACGGCACCTACAAGGCCTACGGGCTGGACGTCACCATCCAGCAGGGCGGCCCGCAAGTGAACAACCGCCCGCTGCTGCCGGCCGGCCGCATCGACTTCCTGATGACCGGCAACCTGCTGCACAGCTTCGACAATGTGAAGAACAAGGTGCCCACCGTGGTGGTGGCCGCGATGTTCCAGAAGGATCCGCAGGCGCTGATCGCGCACCCGGGCCAGGGCTACGAGACCTTCGCGAAGCTGAAGGACGCGCCGGTCGCGCTGATCGCCAAGGACGGCCAGTTCAGCTGGTGGCAATGGCTGAAGGTGGCGCACGGCTTCAAGGACGAGGTGCTCAAGCCCTACAACTACAACCTCGGGCCGTTCCTGGCCAACCCGAAGTCCATCCAGCAGGGTTATTCGGTGGCCGAGCCGATCTACGTGGAGAACCAAGGCAAGTTCAAGCCGGTGGTGCACCTGCTGGCCGACCACGGCTTCTCGACCTACAGCACGGTGATCGAGGCGACCACGCAGACCGTGAAGGACAAGCCGGCACTGGTGCAGCGCTTCGTCGACGCGTCCATCGTCGGCTGGGTGAACTACCTCTACGGCAACCGCGCCGCGGCCAACGCGATGATGCGCAAGGACAACCCCGAGATGACCGAGGCCGAGATCGAGGCCTCGGTGGCGCTGATGAAGAGCCAGGGCATCGTCGATTCCGGCGAGGCGGGCACCAACGGCATCGGCGCGATGAGCGCGGCGCGCATCAAGGACTTCCACGACCAGATGGTCAAGGCGGGCCTGTACAAGGCCGGCGAGGTCGACCTCTCGAAGGTCGCGACCTTCCAGTTCGTCAACAAGAAGGTCGGGCAGGACGTGAAGGCCCGCCTCGGCGCGAAGTAGCCTGGAGCGCATCCCCATGGGCAAGAGCCGGAAGGGCGGCACCGCCGCCACCGCGATCGACATCGGCATCTCGGAGAAGGACCGCGCGGCCATCGCCGGCGGCCTGGCCAAGCTGCTGGCCGACACCTACACGCTGTACCTCACGACGCACAACTTCCACTGGAACGTGACGGGGCCGATGTTCAACACGCTTCACGCGATGTTCATGGCCCAGTACACCGAGCTCTGGGGCGCGGTCGACCCGATCGCCGAGCGCATCCGCTCGCTGGGCCACCCCGCACCCGGCAGCTACGCGGCGTTCGGCAAGCTGGCGTCGATCCCCGACGCGCCGACCACGCCGCCGAAGGCGCTGGCGATGGTGAAGATCCTCGTCGACGGCCACGAGGCCGTGGCGCGCACCGCGCGCGGCATCTTCCCGCTGGCCGACAAGGCCGGCGACGAGCCCACCGCCGACCTGCTGACGCAGCGGCTGACGGTGCACGAGCAGACGGCGTGGATGTTGAGATCGCTGCTGGAGGAATAGCGCGGTCGCTCTGGCTGTTGTGGCGCGCATGTCTCTCCGCGACGTGCTGTAGTTGTCCCTTCGATGGCGACCCATCGCGCCCACTACCACGACGCGATTGAGGCGTTTCTAGAGCGGTCGTCTGAGCATGTCTGCGGCGCTTTGGCGAACCGCAGCGACTTCGATGTTGAACGCCCCCAGTTGCGCGCATGGGCAGCGCAGATCGGACTGCTGCAACCGGTGCTTCGCCCCTACTCCAATCGCGGGCATGTGTTCTTCGAGTTTGTCCTGCCCCGCGTCGGCAGGCGAATCGATGTCGTTGTGGTCATCGACCACGTGGTGTTCGTTATCGAGTTCAAGGTTGGCGAGTCCGAGTTCCAGCGGCATGCCATTGATCAGGTTTGGGACTACGCGCTCGACCTGAAGAACTTTCATGGGCCGTCGCACCACGTGCCGATCGCCCCAGTCTTGGTGGCAACAGGTGCCGCAGCGGCCGAGCTTGTCTACGGACGGCCCGCGCCTGACGGCGTATTGGTGCCCATCAGCGTCAGTGCATCTCAGCTCGGCCTGGCGTTCGAGATGGTCCTCGCTCGGACCACCGGCGCGCGTATCGACGGTGCGGCTTGGGGACTCGGTCGATACAGCCCAACACCCAACATCATCGAGGCCGCCCGCGCCTTGTACCGACGTCATTCGGTGTCCGAAATCTCTCGCAGCGACGCGGGCGCAACGAACCTGACTCGAACATCAAAGTACGTGAGCGGCGTCATTGCTCACGCAAGACGCGAAGGCAAAAAGGTCGTGTGCCTGTTGACCGGCGTGCCGGGCGCGGGAAAGACCTTGGTGGGCCTAGACATTGCCGCGCAGCACATGGAGCCCGGCACCGAGCTCTACAGCGTTTTCCTCTCGGGCAATGGGCCCTTGGTAGCCATCCTAAAGGAGGTGTTGACGCGGGATCGCGTCGAACAAGAACGTCAATTGGGCCGCACGATGTCCAAGGCTGCCGCTCGTCGAGAGGTCGAGTCCTTCATCCAGAACGTGCACCACTTCCGAGACGACTGCCTGACTGACCCAAAGGCCCCTCCCGAGCACGTTGCAGTCTTCGACGAGGCACAGAGAGCTTGGGATCGGCCGCAGACGATTGCGTTCATGACACGCAAGAAGGGGCGCCCAGATTTCGATGCCTCAGAACCGGAGTTCCTGCTGTCATGCATGGATCGCCACGACGATTGGGCGGTTGTGCTGTGCCTGGTCGGCGGGGGTCAAGAGATCAATACCGGCGAGGCCGGCATCTCCGAGTGGCTGAAGGCCCTTCGAACGCAGTTCCCCGAGTGGTCGGTACACATATCGCCTCGACTGCAAGACCAGGAATACGCATCGGGCGCCGCTTTGGCTGAACTCGACGGTCATCCGTCAGTGACATTCGACGATGCGCTCCATCTCAGCGTTTCGATGCGCTCATTCAGATCAGAGCGGGTGTCGGACTGGGTCAAGTTCGTGTTGGATCTAGAAGTCGCTCGGGCTCGCGAGACTCTGGAGCAGTTGCTGCCGCGGTTCCCCATCGTGGTCACGCGCGACTTGGCGGCCGCAAAGGCGTGGGTAAGGGCCCAAGCCCGAGGAACTGAGCGATTTGGTCTTGTGGTGTCTTCACAGGCACAGCGGCTGAAGGCGCATGCGATCGATGTTCGGGTTGAGGTAGACCCGGTGCATTGGTTCTTGGGACCGAAGGACGATGTCAGGTCTTCCTACTACCTGGAAGACGCTGCCTCCGAGTTTCAGGTTCAGGGACTGGAGTTGGACTGGGCCTGCGTGGTTTGGGATGCCGACTTCCGGAAGGTTGGGCCCAACTGGGAGCATTGGTCGTTTAGGGGAAGTCGCTGGCAGCGAGTCAACAAGCCTGATCGGAGAAGCTATCTCAAGAACGCGTATCGAGTCTTGCTGACGCGCGCACGTCAAGGAATGGCGCTGGTCGTTCCGCATGGTGACGTCGACGATCCGACGCGCGACGCGAGCTTCTACGACGAGACCTACGCATACCTGCGGCGCGTTGGGGTGCCGCCGCTTGAGCAGGCGGCGTAACGGTCCGTCTTGCCCACCTGTACGAATCGATCTTGTCGACGTGCCACAACCCGCACAGGAGGCCTGATGGCTTTGTTCACCCTCATCTGCACCAGTGGCTCTGACGGCTCGGTGTTCGTCGAGCACGTCGAGGGCCCGAACCTCAACCGCGCAATCGCGGCCTTGAACGACGACAGCGACTGGAACCCCGAGAACAGCGTTGAATGCGCATTCGAAGGCGAGCTGATCCCGATCGACTTCACCCGCACGAGAGACTAGCTCAGCATCACTCGATATCGTCGATGTGCCTCGGCCAGCTCTTCTTCAGCAGCGTCGACAGCGCCCGGTCGGCGAGCAGACGGCCGCCGGTCTGGCAGCGCGGGCAGTAGTTGGTCTCGTTGTCGGCGTAGACGATGCGCTGCACCGGCGTGGCGCAGACCGGGCAGGGCTGGCCGTAGCGGCCGTGCACGGCCATCTGCGGATGGAACGCGGTGACCTTGCGCGGCCAGTCGCCGGCCTCGGCGCGCAGCCGGTCGGTCCACTCGACGAGCACCGTGCGCGTGGCCTCGTGCAGCCGGCGCACCTCGTCGGGCTTCAGCGAGCGCGACAGCGCCACCGGCGACAGCCGCGCGCGGTGCAGGATCTCGTCGGAGTACGCGTTGCCGATGCCGCTGAACAGTCGCGGATCGGTCAGCGAGCGCTTGAGCGTGTGGTTCTCGCGCGCGAGCTGCGCCGCGAACGCGGCCTCGTCGGCGGAGAGCACGTCGATGCCGCCGGGGTCCATCGCGCGCAGCGCGGCGCGGTCGGCCAGCACGTGCAGGGACGCACTTCGCGTCGTGCCGGCCTCGGTGAAGGCGATGCGGCCGCTGTCGAAGCGCAGCGCCGCGAGCACCGCGCGCGCCGGCGCCGGCAGCTTGTCGCCGTCGGCCAGCCACTTCAGCCGGCCGGCGATCATCAGGTGGATGACGAGCAGCGGGCCGTCGGCACCGAAGCCGAACACGATGCGCTTGCCCAGCCGCTCGACGCTCACGACCGCCTGCCCTTCCACCGCGGACAGCGGCGGCACGGCGGTGCGCAGCACGAAGGGGTTCAGCAGCCGCACCTCGCGCAGCCGGCTGCCGACCACCCGCGCCTGCAGCCGCTCGATGTAGACGGCGATGTCGGGCAGCTCGGGCATCGGCCGAGTCTGCCACCGGCCGCGGCGGGTCAGGGGGCCGGCACGGCGCCGAGCTGCACCATCAACCCGAGGAAGTCGGCCTGGCTCCAGCGCTCGACGCAGCGCCCGTCCTCGAAGCGCAGGATGGTGATGCCGGGCAGGACGATGTCCCGGCCGGTGGCCGGCAGGCCCTGGAAGGCGCCGGTGTGGCGGGCGGTCATCACGAAGCGGCAGACCACCTTGTCGCCGACGGCGATCTGGTCCTCGACGGCGATCTTCGGCGTGGCGAATGCCTCCCACAGCGCGCGGTAGAAGACCCGCACGCTGTCGATACCGGGCTCGACGCCGGCGTAGCCGACGAGGCGGATCGACGGCGCGTACAGGCGCAGGTAGCCGTCGAGGTCGCCGGCGTTCCAGCGGCCGATGGCCTCGGCGAGGTGGGTGGCGTTGATCGTGGGTGCATCCATGGCGGCCTCTCACGGCGGGTTGGGGATGCACGGGGATACGGACGTGGGGCACATCCGGATGTGCCGCCGATAATGCGCGGTTTCCCCGATCCGCCATGGCCGACATTCCCAACGAGGTGCGCCGCCGCCGCACGTTCGCGATCATTTCGCACCCCGATGCCGGCAAGACCACGCTGACCGAGAAGCTGCTGCTGTTCAGCGGCGCGATCCAGATCGCCGGCAGCGTGAAGGCGCGCAAGGCGAGCCGCCACGCCACCAGCGACTGGATGGAGATCGAGAAGCAGCGCGGCATCTCGGTGGCCAGCTCGGTGATGCAGATGGAGTACCGCGACTGCGTCATCAACCTGCTGGACACCCCGGGCCACCAGGACTTCAGCGAGGACACCTACCGCGTGCTCACCGCGGTGGACGCCGCGCTGATGGTGATCGACGCCGCCAACGGCGTGGAGCCGCAGACGCGCCGGCTGCTGCAGGTCTGCCGCGCGCGCAACACGCCCATCCTCACCTTCATCAACAAGCTCGACCGCGAGGTCAAGGCGCCGCTGGACCTGTTCGACGAGATCGAGCGCGAGCTCGGCATGACGGTGGTGCCGTTCACGTGGCCGGTGGGCATGGCCAAGTTCTTCGGCGGCGTGCTCGACCTGCGCAAGCAGCAGATGCGCGTCTTCGCGCCGGGCGAAGACCGCACCGGCGGCGACGAGGAGGTGCTCGACGCCGCCGACACGGCCACGCTCACCGCGCGTTTCGAAGGCGCGTTCGAGCAGGCCGCGGGCGAGGTGGAGCTGGTGCAGGAAGCCGCGCCGGCCTTCGACGAGGCCGAGTTCCTCGCCGGACGCCAGACGCCGATGTTCTTCGGCTCGGCGATCAACAACTTCGGCGTGCGCGAGGTGCTCGACGCGCTGGTCGACCTGGCGCCGCCGCCGGGGGCGAAGGCGGCGATCCAGCGCACCGTGCAGCCCGAGGAGCCCAAGTTCGCCGGCGTGGTGTTCAAGATCCAGGCCAACATGGACCCGGCGCACCGCGACCGCATCGCCTTCGTGCGCGTGGCCGCCGGGCACTTCGAACGCGGCATGCGGCTGAAGGTGGCGCGCTCGGGCAAGGAGCTGCGGCCCAACACGGTGGTGAGCTTCCTGAGCCAGAAGCGCGAGCTGCTCGACGAGGCCTACGCCGGCGACATCATCGGCATCCCCAACCACGGCGTGCTGCAGCTCGGCGACACGCTGACCGAGGGCGAATCGCTGCAGTTCACCGGGCTGCCGTTCTTCGCGCCCGAGATGTTCCGCTCGGTCGAGGTGGCCGACCCGCTGAAAACCAAGCAGCTGAAGGCCGGGCTCACCCAGCTGGGCGAGGAAGGCGCGATCCAGGTCTTCCGCCCGGTGGCCGGCTCGGTGCTGCTGCTGGGCGCGGTGGGGCAGCTGCAGTTCGAGGTGGTGGCGCACCGGCTGGAGCACGAGTACGGCTGCAAGGCGCGCGTGATGCCCAGCCGCTACCAGGTGGCGCGCTGGGTGACCTGCGACGAGGCCGATGGCGGCGAAAAGGAGCTGCGCCGCTTCATCGACGCCAACGCGCACCGCGTGGCCTACGACGCGGTCGACGCGCCGACGGTGCTGGTGGAGTACGCGCCCGAGCTGCGCGCCATCGAGAGCAACTGGCCGAAGATCAAGTTCCACGCGCTGCGCGAACACGCGGGGCTGGTGTTCCAGAAGCAGCTCGACGGCTGACACCATGACACTCTGGCTGCGCTACTCCCACCAAGGCCGCACCGGCTTCGGCACGCTCGACGACGATCACGTCGCCGTGCACGACGGTTCGATGCTCGACGCGCCCCGGCCCACCGGCCAGCGCCTGCCACTGGCCGCGGTGCAGCTGCTGACGCCCTGCGAGCCGCGGCAGATGGTCGGCCTGTGGAACAACTACGGCCAGCTCGCCGAGAAGATGGGCTACGCGCGGCCCGAGGCGCCGCTGTGGTTCCTGAAGTCGCCGTCGTCGTTCAACCCGAGCGGCGCGCCGATCCCCGCGCCGCGGGTCGACGTGGGCAAGGTGGTCTACGAGGGCGAGCTGGGCGTCGTGATCGGCCGGCGCACCGCGGGCGTCTCCGAGGCCGAGGCCGCCGCGCACATCTTCGGCTACACCTGCGTCAACGACGTCACCGCGATCGACCTGCTGCAGGCCGACCCCTCGTTTCCGCAGTGGGCGCGCGCCAAGGGCCTGGACGGCTTCGGCTGCTTCGGGCCGGTGATCAGCACCACGCCGCCGCCGCCCGACGCCGAGGTGGTGGTGGCGCTGAACGGCCGCGAGCGCCAGCGCTACCCGATCGCCGACATGCTGATCCCGCCGGCGCGGCTCGTGTCGCTGCTGTCGCGCGAGCTGACGCTGCTGCCCGGCGACGTGATCGCCTGCGGCACCTCGCTGGGCGTGCTGCCGATGCGCCCGGGCACGACGGTGACGGTGACGATCGCCGGCATCGGCACGCTCGCCAACGTGTACGCGCCCGCCGATGCGGCTGCGCCGGCGGCCTGACCCGAAGCCTGCACCGCACCCCGCCATGAGCACACGCCTTGCCCGCCACCAGGTCGCGATCGACACCACCTGGGATCTCACCGACCTGTACCCCGACGACGCCACCTGGGAGGCCGGCTTCCGCGCCGTCGACGACGCGCTGCAGGCGCTGCCGGCGTGGCAAGGCCGGCTGGCCGAGGGGGCCGGCACGCTGCTCGCGTGCCTGGAGGCCCTCGATGCCGCGCAGGTGCTGCTGGTGCGCGTCAGCTCGTACGCGCGGCTGCGCAACGCGCAGGACGGCAGCGATGCCGCGAACCAGGCCGCGATGGCGCGCGTGGCGGCGCTGCATGCGCGCTTCGATGCGGCCACCAGCTTCGTCGAATCGGAGATCGTGGCCTTCCCCGACGGCCTGCTGGAGCGCTACCAGGCAACGGAGCCCGGGCTCGCGGCGTTCGCGGTGTTGCTGTCGGACCTGCTGGCGCAGCGGCCGCATCACCTGGGCGCCGATGCCGAGCGCGTGCTCGCCGCGCTGGGCGAGGTGCTGGACGCGCCGCTGGCGGTCTACAGCCGCGCCAAGGCGGGCGACTTCCGCTTCGAGCCCTTCACCGATGAGGCGGGGCAGGTCTACGTCAACTCGGTCAACGCCTACGAGTCGGCCTACGAGTCGCACGCCGACGCGAGCGTGCGCCGGGCCGCGTGGGCGTCGTTCAGCGCCGGGCTGAAGGCGCACCACCAGACCTCGGGTGCGCTGTTCGCCACCGAGGTCAGCAAGAACGTGGCGCTGGCCCGGTTGCGCCGCTTCGAGAGTACCGAGAGCTACCTGCTGCAGTGGCACAAAGTGCCGCTGTCGGTGTACCGCGACATCCTCGAGATCATCCAGTCCGAAGGCGCGGCGCACATGCGGCGCCTGGCCCGGCTGCGCCGCCGCGTGCTGGGCCTGGACCGGCTGCTGATGTGCGACCTGAAGGCGCCGCTGGACCCGGCCTACCACCCGCGCATGGGCTGGGACGAGTCGTGCGCGCTGGTGCTCGACGCGCTGGCCGTGATGGGCCCGGAGTACGTCGACCTCGCGCGGCGCACACTCGAGCGCCGATGGGTGGACCGCGCCGACAACATCGGCAAGTCCTCCGGCGCGTTCTGCGCGTCGCCCTACGGCGTGCACCCGTACATCCTGATCACCTGGTCGGACACGATGCGCAACGTGTTCACGCTCGCGCACGAGCTCGGCCACGGCGGGCACTTCGGGCTGGCGATGCAGCACCAGCGGCTGGCGAACCTGCGCCCGGCGATGCCCTTCATCGAGGCGCCGTCGACGCTGAACGAGACGCTGCTGGCGCAGCACCTGTTCGCCCGCAGCACCGACCGGCGGCTGCGGCGGTCGGTCATCCTGCAGGTGCTGGGCACGTACCACCACAACTTCGTGACCCACCTGCTCGAAGCCGAGCTGCAGCGGCAGGTGTACGCGCGCGCCGAGGCCGGCGGCTCGATCACCGCGGCGGTGCTGGACGACATGAAGGGCGGCATCCTGCAGCGCTACTGGGGCGACACCGTCGAGATCGACGACGGCGCGCGCATGACCTGGATGCGCCAGCCGCACTACTACATGGGGCTGTACCCGTACACCTATTCGGTGGGGCTGGTCGCGTCCACCGCGATGGCGCAGCGCATCCGCGACGAAGGCGCGCCCGCCGTGCAGCGCTGGCTGGAGGTGCTGAAGGCAGGCGGCACGATGCCGCCGCTGGAGCTGCTGCGCCATGCCGGCGTGGACCTGTCCACGCCGCAGCCGATCCACGACGCGGTGGCCTACGTCGGGCGGCTGGTCGACGAACTCGAAGCGTCGTTCGACTGACCTCGTTCGACCGGCCGCCGGCACCGACCGCCCCTGCGGCACCCCCGGGATGAGCGGGATCATCGATCTTGTAGTTGAAACTCATTCGCATTACGATTCGCGTCGCCGTATTCGCCTGCGACGTCGTGATGCACCCCCCTCTCCCCGCTGCGCCCGCCACCCGCCTGCCCCTGGCCGTCTCGCTGGGCGCCCTTGCCGCCGGCTTCGGATTGGCCGCCCCGGCCCCGGCGCAGACTCCGCCGAACGCCGCCGAACCCCAGGTGGTGCAGGTCACCGGCACCCTGGAGCCGCGCAGCCGAGACAGCCTGCAGGCCCCCACCACGCGCATCGGCAAGGCCCTGCAGGACGCGCGCGACGTGCCGCAGTCGATGACCGTCGTCACCGAGAAGCTCATCGACGACCGCAACCTCGATACGCTGAAGGACGTGCTGCGCTCGACCTCGGGCATCAGCTTCCTCGCGGCCGAAGGCGGCGAGGAGGACATCCGGCTGCGCGGCTTCCCGCTGCAGGGCACCGGCGACGTGTTCGTCGACGGCCTGCGCGACCCCGCCTTCTACGAACGCGACACCTTCTTCCATGATCGCGTCGAGGTGCTGCGCGGTTCGGCCTCGATGCTGTTCGGCCGCGGCTCCACCGGCGGCGCCGTGAACCAGGTCAGCAAGGTGCCGCGGCTGCTGACCGAGAACCAGGTCGACCTGACGCTCGGCCGCTACGACTACGTGCGGCTGGTGGGCGACTTCAACCTGCGGCTCTCCGACAGTTCGGCAGTGCGCTTCGGCACGATGTCCACGCAGGCCAGCAACAACGGTGCGGGCAGTTCGATCAGCAAGACCGGCGTGGCCGCCACCTACCGCGCGGGCATCGGCTATGCAGACGAGTGGTCGGTGGGCCTGTCCGTGCTGAAGAACCAGAACGGCATGAACTACGGCATGCCGTACATCCGGCCCGACGCGGCGGCGCCGGTGGAGCAGACGCGGTTGCTGCCGCTGGACCCGAACGCCTACTACGGCATGGCCAGCGACCGCAACGACGGCAGCGCCTCGACGCTGACGCTGTCGCACACGCACCGTTTCGACAACCGTTCCGAGCTGACCACCACCGTGCGCCGCGGCGCATACGAGCGAGACCAGCGCGCCGGCACCGTGCGCTTCGCCGCCGCCACGGCCCAGCCCGGCGGCCAGGCCGTGACGCTGGCGACGCTGGGGCCGGACACGGTGCTCACGCGCGGCACGCAGCTCAAGATCCAGGACCTGGACACGCTGTTCGTGCAGAGCGACTACAGCGGGCGCTACGGCATCCACGAACTGCAGGCCGGCATCGATGCGGCGCAGGAGAAGAAGAAGGTCCATGGCGCGTTGTCGGCGGCGCAGGGCGGCGTGGTGCCGGCCAAGCCGACCACGCGCATCGGCACGCCCGACGATGGCGCCGCGATCGACGAGAGCCTGCGCACGCTGCGCACCACCAGCGCCTACGAGTCGCGCGGCATCGGCGTGTACGTGCAGGACCTGGTACAGGTGCTGCCGGCGCTGAAGCTGCTGGCCGGCGTGCGCTACGACCGCCTGATGGGCGACTACGACACCCACGCGATCCCGAACAACGCGCCCACGCCGGTAACGACCACGGGCTACCGGATGAAGGTCTCCGAGTGGAGCAAGCGGCTCGGCCTTCTGTTCCAGCCCAACGAGCACGCGTCGTACCACCTGTCGGCCGCGACCAGCTTCAACACCTCGGGCGACACCTACTCGCTGTCGGCCGCCAACGCCGGCATCCCGCCGGAACAGGCGATCAACGTCGAGGCGGGTGCAAAGATCGACTGGGGCCAGGGCAAGTTCAGCACCGGCTTCGCGATCTTCCGCGCCACCAAGCTGCACGAGCGCAACACCGATCCGCTGGTGAACCTCGTCACGCTGTCGGGCAAGCGGCACGTGGCCGGATTCGAGGCGAACTTCGCCGGGCGGTTGACCCACGAGTGGGAGGTGTACGGCTCGTACACCTGGTTGCCGGTGGCCAACATCGACGAAGCCGCCGAAGGCAGCGAAGGGCGCGGCACCCGGCCCTCGCTGACGCCGCGGCACTCGATGAGCCTGTGGAGCACGTATCAGCTGTCGCCGCGCTGGCGCGTCGGTGGCGGCATCACGGCACGCTCGTCGCAGACGCCGATCCGCAACCCGGGCTGGGCGGTGCCGAGCTTCGTCACCGCCGACCTGATGGCCGAGTGGACCGCCATCCGGGACAAGCTCGTCTTCAAGGCCAACCTCAGCAACGTCGGCAACATGCTGTATGCGGACTCGCTCTACAGCGGCCACTACATCCCCGGCGCAGGGCGGCTGCTGCAGGTGACCGGCAGCTACAAGTTCTGAACGGGGCCACGGCATGCTGATCCGCATCCCCGCCCTGCTCGACGCCGAGCGCCTCGCACAGGCCCGCGCGGTGCTCGCCACCGCGACCTGGGAAGACGGCTCCGGCAGTGCCGGCCCGCAGGCGCGCACGGTGAAGAACAACCAGCAGCTCGCGCCACGCGGCCCGGCCGCGCGCGAACTGCAGGCGATCGTGCTCGACGCGCTGCAGCGCAACCCGCTGTTCTTCAGCGCCGCGCTGCCGAAGAAGATCTTCCCGCCGATGTTCAACCGCTACGGCGGCGACGCCAACCACTACGGCGACCACGTCGACGGCGCCGTGCGCTACGGCGACCACGGCGAGCGCATCCGTGGCGACATCAGCTGCACCGTGTTCCTCGCGGACCCGGCGGGCTACGACGGTGGCGAGCTCGTGATCGCCGACACCCTCGGCGACCGGCGCGTGAAATGGCCCGCCGGCGACGCCGTGCTGTACCCGGCCACCACCGTGCACCGCGTCGAACCGGTGACGCGCGGCGTGCGCGTGGCGTCGTTCTTCTGGATCGAGAGCATGGTGCGCAGCACAGAGCAGCGCCGGCTGCTGTTCGACACGGACCTCGCGCTGATGCGGCTGCGCGAGCGCCACGGCGAGAGCGACGAGACGGTGACGCTCACCGGGACGTATCACAACCTCTTGCGCCTATGGGCCGACACATGAGCCCCGGGTGGCGCGGTCGCCCCGCTACAGCGCCTTGGCGATCGCAGCGGCCAGCCGCGCGTTGTCCAGCACCAATGCGATGTTCGCGCCGAGGCTGTCGCCGCCGGTGAGCTCGGCCACGCGCGCCAGCAGGAAGGGCGTGCTGGCGGGGCCACGCACGCCCTGCGCCTCGGCTTCGGCGAGCGCCTGCGCGATCGCGCCGTCGACGCGATCGCGCGGCAGCGCGTGTTCGACGGGGATCGGGTTGGCCACCACCACGCCTGCCAGCCCCAGCGCCCAGTGCGCGCGCAGCACGGCCGCGATCTCGGCGGCGGACTCGCAGCGATGGGGCAGTGGGCAGCCACTGTCGCGGCTGTAGAACGCGGGCAGTTCGTCGCAGCGGTGGCCGAGCACCGGCACGCCGTGCGTCTCCAGCACCTCGAGCGTGAGCGGCAGGTCGAGGATGGCCTTGGCGCCGGCGCACACCACCGCCACCGGCGTGCGCGCGAGCTCGAGCAGGTCGGCGGAGACGTCGAACGACGTCTCGGCGCCGCGGTGCACGCCACCGATGCCGCCGGTGGCGAACACGCGGATGCCGGCCATCGCGGCCAGCTTCATCGTCGCGGCCACCGTGGTGGCGCCGTCGCGCCGCGTGGCCGCGGCCACGCCGAGGTCGCGCCGGCTGAGCTTGGCCACGGCCGCGCCGCTGCGGGCCAGCGCTTCGAGCTGCACATCGGTGAGCCCGACGGTCGGCCGCCCGCCGAGCACCGCGATGGTGGCCGGCAGCGCGCCGGCATGGCGCACGGCCTGCTCCACGCGCCGCGCGGTCTCGAGGTTCTGCGGCCACGGCATGCCGTGGGCGATGATGGTGGACTCCAGCGCCACCACGGGGCGGCCGGCGGCCAGCGCAGCGGCCACGTCGGGGTGCAGGTCGAAAGGGTCGTGCATGGCCCGATCAGGATAATCCGCCGACGATGGCCAGCTCCGCGCTGCACGAGCCTCCCGCGCCCAGCCGCGCGGCGCTCTACCTGAACCTGATCCGCTGGGACCGCCCGGCCGGCTGGCTGCTGCTGCTGTGGCCCACGCTCTCGGCGCTGTGGATCGCCGCCGACGGCTTCCCCGGCTGGCACCTGCTCGCCGTGTTCGTGCTCGGCACCGTGCTGATGCGCAGCGCCGGCTGCTGCATCAACGACGTGGCCGATCGCAACTTCGACCGCCACGTCAAGCGCACCGCGCACCGCCCGGTGACCAGCGGTGCCATCACGCCGCGCGATGCGCTGCTGTTCGGCGCCGTGCTGGCGCTGGCCGCCTTCGCGCTGGTGCTGACGACGAATCCGGCGACCATCCTGCTGTCCTTCCCGGCGCTGGCGGTCACGCTCGTCTACCCCTATGCCAAGCGCGTGCTCGCGATGCCGCAGGCGGTGCTGGGCGTGGCCTTCAGCTTCGGCATCCCGATGGCCTTCGCGGCGGCGCTGGGCGGCACCGGCTGGAGCCTGTCGGCGATCGGCGACGCGGTGCCGCCGCATGCCTGGGCGCTTCTGCTGGTGAACCTGTTCTGGGTGCTCGCGTACGACACCGAGTACGCGATGGTCGACCGCGACGACGACCTGCGCATCGGCATGCGCACCAGCGCGATCACGCTCGGGCGCCGGGACGTGGCCGGGGTGATGGCGTTCTACGCGCTGCACCTGGCCGGCTGGTGGGTGCTCGGCACGATGCTGGGGCTGGACGGCCTGTTCCGCGTCGGGCTGGTGCTCGCCGCGGCGCAGGCGGTGTGGCACGGCACGATGATCCGCACGCGCAGCCGAGATGGCTGCTTCGCCGCGTTCCGCATGAACCACTGGCTGGGCTGCACCGTGTTCTGCGGCGTGGCCCTCGACCTCGCGCTCCGATGAAAAGTCTGCTCGCGCTCCTGTCGCTGGCCGCGCTTGCCGCGTGCTCCACCACCCAGCCCGCATCCACGGCGGTGGGCCAGGCGGCCACCACGCCGCTGTCGGACCTGAACCTCGTGCAGGCGGAGATCCCACCGGTGCTGAAGGAGGCGCAGAAGGCGCCCTACGCGATGCCGGCCGATCGAAGCTGCCCGGCGCTGGCCGCGCAGGTGCGCGAGCTCGACGAAGCGCTCGGACCGGACCTCGACGCGCCGCCGGGCACCGCACCCGGGCTGCTCGAACGCGGCGCGGGCGCGGCCGGAGATGCGCTGCGCCACGCCGCCGAGGGCGTGGTGCCGTTCCGCGGCTGGGTGCGCAAGCTGTCTGGCGCCGAGCGCTACTCGCGCGAGGTGGCTGCGGCGATCGCCGCCGGCGGCGTGCGGCGCGCGTTCCTGAAGGGCCTCTCCCGCGCGGGGTCCTGCCCGGCTTGACGCTTCAACGGCCGAGCTGATCGGCCATCTCGGCCGCGCGGTGCTGCGCCGCCTTCAGCGCTGCGACGAATGCCGCCTGCACGGCGTGCGCGTCGAGCACCGCCACCGCCGCGGCCGTGGTGCCGCCCTTGGACGTGACCTGCGCGCGCAGCTCGCGCGGGTGCAGCGGGCTCGCGGTGGCCAAGGCGGCTGCGCCGTCGAAGGTGGCCTGCGCGAGCTGCCGCGCGTCGGCCTCGGTGAGGCCCAACTCCACCCCCGCCTGCATCATCGCCTCGAGCACGTAGAACACGTAGGCCGGGCCCGAGCCCGACACCGCAGTCACCGCGTCGAGCTGCTCCTCGCGGTCGATCCACAGCACGCTGCCGGTGGGCGCGAGCAACCGCTCCACCAATTGCCGCTCGTCGGCGCCGACCTCCGGCTGCGCGTGCAGCCCGGCGATGCCGCGGCCGATCAGCGCCGGCGTGTTGGGCATCGCCCGCACGATGCGGCGGGCACCGGTGGCCGCGGCGATGGTGCCGCTGCGGATGCCGGCCATCACGCTCACGTGCAGCGCCTGCGACACCGCGCCGCGGCAGGGCTGCGCCGCCTCGGCGAACGACTGCGGTTTCACTGCCCATACCACCACCGAGGCCGCCCGCAGCGCCTCGGGCTGCACCGCCTCGAGGGCCTGCACACCGAACTCGCTGCGCAGCTTCTCGCGCTGGGGTGCATGCGGCTCCACGACGACCAGCGCTGCCGGTGGATGCCCGCTGCGCACGAGGCCGCCGATGAGCGCGCTGGCCATGTTGCCGCCGCCGATGAATGCAAGGGGGGTGTGGCTCATCCGGGCAGTGTAGGGGGCGCATGGCGCCGCGGCTGGGCACGGAACCATGCGCTACGGGCATCGCCGCATGCGCGCGGCACGCGCAGCGGGGATGCGAACTCGGCATCGTCAGGAAGGCCTGAGACCGTGCCACGAATCTACAGTGCGCGCCACCCGCAACCCTGCGCCGTCGCGCTCGCGGCCCATGACGCCGCCCGTCGCATCGACGGCCCCCTTTTCAGCATGACCACGAACCTCTCCTACGTCCACCCGCACGCCGACAGCCCCTGGGGCACCTACCTCGCGCAGGTCGATCGCGTCACGCCCTACCTCGGCCACCTCGCCCGCTGGGTCGAGACACTGAAGCGCCCCAAGCGCGCGCTGGTCGTCGACGTGCCGATCGAGATGGACGACGGCACCGTGGCCCACTTCGAGGGCTACCGCGTGCAGCACAACCTCAGCCGCGGCCCCGGCAAGGGCGGCATCCGCTACCACCCCGACGTGACGCTCGAGGAGGTGATGGCGCTGTCGGCTTGGATGAGCATCAAGAACGCCGCGGTGAACCTGCCCTATGGCGGGGCCAAGGGCGGCGTGCGCGTCGACCCGAAGCGGCTGAGCATCAAGGAGCTGGAGCGCATGACGCGCCGCTACACCAGCGAGATCGGCATCGTCATCGGCCCGCAGCAGGACATCCCGGCGCCCGACGTGAACACCAACCCGCAGATCATGGCGTGGATGATGGACACGTACTCGATGAACGTCGGCGCCACCGCGACGGGGGTGGTCACCGGCAAGCCCATCCACCTCGGCGGCTCGCTCGGACGCGTGAAGGCCACCGGGCGCGGCGTGTTCGTCACCGGCCGCGAGGCCGCGCGCCGCATCGGGCTGGCGCTGGAAGGCGCGCGCGTGGCGGTGCAGGGCTACGGCAACGTGGGCTCGGCCGCGGCCGAGCTGTTCGCGCAGGCCGGTGCCATCGTCGTCGCGGCCCAGGATCACACCGGCACCATCACCAACAGCCGCGGCTTCGACATGGCCGACCTGTCGGCGCACGTGAAAGCGACCGGCGGCGTGGCCGGCTTCCGCGGCGCCGAGCCGCTGGACGACGAGTCGTTCTGGGACGTGCGCTGCGACATCCTGATCCCCGCCGCGCTCGAAGGCCAGCTCACTGCGGCCCGTGCGCAGCGCCTGCACGCGCGGCTGGTGCTCGAGGGCGCCAACGGCCCCACGCTGCCGGCGGCCGACGACATCCTCGCCGACCGCGGCGTGCTCGTGGTGCCCGACGTGATCTGCAACGCCGGCGGCGTGACCGTCAGCTACTTCGAGTGGGTGCAGGACTTCAGCTCGTTCTTCTGGACCGAGGACGAGATCAACGTTCGGCTCGACAAGATCCTGATCGGTGCGCTGAAGAAGATCTGGGACACCGCCGACCACCACCGCATCACGCTGCGCACCGCCACCTTCGCGGTGGCCTGCGAACGAATTCTCGCGGCGCGGGAGGAACGCGGCCTGTACCCCTGAACGGGCGTGCGGCCATCGCGCGGGGCGCCGCTACAGTGACCCGGTGCTGCCCGCGATCGACCTTGCCGCCTGTGCCGAGACCACCTGGCAAGCCACCCCCGACCTGCCGCTGCGCGTGCTGATCGCCGCGGGGCTGGTGGCGCTGGCCGGCTGGGCCAGTGCGCACCGCCCATTCGCTGGGCGTGGCGCGTTCGCGGCGATGTCGCTGGTGATGGCGGCGTGGGTGACCTTCAGCCTCACCGAGCACGCCGCACGCGAGCCCGACTGCAAGGCCACGGTGGCGCTGCTGTCGTGGCCGGCGATCGTGCTGCAGCCCGCGCTCCATGCCCTGTTCCTGTTCCAGTACCTCAACAGCGACCCGCGCGGCCCGGCGTGGCGCGTACGGCTGCTGCTGGCGCTGCCGCCGCTGGCGCTGGCGGGGCTGGCGCTGAGCAACGGCGCGCATGGCCTGTTCTACGGCCCGGGCACGACGCTCACGCCGCCGGTGGCCGGCATGCCGCGGCTGCGCTTCGAGTACGGCCCGATCTTCTACGCCGCGGTGTGCGTGGGCTATGCCTGGGTGGCGCTGGCGCTGGGCATGGTGCTGCGCGCCTGGGCCACCGCGCGGCCCGCACAGCGGAACCAGTGGGCCGCCTTCCTCGTGGCGATGCTCGTGCCGCTGGCCGCCAACGCGTCGTACATCGTGCTCGGCTGGCGGCTGTTCGGCGCCGACCCCACGCCGACCGCCTTCGCCGCCACCGCGCTGGTGTTCGGCTTGCTGATCGGGCGCAACCGCCTGTTCACCGTGGTGCCGCTGGCGCGCCGCGCGCTGTTCGCCGAACTGCCCGACCCGGTGCTGGTGCTCGACGGCGAGCGCTGGGTGCGCGACGCCAACGACGCGGCGCTGCGAATGGCCCCGCCCGCCGGCGGGCTCGACCGCCCGCTGGCGGAGTGGCCGCGGCTCGGGCCTGCGCTGCTGCGGCATCTGGGCACCGGCGACGAGTACGGCGTGCTCGAGCTGCACGGGCCCTCGGCCTGGTACGAAGTGCAGCGCCGCCCGCTCGCCACGCGCGGGGCGTCGATCGGCGAGCTGGTCGTGCTGCACGACGTGAGCGCCAGCCACGAGGCGCACAACGCCACGCTGCGCACGCTGGCGGCGCGGCAGGTGGAACTCGAGAAGGCCACCGCGCTGCAGGCGCTCCTGCGCGAGCAGGCGATGCACGACGCGCTGACCGGCGTGCTGAACCGGCGCGCGCTCGACGAGCGCCATGCGCACGAGCGCGGCGGCGAGCTGCCGCTGGCGCTGGTGCTGCTGGACCTCGACCATTTCAAGCGCATCAACGACACCCATGGCCACGCCATCGGCGACGCGGTGCTCCGCGACTTCGCCGCCGCGCTGCGCACCGGCCTGCGCGCGTCCGACGCGCTGTTCCGCATCGGCGGCGAGGAGTTCGCGCTGCTGATGCCCGGCGTGGTGCCCGAGGTGGCCGAGCGCCGCGTGGAGACGCTGCGCGGCATCGTGGCGCAATGGCGCCTGGGGGGGCTGGCCGATCCGGTGACGTTCTCCGCCGGCGTGGCCGCCAGCCGGCCACCGCATGCCTCGTTGCCGGGGCTGCTGGAGGAGGCCGACGCGGCGCTCTACCGCGCCAAGCGCGACGGGCGCAACCGCACGGCGATCGCCACCGGCGGCGGGGCCTGACCCGGTCCGCTACCCGGTCCGTTCACCCCGTTTCCGTTCCGGTCAGGGCAGCGGCTGCACAGCCGCGTTCGGCTCGTGCGGCGTGTGCGCCACCTCCAGCACCATCGACACCATCGTGAAGTAGCCCACCAGCGCGGTGAGGTCCACGGCGCCGTGCTCGCCGAACGCGGCCACGGCGCGGGCCCAGGTGGCGTCGCTGACGACACGGTCTCGCTGCAACTCGGTGCAGTAGTCGTGGACCAGCGCTTCGGTGGCGTCCATCGCCGGCGGGCGCTGGCCCTGCCGCAGGGCCTCGATCGTTTCGTCGGACGTGCCGGCCGCGCGCGCCAGCGGCACATGCACGAACCATTCGAACTGCTGCCGCCAGTGGCGCGCCACGAGCAGCGTGGCGAACTCCGAGACGCGCGGCGGCAGGCTGCTGTCGAAGCGCAGGTATTCGCCCAGCCGGCCGGTGCGGGCCATCAGCTCGGGGCAGCGCAGCAGCGGGATGAACGGGCCCTTCACGGCCTTGCGCGGGCCGGCGATCAGTTCGTCGGCGGCGGCGCGCTGGGCCTCGGTCATCGTCTCGCGGGTCATCGGCGGCAGGCGGTCGGGGCGGGATGCGGATGTCATGCGTCGGTCTCCAGGAACATCAGTCAACGCGACGTGCGCCACAGCGCCAGCGCGGCCAGCGCGAGCAAGCCGGCGGCCGCCGCGCTGGGCGCCAGCAGCGCCTGCCGCGGCGTGGCGTCGCGGGCCACCAGCAGCGGCCCGGCGAGCTGGCCGAGCGCGAAGGCGGCGGTCATCGCCGACATCAGCCGCGTCGGCGCGGCGTGGCTCGATGCGGCCAGCCGCCGCGCTTCCTGCAGGCCGGCCATCGTCACCACCATGAAGGTGCCGCCCACGGCCAGCGCCGAGAGCACCAGCGTGGCCAGGCTGAAGTGCAGCAGCGGCAGGATCACGCCGACCGCCATCACCGCCTCGCCGGCGGCCGCCACCCGGCGCGGCGCGGCCTGCGGCGCGACGCGGGCGACGAGCACCGTCGACACCGCGGCCGCGGCGCCGAACACCGGCCAGGCCCAGCCGAACACCGACGGGTCGGCCACCAGCGCGCGCGCCGCGGCCGGCAGGAACGTGGCCGGCACGATGTAGCCGAGGCCGAGCAGCCCGTAGGCTGCGACCAGCACCCAGGCCGAGGCGTCCAGCCGCAGCGGAGCCTGCGCCACCGGCGACGGCGACACAGCGGCCGCCGCTGCCGGCACTCGCCCCCAACACGGCCACGTGAGCGCCGCCACTGCAGCCGCCATCGCGCCCAGTACCAGCCAGCCGGTGCGTGCCACCTGTCCCGGGGCCACCTGCACGCTCAGCAGCAGGCACACGAGGCCCGCCACCACGATGCCGGAGCCCACCCCGGCGAACACGTGGCCGCCCAGCCGCCCCCCCTGCCCGTGCGCCACGAGGTGCGTGAGCGCCCACCCCGAGGCCCCGATCAGCACCCACGCGCTGGCCGCGCCGGCCGCACCGCGCAGCAGCAGCCACGCGCCCAGCGACGACGCGCCCGCCATCGCCAGCGTGGTCACCGCCACCGCCGCCAGCCCGGCGCGCGCGGCGAGGCGCGGCGGCGGCGCGAACAGCAGGCTGGCCAGCGCGCCGGCGAGGTAGCCGAGGTAGTTGGCCGCGGCCAGCCAGGCGCCGTGCGACAGTGCCAGCCCTTGTTCGGCCTGCATCAGCGGCAGCAGCGGCGTGAAGGCGAAGCGGCCGATGCCCATCGCCGCGGCCAGCCCCGCGCAACCGACGGCGGCGGCGGCGAGCGGGCCGGGCGCGCGCGACTGCATGCGGGGATGTTAGGGGGATCCATGTCCGGATCCGCGGCCGGACCCCGTTCATCCCCATGAGCCCCACTTCCGCAAGATCACCATGGCCGACACCGACACCACCCAGGACTTCGCCGAGTTCCTGCGCCAGCCCGCTGTCATCAGCTACCTCGACGCCATCTTCGCCGACGCCGAGAAGGCCACCGACATCGCCGACCGGAACCTCGCCTACCGGGGCCTCCAGGAGTACCCCGCGAACCTGGTCAGCGAGTACAAGTCCGACAAGAAGGCGCTGATCGATGCCGAAGGCGCCTTCAACGTCGAGTACACGAAGGTCGGCAGCGGCGCGGCGGACTCGCTCGACGCTTTCACCGACACCTACCAGACCTACATGCTCGCGCTGGAGGTGCTCGAACTCTCCAACGGCGACCACTCGGCGCTGGTCGATGCCGACCTCGGGCTGAAGGTCGCGGCGCTGGTGCTGCTGGCCAACGAGATCAGCCCGCTGGCGCTGAAGCTGCAACTGCTCGACAAGAAGACCAACGAGCTGCTGACGCAGCTCATCGCGGCGAACAAGAAGTGCAAGGACAAGGCCATCCAGGCCACGCTGACGCTGCCGCTGCAGGTGCTCGGCGCGGTGGTCTGCCCGGAAGCGCTGCTCGCGCGGCTGGCGTGGCGCGGCGGGCTCGCGGTGACGCAGACGATCATCAACACGGCCTTTGCGGGGACCACGACGAGCAAGGAGCTGACGGTCGCGAAAGGCCTCGGCTCGACGGCCTGGACGGTGGTCTCGAACCTGAAGAAGAACGACCCGACCGTGATGTCGTCGCTCAGGTCGCTGTCGCTCTCCGTGATCACGAACGCCACCGCGCTGGGCATGGCCGTGGCCGATGCGAAGAAGCTGTCGGCCGAGCTGAAGGCCTACATGGCGATGTACCAGGAGGTGTCCCGGGCCTTCCAGGCGCAGACCAGGGACGTGCAGAAGGTCGCCGACGAAGCCGAGAAGGCCTACGCCGCCGCGGTGCGCAACATCGGCAGGACGACCGCCGGCACCGCGCAGCGCAAGAAGCTGCTCGACGAGATCAAGTCGTACGGGGGCTGAACACCGGGCCCGGGAACGGCCGGCCGATCGGGCGGGTCACCGGTCGAGCAGGTCCTTCACGCGCGCCAGCAGGTCGGCGCGCGCGAACGGCTTGTCCAGGCTCGTGCAGCCGGCGTCGTCGAGGAAGCGCTGCGCGCCGGGGCTCAGCGTGTCGCCGGTGACGAACAGCATGCGCCGCGCGAGCAGCGGATGCCGCGTGCGCACCTCGCGCCACAGCGCGGCGCCGTCGATGTCGGGCATGCGCAGGTCGGAGACGATCGCGTCCACCGGTGCCTCGGCCAGCAGTTCCAGCGCCACCGCGCCCGACTCGGCGGTCAGCACGTCGTAGCCGGCGCCTTCGAGGAACGCGCGCATCAGCTCGGCGATCTCGGCCTCGTCGTCGACGACGAGGATGCGTGCGGCGCTCGGCGGCTCGGGGCTGGGCATCGCCATCGGCGCGGCACGCACCATCGCTTCGCCCGACACCGGCAGCTGCAGCACGAAGCAGGCGCCGGCCACCTCCGGGTCCAGCGCCAGCTCGCCGCCGTGCTCGCGCGCGATCGAGCGCGACACCGCCAGGCCGAGGCCGGTGCCGGTGCCTTCGGGCTTGGTGGTGAAGAAGGGCTCGAAGATGCGCCGGTGCAGCACCGGCGGCACGCCGGGGCCGTTGTCGTGCACGCGCAGCCACACGCGGGACTCCCCGGCCTGCACGCCGGTGGACACGCGCAGCACCCGCGGCGGCGGCACCGCGGCCAGCGCATGCTGTGCATTGACCATCAGGTTCAGCACCACCTGCCCGATCTGGTCGCCGTCGGCATTCACCGGCGGCACCGCGGCATCGAGCTGCAGCTCGAGCTCCACGCCGTGGCTGCGCAGGCCGTACTGCAGCATCTCCGCCGCGGCCGTGGCCAGCTCGTTGACGGCCACCGCGCTGCGCTGCGGCGGGCGGCTGCGGGCCATGTTGAGGAAGGTGCGCACGATGCGGCCGCAGCGCTCGGCCGACTCGCGGATGCGCGCCGCGTCGGACGCGCAGTCGTCACGCCAGGCCGCCCCGGCCGACGCGGAAGTCGATGCCGCAGCCGGCGGCGACTGCAGCTTGTCCTCCAGCAGGCTGGCCCGCCCCATCACGATGGCCAGCGGGTTGTTCAGCTCGTGCGCCACGCCTGCGAGCAGACTGCCCATCGCGGTGAGCTTCTCGCTCTGCCGCAGGGCCTCGCGCTGGCGCTCGATCTCGCGGTCGGCCTCGACGCTGGCGGTGCGGTCGAACATCGACGCGGTGTAGAAGCGCGTACCGCCTACCGCGGTGCTCCACAGCACCATCTCGACTGGGAACTCGCTGCCGTCGGCGCGCAGCGCCTCCATCTCCAGCCGCCGGCCCATCACGCGCGGCGCCTCGCCGCGCATCTGGCGATCCATGCCGGCCGCATGCGCGTGATGGTAGCGCGGCGGGATGATGACCTCGTGCACCGGGCGGCCCACGGCCTCGTCGCGCGAGCGCCCGAACATCGCCTCGGCGGCCGGGTTGAACTCGACGATGACGCCGGCGGCGTCGGTGGAGACGATGGCCGCCAGCGCGTGGTCGACGATCGCCGACTTCAGCGCCTGCGTGGTCTCCAGCTCGTCCACCTTGCCCTGCAGCTCGGCCTCGCGCAGCTTCAGCGCGGTGAGGTCCAGGCTCATCACCACCGTGCCGCGCGGCGGCCGCGCGTTGCCGGACACGCCCCACGGCACCAGGTGCTCGCGCATGTAGCGGCTGCCGGCGCCGGCCAGCTCGATCCAGCCTTCCCAGGTCACCGTCTCGCCGCGGTGCAGCTTCTCGCGCACCGGCGCGTAGGCGGCGTAGGCAGCCGGGCCGATCACGCGTGCGATCGGCGCGCCCAGCACCTGCTTCGGGTGCAGCTTCGTGAAGGCGAAGAACTCGTGGTTGGCGTAGACCAGCACTTCCTGCTCGTCGATCACCACGGCGCGCGCCGGCACCGCGTCGAGCACCGACTTCAGCAGCACGAACGTCGCGTCCAGCGGCCCTTCCAGCCCGCCGGCGCCGGGCGGCAGCGGCGGGTCGATGTGCAGCGGCGTCTGTGCCGACGCGCCGCCCTCCCCGGCATCACTCATGTCCGCTCCTCCCCGCGCCGCGCCAGCGTACGCTGCACCGCGGCCAGCAGCGCCTCGCGGCGGAACGGCTTGTCCAGCCGCTCGTTGCCGGTGTCGCCGAGGAAGGCGCTGGCGCCGGGGCTCAGCGTGTCGCCGGTGACGAAGATCATGCGCCGCGCCAGCACCGGGTCGATCACGCGCACGGCGCGCCACAGCTCGGCGCCGTCGAGGTCGGGCATGCGCAGGTCCGACACGATGGCGTCGAACCGCGCCTCGCGCAGCCGCTGCAGCGCGGCCACGCCGCTGGAGGCAACCGTCACGCGATGGCCGGCGGCTTCGAGCACCGTGCGCACGAGGTCGACGATCTCCGGCTCGTCGTCGACCACCAGCAACCGGGCCGAGGCCCCGGTCGCAGCTGCGTCACTGCCCGTCACCGTGCCGGCCGCGGGCGCCGCCGCGGCAGAGTCGCGCAACGGCAGCCGCAACTCGAAGCGCGCGCCCTGTCGCCGGTCCCCCTCGCGGCGCAGCGCCAGCGCCAGGCTGCCGCCATGCTCGCGCGCGATCGAGCGCGAGACGGACAGGCCGAGGCCCGTGCCGCTGCCCTCGGGCTTGGTGCTGAAGAAGGGTTCGAAGATGCGCTCGGCCAGTTCGGCCGGCACGCCAGCCCCGCTGTCGGACACGCTCAGCACGGCCTCGCCGCCGTCCACCCGCGTGGCCAGCACGATGCGCTTCTTGGGGCCGTCGTGCGCGGTGACCGCGTGTTGCGCGTTGACGAGCAGGTTCAGCACCACCTGCCCGAGCTGGTCGGCATCGGCCTGCAGCTCGGGCAGCGTCGGGTCGAGCTGCAGCGAGGCGTCGATGGCGTGGCTCTTCAAGGTGTAGTTCAGCATCTCGGCAGCGGCGCGCACGAGGTCGTTGAGCTGCACGGCGCGCTTCTCCATCGGCCGGCTGCGCGCCATGTTCAGGAAGGTGCGCACGATGCGGCCGCAGCGCTCGGCGGCCTCGCGGATGCGGCGTGCGTCGGCCTGCATCTCGGTACCCTCGGCACGGTCTTCCAGCAGGCTGGCGCGGCCCATCACGATGGCCAGCGGGTTGTTCAGCTCGTGCGCCACGCCGGCCAGCAGGCTGCCCATCGCCGAGAGCTTCTCGCTCTGGCGCAGCTGGTCGCGCTGGCGCTCGATCTGCTCGGCCGCGGCGCGGCTGGCGGTGAGGTCGGTGACGGTCGCAGTGGTGTAGGCCGCGCCGCCCACCGACGTGACCCAGACCACGGCTTCGATCGGGAACTCGCTGCCGTCCTTGCGCATCGCCACGCGCTGCAGGCGGCGGCCGAGCAGCCGGTACGGATCACCCTGGCGCAGCGAGGCCATCGCCGCGGCGTAGATGGCGCGCAGCCGTTCGGGCACCAGCATCTCGCGCGCGGTGCGGCCCACGACCTCGTCGCGCGCATAGCCGAACATCGCCTCGGCGGCAGGGTTGAACTCGACCAGCCGGTCCTGGTCGTCGGCCACCACCACGGCGGCCTGCGCGTGGTCGACGATGGCCGCCTTCAGCGATTCGGTGGCCTGCAGCGCGCGCACCTTGTCGGCCAGCTCGACCTCGTGGACTTTCAGCTCGGTGAGGTCACGCACGAACACGAAGGCCGCCTGCACCGGGCCGCTGCCCGTCACGTAGGGGAAGAAGTGCTCCTGCACGTAGCGGCGCCCGATGTGCGGGTAGTCCACCCAGTGCTCCAGCCGCACGGTCTCGCGCCGCTCGAAGATGCGCTCGTGCAGCGGCCGGTAGGTGGCCTCGTACAGCGCCGGGCCGACCATGGCCGACAGGTGCTGGCCGACGATCATCTCGCGTGGCAACCGCGTGAACTTGCGGCCCTCGGCATTGATGTCGATGACCCGGTGGCCTGCATCGACGGCCACCACGCGCGCAGGGATCGCGTCGAGCATCGCGCGCAGCAGCGTCGCGTCGAGCGGAGCGCCGGCGAGCGGGTCGGGGATCATCGCGAGGAATCATAGCCAGCGGGGGCCACGGGCACGGGTGCAGCATGCGGCGCAGTCTGCCCGCGCTGCGTTGCACTGCCGCTGCGCAAGCCGGCCGCGCGTGTCTGGATTGTTTCGGCGCCGGCCGCCTCTATATCCTTGCGGACCGGACGCCCGCCATCACCCGACCATGAACCCCGCCGCCCCTGCCGCCGACCTGATCTACGACGTCACCGACGCCGACTTCGAAGCCACCGTCATCGAGCGCTCGATGCAGGTGCCCGTGCTGCTGGACTGCTGGGCGCCCTGGTGCGGCCCGTGCCGCAGCCTGACGCCGGTGCTGGAGAAGGTGGTCAGCTCGCTCGGCGGCGCAGTGGTGCTGGCCAAGCTGAACTCCGACGACAACCCGCAGCTGGCCGGGGCGCTGCGGCTGCGCAGCATCCCGCAGGTGTTCCTGGTCAGCGGCGGGCAGGTCGTCGACCAGTTCAGCGGCGCGTTGCCCGAAGGCCAGGTGCGCGAGTTCCTGGCGCGCCACGTCAAGCCCGGCGAAGCGCCACCGGACCCGATCGAGCAGCTGCGGCAGGAAGCCGTGGAGGTGGGCGCGAACGATCCCGCCGAGGCCGAGGCGATGCTGCGCGAGGGCCTGGCCTACGCGCCCGGCCACGTCGAGCTGACGCTGGACCTCGCCGAGCGGCTGATCGCCCGTGGCGCGGCCGACGAAGCTGCGGCCTCGCTGGAGCAGGTACCGGCCGCGCAGCGCACCGACCGCCATGCCGCGCTGGTCAAGCGCATCGAGCTGGCCCGCAACAAACCGCAGGGCGACCCGCAAGCGCTGGCCGCGCGCATCGCCGCGAATCCGAAGGACCACGAGGCGCGCTTCGCGCTGGCGGCGATCCAGGTGCACGCCGGCGACTTCAACGCCGCGTTCGACCAGCTGCTGGAGGTGGTGCTGCGCGACAAGGGCGAGCAGCGCGAGAAGGCACGCGCGCAGCTCGTCGAGTGGTTCAGCGTGTGCCCCGACGCCGAGGCGGTGAGCCGCGGCCGGCGCTACCTGGGCATGTACCTCAACTGATCACGCCGCCAGGCCGGCCAGCAGCTCGGCGTTGCCGCCCGCCGCGGCGGTGTTGATGGTCAGCGTCTGCTCGGCGCAGAAGCGGTAGAGGTAGTGCGGGCCGCCGGCCTTGGGCCCGGTGCCCGAGAGCCCTTCGCCGCCGAAGGGCTGCACGCCGACCACCGCGCCGATCATGTTGCGGTTGACGTACACGTTGCCCACCCGCGCCGCGTCGGCGATGCGCCGCGCGCGGCTGTCGATGCGCGTCTGCACGCCCAGCGTGAGGCCGTAGCCCAGCGCGTTGATCTGGCGCACGACGTCGTTCACGTCGCCGCCCCAGCGCACCACGTGCAGCACCGGGCCGAAGATCTCCTCGCGCAGATCGGCGATGCGGGCGATCTCGAAGGCGGCCGGCGCGAGCAGCCGCGGATGCGCCGACGCCACCGGCGTGCGGCCGAGCGGCTTCGCGTCGCGTTCGAGCCGCTCGACGTGCCGGGTGATCGCCGCGTGTGCCTCGGCGTCGATCAGCGGGCCGACATCGGTGTCCAGCCGCCCCGGGTCGCCCACCACCAGTTCGGCCATGGCGCCGCGCAGCATCTCGATCACGCCGTCGGCGATGCCCTCGTGCACGCACAGCAGCCGCAGCGCCGAGCAGCGCTGGCCGGCGCTGCGGAAGGCGCTCTGCACCACCGCGTCGATCACCTGCTCGGGCAGTGCCGTGCTGTCGACGACCATCGCGTTCAAGCCACCGGTTTCGGCGATCAGCGGCACGATGGGGCCGTCCTTGGCCGCCAGCGTGCGGTTGATGAGCCGCGCCACCGCGGTGCTGCCGGTGAAGCACACGCCGGCGGTGCGCGCATCGGCCACCAGCCTCGCACCCACCGTCTCGCCGGGCCCGTGCAGCCACGCCACCGCGTCGGCCGGCACGCCGGCCTCGTGCAGCAGCGCGACGAAGCGGCGCGCCACCACCGGCGTCTGCTCGGCCGGCTTCGCGGCCACGGTGTTGCCGGCCACCAGCGCGGCCACCACCTGCCCCGCGAAGATGGCCAACGGGAAGTTCCACGGGCTGATGCAGACGAACACGCCGCGGCCCGACAGGCGCAGCACGTTGCTCTCGCCGGTGGGGCCGGGCAGCGGCTGCTCGGCGAGCCGCTCGCGCGCCTGCACGGCGTAGTAGCGGCAGAAGTCCACCGCCTCGCGCACCTCGGCCACGCAGTCGCCCGGCGTCTTGCCGGCTTCCTTCACGAGCAGCGCGCAGAACTCGGGCAGCCGGGCTTCGAGGGCATCGGCAGCGGATTCGAGCAGCGCCGCGCGCTCGGTCACGGGGCGCTCGCTCCAGGCAGGGAAGGCGGCGGACAGGCGCGCCATCGCGGCATCGACCTCCGCGGGCGCGGCCGGCGCCACCGGCTCGACCGTGGCCGCGGCCAGCGCGTCGTCGAGCGGGCGCCGCATCGCCAGGCAGGTGAGGTCCACCCCGGCGGAGTTGCGGCGCACGGCGCCGTACAGGTCCACCGGCAGCGGCAGCCCGGACGCCGGGTTCGGCGCCAGCGGCGAGGCGAGCAGCACGTCGACGTCCACCGCCTCGTCGGCGAGCTGGTGCACGAACGACGAATTCGCGCCGTTCTCCAGCAGCCGCCGCACGAGGTAGGCGAGCAGGTCGCGGTGCTCGCCCACGGGGGCATAGACGCGGCAGGCCACGCTGCCGCCCTTCAGCACCTCGCGGTACATGCCGTCGCCCATGCCGTGCAGCCGCTGCATCTCGAACGGCACGCCGCCCGGGCGCGCAGCGCGGGCCATCTGCACGATGGCGGCGATGGTGCCGGCGTTGTGCGTGGCGAACTGCGGGTAGATCACCGCGTGGTGGTCGATGACGCGGGCCGCGCAGGCGAGGTAGCTGATGTCGGTGTGGTGCTTGTGCGTATAGACCGGATAGCCGGGCAGGCCGGCTTCCTGCGCGCGCTTGACCTCGCCGTCCCAGTAGGCGCCTTTCACCAGCCGCACCATGAAGCGCAGGCCATGCGCCTTGGCGATGCGCGCGACCTCGTCGACGGTGGCCAGCGCCCGCGTCTGGTAGGTCTGCACCGCCAGGCCGAAGCCGGCCCATTGCGGATGCGCCTGCGCGATGCGCGCCGCCAGCGACTCGAACACGTCGAGCGACAGCTCCAGGCGGTCGCTCTCCTCGGCGTCGATGGTGAAGTTCAGGTTGGCGCGCGCCGCCGCGTCGGCCAGCGCCCACACGCGCGGCAGCAGCACCGCGGCCACGCGTTCGCGGTGGGCGTCCTCGTAGCGGGTGTAGAGGGCGCTGAGCTTGATCGAGATGCCGTCGGCCTCCATCGGCGTGGTGGCGACGCGGCCGCCGCCGATGGCCTCGATGGCCTTTGCATAGGCGGCGAGGTAGCGCTCGGCGTCGCGCTCCGTGCGCGCGCCTTCGCCGAGCATGTCGTACGAGTAGCGCAGCAACGCCTGCTCGCGGCGTTGCGCAGCGGCCTCCTCCATCGCCTCGCCGATGCTGCGGCCGAGCACGAACTGGCGGCCCAGCAGCTGGATCGCGCGCACCGTGGCGGCCACCACCGTGCGGGCGCCCAGGCGCTGCAGCAGCCCGGGCGGGTTCTCGCCTTCGGGCAGGAAGCGCTTGGACAGCGCGATGGCGCTGGCCGACAGGCTGGCCAGCATGCGGTACGGCCCCTCGGCCGGCGCGGAGTCGAATTCGGCGCGGCCGAGCTGGTCGGCGGTGAGTGCGATGGCCGTCTCGGCGTCGGGCACGCGCAGCAGCGCCTCGGCCAGCCGCATCAGCGCCAGCCCTTCGGCGCTGGAGATCGGGTACTCGCGCAGCAGCGACTCCATCGCCCAGAACGGCGCCGGGTGCTCGCGCACCGCCTGCACCCAGGGCCGCGCGGCAGCCACCACGGCCGGCCAGTCGAGCCGCCCCTGCAGGGCCGCCATCGCCTCGGCGACGGCCTCACCCTCGGGGCGGTACGGGAACGGCAGGCGGGCGCGCGGCGCTGGGTTCATGGCGGGTGTCCGTCTCGATGGGATGGGCGAAGGATGCGCAGCTTATGCGGCGTCGAACCGAGAAAGATTCGGAGTTGGGGGTGCTTGCTGGAGAATCCTGCGGCATGAGCGCCGCCGGCGATCCCACCGCACCCAACGGGCTGGACCGCATCGACGCCCGCATCCTGCGGGTGCTGCAGTCCGACGGGCGCATCAGCAACCTCAAGCTCGCCGAGGCCGTGCACCTGTCGCCCACCGCGGTGCTCGAACGCGTGCGGCGGCTCACCCGCGACGGCTACATCCTCGGCTACGAGGCGCGGCTGAACCCGGCCAAGCTCGGCGCCGGGCTGCTGGTGTTCATCGAGGTGCTGCTCGACCGCACGGTGCAGGACGTGATGGACACCTTCAAGGCCGCGGTGCAGGTGCGGGCCGAGATCCTCGAGGCGCACCTCGTGGCGGGCGGCTTCGACTACCTGCTGAAGACGCGCGTGGCCGACATGGCGGCCTACCGCGAGTTCGTCGGCAACGTGATCTGGACGCTGCCCGGCGTGCGCGAGACGCGCACCTACGCGGTGATGGAAGAGGTCAAGCACACCTCCCTCATCAAGGTGTGAGCGTCGGCGGGAAGCCGACGACAGGGTCGGCCCCGCGCTACGGCGCTACTGCAGCGCCCCGCCCGCCGGATGGCTCTGCAACCAGGCCCGCGCCGCCTGTGCCGAGAGCGGCTTGCCGAGGTGGAAGCCCTGCCCCACCGTGCAGCCCAGCCGCTGCAGCAGTTCGCTCTGCGCCTCGTTCTCGATGCCCTCGGCGACGATCGCCTTGCGCAGCGTCCGCGCCACCTGCACGATGGCCTGCACGACCGCCTCGTCCTCGGGGCCGTGCTTGAGTCGGGCCACGAAGCTGCGGTCGATCTTCAGGCTGTCCACCGGCAGCCGCGCCAGGTGCACGAGCGGCGACGCACCGGTGCCGAAGTCATCCACCGCGAGCCGCACGCCGAGGTCGCTCAGGCCCTGCAGCACGGCGGGCAGCCCGTCGCGGCCCATCAGCGTGTCCTCGCGGATCTCGAGCGTGAGGCTCGCCGGATCGACGCCGGCTTCGAGCAGCGCCCTCCCGACGCGCGCGACGAAGCCTGGCTGTGCCAAGTCGGTGGCCGAGACGTTCACGCTCATCGTCAGGCCGGCCCACTGCGCCTCCAGCTGCTGCCAGCGGCGCAGCTGCTGGCAGGCGCAGTGCAGCACGAAGTCCGACAGCTGCGGCATCAGCCCGGCCTCCTCGGCCAGCGCCAGGAACTGTGCCGGGTGCAGCGTGCCGCGCTGCGGATGCGCCCAACGCACCAGGGCCTCGAAGCCGGTGAGCCGCAGCGTGGCGAGTTCCACCAGCGGCTGGTACTCCACGGTGAGCTGACCCGTCGCCACCGCATCGCGCAGCTGGCCCGCGAGCCTCAGCCGCTCCGACACGGCCGCGTGCAGCCCGGCGTCGAACACCGCGTAGCGCGCGCGGCCGGCGTGCTTGGCCTTGTAGAGCGCGTTGTCGGCGTCGCGCAGCACCGCATCGGCATCGGTGTAGCCCAGGCTGCTGAAGGTGATGCCGATGCTGGCCGTGGCCACGGTCTGCACGCCGCCGCGCAGCTGCAGCGGCCGCGCCAATGCTTCGAGCAGCCGCTCGGCCAGGCCGATGGCATCCTTCTCGTGGCCGAGGTCGGGCACCAGCACGGCGAACTCGTCACCGCCCAGCCGCGCCACCAGGTCCTGCGGCCGCAGCCGCTCGTGGATGCGCTGGCCGAGCTGCACCAGCAGTTCGTCGCCGGCGCCATGGCCGTAGCGGTCGTTGATCGCCTTGAACGAATCGAAGTCCAGGTACATCACGGCGAAGGGGCGCGGCGGCGTGGCCGCGGCGGCAGCCAGCGCGTCCTCGAGTCGCTCGATGAAGCGGCGCCGGTTGGGCAGCCCGGTGAGCGGGTCGTGGAAGGCCAGGTGCTGCATCTCGCGCAGCGCCTCGTCGCCGGGCACCGAGGGTGGTGCGGTGGCCGATGCCTCGGCCGCGCGCTGCGCCGCTTCCTGCACGCGGAAGTGCAGGTGCAGCGCCAGCAGCAGCAGCAGCACCAGCGGCAGCATCGCCCACAGCACCCCGCTGCCGTCCTCGCGCCAGGCCACGTACAGCAGCGTCGCCAGCACCGCGCTGCCGACGTAGGCGATGCCGACCCAGCGGAACAGGCTGATCGTGGCCGCCGGCTGCCAGAACGGCTCGCGCGACTTCAATCGCGGGATGCCGGCCACCAGCGTGGCGGTGGCGGCAAAGTACAGCACGGCGAAGAGCATCATCGTGGCCACGGTGCCGGCGGTGCCGGCCCAACCGGCGGCGGGCGCATCGGTCAGCGCCGCGTCGAGCAGCGAGCCGCTGCCTGCCATGGCCAGTGCCGCGGCGGCCGGGCTGAACAGCCGGCTGGTCCAGCGGCGCGAGGTGCGCAGCGAGCCGACGAAGGCCTCGCCGGCAGCGGCCACGACGGCCGATGGCACGCCCTGCACCAGCAGCAGCACGAAGATGAAGATCTCGCCGGCGACGAAGGAGTTGCGCGAGCCCGGCACGCGCATCGGGAACAGGCCGGCGAGCATCGCCAGCACCATCGCCCCCGCGACCGCGGCGAGTTCGGGGCCCGATCGCCGCAGCACCAGCTCGGCCACCGCCGCCACGAGCACCGCCAGCCCGGCCGCCACCACCGTCCACCAGAACCCGGCGCTGACCCGGTTGTAGTCGGGCATCAGTGCCGCCGAGAGGCGCTGCCAGGGGTTCGGGAGGGCGGGGCTGGACATCGGCTCGCTCAGTGCAGCGTCAGCGATGCCGGGGGCGCGGGGGGCGCTGCGGCCGGCACATCGGCCGACCAGCGCGACTGCGACAGCGCCGCGGACACCTCATCCGGCGGCATCGGGCGCCCGTGGTGGTAGCCCTGGCCGAGCTTGCAGCCCAGCTCGCGCAGCTGCTCCATCTGCTCGGGTGTCTCGATGCCCTCGGCGACGATCGTCTTGCCCAGCGACTTCGCGAGCAGCACGATCGAGCGCACCACCGCGACCTCGTTGGCCCCGGTGTCCAGCCGCGCGACGAACGAGCGGTCGATCTTCAGCGCGTCGATGGGCAGCGTCGACAGGCTCGACAGCGACGAGTAGCCGGTGCCGAAGTCGTCGATCGCCAGCGTCACGCCCAGCCGCCGCAGCTCGCCCAGCACCGCCAGCGCGCCTTCGAGCCGCTCCATCAGGATGTTCTCGGTCAGCTCCAGGCACAGCTCGCGCGGCTCGAGACCCGACTCCACCAGCGCCCGCGAGACGCGGGCGACGAAGCTGCGCTGCGCGATGTCGTGGCCGGAGACGTTCACCGCGACGGTCAGCGTCGGCGACAAGGCCCCGGCGAACTCGCGCTTCCAGCTGGCGAGCTGGCGGCAGGCACAGTTCAGCACGAAGTCGGTGACGCGCATCATCAGCCCGGCCTCGTCGGCGATCGGCAGGAACGCAGCGGGCGGCAGCGTGCCGTCCACCGGGTGATGCCAGCGCACCAGCGCCTCGAAGCCGGCGAGCGTGCCGCTCGCCAGCGCCACCACCGGCTGGTAGACCACGGCGAGCTGGCCGTCGTCGATGGCGCGGCGCAGGTCGCCTTCCAGACGCAGGCGGCTGGCCACCTCTCGGTGCAGGCTGGCGTCGAACAGCGCATAGCGCGCCTTGCCGGCCGCCTTGGCGCGGTACATCGCGATGTCCGCGTCGCGCAGCACCTCCTCGGGCGTCGTGTAGCCGAACGCGCTGAACGTGATGCCGATGCTCGCGCTGGTGGTCAGCTGGGTGCCGGCGACCTCGAACGGCTGGTGCAGCGCCTCCATCAACCGCTCGGCCAGCTGCACCGCGTAGCGCTCGTGCTCCAGCCGCAACGCCAGGATCGCGAACTCGTCCCCGCCCAGGCGCGCCACGCGGTCGGTGCTGCGCAGCTGGTGCTGGATGCGCTGCGTCACCAGCACGAGGAAGCGGTCGCCGGCGTCGTGACCGAGGCTGTCGTTGATGAGCTTGAAGCGGTCGAAGTCCAGGAACATCACCGCGAACGGCTCTCGCTCCTGCACCACGGCCTCGGCCAGCTGCTCGTGGAAGCGGCGCCGGTTCGGCAGCCCGGTGAGCGCGTCGGTGAAGGCGATCTGCTGCAGTTCCTCGAGGTGGCGTGCGGCCATCGCCGACTCGCGCTCCTGGGCTTCCTCGCGCGACACCCGCGCCGACTCGGCCGACTCCTGCTGGCGGAAGAAGTAGTGCAGCGTGGCCAGCAGCATCGCCAGCAGCGGCACCATCGCCGCCAGCACCGGCAGGCCCGACTGCCGGTAGGTGAGGAACAGCAGGGCCGCAACCGCGGCGCTGCCCGCGTAAGCGATGCCGACCCAGCCGAACACCCCGAAGAGGTCGGCCCACTGCAGCGGCTCGCCGCGCTTGAGCCGCGGCACCGCGGTGATCAGCAGCGTGTTGGCGAGGAAGTAGGTCAGCGCCACGACCATCGAGACGACGATCAGGCCGGCGGCGGCGGCCGGGCCCGGGGGGCCGATCCAGCCGCCGGCCGCCTCGAACAGCGCGCCGGCCAGGCTCATCGCGATGGCGGCCATGGCGGGGCTGACGAGCCGGCTGGTCCAGCGCTTGGAGGTGCGCGCGGCGCCGACGGCGCCTTCACCCGCGGCGGCCACGACGGCCGCGGCCGGGCCGTGCATCAGCAGCAGCAGGAAGATGAACACCTCGCCGGCGGCGAACGAGTTCTTCGAGTGCGGCACCCGCACCGGGAACACGCCGGCCAGCATCGCCACCGCCGTGCCGGCGGCCACGTGCAGCCAGACCTGCCCGCCGCGGTCGGCCAGATCGAGCAGCGCCAGCACGATGGCCACGCAGCCGACGCCCACCGCACCCCACCAGTAGAGCGTGGCGGCGCGGTTGTAGTCGGGCATCAGCGCGGCGTGGAGCCGCAGCGCCCAGCACGGCAGCGCGGCTCGGTGCGGATCGGGCTCGGGTTCGGGCACGTGTGTCATGCGTTCTGAAGCTCGGCAGCGGCGCGCGCACCTCTGCGGAGCAGGCTGCGCGCCCCTCGGTTTTCGGCTGCCCACGCACCAGCTTGAGGATCGAGGGTTTTCCCTGAAGATCGGCGTGTCGTGCGGATCGCTCCGCTGGCGTCTGTACAGGCAACGGCGCCCGCAGCGCCCCTGGAGTCCGCCGATGCAAGCCGCCCCGCCCCTGGCCACCGCCACCCGCCCGAACTGCCCTGCCTTGATGGCGTCCACGCATTGGCGCGCGCTGGCCCGCCGCGCGATGAACGAAGGCAACACCGCCGGTGCGCTGCACTGCTGGCTGCAGGTGCGCGACGCCGAGCCGCAGGCCATGGACACGCTGTTCCACATCGCCTGCTGCCAGGCGGTGCTGGGCGACCGCGACCGCGCCCGCTACCTCTTCCACGAACTGGCCGAGCGCGATCGCACGCCGCCGGCACTGCGCGTGCGCGCCGCGCAGCTCGCGCACCTGCTCGCCACGCGCGAGCCCGGGCTGCACTGAGCCGCCCGCCGCGGCGTCAGCGCGAGCCGAAGATCGCCGTGCCGACCCGCACGATCGTGGCGCCTTCGGCGATGGCCGCCTCCAGGTCGGCGCTCATGCCCATCGACAGCGTGTCCAGGTCGCGGCCTTCACGGTTCAGCGCGTCGAGCAGCTCGCGCAGCATCCGGTGCGGCGCCCGCTGGGTGTGCGGATCGTCGGCCGGCTCGGGGATCGACATCAGCCCCCGCAGCCGCAGCCGCTCGGGTGGCAGGGCCGCCACGTCGCGCGCCAGCGCGGGCACGTCGGCCGGCGCCACGCCGCTCTTGCTGGCCTCGCCGCTCACGTTGACCTGCAGGCACACCTGCAACGGCGGCAGCCAGGCCGGGCGCTGCTCCGCCAGGCGCTGCGCGATCTTCAGCCGGTCGATGCCGTGCACCCAGTCGAAGGCCTCGGCCACGGGCCGCGTCTTGTTGCTCTGCAGCGGGCCGATGAAATGCCACGCGAGCCGCGGCCGCAGGTCGACCAGCGCCTCCATCTTGGCGAGCGCTTCCTGCACGTAGTTCTCGCCGAACGTCACCTGCCCGGCGGCATGCGCGGTGCGCACGGCGTCAGGCGGGAAGGTCTTGCTGACGGCCATCAGCGTGACCGATCTCTCGTCGCGGCCGGCCGCCAGACACGCAGCGCGTATGCGGGCGCTGACTTGTTGCAGGTTGACTTCGATGCTGCCCATAATGGCCCGAACCATTGTTGCCCACGTCCATGGACATCACCCAGCTGCTCGCGTTCTCGGTCAAGAACAAGGCGTCCGACCTGCACCTGTCGGCCGGCCTGCCGCCGATGATCCGCGTGCATGGCGACGTGCGCCGCATCAACGTCGACCCGCTCGAGCACAAGCAGGTGCACGACATGGTGTACGACATCATGAACGATGCCCAGCGCAAGCACTACGAGGACACGCTCGAGTGCGACTTCTCGTTCGAGATCCAGGGCCTGGCGCGCTTCCGCGTCAACGCATTCAATCAGAACCGCGGTGCCGGCGCGGTGTTCCGCACGATCCCGAGCAAGATCCTCACGCTCGAGCAACTCGGCGCGCCCAAGGTCTTCGCCGAGCTGTCGCTGAAGCCGCGCGGCCTGGTGCTGGTGACCGGCCCCACCGGCTCGGGCAAGAGCACGACGCTGGCGGCGATGGTCAACCACCTCAACGAGAACGAGTTCGGCCACGTGCTCACCGTCGAGGACCCGATCGAATTCGTGCACGAGAGCAAGAAGTGCCTGATCAACCAGCGCGAGGTGGGTCCGCACACGCTGAGCTTCGCCAACGCGCTGCGCGCGGCGCTGCGCGAGGACCCCGACGCCATCCTCGTCGGCGAGATGCGCGACCTGGAGACGATCCGCCTGGCGCTGACCGCCGCCGAGACCGGCCACCTGGTGTTCGGCACGCTGCACACCAGCAGCGCAGCCAAGACGATCGACCGCGTGGTCGACGTGTTCCCTGCCGCCGAGAAGGAGATGGTCCGCGCGATGCTCTCGGAGTCGCTGCAGGCCGTCATCTCGCAGACGCTGTGCAAGCTGAAGGACGGTTCGGGCCGCGTGGCCTCGCACGAGATCATGATCGCCACGTCGGCGATCAAGAACCTGATCCGCGAGAACAAGATCGCCCAGATGTACTCGTCGATCCAGACCGGCCAGAGCCTGGGCATGCAGACGCTGGACCAGAACCTCGCCGACCTCGTGCGGCGCAACGTGATCACCCCGGCCGAGGCCCGCTCCAAGGCCAAGATCCCGGAGAACTTCCCGGGCTGAGCCCGGGTGCGCAGCCGTGCACGCAGGCGGTTGCACGTGCGGCGGCCGATCGGCCGCATACTCGTGCCGGCGCTGGGCAAAGGGTTGAACGATGGAACGCGACCAGGCTTCGAAGTTCGTCAATGACCTGTTGCGGCTGATGGTGAGCCGCAACGGCAGCGACCTGTTCATCACCGCCGACTTCCCGCCGGCGATCAAGGTCGACGGCAAGGTCACCAAGGTGAGCCCGCAGCCGCTGACCGGCCAGCACACGCTGGCGCTGGCCCGCGCGGTGATGAACGACAAGCAGGCGGCCGACTTCGAGCGCACCAAGGAATGCAACTTCGCGGTGTCGCCGCAGGGCATCGGCCGCTTCCGCGTCAATGCGTTCGTGCAGCAGGGGCAGGTCGGCATGGTGATGCGGACCATCCCGCAGGTGATCCCCACCATCGACGCGCTCGCCCTGCCACCGGTGCTCAAGGACATCGCGATGACCAAGCGCGGGCTGGTCATCTTCGTCGGCGCCACCGGCTCGGGCAAGAGCACGTCGCTGGCGGCGATGGTCGACTGGCGCAACGAGAACAGCTACGGGCACATCATCACCGTCGAGGACCCGGTGGAGTTCGTGCACCGGCACAAGAACTGCATCGTCACGCAGCGCGAGGTGGGGCTGGACACCGACGACTGGGCGCCGGCTCTGAAAAACTCGCTGCGCCAGGCCCCCGACGTGATCCTGATGGGCGAGATCCGCGACCGCGAGACGATGGAGCACGCGGTGGCCTTCGCCGAGACCGGCCACCTGTGCATGGCCACGCTGCACGCGAACAGCGCCAACCAGGCGCTGGACCGCATCATCAACTTCTTCCCCGACGAGCGGCGCGCGCAGCTGCTGATGGACCTGTCGCTGAACCTGAAGGGCATGGTCTCGCAGCGGCTGCTGCCGCGCGAGCAGGGCAAGGGGCGCGTGGCGGCGGTGGAGATCATGCTCAACACGCCGCTGATCAGCGACCTGATCTTCAAGGGCGAGGTGGGCGAGATCAAGGAGCTGATGAAGCGCTCGCGCGAGCTGGGCATGCAGACCTTCGACCAGGCCTTGTTCGACCTCTACGAGAACCGCGTCGTCAGCTATGAGGACGCGCTGCGCAATGCCGACTCGGTGAACGACCTGCGGCTGCAGATCAAGCTCAACAGCCAGCGTGCCCGCAACCCCGACCTGGCCGCCGGCACCGAGCACATGCGGGTGATGTGAGCGCGTGATGCAGCCCGGCCATGGCACCATCGCGTGCCATGAGCAGCAAAACCTACGAACCGATTCCCCCCCGGCGCGTCGCCTTCCTCGGGCTGGGTGTCATGGGCTTCCCGATGGCCGGGCACCTCGCGGCCGCCGGCCACGACGTCACCGTCTACAACCGCAGCGCCGCCAAGGCCGGCGCCTGGTGCGCGCAGCATCGCGGGCGCGCCGCCGCCACGCCGGCCGAGGCTGCGGCGAACGCCGAGTTCGTGTTCTGCTGCGTGGGCAATGACGACGATCTGCGCGCCGTCGTGCTCGGCCCCGACGGCGCTTTTGCCGGCATGGCGCCGGGTACCGTTTTCGTCGACCACACCACCGCATCGGCCGCGGTGGCGCGCGAGCTGCACGCTGCCGGACAGGCGCGCGGGCTGCAATTCGTCGACGCGCCGGTCTCCGGCGGCCAGGGCGGTGCGGTCAACGGCGTGCTGACGGTGATGTGCGGCGGCGACCCCGCGCCGTTCGAGGCGATGAAGCCGGTGGCGATGGCGTTCTCGCGCGCCGTGACGCTGATCGGCGCGAGCGGCGCCGGCCAGCTCGCCAAGATGGTCAACCAGACCTGCATCGCCGGCCTGCTGCAGGGCCTGGCCGAGGGCATCGCGTTCGGCCAGCGCGCGGGGCTGGACATGAAGCTCGTGCTCGACGTCATCGGCAAGGGCGCGGCGCAGAGCTGGCAGCTGGACAACCGCGGCAAGACGATGGTCGACGACCAGTTCGACTTCGGCTTCGCCGTCGACTGGATGCGCAAGGACCTCGGCCTGGTGCTCGACGAAGCGCGCCGCAACGGCGCCAAGCTGCCGGTGACGGCGCTGGTCGACCAGTTCTACGGCGACGTGCAGCAGGCCGGAGGCCGCCGCTGGGACACGTCGAGCCTGATCAAGCGGCTGCGCTGACGCCGACGTCGGCGGCCCGCGCGCCGCTGGAGCCGGTCACTTCGTGGCCGGCTTGGGCTGCAGGTTGGCGAGCTCGGCCTCGCTGATGATCTCGAACACGCGGATCACCTTCTGCACGCCGCTGACGGCCCGCGCGACGTCGGCCGCACGGCCGGCCTCGCGCTCGGTGACGCGGCCCATCAGGTACACCGTGCCGCGCTCGGTGACGACCTTCAGCGCGTTGGCCTGCAGGTCTTGTGCGTCGACGAACGAGGCCTTCACCTTGCCCGACAGCACGGTGTCGTTCGAGCGCGCGGTGAGCGACGTGTTGCCCATCACCGCGACTTCGTTGACCACCGAGCGCACGTTCTCGATGCGGCCGATGACCTGCTCGACGGCACGCCGGTCGGTCTCCGACGCCACCTCGCCGGTGATCAGCACCATGCGGTTGTAGCTGGTGACGTTGACGTGGCCGGACGGTGCCACCTCGCTGGCGCGGGCCATCGCCTTCAACTCGATGGCTTCGTCCTCCACCTGGGTACCGGTGGTGCGGCGATCGGTGGCCACCATCGCAGTGCCCACCACGGCGCCACCGAACAGCAGCGGCGCACACCCTTGCAGGGCTCCGGCGGCCACGCAGGCCGTCAACACCAGCAACGCACGGTTCTTCATCAGGTCTCCTGTTCGCCCAGCAGCTGCAGGTCCAGCGCATCGCAGATGCAGTGCAGGACGAGCAGGTGCAGTTCCATCACCCGGGGACGGCGCTCATGCGGCACCGCCACCAGGACATCGGTTTCGGCCAGGCGATCGCGCCACGGCTCGGCGGCCGCATCGGCCAGCACCACCATCGTGATCTCCTTGCCGTGGGCGGCATCGGCCGCCGCGAGCAGGCCGGCACGCGGCCCGCCCGCGTCGATCGCGACGAACACGTCGCCCGGCTGCGCCAGCGCCTGCAGTTCGGCCGCGGAATCCTCGCCCAGCACCACCGCGGCGAGCCCGGGCCGCTCACGCTCGAATCGCCCCAGCATCAGCGAGCGCAGGTGCGGGGCCAGCGAAACGCCGAAGCCGCTGCCGGCCACGAGCATCTTGCCGCCTGAAGTGATCGACGTCAGCAACGCCTGCGTGGCGTCGGCCACCGCGCGCGACAGCGGCTCCGCGCTCTGGTACTTGAGGTCGGCACCCTCGAAAAACTGCTGCTGGATGCGCTGCTCGACCATGGACATGCATCATATGACAGCGACTTTTCGTGCTGGTTCCGTGATGTACGCGGCACTCAGCCGGCATCGAAGGCCGCGCGGATCCATTCGATGCCTCCCGGCTCGACGCACACCACGTCGAAGCGGCAGGCCGGCAGCGTGGCGAAGCGCATCAGGTAGTGCTGCGCGGTGCGCACGAGGCGGGCCTGCTTGACGGCCGTGACGCTCGCGGCCGCACCGCCATGTCGGCCGCTTGCACGCGAGCGGACCTCGACGAACACCAGCGTGCCGCGGTCTCGCATCACGAGGTCGATCTCGCCGCCGCGGGCCGAGGGGCCGCGCGCGACTCGATAATTGCGCTCCACCAGCACGAGGCCCTGCGACTGCAGGTGGGCGAGCGCGTGATCCTCCGCGGCATCGCCGCGCCCCTTGCTCGTGACAGCCCCTGCACCCTTGAAGCTCACACCCAGCTCCCTCCTGGACACCGCCGCGGCGGCAGCCAGCCACCAGCAGTACCCGGCCGGCGCACTCTACGTGGTGGCCACGCCGATCGGCAACCTGGCCGACCTCACCTTGCGCGCCGTGCACGTGCTGGCGCGCGTGCAGGCGGTGGCCTGCGAGGACACGCGGGTGGCAGCGCGGCTGCTGCAGCACCTGGGCCTGGCGCCCGAGCTGCTCGCGCTGCACGCGCACAACGAGCACGAAGCGACGGCTGCGGTGCTGCAGCGGCTGGCCGCAGGACAGTCGGTGGCGGTGGTCAGCGATGCCGGCACGCCGGCGATCAGCGACCCGGGCGCCGTCGTCACGGCCGCGGTGCGTCGGCACGGTCATCCGGTGGTGCCGGTGCCCGGCGCGAGCAGCGTGATGGCGGCCTTGAGCGTGGCCGGCGATGCCGCGCCAGGTGGCCATCGGTTCGTCGGCTTCCTGCCGGCCAAGGGCGCGGACCGCGAGCGGGCGCTGCAGCGGCTGGCGGTGGACCCGCCGACGCAGGTGCTGTTCGAAGCCCCGCACCGCATCGCCGCGCTCGCCTCGGCCCTGGCCGAAGCGGCCCCGGACCGAACCGTGACGCTGTGCCGCGAGCTGACCAAGCAGTTCGAGACCATCGCCACGATGCCGTCGCGCGAGCTGCCCGCCTGGCTCAGCGCCGACCCGAACCGCGAGCGCGGCGAGTTCGTGCTGGTGCTGCATGCGCTGCAGGAACCCGCGGCAGCGGACGACCTGCCCGATGCCGCGCTGCGCACGCTGCTGGTGCTGTTGCGCGAACTGCCGCTGAAGCAGGCCGTCTCGCTGGCCGCCGAGATCAGCGGCGCGCCGCGCAACGCGCTCTACGCGCGGGCGCTCGAGCTCAAGGCTTGACCTGGGCGTCGTGCTTCTGGCGGTAGATGTCGCGGCTGGCGGCGTTCTGTGCCCGGTGCAGCTTGCGGCGCTCCTGGGGCGTGACCACGCCATCGGCCTTGGCGTTCTGCTCGGCCTTGTTGATCGCCTTCTGCTCGCGGTTCAGCCGGCGCTGTTCGCGGCCGGTCAGCGAGCCCGAGGCGGCGCCCTGCGCGATGCGGGCCGACTGGTTGGCTTCACGCTGATCGGCGCGCGGGGTCTCGGCGGCGAGGGCCGCCTGGGCCGACAGCAGCGTGGTGACGAGCAGGGTGATCGCGGGAAGGGGGCGCAGGTTCATGTTGATGTCCTCTGGTGGTTGCTCTGGCGTCGGTGATGTGTGCCGAGCGCCTCGCCACAACGAAGCTGCGCGGCGCTCCGCGCACCGCCGCGACGTGAATCTGGGTAAAGAAGCTTGTCGGGTGCCAACTGCTGCTCGCTCCCTAGAATCCTCGACCCATGATCACGCGTGAACCGACCCTGGAGCGACTGGCCCTGGCACAGGCCCAGCTGCTCGACCCGTACGGCTTGTCCGAGGCGTCGCTCGCCCAGGCGCTCGCGCTGATCGGCGAGCACCGCGTCGACGATGCCGACCTCTACTTCCAGACCACGCGCCACGAGGGCTGGAGCCTGGAGGAAGGCATCGTCAAGAGCGGCAGCTTCAGCATTGACCAGGGCGTGGGCGTGCGCGCCGTGGCCGGCGAGAAGACGGCCTTTGCCTACAGCGACGACCTCAGCGTGGAGAGCCTGCTCGACGCCGCGCGCACCGTGCGCACCATCGCCGCCGCGGGCCAGCACAAGCGCGTGAAGGTGGCCGGCAAGGCCGCCAGGATGGCCAAGAGCCGCGTGCTCTACGCGCCCATGGATCCGATCGGCACGCTGGACAGCACCCAGAAGGTGGCGCTGCTCGAACGCGTGGAAAGACTCGCCCGTGCCAAGGACCCGCGCATCGTGCAGGTGATGGCCAGCGTCGGTGCCGAGTACGACGTGGTGCTGGTGGCCCGCGCCGACGGCACCCGCGCCGCCGACGTGCGCCCGCTGGTGCGGCTGAACGTCACCGTGATCGCCGAGCAGACCGTGAACGGTGAGTTGAAGCGCGAGGTCGGCACCGGCGGCGGCGGCGGCCGCTTCGGCCTCGGCTACTTCACCGACGCCGTGATCGCGCAGTACGTGGACCACGCCGTGCACGCCGCGCTCACCAACCTCGAAAGCCGCCCCGCCCCGGCCGGCGAGATGCCGGTGGTGCTGGGCCCCGGCTGGCCCGGCGTGCTGCTGCACGAGGCCGTGGGCCACGGCCTGGAAGGTGACTTCAACCGCAAGGGCAGCAGCACCTTCAGCGGCCGCATCGGCCAGCGCGTGGCGGCCAAGGGCGTGACGGTGCTCGACGACGGCACCATCCCCGACCGCCGCGGCAGCCTCAACGTCGACGACGAGGGCCACGCCACCGAGCGCACGGTGCTGATCGAGGACGGCATCCTGCGCTGCTATCTGCAAGACAGCCTGAACGCGCGCCTGATGGGCGTGAAGCCCACCGGCAACGGCCGCCGCGAGAGCTATGCGCACGTGCCGATGCCGCGCATGACCAACACCTACATGCTCGGCGGCCAGGCCGACCCCAAGGAGATCGTCGCCAGCATCAAGCGCGGCCTCTACGCCACCAACTTCGGCGGTGGCCAGGTGGACATCACGAGCGGCAAGTTCGTCTTCAGTGCCAGCGAGGCGTGGTGGGTCGAGAACGGCAAGGTGCAGTACCCGGTGAAGGGCGCGACGATCATCGGCAACGGCCCCGATGCGCTGACGCGCGTCAGCATGATCGGCAACGACATGCGGCTCGACTCGGGCGTCGGCGTCTGCGGAAAGGAAGGCCAGAGCGTGCCGGTCGGCGTCGGCCAGCCGACGTTGCGGATCGACCGACTGACGGTGGGCGGTACCGCGTGAACAGGCCCACCCCCGAAGCGCCTGCGGCGCCTCCCCCTCGAGGGG